>SCQS01000037.1 GCA_004299705.1 Rhodanobacteraceae bacterium | reverse complement strand
TGCATGCGCAAACTGCTGACCATCCTCAACGCCATGCTGCGTGATGGTGCGCACTGGAGTCCGCATGTAGCAAAAACCGCTTGACGTCGAACACAGTTGCTTCGTTCCGAAGGGGGAAGATGCATGGCGCAGTGGTGCGGTGCGGTATCCGAAGGTGTCGCGGAAGTGAGACACCCCCTTCCGCAGGAAGGGGGTCGACGTGCAGCGTCGGGGGGATGCCGTGCAGCGAAAAGCCATTCCCCTCAATCCCCCTTCCTTCGGAAGGGGGAAGAAAACGTGCTTCAGGCAGCCGACAGGATGCCTGCTGCGTACGGCGGATTCAGCCGTCAGCCAGCCCCGGAAAGCGTTCGGAAAGCATGCGGCGCTAGAATTGGCGCCACTTTGCGGCCCGCCGCACCTGAAGGATTCCCCGTGATCCGATGGAACATCCTGTGCGACTTCGACGGCACCATCGCCGTCGAGGACGTCACCGACTCCCTGCTCGACCGGTTTGCGCCGCCCGAATGGCAGGTGCTGGAGCGCGACTGGCGCGCGGGCAAGATCGGTTCGGCCGAGTGCATGGCCGGACAGGTCGCGCTGCTGAATGCCTCGCGCGAGGAGATCGATGAGCACCTGGCCGGCCTGCGCATCGACAACGCCTTCCCCGCTTTCGCGGAGGCTGCACTGTCCGCCGGGGCCACCCTGCGGGTGGTCAGCGACGGGCTCGATTACGCAATCCGCGCGATCCTGGCGCGCTACCAGCTCGACAACCTGCCGGTGCTCGCCAATCGCCTGGTGCAGACCGGCGCGCGCCAGTGGAAGCTGGAAACCCCGTTTTCGGATGCGCATTGCCGGATCGGCAGCGGTCATTGCAAGTGCGCCAGCGCGGTGCGCGAACACAACCGGCATCACCGCGTGTTGCTGATCGGCGACGGCGCTTCGGATTTCTGCGCGGCGGGCGAGGCCGATTACGTGTTCGCCAAGCACCGCCTGATCGAACACTGCCGCCACGCCGCCATCCCGCACGCCTCGATCGTCGGCTTCGCCGATGCGATCGCGCTGTTGCCGGCATTGCTGGCTGGCAAGCTGTACACACCGCGGCGCGTGCTTGCGCCCGTGTGAGCGGCCCGGCAAGCTGCCGACCCTGACGACCGTGTCGCGGCGTCACGCGTCTATCCCCGTTCGTGACGCATTCCAGACCGCCAACCCCACCTTGTGACTGCAACCCGATGAACGCATCGATCCAAGCGGGCTCCCCCGCGCAACTTGCTTCAGGGCTCGACACCGCCGGCAGCGCTAGGCTGTTCGAGCTCGCCTGCAAACCGATTCCCGGCGGCGTCAACAGCACCGCGCGTGCGACGTGGTCGGGCTGGCTGCCGTATCCGTTGTTCGTGCAGAGCGGTGAAGGCGCGCACCTCACCGATGTCGACGGCAACCGCTACATCGATTACCTGCTGGGCCTGGGACCCATGCTGCTCGGCCACCGCCCGCCGCGCGTCACGCAAGCCGTGGTGGATTTCATCCAGCAGCGTGGCACCGTGTTCGCGCTGCCGACCGCCGACGAAGCACGCCTGGCGCAGAAGATCATCGCGGCCGTCCCGAGCGTCGAACAGGTGCGCCTGTGCAACACCGGCACCGAGGCGGTGCTGTACGCGACGCGCCTCGCGCGCGCGTTCACCAAACGCCCGAAGCTGATCCGCTTCGAGGGCATGTACCACGGCTTTTCCGATCAGGTGTACTGGAGCAAGCATCCGGACATTGCCAAGGCCGGCCCCGACGCGCATCCGCGGCCGGTGCCGCAGGGCCCCGGTCTGCCGCATGGCCTTGACGAAAACCTGATCATCCTGCCGTGGAACGACGCCGACGCATTGGCCGACGCGATCAAGCGCGAGGGCGATTCGATCGCGGCGGTGATCACCGAGCCCGTGATGTGCAACACCGGCTGCATCCTGCCCAAGCCCGGTTATCTCGAAACGATGCGCGAGCTGACCCGCGCGCACGGCATCGTGCTGCTGTTCGACGAAGTGATCACCGGCTTCCGGCTGGGACTCGGTGGCGCGCAGGCGCGGCTGGGTGTCACACCGGATCTTTCGGTGTTCGCCAAGGGCCTGGGCGGCGGCTTTCCGGTCGCGGCCTGCGGTGGTCGCGCCGACATCATGGCGCTGGTCGCCAACGGCACGGTGTCGATGGCCGGCACCTACGCCGCCAACGGCATCGCGATCGCGGCGGCCAACGCGGCGCTGGACGAACTGGCGACGCCGGGGCTGTTCACGCAACTCGATGCCGTTTCCGACGCGCTGCGCACGGGCCTGGACAAGGTGCTGCGCGATGCCGGCCTGCCCGCGTACGTGGTGGGCGTGGGCCCGCTGATGCAGGTGTGGTTCGCGCGCGAACCCATCCACGACTATCGCGACGCCGAACGCCACGCCGACCAGAAGCTGTTCGATCGCTGGTGGCGCGGCATGTTGGCGCGCGGCGTGCTGTTCCACCCGGGCGCCTACGAAAACCTGTTCGTGTCGACCGCGCACACGCGCGCGGACATCGACAAGACGCTGGAAGCGGCCAGGCAGGTGGCCGCGGAGCTCGCGCGCGGCGTGTGATTCCCGCGTGTCGCCGAGGCTTCACGCCGGCGACGGTTTCACCGGCTGATCGCTGCGAGTCGTGTCTGGCAGGCTGGCGTGGAGAGGCTTGAGCAGCGCCGCGAGGCGGCCAAGCCGCAAGGTGCCGCGCGGCGATGCCGAAAGATGCCCCGCATCAGGCTCCAGTCCCTGCGCGCGGGCACTGCAACCCGTGAGATTGAACGCCGCGAACCCGCTGGCGATCCGGAACGTGGACAGTCGCATCACAGCCCCCTCGTGAGATGGTGGTCCCGTTGTCTGCAACGGATGGCGGTGTCCGCGCGTTGACACGTCCGGGCCGATCGCGCGTGAAATGTCGCGCGAGGCATAAGCGCATAGCGCGCCGTCCTTTCCGTCATGCGGCGGCCGCGACGTATCGTGCCGGCTCCGTCGCCGCACGTCGTTCCGGTCATGTCCGCTACCGCGCCCCTGCCACGTTCGCCCTTGCCCAGGGATCTGGCACAGCATCTCGATCGGCTTGTCGAAGGACTCGACGCCGCGAGCCTCTGGTGGCTGTCGGGCTACGCGGCCGGCCTGGCGGGCAGGATCGCCCCGGCACCGGACGCGCGTGCGGCGGTGGAGCCGGATGCCGGCGCGCGCCTGACCGTCGTGTACGGCAGCCAGACCGGCAATTCCAGACGCGTGGCCGAGCAGCTCGCACGCAAGGCCGGGGATGCCGGTTTCGGCGTGCGGCTGGCGCGCGCCGATGCGTATCCGTTGCGCGAGCTGGCCGAAGAACGCCTGCTGTACGTGGTGATCAGCACTCAGGGTGATGGCGATCCGCCAGACGACGCGCGTGCGCTGATCGATTTCATCGGCAGCCGCCGCGCGCCGAAGCTCCCCGCGTTGTCGTTCGCGGTGCTGGGCCTCGGCGATTCCAGTTACCCGCAGTTTTGCCTGACCGGCCGCAAACTCGACGCGCGGCTGGCGGAACTCGGCGGGAAAAGATTGTTCGCGTTCGGCGAGGCCGACCTCGACATCGACGTGGTGGCCGAGCCGTGGACGCAGCAGGCGCTCACGCACGCACGCGAGGTGCTGAAGACGCAGGCACCTGCGACCAACGTCACCCCGCTGCGCCCACACGTCGAGGTGCAGGCGTGGTCGGCCGCGCGGCCGTTCAGGGCCGAGCTGCTGGCCAACCAGCGCATCACCGCCGATGGCAGCAGCAAGGACGTGCGCCATCTGGAACTCGATCTTGCCGGTTCCGGCTTCGATTACGAACCCGGCGACGCGCTGGGCGTGCTGCCACGCAATTCCGAGCCGCTGGTCGCGGCCTTGTTGGACGCGCTGCACCTGGACGGCGATGCGGCCGTGATGCAAGCGAATGCCGTGCACCCTCTGCGCGAGTGGCTGACCAGCAAACGCGAACTGACCCGGCTCAGCCGGCCGCTGGTCGCGACGTTGGCGGCGCGCAGCGGCAGCACCGCGCTGCGCGAGTTGCTGCAGCCCGAACACGGCGAGGCATTGCGCCGGTTGCTGGAGACGCAGCAACCCATCGACCTGTTGCAACGATATCCGGCGAATTGGACCGGCGAGGCGCTGGTCGCCGCACTGCGGCCGCTGACGCCGCGTCTGTATTCGATCGCATCCAGCCGCGCCGAAGTCCGCGACGAAGTGCACCTGACAGTCGCACACGTGGAATACGCGACCGAAGCCGGCACGCATTGGGGCGCGGCCTCGCACTGGTTGGCGACGCGGGCCGCGGGCGAAACCGTCGAGGTGTATCTGGAACGCAACGAGCGGTTCCGGCTGCCGGCCGATGCCAGCCGCGACATCATCATGGTCGGGCCTGGCACCGGCGTCGCACCCTTCCGCGCGTTCCTGCAGCAGCGCGCCGCCGCGGGTGCGTCGGGGCGCAACTGGCTGCTGTTCGGCAATCCGCATTTCCGCAGCGACTTCCTGTACCAGCTCGAATGGCAGGCGGCGCTGAAGGCGGGTTCGTTGCAACGGCTTGATGTCGCGTTCTCGCGCGACCAGGCAGAAAAAATCTACGTGCAGCATCAGCTGCGCGAGCACGGCCGCGAACTCTACGCGTGGCTGGAAGCCGGCGCGCACCTGTACGTGTGCGGCGCCACCACGATGGCGCGCGACGTCGAAGCCGCGTTGCGCGATGTGATCGTGGAACAAGGCGCACGCGCGCAGGAAGCCGCCGAAGCCTATATCGCGCAACTGCGCGACGAACACCGTTATTCGCGGGACGTGTACTGATGAGCGAGCCATCCGACCTCGAACGCATCAAGCGCGATAGCCGCCACCTGCGCGGCAGCCTGCTCGAAAGCCTGGCCGACCCGGTCACCAGAGCCTTGCGCGCGGACGATGTGCAACTGCTGAAATTCCACGGCGGCTACCAGCAGGACGACCGCGACGTGCGCGAAGCGCGGCGGCTGGCGAAACTGGAGCCGGATTATTCGTTCTTCCTGCGCCTGCGCCTGCCGGGCGGCGTGATGTCGCCCGCGCAGTGGCTGGCGATGGACGCGATGGCGCAACGCCATGGCACGCGCGGCCTGCGCCTGACCACGCGCCAGACCATCCAGACCCACGGCATCGAGAAGCGGAACCTGCGCGCGGCGGCGCAAGCCATCCACGCTTGCGGGCTCGACACCATCGCCGCCTGTGGCGACGACAATCGCAACGTGGTCGCGGCGGTCAATCCACTGCTGTCGCGCGTGCACGCGCGGGTGTTCGAGCAGGCGCAGGCGCTGTCGTTGCACCTGCGCCCGCAGTCGCGCGCCTGGCACGAAACGTGGTTGGGCGAGCCGCCGAGCGCTGGCGACGAAGCCGAACCGCTGCTGGGTGATGCCTACCTGCCGCGCAAGTTCAAGCATGGTTTTGCGGTACCACCCGACAACGACATCGACGTCTACTCGCAGGACGTCGGTTTCGTCGCGATCGTCGAAGAGGGCGAACTGGCCGGCTACGACGTGCTGGTCGGCGGCGGCATGGGTGCCAGCCACGGCGATGCCAAAACCTATCCGCGCATGGCCAGTCCGATCGGTTTCATCACGCCCGATCACGTCACGGCGCTGGCGGTGGCCGCGCTCACCACCCAACGCGATTTCGGCGATCGCGCCGAACGCCGGCACGCGCGTTTCAAGTACACCGTCGACGACAAGGGTCTTGCGTGGATCAAGGCCGAGATCGAACGTCGTGCGGGCTTCACGCTGCAGCCGGCGCGCGGATTCGAATTCACCCAACGTGGCGACCGTTTCGGCTGGCGCGAGGGTGAGGATGGACGCTGGCACTTGGGCCTGCGCATTCCGTTCGGACGCGTGCACGACAAGGACGGCGTCACGCGCCAGACCGGCATGCGCGCTATCGCGGCGCTGCTGGCCGAACACGCGCCCGACGCGCAGATTCGTTTGACACCCAACCAGAACGCTTTCATCGCCGGTGTTCCAGCGAACCGGCGCGAACGCATCGACGCGCTGGCGAAGGCCCACGACCTGGCCTTGCACCGCAGCGCGACGCGGCTTGCGTTGAACACCATCGCCTGCGTGGCGCTGCCGACCTGCGGCCTCGCGATGGCGGAATCCGAGCGCTGGATGCCGGGTTTCCTGCCGCGGATGCAGGCCTTGCTGGACCAGCACGGCTTGCGTGACGAACCGATCGACCTGCGCATCAGCGGCTGCCCGAACGGCTGCTCGCGCCCCTACCTCGCCGAGATTGCGCTGATCGGCAAGGCGCCCGGTCGCTACAACCTGATGCTGGGTGGCGACCATCGCGGCCAGCGCATGAACGCGTTGTATCGCGAAAACATCACCGAGCCGGAAATCCTGGCGGCGCTGGACGAACTGTTCGCACGGTTCGCATCCGGGCGCGAAGACGACGAGCATTTCGGCGATTTTCTGGCGCGCACCCACGTGGTCGCACCGCCGCAACCCCGCGAGGCCGCAGCATGACTGCCAAGCAAAGCGTGGCCGATCGCCACATCGAATCACCAAGCCGGGCCACCCACGGCACGATACCCGATCCCGTCACCGCCGCCGAGTCTCCCGAGGCTTTGGCGGCACTGAATCGCTGGCTGGCCTCGCGCACGGCCGAGCAACGCATCGAGTGGGGCCTGGCCACGCTGGCCGGCGAACACGCGCTGTCGTCCAGTTTCGGCGCGCAGGCAGCGGTTTCATTGCACCTGGTCACGCGTGTGCGCGCGGACATCCCGGTGATCCTGGTCGACACGGGGTACCTGTTTCCGCAAACCTATCGCTTCATCGACGAACTGCGCGAGCGCCTCAAGCTCAACCTCAAGGTCTATCGGCCCGAGGTTGGTACCGCCTGGATGGAAGCGCGCTTCGGCAAGCTGTGGGAACAGGGCGCGAGCGGCATCCAGCGTTACAACCGCCTGCGCAAGGTCGAACCCATGCAGCGCGCGCTGGATGAACTTGGCGTGCGCACCTGGATCGCCGGCATCCGTCGCAGCCAGTCGGAGAGCCGTGCGCGCGCGGAGTTCCTGGAGTTGCACGATGGCCACTGGAAGCTGCACCCGATCGCCGACTGGCGCGACCACGACGTATGGCGGTACCTCAACCGCCACGACCTGCCATACCACCCCTTGTGGCACGAAGGCTACGTGTCGATCGGCGACGTGCAAACCACGCGGCGCTGGGAACCGGGAATGCGCGACGAGGACACCCGTTTCTTTGGATTGCAGCGCGAGTGTGGCCTGCATTCGTGAATCGTGCGTTTGGACGTCCAAACGCTTGCAAAGCCACTATAACCCCGTCAAGCTGCGGGCTTCCTGAAGGAGAGCCCGCATGGCTGGCAAAACCCGGCGGCCGCGCGCTGCGACCGCAAAAACCGTGCCACGCGGTCGCAAACGTGACGTGACGGCCACGCCGAAACCCGATCTCTCCGCCGTGCGCGCCGAGATCGACGGCATCGATCACCAGATCCAGGCCCTGATCGCGCGGCGCGCGCACTGGGCGCACGAAGTCGGGCGCGCCAAGGGCAAGCTCGCGGCTGCGGTCGACTATTACCGCCCCGAACGCGAGGCCCAGGTGCTGCGTCGCGTGGTCGATCGCAACGCCGGTCCGCTGGCCGACGAGGTATTGGTGCGGCTGTTCCGCGAAATCATGTCGGCTTGCCTCGCCCAGCAGGAACCGTTGAAGGTGGGCTTTCTCGGGCCCGAAGGCACGTTCTCGCAACAGGCGGTGTTCAAGCACTTCGGGCATTCCGCCAAGGGCTTTCCGCTCGCCAGCATCGCCGAGGTGTTCGACGAGGTCGCCGAGGGCCGCGCGGACTTCGGGGTGGTGCCGGTCGAAAACTCGGGACAGGGCACGATCCAGTCCACGCTGGATCTGTTCCTCGGTTCGCCGCTGAAGATTTGCGGCGAGGTCGAACTGCACGTGCATCAATATCTATTGTCGCGTGGCGGGCACATCGAGGATATCGAGCGGGTGATGTCGCATTCACAGTCGCTGGCACAGTGCCGTGGTTGGTTGCGCCAGAACCTGCCCAAGGTCGAGTTCCAGTCCGTGTCCAGCAACGCCGAGGCCGCGCGGCGTGCGGGCAAGGCCGACGATGCGGCGGCGATCGCGGGTGAAAGCGCGGCGCACGTGTACGGCTTGAAAATCGTCGCGGGGCCGATCGAGGATCGTACCGACAACACCACGCGTTTCCTGGTCATCGGCCGCGCGCTGTTTCCGCCGTCGGGCAACGACCGCACCTCGCTGCTGGTGTTCGTGCGCGACCAGCCGGGAGTGCTGTATCGGATCCTGGAACCGCTGGCGCGGCATGGCATCAATATGGACCGGATCGAATCACGCCCGTCGCACACGGGCAAATGGGTATACGCTTTTTTCATCGACGTCCGCGGCCACATCGACGAATCTCCGCTGCGCGATGCCCTGGCCGAACTCGGCGATTCGATGGCGCAGGTGACGGTGCTGGGCTCGTATCCCGTCGCGGTGGCTTGAATTGGTGTCAGGGACAGTTTGCGGTCATGGATGACCCGCGCGGCTATACCGTCGCGCGTAAACTGTCCCTGACACCATTTCGCTGCAAACGAGGACCTGCCATGCGCCGACTGTGCCTGTTGCTGGTCATGTTGGGACCGTTGTCGGCGTGGCCCGCGCTCGCCCGCGCCGGTTCCTACGCCGACGCGCTGTCGCAATGCCTGATCCACGCGACCACGCCTGCCGACCAGAAGATCGTGGTGCGTTGGGCCTTCGCGACCCTGGCACTCGATCCCGACGTGGCCTCGATGGCGAGCGTGTCGTCGGCCCAGCGCGCGGCGATCAACCAGCAAGCCGGCTCGCTGGTGACCGATCTCTTGACGCAATCGTGCAGCCAGCCGGTGCAGCAGGCGTTGATGTTCGAAGGCACCACGGGCGTCGAAAACGCGTTCGAGGCTTGGGGGCGCTGGGCGGTGACCGGTCTGGTTGCGGAGCCGCACGTGGCGCAAGGCATGGGCCAGCTGCTGCAATACATCGACATCGGCAAGCTGATGTCGCTGGTGCCGTTGCAGGGGTTGACGCCGAACGGCAGTGGCTGAGGTGAAATGGTGTCAGGGACAGTTTACGCGCGACGGTACCAGCCGCGCTGGGCGTCCATGGCCGCAAACTGTCCCTGACACCATTTCGCTAAGCCGGTAACTGATGCAAGTCTTCCCACGCCGGCGGCTTCGGCCATGCCGGCTCCGCGTTGCCGGCGGCGACCCGGCGCACGTCGATGGAGTCGATCTGCGGCGCCAGTTCGCGCAACAGCCGCAACGTGAAATCGCGCAGCACCCGGCCGCGCGGCAGCACCGCCCAGGTGATGCACTCGGGCAACGCCTCGGGCGCCGGCAATGCGTGCAGGTCGGTGTCGTCGGGTGATACCGCCATCTCGGCGAGGATGCCGACCCCGAGCCCGGCGCGCACGTAGGTCTTGATGAGATCGGCGTCGTGCGCGGTCATCGCCAGTTGCATCGGCAGCTTCGCGGCATCGAACGCGCGCCGCAACGAGGATTCCGGCTTGCGCGAGGATTCGTAGCTCACCAGCGGCAGCGCGGACAGTTCGCGCAGGCTCACGGGTTTGTCGCGTCGCGCCAGCTTGTGCGCGGACGGCACCAGCACCACCCGTCGCCAGCGGAACAACGGTACCGCGACGCCTGCATTGGGCACCGCGCCGCTGGTACTGATTACGGCAAGCTCGTCGCCGCCGCGCGCGAGCCGCGCGAGGATTTCGCTTTCATCCGAGGGCTGCAGGCGGATGCTCACCGCCGGGAACTCGCGCCGGGTTGCGGCGATCGCCGCGGGCAGCACGTAACGCGCCTGGGTGTGGGTGGTGACCAGAGTCAGGCGGCCCTTGCGCTCGCCGCGCTGGTTGGCCGCCAGCGCGCGGATATTGCCGGCCTCGTCGAGCAGGCGCCGCGCATGCACCAGCACATGGTCGCCCGCCTGCGTCAGCGAGGTCAGGCTGCGGCCCTTGCGGGTGAACAGCAGGAAGCCGAGCTCGTCTTCCAGTTGCTTGATCTGGCGCGACAGGCCGGGTTGCGTCGCGTGCACGTGTTCGGCAGCCAGCGTGATGTTGAGACCGGAGTCGACGATGGCGACGAGGTAGCGAAGTTGGTTGAGGGTCATGCCTGAAATCCCGTAAGTGGTTGCGGCCTGTTGTGGTACGCGCGCGGGCGCGTCACATCGAAGACGGGCAGCAACACGGCGCGGGATGTTTCAGGTTCATCGGATCGATTCCGTGGCGGTCTGCGCAGCAGGCGCGACCGGATGCTTGCAGACTAACAGGTGGACGTCCAGACGTCCATATCGACATATAACAAAAACGCATAAGCAGGCCTCCGATCCGCATTTCCACTGGCTTTCGCGGCGGCGCAGACTGCACCACATGACCGCAACGCCATCCATCGACGCATTCGCCGCGGCACCGTTGTTTCCGCTGTTCGCGGACCTGCATGGCCGCGCAGTGCTGGTAGTCGGCGGTGGCACGGTGGCGCGCCGCAAGGTGGAAGCACTGCTGGAAGCCGGCGCGCAAGTCAGCTTGGGTGCACCAGAGGTGCAGCCCGCCTTGCGACAACTCATCGAACGTGGACGCCTGCAACATCGCCGGGGCGAATTCGAGCCTGCATGGCTGGATGACGCGTGGCTGGTTGTCGCTGCAAGCAATGCTGCCGCGCTCAACCGAAAGGTCGCCGACGCCGCCACGGCGCGCGGGATATTCGTGAATGTGGTGGACGACATCGACGCGTCCAGTTTTCATGTTCCGGCGCGGGTGCGGCGCGGGCGCCTGCAGATTGCGGTTTCCTCGGGCGGGGCCGCGCCGGTATTGGCGCGGCGTCTGCGCGAACGGCTGGAAGCGGAGCTTCCGGAGTCGCTCGAAAACCTGGCCGAGTTGTTTGCGCGTGAGCGTGCGCGTATTGGCCGGCGTTTTCCCCGGACGGGGGAGCGTCGGCGTTTTTTTGAACGATTGCTGGATGGCGCGCTGCCGAAGTTGTTGCAGGCCGGCGATGCGGAAGGCGCGCGGGCCGCGTTCGAACGCGCGCTTGCGGCAGGCGCACCCGAGGCCAAACCTGGCAGCGTCGCGCTGGTCGGCGCAGGCCCGGGCGACCCGGGCTTGCTGACCCTGAAGGCATTGCGCGCGTTGCAGGACGCCGACGTGATCCTGCACGATCGCCTGATCGGCACCGGCATACTTGATATGGCGCGTCGCGATGCCGAGCGCATCGACGTCGGCAAGCGCGTGGGCGAGAACCATGACGCGACCCAGGCGCGTATCCATGCCTTGATGTTGCATCATGCCCGCGCAAGTCGCCGCGTGGTGCGCCTGCAGGGCGGCGACCCGCTGGTGTTCGGGCGCGGCGGCGAGGAACTGGAATTCCTGCGTGCACACGGCATTGCGTATTCGGTGATCCCCGGCATCACCGCTGCACTCGGCAGCGCCGCGGCAGCCGGCATCGCCCTGACCGATCGCCGGCATGCGCACAGTGTAACCCTGCTCGCCGCGCGCGGTAGCGAGACGCCCGATTGGCGCGCGCTCGCCGCGCCGCATCAGACGCTCGCGGTCTACATGGGCGTGGGCGAACTCGAATCACTGTCGGAATCCCTGATCCAGCACGGTCGCGGCGCCGACACGCCCTGCGTGCTGGTCGAGAACGCGTCGCTTCCGGATGAACG
The DNA here is from genome assembly GCA_004299705.1 of Rhodanobacteraceae bacterium. Classification (GTDB taxonomy): domain Bacteria; phylum Pseudomonadota; class Gammaproteobacteria; order Xanthomonadales; family Rhodanobacteraceae; genus 66-474. The sequence goes on along the minus strand of SCQS01000037.1, from coordinate 14,748 downwards.
CAAGTTTGCCGGTACGCTGGCCGGGCTTCCGGCGCTGGCGCGCGCGCAAGGTGTGCGCGCACCGGCCCTTTTGATCGTCGGCGAAGTGGCGGCGCAGGCGCAGCGCGCGCTGCGCGTCGAACGATGTCGCGGCGGGGATGTCTCAATCGCACAGGCTGCCTGAAACACCTTTTCCGGAATCGGCTTCCATCAACAACGGTTTTCAACACGAGGTAACTTCCATGAGCTTGCAATTGGGCCAGACCGCCCCCGACTTCACCCTTGATTCCACCCAGGGCTCGCTGCATTTCAACGCCTTCGCGCGCGACCATTGGGTGGTGTTCTTCTCGCACCCCAAGGATTTCACGCCGATCTGCACCACCGAACTGGGCGCGTTCGCCCGCCGCAAGGGCGAGTTCGACCAGCGCGGCGTGAAGATCCTCGGCCTGTCCGTGGATCCCGTCGAGGACCACAAGAAGTGGTCGCAGGACATCGCCGAAGTCGGCGGCAGCGAAGTGAGCTATCCGATCCTCGCCGATCCCGATCTCGAAGTTGCCAAGCTGTACGGCATGTTCCATCCCGCAGCCGATCCCAAGGTCACGGTGCGTTCGGTGTTCATCATCGACCCGCAGCGCAAGGTCCGCACCACGTTGACCTATCCGCCGAGCGTCGGCCGCAACGTGGACGAAATCCTGCGCACCATCGACGCGCTGCAGCTCACCGACAAGCAGCCGGTGTCGACGCCGGTGAACTGGCAGCCGGGCGATGACATCGTGGTGTCGCCGAAGCTCTCCGACGAGGAAGTCGCGAAGAAGTTCAGCGGCGTGCGCAAGGTCAAGCCGTACCTACGCTTCGCGAAAGCCGCACGGGCATGATGGCGACGCCATGATCCACGCACGCGCCGACTTTGCCGCCAGTGTGGGGCGCACGCCGCTGATTCGCCTGCGGCGTGCGTCCGAGCTGACCGGCTGCGAAATCCTCGGCAAGGCGGAATGGCTGAACCCGGGCGGTTCGATCAAGGATCGCACCGCCCTGGGGTTGCTGAGCGATGCGGAACGGCGCGGCCTGATCACGCCCGGCGGCACGCTGGTCGAAGGCACCGCCGGCAACACCGGCATCGGGCTGGCGTTGCTTGGCGCCAGTCGTGGCTACCGCAGCATCATCGTGATGCCGGAAACCCAGAGTGCCGAGAAGATCGAAGCACTGCGCCTGACCGGCGCCGAAGTGCGGTTGGTGCCGGCGGCGAAGTTCGCCGATCCCAACCACTACGTGCATATAGCCAGTGCGCTGGCCGATGCGATGAACGCGAAAGACCCCGGCAGCGCGTGGTTCGCCAACCAGTTCGACAACACCGCCAACCGCGATTTCCACGCCGCCACCACTGCGCTTGAAATCTGGTACGAAACCGACGGTGCCGTGGATGGCTTCGTGTGCGCGGCCGGCACCGGCGGCACGCTGGCGGGTGTCGCGCAAGGGTTGAAATCACGCAAGCCGGGCGTGTGGATTGCGCTGTCCGATCCGACGGGTTCGGCGTTGGCGAATTTCATCAACCGCGGCGAGCTCGTCGCGGAAGGCAATTCCATCACCGAAGGCATCGGTTCCAGCCGCATCACTGCCAATTTCAGGGACGTGCAAATCGACACCGCGTACAGCATTCCCGATTCGGAATCAGTGCCGCTGCTGCACGCGCTGCTCACGGAGGAAGGTCTTTGCCTGGGCGGTTCGTCCGGCGTCAACCTCGCCGGCGCAATCAGGCTGGCGCGCGAACTCGGGCCCGGCCACGTGATCGTCACCGTGTTGGCCGACGCCGGCACCCGCTATTCGAAAAAGTTGTTCAACCCGGAATTCCTGCGCGGCAAGGGCATCCCGGTGCCGGCGTGGCTGGATCGCGCATTTCCGTCTGCGGCGCCGGCGCGACAGGTCGCTTGACGAACCACGCCAAGGCGTCTGGATGTTATTCCTGCGCAGACCAAGTCCAGCAAATGTCGTCAGCCCGGACGCCGCGCAGCGGCGATCCGGAATCCAGCTTGTGGTAGGGCGGGTGATAACCCGCCGTCTGTACAACAGTTGGCGGGGTTCACTTCGTTCCTCCCGCCCTACGCGCTACGGCGCGCGCTTGAGCGCCACGACTGCGTTGAGTCCGCCGAACGCGAAGGCGTTTGAAAGCACCGCGCGTATGGGCATCTCGCGCGCGACGTTCGGCACGCAGTCGAGATCGCACTCGGGATCGGGGTCGATGAAGTTGGCGGTGGGCGGGCTCACTTGATTGCGCAGCGCGCCGATCGCGGCAACGATTTCCAGCGCGCCGGAGGCGCCGAGCGCGTGGCCGTGCACGGATTTGGTCGATGACACCGCGACCTTTTTCGCATGCTCGCCAAGCGCGGCATGGATCGCGCGGGTTTCGGTGGGATCGTTGGCGGGGGTCGCGGTGCCGTGGGCGTTGATGTAGTCGACGTCTTCGGGATCGAGTTGCGCATCGCGCAGGGCGGCGCGAATCGCGCGTGCCGCGCCCACGTCGGAGGGCATCACGATGTCGCCGGCGTCCGCACTCATGCCGGCGCCCGCGAATTCGGCCAGGATTTCCGCGCCGCGCGCACGCGCGTGATCGAAGTCTTCCAGCACGACCATGCCGGCACCTTCGCCCAGCACCAGGCCGCGGCGCTGCTTGCAGAACGGGCGGCAGGTGTCGTCGGCCAGCACGCGCATGGCTTCCCACGCGCGCAGCACGCCCAGCGTGAGGCAGGCTTCGGTGCCACCGGCGAGTGCTATGTCGGCGACGCCGGAGCGCACCAGCGCGAAGGCTTGCGCGAAGGCGTGGTTGGCCGAGGCGCAGGCGCTGGATACCGCGAAGCTGGGCCCGGTGATACCGAACTCGATCGACACCTGCGAGGCCGGCGCGCTCATCATCCGACGCACGATCGACAGGGGGTGCAGGCGCGGGTTGTGCTCGCCATACAGGCGGCGTGAGCCTTCGTCGTTGGTTTCCTCGCCGCCGGTGCCGGTGCCGACCACGCAGGCGCTGCGCTGGCGGGTGTCGTCTTGCGCGAAGTCGATCCCCGATTGCTTGACCGCTTCGCGCGCCGCGATCAACGCGAATTGCGAAACGCGATCCAGCAGCACCAGTTTTTTCGGATCGAAGTGCGCGCGCGGTTCGTAATCGCGTACCTGCGCCGCGACCTTGACCCGCATGTCCTCGTTCTCGAAACCCGCCAAGGGCGCGATCGCACTGCGGCCTTCGCGCATGCCTTGCCAGATCGTGCCCGCGTCGTGGCCCAGCGCGCAGATCGCACCGACCCCGGTGATGACGACACGACGACTCATGGCGTGGCCGGAAAAAGAAGAAGCGCTTCTGACGCGGATTTGCACGGATTTACGCGGATGAATGCATCAAATCCGTGTTCATCCGTGTTGATCCGTGTCCAATGCTTCTCACGGCCAACGGAAATGAGGGCTGCCATTGGCAGTGTTCAAGCCGACGGCGGCGCCGAAGGTGGCGCAGGCGGCGGATTGGCGGCTTTTTCGGCCAGCAGTTTTTGCACGGTATCGACCAGCCCCTTCACCGATTCGGTGTCGAAGTTGGGGTCGCGGTCCGGCATCTGGATCTTGAAGTGATCCTCGATCTCGAAAATGATCTGGATCGCGTCCAGCGACGGGATTTCAAGATCCTTCAAGGTCGAATCCAGCGTGACCTTGCCCTCGTCGATGCCGGCTTCCTTGGCGATGATCGAAAACACGGTTTTTTGTACGTTGTCTGGTGTGAAGTCGTCGCTCATGGCGGGTTCCCTTCGGCGTCGTTGCGCGATGGCACAGGCGGAGTGGGTTGTGCGTCGCTGCCCAGCAACAGGATACCAGCGACGATGATGGCCGACCCGAGCAGCTTCTCCCAGCCCATCGAATCGCCGAACACGGCCCACGACGTGATCATCACCGCGACGAACACGATCGCACTGGTGGGGAAGGCCGAAGACAGCGCGGATTTTTCCAGAATCCGCATCCAGATCGCGAACTGGCCGAGATAGCAGGCCAGACCGACCCACAGCCATGGCGTGGACAACGCCTTGAGGACGGAGCGTCGATCGAGTTCGAACGCGCCGACCTCGATGCCGGCCGTCCTGATCGCCACCTGGCCGAAGGTTTCGACCGCCAGCAGCAGCAGCCACGCCACCAGCAGCGGCGACAGCCGGCCGCGCATGAGATTGGCGCGCCGGTGTTCGCCTGCGACAGGACGCTGGCTGGAAGCCGCGAGCCTGGGCCCGCTCATGCGGCCGAGGGCGCCGCGCTGAGGCGTGGGTGCGGCAAGCGCACAGGATTTTCACTGAGGATGCGCGTGAAGAAATCCACCGAGCGCGCGATCACCTTGTCGCGTTCGCCGTCGACCGTGATCATGTGGTAGCTGTCGTTGAGCAGCACCGTTTCGGTGGGGCCGGTGACGCGGCGCTCGATCACGCGCACGTTGCGCACGCTGGCGATGTCGTCGTCGGCGGCGTGCATCAGCAGCGCGGGCACCCGCACATCCTGCAGGCGCGGGCGCACGTGCCACACAAGCTTGTGGAATTCCGCCAGCGATGGCCACGGGTTGCCGGGCAGGCCGGCGGCATCGCTTTGGCCGTCCAGCATCGCGCCGGCGATGCGCAGGCGCACGCGCTCGTCCTTGATGCCGTACGGAAAACTTTCCATGAAGCGGCGTTGCTTGAACAGGCCGACGCCGCACACCAGCGGCAGCATGAACGACAGTCGCGCCATGCGCGGAATGGTCCAGCCGTCGTAGAACAGCGTGCTGCCATACAGCCCGAGGCCATCCACCCACTGCGGGCGTTCGATCGCGAGGTTCAACGCCAGCACCGAGCCCATCGACAGGCCGGCCACGAACAGGTGGTCGACATCGCGGCGCAGTCGATCGGCGCCTTCGCGCACGCTGCGCGCCCAGTCGCGCCAGCCGGTTTTCAGAAGATCGGCCTCGCTGCCGCAGTGGCCGGCCAACTGCATACCGTACACCGTGAAGCCGGCGCGGTTCAGGCCCTTGCCCACGAAACGCATCTCGGCCGGCGTGCCGGTGAGGCCGTGGATCAGCAGCACCCCGGCGCGCCCACCGCGCAGCAGGAAGTCCGCCTGTTTGATCATCGATTGGGTCATGCTTGCCCTGATTCCTTCAGCCCTGCTTCAATCAACCCAGCTGCTGCCCGGTCACCAATACGACCCCGACGACGATCGTTCCTATCCCCGCCCAGCGGCGCAGCGAGATGCGTTCGTTCAGGATGAAGCGGCTGGCCAGCACCACGCCGACGTAGCTGAGCGCCATGATCGGGAAGGCAAAGCTCAACTGCACGCGCGACAGCGCCGCGAACCAGAACACGAATTCCACCGCGTACACCGCGACGCCCACGGCGATCCACGGCGAGTGCAGCACCTTGTGGACCAGCGACTGCGCCTGTTCCCCTGCGCCTTCCTCATGGCCGACGCCGAGCTTGAAGCACACCTGCCCGCTCACGTCGCAAACGACCGAGCCTAGCAGCAGCAGCAAGGTGGCAAGGGTGGTGGTCATGATCGAAGGGGGTGACGCGAACGCGAACCGGCCGATGCCAGCTCGCCAAAAGTGCGTCCATTGTCGTCGATTTTGACGGCGCTTTGGCGAAATCGTGCGCCATCAACGGCTACAGCATGCTCCGGTTGCCTTTCAGCGAGGTTTCGCCGGGTCAAAGACGGGCACTGCGGTCAGCCGCCAGCAAGGGGGCGAACACCGCGTCGATATCCAGTCCGCGCGCGAACAGCATGGCCTGGAAACGTTCGCCCATTTCCCCCGGCAGGGTCAGGCGCTTGACCTGCTGCGCCAGCGCGTAGCGGGCGGCTTCGTCGGACGCAGCATCGCGCGCAGCGAGGAAGGCTGCGTCCAGCCCGGACGCCATCAGGAAGTCGGACTGGAACAGGTACGCCACCGGCTCGAAACCCGCGCCGATGCCGGCTTCGGCCAGCGCGGTGAAATCGATCGAGGCGGTGATGTCCTGCAAGCCTGGCAGGACCAGCGGATCGGCGAGGGCGCGGTGGCGGTAGTGGCACAACAAGGTGCCGTCGCGGCGTTCGGGCTGGTAGAACTCGCGGCGCACGTAACCGTAATCGACGATGAGCGCCGCGCCGCACGTCTGTTCGCCCGCGATCGCTTCCAACCACCACGGTAGTTGCGGCAGCACTTCGGAACGGTAGCCGTCGTCGAACTCACGGCCGAGGTGCCGTTGCAGGTGGCGCACCGCGCCCGCGACCAGCGGGTCGGCGGGGCGATCCGTACGTTTGAACGCGCCGTTGGCGGTGGTGTCGACGTGTTCCTCGAACACCTCGCCGTTGGCGACCGTGAAACGCGTCACCGGCAACGCGTCCAGCACTTCGTTGGCGAACAGCACGCCCGACCACGGGTGTTGCGGCGGACGATCCAGCCAGGTGCAACGCGCAAACACTTCCGCGGGCAGGCCGGTGCGCAGGCATTCGCGTTGGCGTTCGCGCAGGTCGGCCGAGGGTTCCAGCAGCCAATAGTGACGCGGCAGCGCATCGAGCGCCTGCAACGCGCGCAGGCAGTCGCGCGCGAAGGCGCCGCTACCGCCGCCGAGTTCGAACCACACCGCGTCTTCGCCGCAGGCGCGCAACGCCGGCGCCAAGGCGTTGGCAACGCAGCGCGCGAACAAATCCCCGAGTTCCGGTGCGGTCACGAAATCGCCGGCCTTGCCGAACTTCAGCCGGCCCGCGCTGTAGTAACCGAGCCTTGGCGTGTACAGGCAACGCTCCATGAAGCGTGCGAACGGGATCGGGCCGGCCGTAGCGATCTCCTGACGGATTACCTCCGCCAGCCGCGCGGAATGCGCGCTCTCGTCGGCGGAGGGTTGGGGCAGGGCGGTGTCCAAGCTGGCGATTTTCCCGCGGTTGCGGCAGGCTGCGAATCGCGCAGCATAACGCGGAGTTGTGAAAATGGCCGAAGACACCCGCCCCGTGGCACTGATCACCGGCGCCGCCCGCCGCGTCGGCGCGGTGATCGCACGCACCCTGCACGCGGCCGGCTACGACCTGGCCTTGCACTATCGGCGTTCGCGCGACGAGCTCGATGCCTTGGTCGCGGAACTGGAATCCGCGCGTGCGCGTTCAACGCTGGTGCTGCAGGCCGACCTGGCCGATGTCGACAGGTTGCCAGGTCTGGTCGACGCCGCTGCCGCGCATTTCGGCCGACTGGACGCACTGGTCAACAATGCGTCGGCGTTTTACCCGACCCCACTGGGCACGATCACGGCGCAGCAGTGGGATGCCTTGTTCGCGGCCAACGCGCGTGCACCGCTGTTGCTGGCGCAAGTCGCCGCGCCGCACCTGAAGGCGGCACGCGGGTGCATCGTCAACATCACCGACATCTACGCCGAGCGCCCGCTGCGCGGGCACGCGGTGTACTGCATGAGCAAGGCCGCGCTGCGCATGGCGACCTTTGCGCTGGCGCAGGAACTCGGGCCCGAGGTGCGGGTGAACGCGGTCGCGCCGGGCAACATGTTGCCGCCCGAGGGCAGTCCCGATGCGGCCCGGCAACTCGCCCTGAACGAACAAACCGCGCTGAAGCGGCAGGGCACGCCTGTGGACGTGGCCGGCACGGTGCTGTGGCTGATCCGCGATGCAAGCTATGTCACCGGCCAGACGATCCGCGTGGACGGCGGCCGTATCCTGGGCGTGTGAGTGTTGGCTGAAGCATCGGCACGGTTGACTTGAATCGGGCGCGCGACGGCGGCATGTTGGTGGCCGTCCACGCGAATCGAAGGTTCCGATGAACGCTGCCGTTCCTGTCCCCGCCGGCCAATCCTCGCAGCGGATCGCGCAGCAGATCCTCGATTTCCTTTCGCATATCCCGGACAGCCGCGAGCATCCCAGTGAACATCCGCGTGCGCGTGCGGAGGCCATCGCGCTGGCCGCGCGGCGCAAGGCGTTCCTGGCCTCGTCATCCCTGGCGCTGCCGCCGGGACCATTGGGCTGGCTGACGGTGCTGCCGGAGCTGGTGGCGATCTGGAAAATCCAGGCGCAGATGGTGGCCGATATCGCCGCCGCCTGCGGCCAGCACACCACGCTCACGCGTGAGCAAATGCTGTATTGCCTGTTCCGGCACGCGGCCTCGCAGGCGGTGCGCGACCTGGTGGTGCGCGCCGGCCAGCGCTGGGTCGTGCATGCCGCCAGCACCCACGCGATCCGCGGTGTCGCCAACCGCATCGGCATCAAGTTGTCCGAACGCGCGCTGGGCAGTTCGCTGGCGCGGATGCTGCCGGTCGCGGGCGCGCTGGGTGTCGGTGTCTACGCGTGGTACGACACGCGCCAGGTGGCGCGCACCGCGATCGCGATGTTCACGCACGACGTCGAATTCATTCCGGCCGGACGCAGCACCGAAATCCCGGCGCAGCGGGTTGAACGCGATCGGGCACAGGCTGCGCGCGAAGCGGGGCTGTAAGCAACCACAGTTGAATGAGACGTTTGCCTGTCTTGCGCATTGGCGGGATTCGCTACGCTGCTCCCGCCCTACCACAACTACGTAGGGCGGGTGCCAACCCGCCGGTTAGCGCAGAGCGTGATCGGGCAAACGCTCCAGATTCGGCAACATCGGCGCAAGTTCTCGCCAGCGTTCCCGGATTGACGTGCCTGCGAACGGTTCGCGCAGGTCGGGAGCAAGATCGGCCAGCGGCGCCAGCACGTGCGCGCGTTCGAACTCCTCGCGTGTCAGATCGGTCGTGCAATCGCCGCCGTCGCACCACATTGCGATGTCGAGATCCAGCGTGCGATCGGCGTAACGCGGCAGGCTGCGATCGCGACCCGAGGCATCTTCCAGCGCGCGCAGCCAGTCACGCAAGGTGGCATGGTCGAGATCGCAATCGAATGCCGCCGCATTGTTGAGGAACGCCGCGCCTGCAAAACCCACTGCGGCGCTGCGGTAGGTCGGTGACACTACGAGCGTGCCGAAGCGGTCGCGCAGCGCGCGCAGCGCGTCAGCGAGGTGCCGTTCGGGCTCGATGTTGGAGCCGAGGCTCAGGTAAACGCGCGCCATGGCGTCAGGTGCGCGTGCCGCGTTCAATCACGACGCCCACGGCCTTCGAGCCCGTGACCGCGCCAGGTTTGGCCAGGCGCAAGCGCAACCACGGCACCTTGAACTCGTCGCGGATGATCGCCGCGCAGCGTTCGGCCAGCGTTTCCACGAGCTCGAAGTGCGAAGCCTCGATGAACGCGATCAGACGCTTGGACACCGCCTTGTAATTGACCGTGTCCTCGATCCTGTCGCTGGCGGCGGGCTTGGTGTTGTCGAAAGCCATCTCGACGTCCAGCACGACCTTCTGGCGGATCTTGCGCTCCCAGTCGTAGATGCCAATGACGGTTTCGACTTCCAGCGCTTCGATGAAAACGGTATCCATGCTCAGGCAACTTCCGGCAGCGTCTGCAAATCCCAACGCGGCTGCACCAGGATTTCCGGCCCCGTGGTCTGGCCCGCCGCCAATCGGATCGAACCCGCCAGCGCGATCATCGCGCCGTTGTCGGTGCAGAACGCGAGGCGCGGGAAATACGTCTGGAAACCTTCGCGCTGGCCGGCCTCGGCCAGTTGCGCGCGCAGGCGCTTGTTGGCGCCGACGCCACCCGACACCACCAGCCGCTTGTAGCCAGTCTGCGCCAGCGCGCGCCGGCACTTGATCGCCAGCGTTTCCACGATGGCTTCCTCGAAGCCGCGCGCGATGTTGGCTTTGGTGAAATCGGTCTGGTTGCTGTTGCGCCACGCCAGCAACACCTGGGTCTTGAGGCCCGAGAAACTGAAGTCGAGTCCCGGCCGGTCGGTCATCGGGCGCGAGAATTTGAACGCCTTGGGGTCGCCGGTTTCGGCGATCTTCGCCAGCGCCGGACCGCCCGGATAGGGCAGGCCCATCAGCTTGGCGGTCTTGTCGAAGGCCTCGCCGGCGGCGTCGTCCAGGGTGTCGCCGAGGATCGTGTAGCTGCCGATCTTGTCGACCCCGACCAGCAGCGAGTGGCCGCCCGACACCAGCAGCGCCACGAACGGCGGTGCCAGCGGCTCGGTTCCGGGAGCGGGTTCTTCGAGCATGGGCGCCAGCAGGTGGCCCTCCATGTGGTGGATCGCAATGGCCGGCACTTCCAGCGCCCAGGCCAGCGAGCGCGCCACCGAGGCGCCGACCAGCAGCGCGCCGATCAGGCCGGGGCCGGCGGTGTAGGCCACCGCGGACAGGTCGGATACCTTGAGGCCGCCTTCTTCAAGTGTCTGGCGCAAAAGGGGAAGCAGCTTGCGCACGTGGTCGCGGCTGGCCAGTTCCGGCACCACCCCGCCGTACAGCGCGTGCAGCTTGATCTGCGAATACAGGCGGTGCGCCAGCAGACCCTTGTCGGCCTGATAGACGGCGACCCCGGTCTCGTCGCACGAGCTTTCGATGCCGAGTACCGGGCCCATGGCGCCGCCCTTTGAAATGGTCATGACAGTCACGCTATAATTCGCGGCTCACCCGCACCCAAGCGGGTCAGTTTACCAAGTGGAGCGTCCATGCCCAGCGTCAAAGTCCGCGAGAACGAACCGTTCGAAATCGCCCTGCGCCGTTTCAAGCGCACTTGCGAGAAGGCCGGCGTACTCGCCGAAACTCGCAAGCGCGAGTTTTACGAGAAACCGACCCAGGAACGCAAGCGCAAGCGCGCTGCGGCGGTCAAGCGCCACCTGCGCCGCGTTTCGCGCGAAGTCACGCGCCGCAAGCGCCTGTACTGAGCAACGCGTCCCAAGCACATTGCGACGGCCGGCCCCGCCCTGCGGCGCCGGCCGTTTCGCGTTTCTGCGTTTTTGATCCGGAGAGTGCCATGAGCGATCTCAAAGCCCGCATCACCGACGACATGAAAGCCGCGATGAAAGGCGGCGACAAGCCGCGCCTCGGCGTGATCCGCTTGATCCTGGCTGCGCTCAAGCAGCGCGAAGTCGACGAGCGCATCACGCTGGACGACACGCAAGTGTTGGGCGTGCTGGAAAAGATGCTGAAGCAGCGGCGCGATTCCGTTGCGCAGTACGAAGCCGCCAAGCGCGAGGACCTGGCCGCGCAGGAACGCTACGAGATCGGCGTGATCGAGGGCTATCTGCCCGCGCAACTCGGCGACGCCGAGCTCGACGCGCTGATCGCGCAATGCATCGCCGATGCGGGTGCAACGTCACCGCGCGACATGGGCAAGGTGATGGCGCTGCTCAAGGAACGCGCGGCCGGCCGCGCCGACATGGGCGCGCTGTCGCAGCGGGTGAAGGCGAAGCTGGCGGGTTGATCCGGTGTGCCCTCCCCCTTCGCTTGCGAAGGGGGAACGAGGGGGATGGCTTTTTGTCGCGTGCAGCATCCCCCCGCCGCTACGCGGCGACCCCCTTCGTCCCGAAGGGGGTGAGCGCGTTACGCTTTCCCGGTCCCCGGTACCGCCCTTACTTCGACCCCCCGAAGCTGTACACCAGGTTGGTGGTGAACAGGCTGTCGAGGTGCTTGGTGCCCGGCACGATGTTGGAGTTGTAACGGTTCTCGTAGGCCACCTTCAGCGCCAGCGTCTTGGTCATCGCGACCGCCACGCCGATGTCGTTCTGGTAGTACTTGTTCTGGTTGCCGACTTCGGCCAGGAACGTTTCCTGCAGGCTGGCGCTGTCGGTCAGTGCCAGCTTGTAGTTGACCAGGCCGCGGCCGATCGCCTCGTTCTGCTTGGGTGGAATGACCGTGGTGACCAGCGGCGGCGTCACCGTGGAATCGACCACGGTATAGGTTTGCGGCTGATAACGCTTGTAACCGGGGCCGGCTTCGAACGACAGCTCCTGGCGGGCATCCTTCAGCAGGATGTAACCGAAACCGACCGACACGACTTCCTGCCAGCGGTTGGGCGCGAAGTCATCGTGGTCGTAGCGCGCGGCGCCGACCACGTAGGCGCGCGGATTGAACTTGTAGCCGACCGAGCCGCCCACGTCGTAGTGGTTGGCGGTGGTTTCGTAGCTGTCGGTGGTGCCGGTCTCGACGCCGTTGACATACACCGGCACCTTGACGTTGCTCTTGGCGCGGTTGGCGTCGAGGAAGAACGCGTCCTTCCAGGTATCGTCTTCGTAGCCGAGTTTCAGTTTGGCATCGGCGTTCAACGACTTGGTGTTGCCGGTGGCGTTGGCGAGGCCGAACTCGCCGCTGCCACTCCAATTGCTGTCGGGCGCTGCCAGCGCCAGCACCGGCAGGCACAACGCGGAAATCGCCGCGAGTGCGGCGACGCGGGAGGGTTTCATGGGTAACTCCTTGGGGATTTTTCAGCGCGAACCCGCAAGATTGGGGCCCAGGCACTGAATGGTTGTTAAATTTATGTGATGAAAACTGGGGCTCGGGCTGCCCTTTCAAGCCCGATGCAAGGGGAAGAACGCCGCCACCGCGTGGCGCGCTTCGGCGAAGAACAGCCAGCGTTCGACGAACAGGCCGGCGATGGCCAGCAGCGCGGCCACGGGCGCCAGCCACAGCGCGCGCCCGGACAGGGTCGCGGCGATGCCGACCACGGGCAGGATCGTGAACAACAACACCGCCGTGCGACGCAACCGCGCCGCGTGCTTGCGCGCCAGCACGAAGGCCATTTCGCGGGTCAGGTAGCTTTCTTCCGTCACTGGCCCCTCGAATGCGCGCACTTGTCCCAACCTTTCCAGGCCCGTCGCATGGCCCGCCGTATTGGAAGGCAAGCCGTCGATGCGGCGCCAGTAATCGGTCTTGATCACCGCCGCGATCACGGCCAGCATCAGCAAGGCCAGCGGGAACGCGACGCTGAGCGGGTAAAACGTCGCCAAGGCCAGCCACGCCCACAACCACAGGCCGCCGGACAGCAGCGCGAACAGGAAATACAGCGGCAGCACCTGCGGCGCGCGCCACGCCGCGATGGTCTTGAGCGAACGGTAGATGTTGGCGGTGCACAGCACGGTCGCGAGCGCGCACAGCGCCAGCAGCGCACCCGCGATGCGGATGCCGACGCCGGCGCTGCCGGCGAACGTCAGCCCGGCCACCGCCAGCACCGGCAGATAGGTCACCAGCGAGGCGATGCCCTCGCGCGACAGCCACGAACTTTTCCATTGCGTCAGCGCGCGCCATGCGCGTTCGGGCCGACCGAGGTGCGAAGTCGAGGCCAGCAGCCCCGCGCTCACCAGCACGAATCCGAACGCCAGCGGCACCAGCACGTCCATGCGCCCGAGCGGGTACGCACCGGCAGCCAGCGCGGCGCCGAGCCAGCACCAGAGTCCGTAGCCCGCGCCCGAAAGCACCGTGAAGAAAATGACCGAAAGCGCGGGCTTCATCGCGACAGCGCCTTGTCCAGCCAGCGCAGCAGCGGTGGAAGCTGCGTGGTGTCGAGGGTTTCTCCGGCCGGTTCGGTTGCAGTGTTTGCCGTCGAACCGTCGCGGCGCGGGCGCGGCGGCAGGTAGCGGTTGACGGGCTGGTAGCCGAACTCCGGCATCAGCGCGTAACCCTCGCGGGCGGCGACGACTTTCGATACGTCCGAATCGGGATCGCCGAGATCGCCGAACATCCGCGCGCGGGTCGGGCAGGCCAGCACGCAGGCCGGCTGGCGATCGCGCATCTCCAGCGTTTCGTTGTAGATGCGATCCACGCACAGCGTGCACTTCTGCATCGTGCCGCGCTTGGCGTCCTTGCGGCCCGCATCCGAAGTCGCGGCCCGCGGGTGCGGCAACGAGATCTCGCGTGCGCCGTACGGACACGCCCACGCACACAACTGGCAGCCGATGCATTTGTCCTGATCGACCAGCACGATACCGTCCTCGGCACGCTTGTAGCTGGCGCCGGTCGGACACACCGTCACGCAATCCGGCGTCTCGCAGTGCAGGCACGAACGCGGGAAGTGCACCATCTGCGGGGCTCGGGACCCGGGACCCGGGACTCGGGAGGCAGAAGCATCGCAGCTCGATTGTCCGCGCTGCTCGTCCCCGGATACCGAAGCATTTCCCGCATTGCCGAGCGCGCCTTGTTGGAGTCCCGAGTCCCGAGTTTCGAGTCCCGTTATTTCGTAGCTATGCACCCGGTTGAACCACACCCCGTGTGGTTCGGCGCCGTACGGATCGTCATCGGCCAGCGGCCCGAAGTCGCCACCGTCGTTCCATTCCTTGCATGCAACCGCGCAGGCATGGCAGCCGACGCAGATGTCGAGGTCGATGACCAACCCGAGTTTTTTCTTCGCTGGCGCGGGCAGGCTGGTCATGCCGCTGCCTCCGCCGCTCGTAACTCACCCCCTTCGGAACGAAGGGGGTCGCCGCGCAGCGGCGGGGGGATGTCGACGTCCCTGTCTTTTTCCGTCCGCCTCCCGGGCGGACGGGTGACTTTCTCTTGCGTGGCCAAGAGAAAGTCACCAAAGAGAAGGCCACCCCGCGAACCCGCCCTTCGCCCATCCATGGGCTCAGGGTTCGCTCGCGGCCGCCGGGGTTCGCCGACGGCACGTCCCTGTGCCGGCGGCGAACTGGCCCGCATCCTGCGGGCCATCCTTCGGACTTTTCCGTCGTCCGCTCGCCGTGTTCGAGGGGCCCCGCTTGGCGCGCATCCTGCGCGCGTGACGGGCGAAGCAGTTTGCTCGGCCTCGCTTCGCACTAGGCCACGATGGCCGTCATCGAAGCGGAACTGGGGTCCCTGTGCTGCGGTGCGGGCCGGACGAGAAGGCCCGCAGGGTGGGCGCAAGGGACTGCGCCCACTTGCCGCCGCGCCACGGAGGGCGCGTCGGCAAGCCCGGCCGGCCCGCACGCATTTT
>SCQS01000036.1 GCA_004299705.1 Rhodanobacteraceae bacterium | reverse complement strand
GTGCCAGCGACTCGCGCTGGGCCAGGTTGAAACCGTCGGTGACCTCGATCACGGCCGGGGTATTGGCCACCAGGTCGCGCTCGGCGTCCAGGGTGTTGCCGTTGAGCAAGGGCGCCAGGTTGCGCGCGAACGAGGCAGGGTCTTCGGTCGAGGCCACCACCCGGGTAAAACGGTCGTGGAACTGCTGCTTGACGTCGCCCGGCAGGGCACGTTCGTCCTCGATGGTGTCCGCGATCCGGCACAACAGATAGGCATTGGCGATCACCGTGCGCAGGCGCGCATCCAGTTGCGGGATCGTCAACGCAAAGGTGCGCGACACCGCCGGGAGGATACGCGCCTGGTAGGCTTCGGCATTTCGCCGCGCTGCGCTGGCGGAAGCTTGGGCAATCATCCTGCAGTTCTCCTTCAGCAAGTTGCCTGCGGCACCCCTGATCCTACGCATTGTGCGTGAAGACGAGGTGGAAGTCGCGCCGAAGACGTTTTGACACCTGTGCCGCGGCCTCGCCGGTCTCAGGAATGCGCCTCTGCGACAAGGCAGTCGATCAGCACCTACAACGGCTGGGCTGTCATGCCGGGAGCCGTCGATGACGCGGGCCCTGCAACGTTTCCACGAGTTGCCATAGCGCGGGGAGCAACACGTGCCTGGATGAATTTCAGGATCGGTGACCACACGGCAGGCATGTGGGCGACGATGCCGTCATGACCGACACCCGGAATCAACACGTAGCGTCCGCCTCGCGCGCTGGACGCTTCCCTCGCGATGGGCCTGCCCATCGCCGGCGGAACGATGGTGTCGTCCGCGCCGGCCACGACCAGCAATGGCGCATCCAGATGCGATGCCGCCGCCACGTTGTTCCAGATATCCGGCCCCAGCGGCGCAAGCCATGCCGGTGCGTCACGCAGATGCACGATCGCGTGCTTGATCGAACTGAAGGCGCCATAGACCGCGATGCCGTCCGGCCGTTGCTTGAACCGGGCCGCAGCGTGCAACAGGATGCCGGTCCCCAATGAATAGCCGACGGCAAACTTTGCGCGCGCCGGCCCGGCCCAGGCGACGAACGCGCGCCACGCCGCCAAGGCGTCCTGGTCGAGATTGCGGACCGTGGCCTTGCCCGTACTCTGCCCGAAACCTGAGTAATCGAAGACCATCGACGATATGCCATGTCGATACAGGTATGCCTGCACGCAGGCGAGGTCGTGGATGGTCTGCCCGTTGCCGTGGAAAAACAGGATTGCCGGTGTCTTGGCCCCGGCGTTGACGATCCAGGCTTGCAAGCTCCGCCCGTGGCTGTCGATCGTCCTCGCGCGGTACGCAACGCCGTACGATTCGGGCGTGATCGTCGTCGTCGTCGGGTCTTGCGTGATCAGCAGGCGCGATTCGAAGTAGGGAACCGCTCCCAGACGGACGACCAGCGCGCCGATCGCGGCCAGGCACGCGATCACGGCCATTGCGATGGCACCGGCGCGGCCGATCCGGCCCATGACGCGCCTCATGTTGGTGCCCTCCAGCCAGACAGCGTTGCGTGCATCGGGATTGATGGTCTTGCTTGTTGGCGCACCCGGCGATGCCGGGGCCGTGTGGCTCGATGGCGGCGCATCGCGCCAGCGGGATCGCGATCAGGTCGCCTTGTGCGCGTGCAGGAAATGGTAGAACTCGACGCCTTCGCGCAGGCGGCGTTTGGTCATGTCCCAGCTCGCCGCCATTTCCTTGACGATTTCCCAGATCTTCGAGGGTCGGAAATAGAAGCTGCGGTAGAAACGTTCGACGCTGTGGTAGATGTAATCGCTCGACAGTTCCGGGTAGCTGATCGCGGCGAGCTGCAGGCCCTTGGTGTCGACCAGGTGCGAGGCTTCGTTGGGTTGCAGCCAGCCGTTCTCGATCGCCTGCTTGTACAGCGCCGTGCCGGGGTACGGGGTCGCGAGTGAAATCTGTATGGTGTGCGGGTTGATTTCCTGCGCGTAGCGGATCGTCTTTTCGATGGTTTCCCGGGTCTCGCCCGGCAAGCCGAGGATGAACGTCCCGTGCACCAGGATCCCGAGCTTGCGGCAGTCCTTGCTGAACTGGTGCGCGATGTCGGTCCGCAGTCCCTTCTTGATGTTGTGCAGGATCTGGTCGTCGCCGGATTCGTAGCCCACCAGCAACAGCCGCAGGCCGTTTTCCTTCATGACCTTCAGGGTTTCGTAGGGCACGTTGGCCTTCGCGTTGCAGGACCACGTGACGCCCAATTTTCCGAGGCCGCGCGCGATCTCCTCCACGCGCGGCTTGAAATCGGTGAAGGTGTCGTCGTCGAACATGATCTCCTTCACTTCGGGCATGTTCTCCTTGATCCACTTCACCTCGTCCAGCACGTTTTGCGGCGAGCGCACACGGTATTGATGGCCGCCGACGGTCTGCGGCCACAGGCAGAACGTGCATTTCGAGCGGCAACCGCGGCCCGTGTAGAACGATACATACGGGTGCAGCAGGTAGCCGATGAAATAGTTGTCGATGTTGAGGTCGCGCTTGTAGATGGGCGCCACGAACGGCAGGTCGTCCATGTTCACGATCTTCGCGCGCGGCGGGTTGTGCTGCACCTGGCCATCCGGCAGCCTGAAACTGACCCCGTCGATGTTCTTGAGGGGATGCCCGTCGGCGATTTCCTTGCAGGTGTAATCGAACTCTTCGCGGGCGACGAAATCGATCGCCGTGGATGCCCGCAGCGACTCTTCGGGTTCTATCGCGACCTTGGCGCCGACCATCCCGATCATGATGTCGGGATTGCCGCCCTTGAGCAGTTCCGCGAACTTGGCGTCGGTCGGGAACGACGGCGTGCTGGTGTGGATGATCACCAGCTCGTATTGCCCCGCGATTTTCAAGGTCTCGTCGACCGAAAGCCCGTCCGCAGGCGCGTCGAGCAGGCGCGAATCGGGCACCAGCGCCGCCGGCTGTGCCAACCAAGTCGGGTACCAGAAACTCTTGATCTCGCGTTTGGCCTGGTAGCGCGAACCCGCGCCGCCGTCGAATCCGTCGAAAGAGGGTGCTTGCAGGAATAGTGTCTTCACGTTGTCGAGTGCCTGATCAAACCGGGTGAGGAGTGGCTGGTGCGCGCGTCCAGCGTTCGACCGTGCCAACGCACGCGCCAGCCGGTCAGCGCGGTCGCCCATTGCAGCAACAGCAGGGTGTCACGCAGCGGAACCAGCAGGACCTCGAACCATGGGAGGTGCGGGCGCTCGGCACGCGCTTGCATGAAATGCAGCGCCAGCCGTGCGCCGATCCCGAGCACGGCGAGGCCTGCTGCCCAGGCGCCGGGCGCGAGCGCAAAACCCAGCACGGCGACGGGCGTGGTGAAACAAACCCAGGTCATGGAAAAGCCCCACGGGGCGAGCGCCCGCACGGTACGCAGCCAGCGCAGTTCGCGCGTCCACAGCGAAGACAAACGCGTCTCGCTGACCTGCGTGCCCACCAGCAAATCGGAAACGACGATGCGGAGGTGGCGCCGGCGCACCAGCTCGCCCAGCCAGAAGTCGTCCGCGAGGGTGTCCTTCAGCACTTCGAATCCGCCAATCGCACCCAATACGTCACGCCGCAGCGCGATGGTGGAGCCGAACGCATAGCGGGGCTGCGAGAACGCGTGCGCCAGCCGCACCGACGGCACGAACCAGTCGTCGATGAACATCCGTCCGAGCCACGACCAGAAACCGTGCTCGGCAATGCCGCGATAGAGACAAGTGACGATGCCGGTATCCGGCGCGGCCAGCGGGGCGGTCACGCGTGCAAGATAATCCACGGGCACGCGAATGTCGCTGTCGGCAAGTACCAGCCATTCGTGTTTGGCGAAGGACAGCATGTTGATCAGGTTGCTGACCTTCGGGTTGCTGCCGTGGGCGGCCGGATTGACCACCAGGGCCATGTCACGTGCGGGGAATTCCGCGCGCAGCCGCTGCACCACGGCAATGGCCGGGTCTTCGAAGTCGCGCACGCCGAACACCAGTTGGTAGTCGGGATGCGACTGCACGCAAAAGCTGCGCAGGTTTGCGTAGAGATAAGGATCGGCGCCGCGCAGTGGCTTGAGCACCGTCACAGGGTGCACGCAAGGCGCGTGCGGCGAAGCCGCCAAAAACGGCCGCAGCCGTCTGCGGCTGGCCAGCAGCGTGACCCATGCATAAGCAAAGGCTGCGGCTGCGATTGCGATCCCGAGCCCATGCAGCAGCGTCATGGCGATCCAAGCTTGCGACATGACTGTTATATTACACCTTGCAGTACATGAATTCGCAATGCATGTTCAAAGCGTGATCGTCAGAATTCAATTTGCAAGGGAAGCGGTGCGATGAGCACGACGCTGGCATCGCAACGACGATCCTGTCGACTGTGGCTGTGCGCGCTCGTGGTGTTGCTGCTGGCGGTGGTCAGCGGTTACGCCGTAGCGGACAACGCACCAGGGGAGTCCGCTGCCGCATCCGCGATCGTCGGCGATTGGCTGGTGGCGAATCATGGTGCCGTGATCCGCATCCAGCAGGCGGGCGACACGTTCGACGGCTACATCGCGTGGCAACTCCACGACACCTACGGGCCGGAAGACGGGCCGGCGCTCGACGGCAAGGTGGTCACCGATCGCAACAACCCGAATCCGGCGCTGCGTGCGCGACCGCTGACCGGGTTGCGCCTGTTGACCGGCTTGCATTACGACCGCGCCGACGGCAAGTGGATCGGCGGTGAAGTCTACGACACCGACAACGGTCGCACCTACCATTGCAGGGTACGGCTGGCCAGCCCGGATCGGTTGGTGTTCCGCGGTTACATCGGCATCCCGCTGTTCGGGAAAAACACCTATTGGACCCGGGTCATCATGCGTTCGCCTGTACCGGGCGAACTTCCGTACGTGATCGTCGGATCGGGTCACTGACAGCGCATTGCCGCGAGGAGGCGCTTTGTTTGCGAAGGCGATTCGGAGTGGATTGGTCTGGCTGGTGGATCGCAGCGGGCGCCATCCGCTCATTGTCGTGCTGCTCGCGCTGGTATTGGTGGTGCTCAGCGTGGCGGCCACCCGTGCATGGCTGGGCATCGACACCGATACCGACCACATGTTTTCCAGCCAGTTGCCGTGGCGCCAGCGCAGCATCCAGTTCGAGCGCGAGTTTCCGCAATTCAGCAACACGCTGGTCGCGGTGGTGCGCGCCCCGACCGTCGAGGAAGCCCGCGCGACCGCGACCGACCTGGCGAAGAAACTCGCCGCCGATCCGCGCCTGTTCCCGTCGGTGTCCACGCCCGGCATCAGTCCGTTCTTCGACCGCGAAGGGCTGCTGTTGTTGTCGCGCGATGACCTCAACAGCGTGCTCGGCCGCATGCTGCAGGCGCAACCGCTGCTGGGGCCGCTCGCGATCGATCCATCGGGGCGTGGTCTTTTCAAAGGACTGGACCTGCTGGTCGAAGCCGTGCGCCATGGGGTCACGGGCGGCCTCGCTTCGTATGACACGGCCTTGGATCACGTGGCTCAAACGCTGGATGAAGCGGTGGCCGGGCACTACGCGCCGCTCTCCTGGCAGGCGCTGCTGGTGCCCAAGCTGGTCAGTTCCACGGGCGGCGTGGAACTCGTGCTGATCCACCCCGCGCTCAATCACCACGTATTGGAGCCCGGCGCCGTCGCGACCCAGGCGATGATGCGCATCGCGCACGGCCTTCCCGAGGTGAAGGCCGGGCGCGTACGCGTGGATTACACCGGTTCCATCCCGCTGTCCGACGAGCAATTCGCTTCATTGACCGAGGGCGTGGTGCCCATGATGGCGGGTAGCGCGTTGCTGTTGCTGCTGTGGTTGGTGTTGGCCTTGTATTCGTGGCGGCTGATCATTCCGGTGGCCGTGACCCTGGTCGTCGGCCTCGTCTACACCTTCGGATTTGCGGCGGTCGCGATCGGCCGCCTGAACCTGGTGTCGGTCGCTTTCACGGTGCTGTTCGTCGGCCTCGCGGTGGATTTCGGCATCCAGTTCAGCGTGCGGCTGCATGCGCGCCAACGCGGCGAGGACGCGTTCCCGGATGTCCTGCATGCGACCGCGGTCGAAGTGACCGGGCAGATCGGCCTTGCCGCGCTGGCGACGGCGTGCGGATTCCTCGCGTTCGCGCCGACCCAATTCACCGGCGTGGCCGAGCTTGGCATCATCGCCGGCGCCGGCATGTTGATCGCCCTGCTGTGCACCTTGACGATCCTGCCGGCACTTCTGACCCTGCTGGCGGCGCGCGGCCCGCAGCGTTACACGGGGCCGCTTCCCGGCGGCGCACGCGCGGACAACTGGCTGGAGCGTCATCGAAGATGGGTACTCGCTGCGTTCGTGGTGCTGGCCGCGGGCGGGTTGTGGGGCGTCTTCACGATACGTTTCGACGCCAACCCGTTGCACACCCAGCGCGCCGACAGCGAGGCGATGCGCACGCTGACCGCGCTGCAAGGCAACCCGAACACCAACCCGTTCACGATCAACGTGATGGTCCCCGATCTCGCGGCGGCGAGAAGCCTGGGCGACCGCCTGGGCAAGTTGCCCGAGGTCGCGCAGGTCGTCTCTGGTGCTGACTTCATCCCCGAGCACCAGGCAACCAAGCTGCAACAAATCGGGCTGGCGTCGGACTTGATGTTCACCGTGACGGCGCCACCGACGACGTTGCCGCCGCCGACGGCGGACGAGCTACGCAAGGCCGCGCAGCACTCGCACCAGGAGATCACCGATGTCGCCGGCAAGCTCGCTGCCAATTCCCCGTTGCTGCGAATAGGGACATCGCTGGGAAAACTGGCGACGGCTCCGGCATCCACGCTGCTGCTCGCCAACCAGGCCCTGACTCGGTTTCTGCCGACGGCCCTTGCGCAATTGGCGGATGCATTGTCGGCGGCACCGATCACCTTCCAGAATCTTCCGCCCGAACTCAAGCATGATTGGTTCGCTGCCGATGGGCGCGTTCGGGTGCAGGTGACGCCGACGCAGGCGGCCCAGACCACCGCGGGACTCAGGCGTTTCGTGCACGCCGTGCGCTCACTGTCACCGCAGGCGCTGGGGCCCGCGGTCGACACGCTGGAATCCGCCGAAACGATCCTGGGATCGTTCCGCGAGGCGGCGCTGTACGCGACGCTGGCTATCGCGGTGGTGCTGTTGATCGTGCTCCGCAACGTCCGCGACGCGGTGCTGGTGTTGGCGACCCTCCTGATGTCTGCGTTGCTGACGGCGCTGTTTGCGCGGCTCGGCGGCATATCCATCGACTACGCGAACATCATTGCCTTGCCGTTGCTGCTGGGCGTGGGCGTGTCGTTCAACGTCTATTTCGTGATGAACTGGCGCAGTGGCGCGTTGCGGTTCCTGGGTTCGCCCACGGCGCGGGCCATCGTGTTTTCCGCGCTGACCACCGGCACCGCGTTCGGGATGCTGGCGGTTTCGCGCAACCCCGGCACCGCCAGCATGGGCACGCTGCTGCTGTTGAGCCTGCTCGGCGTGCTGGTGTCGACCTTCGTGTTTCTGCCTGCGCTGTTGTACAGCCTGCCGCGTCCGGCTGCCGGTGGTCAATCGCGTGCAGACTGAGTCGTCGATGCCATGTGTTCGCGCAGCGGATGTAAAATGTCCATCGTGCTGAACGGCGGTCGCGGCGCGGTCCAGGAATGGAATGATCAAAGGCAGCCAGCGTGAAAACCCATATCGAAGCCGGCTCGGAAGCACACAAGACGCTTTTCTGCCAGCAGTTCATGGATACGCATCTGGATTACGATCCCGATACGCTGCCGTGGCCCGAGCTTGCCGAAAAAGACCTGGCGCGCCTGCGCAGCGTGCCGTTCTGGCAGGAGGTCTACCACACCGAGCGCCGCGCGGGCGCCATCGTGGCCGCGTTCACGCCGCAGGTCGCCGACCCGGTCGTGCACGCGGCCATGGCCCTGCAAGGTTTCGAGGAACACCGGCATGCAGAACTGATCCGCGTGATGATCGAACGCTACGGCATCGACGCCACCGCGCAGCCGCTCGAAAAACTGCCTGACGACCTGGAAACCGCGTTCATCGACTTCGGATTCGGTGAGTGCCTCGATTCGTTCCTGGGATTCGGCGCGTTCAAATCCGCGCGCCAGTCCGAGTTCCTGCCCGAATCGCTGTTCGGCATCTTCGACAAACTGATGTTCGAGGAAACCCGGCACATCGTGTTCTTCATCAACTACATGGCGTGGCGCGAAAAGCGGCGCGGCCTGGGGCGGGTGCGCCGCGCGGTCAAGTCGCTGCGTTTTTACGGACGCGCGGGCAATCGCCTGAAAGGCATGGTCAAGCGTGGGCAGGATGCCAACGATGGCAAGGATTTCGCGGTGACGGAGGCGAGCGTGTTCCTGCAGGGCTTCTCGTTCCGACGTTTCGTGGAAGACTGCTACCGCGAGAACGCGCGCCGCATGAGCGCGTTCGATCCGGGCCTGATGCAGCCGCGCCTGCTGCCCGCCATCGCTGGCCTGGCATTGCGCGGCATGCGGGCGTGGGATGCCGCGCGGCCTTGGCGCCGGGCAAAACCCGCGGCGTCGTGAAACGCCTCTGGATAACGGGGCCGGGATTGGGCGATGTTCGACCCAATGGCGACATTGAATTTTTCCACGCGTATGTCCGTTGTTGGCGAGAGCGGACTCTTGAGCAGCACGTGCGGTCGTTGGCGTTCTGACAGGAACAGATGTATGCCGGTTCATTTACCGCCGAACACATCTACGCAGCCGTTGCTGCAATCCTTGATCGTGCCGTCGGCGGCAATGGGCACGAATACCTGTCCGCTGTGCGGATCGGCGGCCACCGAATGGGCATGCTTGCCGGTCGGAATATTTTCGAGCCAGGCGTCGCGGCGCGCATCGATGACACCGAGCACCGGCCCGTGGGTGTTGGCGACGGCGGCCAGATAGTAGCGACCGGAACCGGGGTCGTACCCCACTTCGTCCGATCCGCCAACTTGCCGGATCGTCGCGACTATTTTGCGTGCATGCAGGTCGATGATCAGCGAGCGCGGCGCGAAGCCGGCCGCCACCGCATCGTCGCTGCAGCCGACGAGCAGGTGATCGTCCGGTCCGAGCGCCAGGCCGGCCGGCAGGCACTCGCTCACGTGGATCATGGCCACGAGCCGATGCCTGGCGGGATCGATCACGGCGATGCCACCATCGGCCTTGTGGTGTGGCGGATCCACCTACGAAGTGCACCACCGACCCGTGAAGCGGCCCAGGTGCGGTAGCCTGCGCAGCTTCACCGCCAAGTGGAACTGCACATGGGCTACACACACCTGAGCCAAGACGAACGCTATCAGATTCAGTGGTTGCATCGCGGTGGGTTCTCGTCGCACGCCATCGGCCGTGAGATCGGCCGTGCACACAGCACAGTGCTGCGTGAGTTGGTGCGCAACGCGACGGCAGAGGGAAGTTACGAGCATCGAGCGGCGCAGCGATGTTGTGTCGGCAGGCGCCACGCGGCCAGTGCCCGACCTCGCATCGGGATTGAACAGTGAGCGCGGGTCGAAGCACGCCTGCGCGAGGACTGGAGCCCGGACCAGATCGCCGGGAGTGGCGAAGTGGCGATAAGTGCCGAGCGCATCTATCAGCACATCGCGGCTGATCGTCAACGCGGCGGCACGTTGTGGCAACGCCTGCGCCGGCGCAAGCAGCGACGGCGGCATCGCTGCGGCACGCCGCGCGAACGTCAGCGGTTTGGCGGCCGGCGCATCGCCCGGCGTCCCGCACGGGTGGCACGTCGGCAACGCGTGGGCGATTGGGAAGGCGACACCGTGGTTGGTAAGGGCGCTGCACGCATTTTGACCTTGGTCGAGCGCAAGACCGGCTTCGTGCGCCTGCGCCGGCTGCCTGATGGCACGGCCCGCGCAACGACTTTGGCCGTGACCCACGCGTTGCATCCGCTGCGCAGCCGCGTGCATACGCTGACCTGGGACAACGGCAGCGAGTTCGCAGAATACGCGCTGATCGACGAAGTGCTCACCGCCTGCAGCTACTTCGCCGATCCTTTCTCGGCATGGCAACGCGGAAGCAACGAGAACCTCAATGGACTGCTGCGCCAGTACTTGCCCAAGGGCTGCGATCTTGGCGCCGTGTCCGACCAGCAACTGCAACAGATCGAAGATCGTCTCAACCAACGTCCCCGAAAGAGGTTAGGCTACCGATCGCCACAATCCCTCTTCGAGGCATCCTTCAACCGCGGTGCACTTCAGAATTGAATCCGCCTGTTCAAGTACCGGAACCGAGAGATAGATCAGTCCGTCGGCGGGGTTCCAGAGCGGCTGTTCGAGTCCGTCCGTGGCCTGCGGTAACGTCAGTTTGCCCACGATTCGATGTCCCGGGGCAGTGGAGACGAAACTGACAAAGGGCGGTTGGTCGTCGTTGTTCACCGCAACCACCACCCGGTTGCGCGGATCCCAGGCCAGCTCGTCCACGCGTTGCTTGCCGCCGGTATCGATGGTGGCGACGATCTTTCGGCTACGGATGTCGACCACGCGCAGTTTGCTGTCGGCATCGCCAGCCCAGAACTGCCCGTTGCCGACGGCCACGAGGCCGTTGGGTCCACCGTGTGTGAAGCCCTCGACGCGGCCCGCGAATCGATCGGTGGCCGCGTCGATGAAATCCACTGATCGGTTGGAGCGGTCGGAAAAGCCGTAGACGCCTTGCGCATCGGAAAACGCGCTGATGTCGAAACTCTTCAGTGCGTGGCCAGGGATGGGGATGGTCGTGATCTCATGCAGCGTGCCCGAGTTTGGGCTGGCGCCCCATGCCAACGTTGAACCAACAGCGGCGAGGGATGCGAATGCAACGAGAAGCAGCTTGCGCATGGTCGGGTTCCTTCAGCAGTGGGCTGAGCCCCATTTATCGGATGGGGAGGCTTTCAAACAATTTGGAAATCTTGTCTTTCGGTGCATACGCAGCCAAGTGCCGTGGCTGGGCGCTCAGGCGGGTGCTTCGTGCAGGACCGCTTCGCTTTCATCGCGGGCATCGCCTGCGGCTGCCTTGAACTTGCGCAGCCAAGAGTGACCCACCTGCGTCACACGCCCGGCAGCATGCGCTGCAGCACCTGGTCGCGGCGGATGAAGTGGTGGTACAACGCCGCGACGACATGCAGGCCCACCAGCGGCAGGATGCCGTATTCCGCGATGAGCGTGTGGATGTCGCCGGTCCAGTCCCAGCCCGCGGCATGGGTGCCGACCAACGGCGGCACGTGGAAAAGTCCGAAGAACGTGATCGGCATCCCGCGATACGAAGCATTGATCCAGCCCAGCAGCGGCACCACGATCAACAACAGGTACAGCAGCCAATGGATGACACTTGCCGAGCGCACTTGCCATGGCGGGATCCCTGCCTCGTGGGCCGGCTCGCCGTGGGTGATCCGCCAGGCCAGGCGCACGACGATGACGGCGATGATCAGCACGCCGATCGAGAAATGCAGGCTGATCAGCGTGGTCGCCGGCGTGTGGCGGCCGATGTGCGGCATCGTCCAGCCGATGATGTACTGCGCGATCAGCAGCGCCAGAACGAGCCAGTGCAGAACGATCGCGGTGCGCGTGTAGCGGCCCTGCATGCTGATGACCATGATGCCTCCAGCGGCGGCTTGCAGCGGGTTCGACGGTGCCATGGACCGACCGATGCGCCTCTTCGTCATCGCAGTGCGACGCTGAGAAGCTTCTTGCGTAACCCCGCTATGCGGCATGCCGAGCGATAGGGTCGAGTGGATGGCTTGCCACGAAGCAACTCGATGACCCTAGCAGTTAAAGGGGTGATCGATATTGCGCTTGCAGAAGATGAATCCGTGAGGGAAGAGTGCACTGCATCGATGCGTCAGGGTCTCAGCGAAAGCCAAAGGATGCCACCCCCCTTTGCGTGCTCTCCCGGTGACGCTGCAAGATAGATACGTTTGAGGCTAGGCAACAAGATGCCTGACTTGGCGCCGCGCGCGGTGGCAACCTGTCCGAGTTCGACGTAGTTGTCCGGATCGTACTCTTGATATACGGAGAAGTGGCCCCGCTCGTTTGAACAGTCGAACCCGGTTCGATAAGTGGATGCCTGCTCGGTTCAAGCTGCCTTGGGTAGAGGCAGCGGTTGGTTGAAGTAGACCTGATCGGGTGTTTG
>SCQS01000035.1 GCA_004299705.1 Rhodanobacteraceae bacterium | reverse complement strand
GACAGGCCGCACACCCGCACCCAGGGCGCAAGCGCCTGCGCCTGCAACGCCACGCTTTGGGCCAGCGCGAGTTTGCTGACGGTGTAGGAAAAATAGTCCGGATTGAGGTTGTGCACTTTCTGATCGAGCACGTGAACCACGCTGTAGCGCCCCGCCGCGGGCTGCTTTCGCGCCAGCAGGCGGCGCGCCAGGCCGTTGGCGAGCAACAGCGGCGTGGCAGTGTTGATCGACCAGTGCGTCTGCAAGTGTGCCGGCGTCGCCGACAGCGCGTCGTCGGCTTGGAACAACGAGGCGTTGTTGACGATGCAATCCGGTGGCGCGCCGGTCTGCCGCTCGCAGTCGCTCAGGACGCGCTCGGCCGCATCGGGTTCGCCCAGGTCGGCCGCGATCAAGAAAGCGCGGCACCCGAGCTTGTCCAGTTCGTGTTGAAGCGCCTGCGCCTCACTCGCAGAACGGCGGTAATGCATCGCCACGTTCCAGCCCGCGCGCGCAAACTGCAAGCAGATTTCACGCCCCAGGCGGCGCGCGCCGCCGGTCACCAAAACGGTGCGTGCAGCAGGAGAACGAGCGGCAGGATCGGACACGGCGGCCATTGTGCAACATGGCGGGCCGCATCTCTCACCACGGCGCTGGGTCGGCGGCCCGCACCACCCGCGCGGAGTCATGACGCCGCATGGCTGCTGGCCGCAGCAAACCGGATACGATCCGAGCAAATCAAGAAAAGGACGATTCCATGGGACTCAGCACGCACGTGCTCGACACCATGCACGGCACGCCCGCGGCCGGCATGGAAGTTGCGCTGTATGAAATGCAGGCCGGCAGCGCGCACGAGGTCAAGCGCTTTCACCTCAACGCCGATGGACGCAACCCCGGCGGTCTGCTGTACGACGACCAGAGTCTGCGTGCCGGTACCTACCGCCTCGGTTTCGGCGTGGCAGCGTACTTCCGCTCGCGTGGCGTGCAATTGCCCGAGCCGCCTTTCCTGGACGTGGTGACGATCGACTTCGGCGTGGCCAATGCCAGCCAGCACTACCACGTGCCGCTGCTGGTCAGCCCGTGGAGCTATTCCACCTACCGCGGCTCATGAATCCGTCCCGTGCGACTTGGCGCGCGGGCAAATCACCGGAACCGGCTGCGTGCGGCATTACGGTTCTCGTCGACAGGCTGTTCGGGTTCGCCAGACTGTTCATCGCGCCCGTCGTGAGCGCCCGCGAATAACGCCGATGTCGCCGCGGGTGTGGTGTACGCCTAACATGGACGGACGATTTGCACTCAGCTCATTTCGATCGACGACGCCATGACATCACTTCCACAGCCCACCGCTTCCGTTCCGTGGGATCGCATCGTCGCCGACGTGGCCGACGCGCTCATCTATGCCGACAAGGCCGGCGTGATCCGCGTCTGGAACGCGCAGGCCGAAGCGGTGTTTGGTTTCGGCGCTGCCGAGGCGATCGGCCAGAGCCTCGACATCATCATTCCCGAGCGCTTCCGCGCCGCGCATTGGACCGGCTTCAATCGCGCGATGGAACGCGGCCACACCACGCACGGTGCCGAAGTGCGCACCACGCGCAGCAAGCACAAGGACGGGCGCAAGCTCTACGTCGACATGACGTTCAGCGTGATCCGCAGGGCCGACGGCACGGTGCTGGGGTCCGCAGCCATGGCGCGCGACGTGACCGAGCGTTACCTGGCGGAGAAAACCCGCCTGGCCGGCACGGCGCCCATGTCTTCCTGAACGGACACCGCCGCCCACGGATCGCACGCTTCCCCGCACTGTCTGCAGCCGGCACGCGCGTGGGCGCCCATTGACCGAAACGATAATACGCAACCGCTCTCGCGAGCGCGGTCTGAAAATGCCGGGCGTGTCAGCCTGCTCGCCCTTCCCCAAGGATCGTTCATGAAAAGCTGGTTCTTCAAAATTGCGGCGCTGCTGCTGGTTGCGTTCACCTTGAGCGGCTGCGGCTACAACCAATTCCAGAGCGACGACGAAGCGACCAAGTCCGCGTGGAGCGAGGTCGTGAATCAATACCAGCGGCGCGCCGATCTGATCAGCAATTTGGTCAGTACCGTCAAGGGCGAAGCCAATTTCGAACAGGACACGCTGACCAAAGTGATCGAAGCGCGCGCCAAGGCCACGGCAATCCAAGTCACACCCGAGACGCTGAACGATCCGGCAGCTTTCCAGAAATTCCAGGCCGCCCAAGGCGAGCTGTCGGGCGCGTTGAGTCGCCTGATGGTGACGGTGGAACGCTACCCCGATCTGAAAGCCAACAAGGCGTTCTCCGATTTGCGCGTGGCCCTGGAAGGGACCGAAAACCGTATCGCCGTGGCGCGCGGCCGCTACATCAAGGCGGTGCAGGACTACAACGTGCTGACGCGCAGTTTTCCGACCAATCTGACCGCGATGGCGTTCGGCTACAAACCCAAGCCCAATTTCACGGTGACCAATGAAGCCGAAATCTCGAACGCCCCCAAAGTCGATTTCAGCGGCAGCGCGGCCGCGGCGCCATCCGGCAAGTAACCGGTCGAAGAATCGATTCAGAGATCACCTGAAGCCGGCGCAGCCCATGCCCATCGGCCAAGCCCTGAGAACGGGATTCACGCTGCTGCTTCTGTGGCTGACGCTGGGCTTGGCGCAAGCGCAAACCGTGCTGCCGGTGCCACCGCTCACCGGGCACGTGATCGACACCACGGGTACGCTGAGTGGCGAGCAACGCGCCGCGCTCGACGCCAAATTGACCGCGCTGGAACACGACAAGGGATCGCAGGTCGTAGTGCTGATGGTGCCCAGCACCCAGCCGGAGGACATCGCCGCCTATGCCAACCGTGTCGGCAACATCTGGAAAATCGGCCGGAAAGCAGTGGGCGACGGGCTGTTGATCGTGGTGGCGAAAGACGATCACCGCGTACGCATCGAAGTGGCCAAAACGCTGGAGGGCGCGGTGCCGGACATTGCCGCCAGTCACATCATCGACAACGCCATGGTGCCGTTTTTCCGGCACGGCGATTACGCCGCTGGTTTGAGCGCAGGCATCGACCAAGTGGCCGCGCGCATACGCGGCGAGCCGTTGCCGCC
This sequence comes from Rhodanobacteraceae bacterium, assembly GCA_004299705.1. Taxonomy (GTDB): domain Bacteria; phylum Pseudomonadota; class Gammaproteobacteria; order Xanthomonadales; family Rhodanobacteraceae; genus 66-474. The sequence goes on along the minus strand of SCQS01000035.1, from coordinate 168 downwards.
CGTGGCGACGCCCAACCATACAGGCGCCACCAATGGCGTGGACTGGGTCAACGTGCTGGTTTTCCTGTTCATTGCATTCCCGGTCGCCAGCGCGCTTGCGCGCAGCCTGTTCGGCCAACGGCTTGGCGCGGTCGTGACGGGCGTGGGCGTGGGCGGTCTGGCGCTGCT
>SCQS01000005.1 GCA_004299705.1 Rhodanobacteraceae bacterium | reverse complement strand
GATCTGCATGCCGCGCGCGAGGTAGTACTCGACGATGGTGAAGCCGTTCGACAGCGTGAAGGCGAGCTGCGAGATCGGGTTCGCGCCGGCCTCGGCGATGTGGTAGCCCGAGATCGACACCGAATAGAAGTTGCGCACCTTGTGGTCGACGAAATACTGCTGGATGTCGCCCATCATCCGCAGCGCGAATTCGGTGGAGAAGATGCAGGTGTTCTGCGCCTGGTCTTCCTTCAGGATGTCGGCCTGGACGGTGCCGCGCACGGTGGAGAGCGTGTGTTCCTTGATGCGGGCGTAGGTTTCGGCATCGACAAGCTGGTCGCCGGTGACGCCGAGCAGTGCAAGGCCGAGGCCGTCGTTGCCTTGCGGCAGATCGCCGTGATACTGCGGCTGCGGCCTGCCCTTCAGCAGCTCCGCGATCTTCTTCTGCGCGGCGGCCCAGCGCGCGTCGTCTTCCTTCAGGTATTTCTCGACCTGCTGGTCGATCGCGGTGTTCATGAACATCGCGAGGATCATCGGCGCGGGGCCGTTGATGGTCATCGACACGGAGGTCTTGGGATCGCAGAGATCAAAGCCGGAATAGAGCTTCTTCATGTCCACCAGCGTGGCGATGGACACGCCGGAGTTGCCGATCTTGCCGTAGATGTCCGGGCGCGGCGCCGGGTCTTCGCCGTACAGCGTGACCGAATCGAACGCGGTGGACAGCCGCGATGCCGGCTGGCCGAGGCTGAGGTAGTGGAAACGGCGGTTGGTGCGCTCGGGCGTGCCCTCGCCCGCGAACATGCGGGTCGGGTCTTCGCCGGAACGCCGGTACGGATACACGCCGCCGGTGTAGGGGTACGCGCCGGGCAGGTTTTCCAGCATCAGGTACTTGAGCTGCTCGCCCCAGTCGCGGGTCACGGGCGGCGCGATCTTCGGCACCTTCTGGTGCGACAGGGTTTCGCGGTAGTTCTGGACCTTGATGGCCTTGCCGCGGACGGTGTATTCGTTGAATTCGGCTTGTACCGATTCGCGGCGGGAAGGCCAGTCGCGCAGCAGGTGGATGGCTTCGGCGGAGAGTTCCTTGACGGCTTCGTTGTAGCGTTGGCGGAGGACGAGCAGCGAGCGGTCGGCATCGTTGGTCGCGGGCAGGCCCGCTCCTACATGGGTTTTGGAATCGTCGGCACTGCTCTTGTAGGAGCGGGCCTTGCCCGCGACCAGGGCTTCCGCGCCATACAGGTCCAGCGGCTTCGGCAGATCGGAGTCGCCCAGTTCCTTCAACGATTCGTAATAATGCTGCGCTTTGCTCGCCGCCTCGGCCATGCGCTTCGCATCGGCATTGATGCCCCTGCCCTGCTCGGCGATTTCGGCGAGGTAGCGCACGCGCTTGCCGGGAATGAGGACGGTGGCGCGGGGTTCCTTGAGCGTGGTGTCGATCTGCGGTTTGAAGTCGCAGTGCGGGGAAAAACCGGGGTCAGAGTCGCCTTTCGATGCAAGGGCCGTGTCAGCACCCGCCCTTGGGTCCGAAAGGCGACTCTGACCCCGGTTTTTCCGCAAGAGCCGGCACAGGTTCACGAACATCCAGGTCACGCCGGGGTCGTTGAACTGGCTGGCGATGGTGGGATACACCGGCACGTCTTCATCCGGCATCTGGAACGCGGTGTGGTTGCGCTTCCACTGTTTGCGCACGTCGCGCAGCGCGTCTTCGGCGCCGCGGCGGTCGTATTTGTTGAGCACGACGAGCTGCGCGAAATCCAGCATGTCGATCTTCTCGAGCTGGCTGGCCGCGCCGTAGTCGCTGGTCATCACGTAGACGGGAAAATCGACCAGATCGACGATTTCGGTGTCGGCCTGGCCGATGCCGGCGGTCTCGACGATCACCAGGTCGAACGGCAGCGACTTCAGGAATGCGATGGCATCGTGCAACACCGCGTTGGTGGCGACGTGCGCGCGACGGGTCGCCATCGAGCGCATGAACACCCGATGCGAGCGCAGCGCATTCATGCGGATGCGATCGCCCAGCAGCGCGCCGCCGCCCTTGCGGCGGGTCGGATCGACCGCCAGCACCGCGATGCGCATTTCCGGGAAGGCGTGCAGGAAACGCAGCAGCAGTTCGTCCACCACCGACGACTTGCCCGCGCCGCCGGTGCCGGTAATGCCGATGACCGGAGGCAAAAAGGGGTCAGAGTCATGTTTTCGAGCGGGACCGTCTTTGGCGCCGGCATCGGACGAAAAACGACTCTGACCCCTTTTTGTCCATTGCTTGCGCAGCAGCTTCAATTCGGATTCTGAGAAGCCGCCGTCTTCGATGCGGGAAAGCATCCGCCCGACGCTGGCCTCGTCGTCGATGCTCGGCTGCAGGTGCTTTGACTGGTCCCCGGTCCCCAGTCCCCGGTCCCTGGCCGCGCTAGCGCGGCCAACCACGTCCTCGATCATGTGCACCAACCCCATGTGCATGCCGTCGTTGGGGTGGTAGATGCGTTCGACGCCGTAGTCCTGCAGTTCCCTGATTTCCTCGGGGGTGATGGTGCCGCCGCCGCCGCCGAACACGCGGATGTGGCCGGCGCCGCGTTCGCGCAGCATGTCCACCATGTACTTGAAGTATTCGACGTGGCCGCCCTGGTAGCTGGACAGCGCGATGCCGTCGGCGTCTTCCTGCAGCGCGGCGCGCACCACGTCTTCAACCGAGCGGTTGTGGCCAAGGTGGATCACTTCCGCACCCTGCGACTGGATGATCCGGCGCATGATGTTGATGGCGGCGTCGTGCCCGTCGAACAGGCTGGCGGCGGTGACGAAACGCAGCGGCGTGGTGTCCAGCTTGGGTTCGCGGGAAGAAAGATCAATGGCAGTCTGGCTCATTGCTTCATTCTAACGCGTGCTGAATGGCAAACCCGACGCGATCTGAATGAACGGTCGGTGAAACGCGCGCGATGTTGCCATGCGTGGTTACCCTCGGTGCGAGGCCACAATGGCCGAAACAGAGGAGATGCACCGTGCATACACGCAAACTTGCATTGCTTGCCGCGTTCGCCATCGCCGGCGGCGCCACCGTGGCGTTCACCCCGCAGGCATCCGCACAGGTGAGCATCGGCATCAGCGTGGGTACGCCGCCGCCGCCGATGCCATACGAAGCGGTGCCGGTACCAAGGCCGGGCTATGTCTGGGCGCCTGGCTACTGGAACTGGAGCGGCCAGCGTTACATCTGGGTACGCGGCAGCTGGTACCGCGACCGCCCGGGTTACGTGTACTACCGGCCGCGTTGGGTGCACGACGGCGATCGTTGGCAGATGCGCCGTGCGTACTGGGGCCGCGACTCGCACGACCGCGGTCACCACGACAACGGCCGACACAATGGCTGGGACAAGCACGATCGCGACCATGGCCACGGTCACGGCCACCACCGCGGCGACAACGACGACCAGAACTGATCGCTTTGTGTTTCCACTCAAGCCCGGCGCACGCGCCGGGCTATCGCTGCGTGCCGGCGCACTACGTGCGCCGCCTTTATTGGTACCGCCGGCCAGGTGCAAAACAGCGAAATAACAACAGGCTGGCGACAGGTATTGAAGTAGCCCATGCGCCCAAGGCTGCCCCTCGCGCACGCTCCCGCTACAATCGCCGGCTGCGAACGCTGGACCGGAGTCATGCGACACCCGGCCCGCGGCCGTCCCACACGTGGCGCCATGCGGCGCCTCTTTGCCATTCCGCGCCATGAACCGTGCGCAACTGGAGCCAGACCCGATGATCTTCGACACCATCGCCACCACCGGCCACGAACAGGTCGTGTTCTGCCAGAACCGTGACGCCGGCCTGAAGGCCATCATCGCGATCCACAACACCGTGCTCGGTCCCGCGCTGGGCGGCCTGCGCATGTGGCCGTACAAGAACGACGAGGAAGCGCTGAACGACGTGCTGCGGCTGTCGCGCGGCATGACCTACAAGAACGCGGTGGCCGGCCTGAACCTCGGCGGCGGCAAGTGCGTGATCATCGGCGATCCGGCCAAGGAAAAGTCTGAAGCGCTGTTCCGCGCGCTCGGCCGCTTCATCAATTCGCTGCACGGCCGTTACATCACGGCCGAAGACGTCGGCATCGACGTCAACGACATGGAATACGTCTATCGCGAAACCGAATACGTGACCGGCGTGCACCAGGTGCACGGCGGTTCCGGCGACCCCTCGCCGTTCACCGCCTACGGCGCGTTGCAGGGCGTGATGGCAACCTTGAACTACAAGCACGGCAACGAGGACGTCGGCAAGTACAGCTTCGCCGTGCAGGGCGCCGGCCACGTCGGCAGCGAGTTCATCAAGCTGCTGCGCGAGCAGGGCGCCAAGGTGTTCGTCACCGACATCAACAAGGAAGCGGTGCAACGCTGTGTGGATGAGCTCGGTTGCGAGGCGGTTGGCCTCGATGAAATCTACGACGTCGATTGCGACGTCTACAGCCCCTGCGCGCTGGGCGGCACGGTCAACGAGCAGACCATCGACCGCATCAAGGCGCCGATCATTTGCGGCATCGCCAACAACCAGCTTTCCACCGACCAGATCGGTGACGAGCTGATGAAGCGCGGCGTGGTGTACGCGCCCGACTACGCGGTGAACGCCGGCGGCGTGATGAACGTGTCGCTGGAAATCGACGGCTACAACCGCGAACGCGCGATGCGCATGATGCGCAGCATCTACTACAACGTCGGCCGCATCTTCCAGATCGCCGACCGCGACGGCATCCCGACCTACAAGGCCGCCGACCGCATGGCCGAGGAACGCATCAATGCCGTCGGCAAGATCAAGCTGCCGACGATGGGCAGCGATGGTGCGCGGTTCCTCGGACGGATGCGCGGGCAATGACGATGAAGCGGGAAACCGGGGTCAGAGTGCACTTTCTGGCGCCGGATGTCACGCTATCGCAGACCTTCATCGAAAGTGCACTCTGACCCCGGTTTCCGCATGCAACCCTTCAAGCTCGGCGAAGACATCGACCTTTTGCGCGAAAGCGTGCGCGCCTTCGCGGACAAGGAAATCGCGCCGCGCGCGGATGCGATCGATCGCGACAACCTGTTCCCGCACGACTTGTGGAAGAAGCTGGGCGACATGGGTCTGCTCGGCATCACCGTCTCCGAGGAATTCGGTGGCAGCGGCATGGGTTTCCTCGCGCACCTGGTGGCGATGGAGGAAATCTCGCGCGCCTCGGGTTCGGTCGGGCTGTCCTACGGCGCGCATTCCAACCTGTGCGTCAACAACATCTTCCACAACGGCAACGAGGCGCAGAGGAAGAAATACATTCCCAAGCTGTGCTCGGGCGAATACGTGGGCGCACTGGCAATGAGCGAACCCGGCGCCGGCTCCGACGTCGTGGGTTCCATGAAGTGCAAGGCCGAAAAAAAAGGTGATCACTGGATCGCCAACGGCAACAAGATGTGGATCACCAACGGCCCGGACGCCGACGTGCTGCTGGTGTACATGCGCACCGCCGACCGCACCGCCGGCAGCCGCTGCATCACCGCCTTCATCGTCGAAAAGGGCATGAAGGGTTTCTCGACCGCGCAGAAACTAGACAAGCTGGGCATGCGTGGCTCCAACACCTGCGAGCTGGTGTTCGAGGACTGCGAAATCCCCGACGCCAACCGGATCGGCGAAGTGAACGAAGGCGTGCGCGTGCTGATGAGCGGCCTCGACACCGAACGGCTGGTGCTGTCGGGCGGCCCGATCGGATTGATGCAGGCGGCCATCGACGCCACCCTGCCCTACGTGCGCGAACGCAAGCAGTTCAACGCGCCGATCGGCAGCTTCGAGATCATGCAGGCCAAGATCGCCGACATGTACACCATGCTGCAATCCGCACGCGGCTTCGCCTACATGGTCGCGCAGCAGTTCGACCACGGCATCAAGTCGCGCATCGACCCGGCCTCGTGCCTGCTCAACGCATCCACCAACGCGGTGCAGGTCGCGCTGGAAGCGATCCAGTCGCTGGGCGGCAACGGCTACATCAACGAATTCCCGACCGGCCGCATCCTGCGTGACGCCAAGCTCTACGAAATCGGCGCCGGCACCAACGAAATCCGGCGGATGCTGATCGGGCGCGAACTGTTTTACGGCAACGCCTGATAGCCGCAATTCTGTAGGGCGGGTGACAACCCGCCGCCTTCGGGACTCATTTGGCGGGATGCGCTCCGCTTCTCCCGCCCTACCCGTCGTGCTTGCAATCAGAACGCGACAGTCCCTTGCAGCATCACGCTGTTGGCCTGTTGCCGCGAGCCCTGCTCGCGGGTATAGCCCAGGCGCACGTCGAAGTCGCGGCGCGGCCACAGCGAAACACCCGCGCGCAACACCGATTCGTCGCGCGACAGCCCGACGCCGTCGACCGGCATCCAGTCGTTGAAACCGGTGAAGCTGGCATCGAACGCATCGCCGTACTGGTGCAACGCGTGCCACCACGCGGCGCTGCCGTCGAACTGCATGCGCATGCCGTTGGCCAGCCACCAACCGCGTTCGGCGCGCAGGCCGACGCCGGATTGCAGCCGTCCGACCATGCGGGCGTTGGCCTTCAGCCCGAAGCCATAACCACCCGCTTCCGCGAACGCCCCCTGGTCGAGGCGCTGGTAACGCATGTCAACGAACGGGGTGATGTCGGTCGCGCCCGCATGCAGGCGGTAGCCACCTTCCAGCGACCCGGCAAGGTAGCTGCCGGAAAAGCCGCTGCCTACCGGCGCGGCAAAGCCCCCAAGCAACAGCAGCCGCTGCATGTCCTCGTGGAACCAGCCGCCGCCGACGCTGGCGCTGGCGTACCACGGGCCGTGCCAGGTACCACCGTAAATCATCGCGTGGTCGGCCCAGGTCTGGCTGTGATCCCACGACGCATCCAACTGGCCGTAACCTTGGCTGGCGCCGACGGCATAGCCCAGCAACGCATTGGGGCCGACGCGGAAATCGCTGCCGACGATGCCGCCATCGCTGCGGAAGCTGGCGCCGGCGTAACCGCCGCGCTGCAGGTCACCCTGCCAGCCCAGGCCTGCGTACCAACCGCCGGGCTTGGCGCGCCCACTCAGGAAAGCGTCGAAGTGTTGCGACAACGCTTCGCCGGTGGCGTCGATGCCGTCGAACAACATCGCCGCACTCGCCGCGTGGAGCTGCCCCGAAAGACTCTGCAGCGAGGCACCGGCCTGCGCCGGCGTGGCGGAATGCTGGATCGCCGCTGCGCCCTGCAGCACGCCCGGCGCGACGCCGCCGCCCGTCGCGAGCTTCGAGTTCAACGTGTCGAACCCGACCTGCACGCGTTGCGCGGCACCCGCCGATGCCGGGGTCACGATGCCCATCGCCGCCGCCGCGGCCGTGATGCTGAGGCTGGTGGTATCCAGCCATACCGTGTTGGGCGTGTACTGGATGGTCGTGTTGAGGAACACGCCGGGCGACGTCGTCAGCTGCGCGAAAGTGCCGGTTACGCCCATGGTGGCACTCAGCACGTCCTGATGGGAATTGCTGACGTAGCCCGGATCGGCGCCCAACACGTTCAAGGTGCCTGCGAGTTGCGCGGCGCCCGCCACACCCAGCGCCGAGCCAAGGCTCACGGACAGCGTTCCGGTCGAGGTCTGGGTGTATTCATTGACGCTGACGTTCCCACCCTTGACGATCACCGTACCCGCATTGGTCACCGTGCCCGCGCCGGGCGCATCCAGTGTCCCGCCGGTACCCACGGTCACCGCCGACGGCAGCGGATGGCTGGCCTGCAGCGTTCCGCCCAGCACCTGCGTGCCACCCGAGTAAGTGTCAGTGCCGGTCAAAACCAGCGTGCCGGTGCCGTTCTTGATCAGCCCGCCCGCACCGCTGATGTTGTTGCTCCAGGTCGACGTGATGCCGGCGAAGGACACCGACACGTTGCCCCAGTTGAACTGCATCGGGCCCTTCACTGCGCGTCCGACGTCGAGTTCGCCGTAGCCAAACGTGGTGTTGGGCTGCGAACCGCCCAGCGGATCGGCGGTGCCGAGCAGCGTCTGTCGCACCAGATCATTGTTGAAATACGGAAACGCCTGCCACACCAGCGCCGCGGCGCCCGATACTTCCGGCGTCGCGAACGAAGTGCCCGACACCGACCAGTAGGTCGGGTTGGTGGTGCCGGCGGTAGTGTCCTTGTCCAGCACGATCACGTCGCCCGGCGCGGCCAGGCAGTAATCCATCGCGATGCCGCACTTGTTGGAATAACTGTCGAGCTGGGTCGGATCGTTGCTGTTGACCGCGACCGCCACCAGCCAGCCTTTTGCCAGATCCGGCGCGTAACTCGGCAGCGAGGCGATGGTGCTGGGGTTGGGGTTGGAATCGTTGCCCGCGGCGAACACCACCAGTCCGCCCTGCTGGTTGACGAACGGACTGTAGGCCGCGTCGAAGGCCTGGTTCAGGCTGGCGTTGGTGGTATCCCAAGTGATGCCGCCCCAGGAATTGTTCATCACCTTGACGTTGGAGCCGATCAACTGCTGGTTGACCGACTGGAAGAATTGCGCGTCCTGCGTAGTCACCGTGGAGGGCGGCGAACTACCATTGTCGTCGGGGGAGTTGTCGTCGAGGATGCGCGCCGACACCAGATCGGCGCCCGGCGCGATGCCGCCGGGGAACTGCGCGAACGGCGTGCCCGCGGCGATCTCGGACACCCAGGTGCCGTGCCCGACCACGTCGTCGACGCTGGTGTTGTTGGTGCTGGGATCGACATCGATGTATTCCTGCAACACGCGGCCCGCAACCGTCGGGTTGCTGCGCATGATGCCGCTGTCGACCACGCCGATGGTGACGCCCGCACCGGTGTAACCCGCGCTGTGCGCGGCGTAGGTATTGGTGATCGACAACTGCGCATCGATCGGCGGCTGTGGCGTGCTCGGCTGGGTGGGCGGCGGCGTGGATTCGGGTGGCACGCTGGGGCGAACCGAGCCGCCGCCACCGCCGCCGCAGGCCGCCAGCGATGTGGCCAAAATCCCCGCGGCAAACCACTCGGGCGCGCGCCGCACCACCCGCCACATCGAACGATCGACCGTCATACGTCCACGCATCCACTCCGGAATGACACGCCATTCTGCACCAGTGCGGGCAGCGCGGCACAGACCCCATTTGCGGCAGCGCAGCATTCGCCCCATAATTGCTTGCCTGCTTGCATCAGCGAAGAAACGCTCATTCGAGCCGACGCTGCCGGGCAGCGCGGCTCAATTCGAATACGCAACAATCCATCGAGCCAAAACCACTATGCGGCTCAGCTTGTCACACAGCCAAGGCCGCAGCCGCTGCACGACCTGGCTCACTACTCGGCAACTTGGAGTCCAATATGTCCGACATCATCATCGCCGCCGCAAAACGTACGCCCATCGGCGCCTTCCTCGGCCAGTTCACGGGCTTCCCGACGCCCAAGCTCGGCGCCGCCGCCATCGCCGCCGCACTGCAGCAATCGGGCATCGCACCCGGCGATGTGGGCGAAGTGTTGATGGGCTGCGTGCTGCCGGCCAACCTGGGCCAGGCACCCGCACGCCAGGCCGCGCTGGCGGCCGGGCTGCCGCCGTCGGCCGGCTGCACCACCCTCAACAAGGTCTGCGGTTCGGGCATGAAGGCCATCATGTTGGGCCACGATTTGATCAAGGCCGGCTCGGCCAGCGTCGTCGTCGCGGGCGGCATGGAATCCATGACCAACGCGCCACACATGGCGGCGGTGCGCACCGGCATCCGCATCGGCGACGGCAGCATGGTCGACCACATGATGTGGGATGGCCTCACCAACCCGTACGACGGCAAGTCGATGGGTGTCTTCGCGGAAGCCTGCGCAGACAAATACCACTTCACGCGCGCCGACCAGGACGCTTTCGCGACCGAATCGGTACGGCGCGCGCAGGCGGCCGTGAAGTCCGGTGCCTTCGCCGACGAGATCGCCGCGGTCACGGTGCCTTCGCGCAAGGGCGACGTGCAGGTGTCCGTCGATGAAACCCCCGGCAAGGTCGACCCGACCAAGATCCCGACGCTGAGACCCGCGTTCCGCAAGGAAAACGGCACCGTCACCGCGGCCAGCTCGTCCAGCATTTCGGACGGCGCGGCGGCGGTCGTGTTGTTGTCCGCCGAAGATGCGAAGGCGCGCGGGGTCAAGCCGCTGGCACGCATCGTCGCGCACGCCACGCATTCGCAGGAGCCGCAGTGGTTCACCACCGCGCCGGTTGGCGCGATCGAAAAGGTGCTGCAGAAGGCCGGTTGGAAGGTCGGCGACGTCGACCTGTTCGAAGTCAACGAAGCCTTCGCGGTGGTGGCGATGGCCGCGATGAAGGACATCGGCATCCCGCACGAAAAACTCAATGTGCACGGCGGCGCCTGTGCACTCGGCCATCCGATCGGCTGCACCGGTGCGCGCATCGTGGTTACCTTGCTGCACGCAATGATCCACGCGGGCGCGAAGCGCGGCGTGGCGTCGCTGTGCATCGGCGGCGGCGAAGCCACCGCGATCGCGATCGAACGGCTGTGAGCCACCCGGCGCAAGGTTTGTACCGCCGCGCCGGTAAGTGACGACTGAACGCCAACTGCCTTGAAACCGCGGGGCGCTGGCGTTATGACGTGAGACGCGGTTTAATAAGGCGGCCACTTCCGTGGCTATCCACGGCCTATTCCAGGAGATATCCAATGAAGTTCAACCGTACCGTTCTTGCGGTCGCCGTTGCCTCCGCGATGGTTCTGTCCTTGTCCGCATGCAGCCACTCGGGCGAAGGCCAGTCCGCTGCCAACGAGGCTCAGAATGCCGCCGCTGCCGTTTCCTCTGCCGCCACCGGCGCTGCGCAAGCTGCCGGCTCCGCCGCCGCCGCCGCGGGTTCGGCCGCCAACGCCGCCAAAAACGCCATGAGCGGTGAACCTGCCGCATCGTCAACCGCTGCCGCGCCGGCTTCGACCGCCGCCGAACCGGCTGCGAGCAGCACCGCCGCGCCGGCATCCAGCGCCCAGAATCCCATGGACGCGATGAAGGACGCCGCCAACAAGGCCAAAAACGCCGCGGGCGCCATGAAGGACGCTGCAAGCAAGGCCAAGGATGCGATGAGCGGCCACTGATCGCCTCGTTGCAACCCGATGTACCTGAAACCGGCCGCCTCATGCGGCCGGTTTCTTTTTGGGGCCACGCATGGGCGCCGATAGAATGCGGGATCACGCGCTCGTTTGCCACGGAACCGAACATGCCCGTCATTCCCACCAATATCGACAGCAGGAGCGACAGTTTTCGCGGCAACACCGCAAACCTGCGCAAGCTCACCGATGAGCTGAAAACCGAGCTCGCCCGCACCGCCGAGGGCGGTGGCGAAAAAGCCCGCGCCAGGCATGTCGCGCGTGGCAAGCTGTTGCCGCGCGAGCGCGTGCGAGCCTTGCTCGATCCAGGCTCGCCCTTCCTCGAACTCTCGCCGCTGGCCGCGCACGGCATGTACGACGGCGCCGCGCCGGGCGCGGGCATCATTACCGGCATCGGCCGCGTCCGCGGCAAGGAAGTGGTGATCGTCGCCAATGACGCCACGGTAAAAGGCGGCACCTATTTCCCGATCACGGTGAAGAAGCACCTGCGTGCGCAGGAAGTGGCGCTGGAAAACCGCCTGCCCTGCATCTACCTCGTCGATTCGGGTGGCGCGTTCCTGCCGCTGCAGGACGAGGTGTTTCCCGACAAGGAGCACTTCGGGCGGATCTTCTACAACCAGGCGCGCATGTCGGCCTTGGGCATCCCGCAGATTGCGGTGGTGATGGGCAGCTGCACCGCCGGCGGCGCCTACGTGCCGGCGATGAGCGACGAAACCATCATCGTGAAAAACCAGGGCACCATTTTCCTGGGCGGCCCCCCGCTGGTGAAGGCCGCGACCGGCGAAGTGGTCGATGCGGAAGCGCTGGGCGGCGCGGACGTCCATACATCCATCTCCGGCGTCGCGGATCACTTCGCGGAGAACGACGCGCACGCGTTGTCGATCGCGCGCGACATCGTGGCCACGCTGAACGTCAAGAAATCCATGCCGCTGGCACCGGCCGAGCCGCGCGAACCGAAATACCCGGCCGCGGAATTGTACGGCGTGATCCCCGAGGACACCCGCCGTCCGTTCGACATCCGCGAAGTGATCGCACGCATCGTCGATGGCTCCGAGTTCCACGAGTTCAAGGCGCGCTACGGCAAGACCCTGGTCACCGGGTTCGCGCACATCCACGGTTACCCGGTGGGTATCGTCGCCAACAACGGCATCCTGTTCTCGGAAAGCGCGCTCAAGGGCACGCACTTCATCGAACTGTGCAACCAGCGCAACGTGCCGCTGGTGTTCCTGCAGAACATCACCGGCTTCATGGTCGGCAAGAAATACGAGCAGGCCGGCATCGCCAAGGACGGCGCCAAGATGGTCACCGCCGTCGCCTGCTCGCACGTGCCCAAGTTCACTGTCGTGATCGGCGGCAGCTTCGGCGCCGGCAACTACGCGATGTGTGGCCGCGCCTATGGTGCGCGCTTCCTGTGGATGTGGCCGAACGCACGCATCAGCGTGATGGGCGGCGAGCAGGCAGCAAGCGTACTGGCCACGGTCAAGCGCGACGGCATCGAAGTCGCCGGCAAGTCGTGGTCGAAGGAAGAAGAGGACGCCTTCAAGGCACCAATCCGCGAACAATACGAACGCCAGGGCAGCCCGTACTATTCCAGTGCGCGGCTGTGGGACGACGGCATCATCGACCCGACCGACACCCGCCGCGTGCTGGGCCTCGCGATTTCCGCAGCGATGAATGCGCCGATCGAGCCCGAACGCTACGGCGTGTTCCGCATGTAACCCGTTGCAAGGAGTCAGGCCATGCAACGCCCGATCACCCTCGCCGCCTGCATGCTCATGGCAAGCATTTCCGCTGCATCGGCATAAGCCGAACGCGTAACCGCGATCATGGAACGCGCGGTGCGCGAGATTGCCGCCGGCGGCAAGCACGATTGAACGCACACCTCCGGGTCACGGCTGCACTGCGGCCGTGGTTTTTCGTCGCACGCCCGGACCCAGGAAACCGCATATGCCTGCAAACTCTTCCAACAAGCAGCTCCTGCTCATCGGCGCCTCGCGGGGCCTCGGCCTCGCCTTGGCCCAGGAATACCTCGGACGCGGATGGGAGGTGGTCGCGACGGAACGCGTCGATCGCCCATCCGGACTGCACGAGCTTGCGCAATCCCACCACGGGCGACTTGAAATCGAGCGCGTCGACATCAACCATCCGGACCAGGTGGGCACGTTGCGCGCGCGCCTGGCCGCGCGGGAATTCGATATGCTGTTCGTCAACGCCGGTGTCACCACCGCCAACCACGAAACGGCCGCGGAGGTCTCGACCGACGAGTTCATGCGCGTGATGGTCACGAACGCCCTGAGCCCCATGCGCGTCGTCGAAGTGTTGCAGGATTTGGTACGACCCGGCGGCACGATCGGCGTCATGTCGTCCGGACGCGGCAGCATCGCCAATAACGAGAACGGACACGAGGATGTCTATCGCGGCAGCAAGGCCGCGCTCAACATGTTCATGCGCAGCTTCGCCGCGCGCCACTCCGACATCCCGAGGACGTTGTTGCTGATGGCCCCAGGCTGGGTACGCACCGACTTGGGCGGTCCCGAGGCCCGGCTGGACATCGCGGACAGCATCCCCAACCTCGCCGACACCATGGATGCGCAAGCCGGAATCCCCGGCCTTCGCTACCTCGACTACCTGGGACGGCAACTTCCCTGGTGACGGCGCGACAAGCGCCCGTTGTTTGACTCAGGCCGTGCGCGTGGCGCCAGTCGAGACCGCAGAATGACTCGGCGGTTTCGCGCAACACCGCTTTGCCGCCATGCGCATCGACACCAGCCGCATGCCCGTCACCAGCGCCACGAAGGTGACGATCCAGAACACCAGCTGCATGCCGGCGGGGCGCGCCACATAGCCGGTCAGGATGTGCACCGCCTGGCCCACGATCGAACCGTCGCTGAGTAGCCACGAGGTATTCCACAGCTGGTTGCCCCACGCCGGCAGCAGGTTGGCCTGCAACAAGTAACCGGCCGCGGATGCCGCCAACCCGGACGCCAGCACCACCAGCATCCAGTTGGTCGCAGTGAAGAAGTAGCGAATCGGAATGCGCAGCAGCCCGAAGTACAGGGCGAAGCCGAGGCCCACGCCGCAGGCCAGCCCGATCGGAACGCCGCCAATGAACCCCAGTTTGCCCGCGCCACCGGCGGCCATGCCAAACAGGAACAGCACGATTTCGGAACCTTCCCGCATCACCGCCAGCGCGACCACGACCAGCAGCACCGCCACGGAACTCGACCCGGCCTTGACCGAATCGGTGACACGCTGCATTTCCTTGACCATTTCCTTGCCGTGGCCGGACATCCAGGTCACGTGCCAGCCGATCATCACCACCGCCGTCAACAGCACACAGGCCTCGAACACTTCCTGCCCGATACCACCCAACGATCCCTCGATGAACCCCATGCACAGCGCCACCACGCTCGCGCCCAACACGCCCAGCGCGATGCCGCCGCCGATGAACACCCGACGATGCGGCACGCCGCGCGTGGCGGCCGCCACCACGGTCACGATCAGCGCGGCTTCCAGGACTTCACGAAAAACCAATAGTGCAATCCCAAGCATCTTGCATCACTCCACGATCAACACGCCGGTGGTGGCGTGGTCGAAATCGTCGTAGAACTTGTAGCTGCCCTTGTCCAGCGGCCCGATGAACACCGTGATCGTCGTGTTCGGCAGCACGATCTTCTCGCGGTTGAAATCGGTGCTCTCGAACTCCGACGGCGTCGGGTTGTGGTTGGTCACCAGCACCTTGAACTTGGTGCCCGCGGGAACCTTCAACGTCGCCGGCTCGAACTTGTGGTTCTGCAGCACCAGATGGAATGCCGGCATCGCATCGGCGCGCGCCGTGACGGCGAACGCCGTGGCGCCCACGAAGGCCAATACCGGAAGTAACGACGTCCAACGCATTGCAAGGTATCTCCGTGGGCGCGTGCCCACCGTTCTCGTCAGCAAATGCTAATCGTTCTCATTTATGAACGCAACCGAGGCCAGGATGGCCGAGCCCCGGACAGCACAGGGACGTGCGGCGATCCGGGGCCTGTGACCCGGGCTACCGGCCCCAAGCGGAAGCCTGCCGCGCGCAACGCGGCTATCCTTGCAGTTTTGATCGGCCCCACCCATGGACGAAACGATACAAATCGAACGCCGCGGCGGCCACGCGACGCTGACCTTGAACCGCCCGCAGGTTCACAACGCCTTCGACGACGCATTGATCGCCGAAGTCAGCGCGGCGCTGGATGCACTTGCGAACGACTCCAGCCTGCGCGCCCTGGTCGTGACCGGCGCGGGCGCGACCTTCTCGGCCGGCGCCGACCTCAACTGGATGCGGCGGATGGCCAAGGCCAGTGCGGAGGAAAACCGCGACGACGCCCTGCGCCTGGCCAAGCTCCTGCGGGCATTGCAATTCTTCCCGAAACCGACCCTCGCACGCGTCAATGGTTCGGCCTATGGCGGCGGTGTGGGCCTGATCGCCTGCTGCGACATCGCGATCGGCGTCGCGGGCGCCAAGTTTGCGTTGAGCGAAGTCAAACTGGGCCTGGTGCCGGCCACGATCGCGCCGTACGTGGTGCAGGCCATCGGCCCGCGCCAGGCACGCCGGTTGTTCGTCAGTGCGGAAATCTTCGACGCCGCCGAAGCCGCACGCATCGGCCTTTTGCACCAGTGTGTCGCTGCCGACCAACTGGATGAAACCATCGATCGCCAGTTGCACTTCCTCGCCAAGGGCGGCCCCGCGGCGCAGCACGAAGCCAAGCAGCTGGCCCTGCGCACCGCCGGCATGACGCGGGAATCGATGGAACGCATCGACGCCGAGAACGCGGACCTCATCGCGCGCCTACGCGTGTCGCCGGAAGGCCAGCAAGGCTTGTCCGCATTCCTCGAAAAACAGTCGCCGCCGTGGGCACGGCCGCAATGAAGACTGCTGACGACATGCTGGCAGCCGCAGGGCGCCACATTGCAGGCGACCTCCACCACCGGGTACAGCCATGAACCGAATCCTCAACATCGCCGACGCGCAATACAACGACCTCGCCGAGTCGTCGCGCAGGATGGGCACGGAAATGCCCGCCGAGCGCTTCGGCGGACGCCGCGCCGAACTCGGGCGCGTGTTGGGTGCGCGCAAACTGGGCTACAACGTCACCGCGATCGCGCCGGGCAAGCGCGCCTATCCACGCCACAACCACCACGTCAACGAGGAAATGTTCCTGGTGCTGGAGGGCAGCGGCGCGGTTCGCATCGGCGACGAGACGTTTTCGGTACGCGCCGGCGACGTGATCGCCTGCCCCCCAGGCGGTCCGGAAGCCGCGCACCAACTACACAACACCGGCGAAGTCGAGTTGAAAGTGCTGGCGGTCAGCACCGCCGAATCGCCGGAAATCTGCGACTACCCTGATTCCTGCAAATTCGGCGTGCTGGCGTTTTTCGACGCGGGCCGGGATGGCAAACCACAAATGTTCGCGCACGTCGGACGCGCCGACGATGCGCGCGATTACTGGGAAGGCGAATAAGGCCTTTTTGGACACGGATTTGCACGGATGGACACGGATAGAACAAACGGCGAATCGCGACTCGTCGACGCCCCACTTACCGACAAGGTGATAGGTGTTTTTTACGATGTTTACAATGAACTCGGCAGTGGATTCCTGGAAAGCGTGTACGAGAATGCATTCTGCATCGCCCTGCGCGATGCCGGGCTGGAAGTTGCCCAACAGGTCCCGCTGGACGTTCGTTTCCGACGCTCGATCGTCGAACAGTTCCGCGTGGATCTGCTCGTTGCCAGCAGACTGGTGGTGGAGGTCAAGGCTGTTTCGCAGATCGTGAAGGCTCATGAGACACAACTGGTCAACTATCTCAAGGCCACTGGATACAACGTCGGGCTGTTGGTGAATTTCGGCCAACGCCCGCAATTCAAGAGGAGAATATTCAACATGTCTTATCCGTGTTCATCCGCGTTGATCCGTGTCGAAAAAAATGTTCGATAGGATCCTGATCGCCAACCGCGGCGAAATCGCCTGCCGCGTGATCCGCACCTGCCGCCGGCTCGGCATCCATACCATCGCGGTGTATTCCGATGCCGACAAAGACGCGCAGCACGTGCGTCTGGCCGACGAAGCATGGCACATCGGCGGCTCGCGTCCGGACGAGTCGTACCTGCGCGGCGACGCGATCATCGAAGTCGCGAAGAAGACCAGCGCGGAAGCGGTGCATCCGGGCTACGGCTTCCTGTCCGAAAACACCGGCTTCTCGCGCGCCTGCAAGGACGCCGGCCTGGTGTTCATCGGCCCCGATCCGGAAAGCATCGAGGCGATGGGTTCCAAGGCCGCGGCCAAGCATCTGATGGCCAAGCACGACGTGCCGCTGGTACCCGGTTACGACGGCGACAACCAGGACAACGCGTTCCTCGCGCAGCAGGCGCACCAGATCGGCTACCCGCTGCTGCTGAAACCCTCGATGGGCGGCGGCGGCAAGGGCATGCAGATCGTCCGATCGGATGCCGAATTCCCGGAAGCGTTGGCGACCGCGCAACGCGTCGCCAAGGCCGCGTTCGGCGACGCCGCGATGCTGCTGGAACGTTACATCGAGCACCCGCGCCACATCGAGTTCCAGGTATTCGGCGATCGCCATGGCAACGTCATCCACATCGACGAGCGTGAATGCACGGCGCAACGGCGTTACCAGAAGGTGCTGGAGGAAACACCTTCGCCGTTCCTGACACCGGAACGTCGCGCCGCAATGGGCGCCGCCGCGGTCGCGGCGGCCAAGGCCGTCAACTACGTTGGCGCGGGAACTGTCGAATTCATCGTCGGGCCGCAAGGCGATTTCCACTTCATGGAAATGAACACGCGCCTGCAAGTCGAGCACCCGGTCACCGAGATGACGCACGGCATCGACCTCGTGGAATGGCAGTTGCGCGTCGCGAATGGCGAACCGCTGCCAATGACGCAGGAACAAATCCACTCGCATGGGCACGCCATCGAGGCGCGCCTGTACGCCGAGGATCCGGACCACGGCTTCCTGCCCAGTTCGGGCAGGCTCGTGCGGCTGCGCTTGCCCGAACCCTCGGCACACGTGCGTCTCGATGGCGGCGTGATCCAAGGCGATACAGTGACGATCTTCTACGACCCCATGATCGCGAAACTGATCGTGTGGGACGTGGACCGCCCCTCGGCGCTGCAGCGCATGCGCGAGGCGCTGGCCGGCTGCGAAATCGTCGGCCCCAAATCCAACGTCGCATTCCTGGAGCGCCTGGTGCGGCACCCTTCGGTCATCGAACATCGCATCGACACCGGCTATCTGGATCGGCACCTGGATGAATTCGTCGCCGGCGCCGCGCAACCCGACCAGCGCGTCGTGTGCGCGGCCGCGGTCGCGACCCTGCTGCACGGGGAATGCCACGTCACGAGCGAAGCGGCCGACCCGCATTCGCCGTGGAACCGCGCCGACGCCTGGCGCGTCGGCCACGCGGGCAAGCGGCTGGTGGCGTTGTCCGTGCACGACCAGCGCCACGTCGTCGAAGCCTGGGGCGATGCCGGCAACTACCGGCTGCAATGCGGCGAGGCATCGTGCACCGTCGAATCCGCGCGCTGGGATGGGCACACGCTGTCGGCGCGCTTCGACGGCGAAGCACAGCGCATCGACGTGCGTGCAGACGCAGCCCGCGTATTGCTGCACGATGCCGAGGGCATCCGCTGGCGTTTCGAGCGGGTCCCGGCGTTCGTATGGGAAACCGGCGACAGTGCGTCGGGCAACCAGATCATCGCGCCGATGCCGGGCCGCATCGTGCTGGTCAAGGCCAAGGCCGGCGACAAGGTCGACGCCGGACAGGAATTGCTGGTGATGGAAGCGATGAAGATGGAGCTGTCGCTCAAGGCACCGCGCGCGGGCGTCATCGAAGCCGTATCCGCGGCCGCCGGCGATTTCGTGGAAGCCGATGCAGTGCTGGTGCGTTTCGCGGAATAGCCACACGCTCCGCAGTCAATGGGCGCTCATGATGTCCACGAAACCCAGGGCCGCCCGCAAGGGGTCCAGCAAGGCACCGTAGCGCGAAGCGCGCGCGGTATCGCGCTTGAGCGGCTCGCGCACCTGCATGGCGCTGGGTGAGCGCACCTCGCGCGGGTTGCGGTGGAATTCCAGGCAGGCTTGCTCGAAGGGCAGCCCGCAATAATCCAGCAACGCGCGCAGCGTGACCGCGGGGTCGGCGATCACGTGCTCGTACTGTTGCACATGCACGAATCCCGGAAGCGCCTGCTGCCAATGTCGCACGGCGCGGTCGAATCCGTTCCAGTACGCAGCCAAGTCTTCGAAGCGGTGCGTCCAGCCCTGCCCGGCCGCGGTCATGTACTGGCGCCAGCAGGAAAAACAGGTTTCGAGCGGATCGCGCCGACACACGACAACCTTGGCACCCGGCAGCATCGCGCGGATCGCGCCCACGTGCAGCCAGTTGCCCGGAAGCTTGTCGACATGGAATGTCTTCTGGCGCCGCCAGCGCGCGGTGCGCGCGAGGTAACGCTCGCCCAGGCGCCGCCAATCTTCGGGTGACATCGACGCCACCCATGCCGGGTAGTGCTGCCCGCGCCGCGTGGATTCTTCCAGCAGCACCTGCGGCAGATCCTGCAGTTCGCCGGCACCCTCGACGCGCGAATGCGATGCCAGCATCTGCTCGGCAAGGGTCGATCCCGAACGCGGCAAGCTGGCGATGAAGATCACGCCCTTGCCAAGCTCCGCCGGCGATGCCGCATCTTCCGCCGGTGGAAAGGCGGCGAGGATCGCATCCACGCCGCGCGCGAACATCGCGGTATCCCATGGCTGCAATCGTTGCGCATGCGCGTGGGTTTCCTTGAGCACGGCCATCGCCTCCGCGCAGCGATTGCTTCGATCCAGCAGCCGCGCGATGCTGAAACCGAGCGCGATACGATCGCGTTCGCTGGCGTCCCGCGCGCGCATCGCGGCTTGCATGGCCGGGATGTCGTCCTCCCCCAGCCCGGCTTGCCTGATGTCGGACAAACCCCACCACGCATCGCCGCAAGCCGGGTGCTTGCCGAGCACCGCGCGATACGCTGCCCTGGCGTCATCGTCGCGGCCGGACATCTTCGCCAAGTCGGCGCGTTGCAGGCGCGCCTGCAGATGGTCGGGCGCAAGCTCGATCGCCCTGCGCAAGGCCGCGTCGGCCTCGTCGAAACGCATTGCCCGCACGCTCAGCACGCCTAGGTTGTACCAAGCCATCGCGAGCCCAGGTTGCAGGCCACACGCGCGCCGCAGCGTTGCGAGCGCGTCGTCGAGCTGGCCGACCGCCGCGAGTTGGCCCGCGAACGTGCACAAAAACGCCGCGTCATCGGGGCGGGTCGCCAAGGCGCGCCGGATGGCTTGCAACGCGCCGGCATGATTGCCAAGCCGTGCGCGCACTCCGGCAACCAGGTGCAATACATCGGATTGCCCGGGATGGCGTTCGAGCAATCCGCGCGACAACGCATCGGATTCGCGCAGGTTGCCGGCTGCCAATGCCTGCGCGGCGCGCTCGAAACGCGCCCGCGAGTCCGCATCCAGTTCTTGCAATCCGCCGGTCATGGCATCATTTACATGTCTTGGACGTTGCATCGTGACGTCTTCGCGGGTGCGCTGGCAAGGCATCCGCTTGCTTTTTGCCCGAATCTGGATCCCGCATGCTTCCCAACCATGTCCGCATCGTCGAAGTCGGCGCACGCGACGGCCTTCAGAACGAAAAGACCGTGATCCCGACGCCGGTCAAGGTCGAGCTGATCGATCGCCTGTCCGGCTGCGGCCTGGAAACCATCGAGGCGACCAGCTTCGTCAGCCCGAAATGGGTGCCGCAACTGGCCGACGCCGAAGAAGTCTATGCGGGCATCAAGCGCAAACCCGGCGTCGACTATCCGGCGCTGGTGCCCAACATGCAGGGTTACGAGCGCGCGCGCGCCTGTGGCGTCACCAGCATCGCGGTGTTCACGGCCGCGAGCGAGGCGTTCAACCAGAAGAACATCAACGCATCCATCGACGAATCCATCGAACGCTTCCGCCCGGTACTGGAGCGCGCCCGCGCCGAAGGCGTACGCGTGCGCGGTTACGTGTCCACCGTGCTGGGTTGTCCCTACCAGGGCGACGTGCCGGTCAGCGACGTGGTGCGCGTCTCCAAGCGGCTCTACGAACTCGGCTGCGACGAAATCTCGCTGGGCGACACGATCGGCGTCGGCACGCCGCTGAAGGCGCGCGAGATGTTGCGCGCGGTATCGCACGAGGTGCCGATGAAGGCGCTGGCCGTGCACTTCCACGACACCTACGACCAGGCGCTCGCCAACATCCTGGTGTGCCTGGAGGAAGGCGTGCGGGTGGTGGACAGTTCGGTATCCGGCACCGGCGGCTGCCCCTATGCCAAGGGCGCCACCGGCAACGTCGCCAGCGAAGACGTCGCCTACATGTTGAACGGCATGGGCATCGAAACCGGCGTCGACCTCGACAAGCTGATTGAAACCGGCTGGTGGCTGGCGCAGCAACTCGGCAAGCCGACCAGCAGCCGCGTTACCCGCGCACGCATGGGTGAATGAAACCGGGGTCAGAGTGCACTTTTCTTCAAAGACTGCATGTCGTGCGGCAGTCGCCATGAAAAGTGCACTCTGACCCCCTATTCGGTTCCTGGAGGAAAAGTGCACTCTGACCCCGGTTTTTTTCTTCGGCCGATCGAACCGCGAGACGACGCCGCAGTCGCCGCGATCATCCGCAGCGTGATGCCGGAATTCGGCGCCGGCGGCGCGGGTTTCGCGATCCACGACGCCGAAGTCGGCGCGATGAGCGCCGCTTATGCGCAGCCTCGCAGCGCCTATTTCGTGGTCGAGGTCGGCGGCAAAGTCGTGGGTGGCGGTGGCGTGGCACCGTTGCAACACGCGGAACCGGACATCTGCGAACTGCGCAAGATGTATTTCCTGCCCGAAGCACGTGGACTCGGCGCGGGCAACGCAATGATCACGCGCTGCCTCGAAACCGCCTGCGGATTCGGTTTCAAGCGCTGTTACCTCGAAACCCTGACCGGCATGGACGCGGCGCAGGCGCTGTATCGCAAGCACGGCTTCACGCCCCTGTGTTCGCCGATAGGCAAAACCGGCCACCACGGCTGCGACCGCTGGTTCATCCGCGCGTTGTGACGCCGACGCTCTCCTGACGAAAGCGAAAAGCATTCGACACGGATAAGTGCGGATGGACACGGATGGAGCATCTGCATGATTCACGGGCGGACGGACCATTCGTGCAGCCGGGGCGGCTTTTCTCGATCCGCCTTGATCCGGTCTGATCCGTGTCAAAAGACCTTTGCAGCTCCATTACAATGACCGGTTTGCACAGGACGGAGCAGAGGCATGCAACTCGATCAGGTCAAGGCCATCGTCACCGGCGGCGCGTCCGGGCTCGGCCACGCGGTCGCGCAACACCTCGCCGCCCACGGCGGCAAGGTCACCCTGTTCGACGTCAACGAAGAGAAGGGCCAGGCCGCCGCGATGGAACTCGGCGACGCCGCGCGTTTTTTCAAGACCGACGTCACCAGCGAGGACGGTGTCACCGCCAACGTCGCCGCCGCGCACGCAGCAATGGACGGGCTCAACTTCGTGATGAACTGCGCCGGCATCCTCGGCGCCGGCCGCGTGCTGGGCAAGGAGGGCCCGATGCCGCTCAAGAATTTCGCCGGCACCGTGATGGTGAACCTCATCGGCAGCTTCAATGTCGCTAAGGCCGGCGCCGCGCTGATGCAGTCCAACGAGCCCGGCGAGGACGGCGAACGCGGCGTGATCGTCAACACCGCCTCGGTCGCGGCCTACGAGGGCCAGATCGGGCAGGCCGCGTATTCGGCATCGAAAGGCGGCGTGGTCGGCATGACCCTGCCGATGGCGCGCGAACTGTCGCGCTTCGGCATCCGCGTGATGACCATCGCCCCCGGCATCTTCTGGACGCCGATGGTGGACGGCATGCCGCCGCAGGTGCAGGAATCGCTGTCGGCATCCATCCCCTTCCCTTCGCGGCTCGGCAAGCCGGAAGAGTTCGCGCAGACAGTCGCGTTCATCCTCGGCAACCGCTACCTAAACGGCGAAACGATCCGGCTGGATGGCGCCGTAAGACTTGCCCCCAAATAACTTGTCGTCATTCCGGACGCGACGAAGCCGCGATCCGACTGTGGAGGCAGGACGCCGGAACGAACATCGGCAAAGCCGATGGCCCACTGGGCGAGCCGCAGGAGGCGGCGAGTTTATCCATTTTGATCCTGCTATCCCTCGCGAAACCAACATGGATTCCGGGTTCCGCCGTGATGAATCCACGGCGGCCCCGGAATGACAACCCCAGGTTTTTTTACCAAGTCCCGAACCTCATGAAAGCTTCCGACATCAAGAAAGGCAACGTGGTCGAACACGACGGCACCGTGTACCAGGTGCGCGACCTCGAACGCAGTGCGCCGACCGCGCGCGGCGGCAACTTCACCTTCCGCTTCACGCTGTATTCGATTCCGGGCGGTCGCAAGTTCGACTTGAGCCTGCGCGCCGAAGACGATTTGAAGGAAATGGAACTGACCCGTCGCGCCGCGAATTATTCCTACAAGGACGGCGACGCCTTCGTGTTCCTCGACGCCGAGGATTACACGCCCTACACCCTCGACCCGGATCTTGTCGGCGACAGCGCGCCCTACATCGTCGAAGGCGTGGATGGCTATTACGTGCAATTGATCGACGATGCGCCGGTCGCGCTGCTGATCCCGACCAGCGTGGCGCTGACCATCGCGGACACCGCGCCGGAACTGAAAGGCGCGTCGGCCACCAAGCGCACCAAGCCCGCCAAGCTCGACACCGGCATCGAAATCCAGGTTCCGGAATACATCAAGACTGGCGAGAAGGTGTGGGTAAATACGCTGACGGGCGAATTCGCTGGTCGAGCTTGACGCGTTTGCGGGAGTCCGGTGGACTCCCGCGCGTCAAGCTAGGGTGAGGCAGGACGCCGAACGGCTGCGCGCCACGGACGGCTGCTTGCCTCAGTCTCAATGGCGTTTGCGACAATCCGGGGGACTGTCGCGCCAAACGCTTGCGCGGATCGCCCTCGCAGGTGGAAACTCTGCGCAACTGGAGGCCGGCCTGTCGCCGGCGGGAATCCCGGGGCGCGTGTGGCGGACAAATCCGGTTTCTTGGAGGAGCTGAAGCGCCGCCACGTGTGGCGCGCGGCGGTCGCCTACGCCGTGGCCGGCTGGCTGATCGTGCAGATCGCGACGCAAGTCTTCCCGTTCTTCGACATCCCCAATGCCGACGTGCGGCTCGTGGTCGTGCTGATCGCGATCGGTTTCCCGATCGCGCTGGCGCTGGCGTGGGCCTACGAGATCACGCCCGAAGGCATCCGCCGCACCGAGGCCGCCGATTCGCCGGCGGCAAGGCCGGAACACGAGGCCCGCCAGATCGGGCGCAAGCTCAACGCCCTCACCATGGGCATCCTGATCGTGGCGGTGGCGCTGCTGGGCTGGCGGGTGCTGGCGTTGCGGCACGCCGAGCCGGCCACCGAATCGAAAGCCGTCGCGGCCACGGCCAGCGCCGCGTCAGCCGCCAAGACGGCCGCATCCAGCGCGCCGGTTGCCGAAACCGCACCGCCGAAGACTACACCAGCGCCCTTCAACCCACCCAAGGACACCCTGGTGGTGTTGCCCTTCAAGAACCTCTCGGGCGACCCGAAACAACAGTATTTCAGCGACGGCATCACCGAGGAACTGACCGATGCGCTCGGCCAGAACGCCGCGCTGCGCGTGACCGCGTGGGAAACCGCCGCCCACTTTCGCGACAGCACCGAACTGCCCAACGCCATCGGCCAGCAGTTGAACGTCGCCAACATCCTCAACGGCAGCATTGCCCACGAGGGCGATCAGGTGCGGGTGACGGCGGAGCTGGTGAACGCCGTCACCGGCCAGCAGCTCTGGTCGCACCATTACGACGAATCCTTCGCCAACATCTTCAAGGTGCAGGACAAGGTGTCGCAGGCGATCGCGCAGGCGCTGCAGGTGAAATTCGCGCAGGCCGACCTGCCCCAAGGCGGCACCAGCAATCCCCAAGCGCACGATCTGGTGCTGAAGGGCCGCGCGCTGATGGACAAGTTCGATGCCGCGAGTTATGAAGCCGCGCGCAAGGATTTCGAGGCGGCCATCGCGCTCGATCCGAACTACGCCGACGCGCATGCGCTGTTGGCGCGCGCGGTGTCCGCCCTGACCCAGCGTTCCGACCTGTCGCTCCAAGCCATGCTGCCGCAGATCCGCGCCGAAGCCGGGAAGGCGCTGGCGCTCGACCCGCACAATGCCGATGCCTGGGTGGTGCTCGGCAATGCGGATGCCGCCAGCGACCCGCCCGACCGCGCCAAGGCCAAGGCGGAATTCCAGAAGGCGCTGGCGCTCGATCCCAGCAATGCCGGCGCGCATCTCGATTACGGCCTCGTCCTGCCGCTCAAACAGAACGTGGCGGAACAGCAGGAAGCCACCCAGCTCGATCCCGACAACGCCTCCGCCTGGAACAATCTCGCCACGGATGACCAGGATCTCGGCGACTGGGCGCAGGTGGTGACGGCCACCCAGGCTCTGGTCCGGCTCGATCCCGCGAGCGTGGATGGCGCGTTCTATTTGGCTTACGCCTATCAGCAGTTGCACCAGTACGCCAAGATGGTGGCGGCGTTCGATCTCGTGAAACCCGGCAATGCCGTGGATCAGGAACAGGTCACGACCGGTCGGCTGGTGTACCGGGCCGTGGTCGATCCGGCGCTGCGCCCGCAGGCGCTGGCTGCGTTGAAGGGCTTGAGCCGGCACCAGTCCAATCCGGACGTGGCGGAAAATCTGATCGTGATGTACGCCTCGCTCGGCGAGCACGGGGCAGTGCTGCAAGGATTGGAAACCCTGTGCCCGGCCGCTCCGATCGCTTGCAACGACCTCGCCATCAATCCGTTCTACACCGCGCTGCGCGCCGATCCGCGCTTCCAGAAGCTGGTTCAGAAATACAACACCGCGACGGTGCAGTAGGGCGGGAGCAGCGCAGCGAATCCCGCCACCCGACACGACCACGGCGGGTTGACACCCGCCCTGCCAAGGCAATGCAACGGAGTGACGGTGCAGTTCCCGCCACCCGACACGACCACGGCGGGTTGTCACCCGCCCTACCAAGGCAATGCAACGGAGTGACGGTGCAGTAGCGCGCGCCCACCCCCTTCCGCAGGAAGGGGGTCGCGACGAAATCGCAGGGGGATGCGCCCGCACGGCGAAACGAAAAAAGCCATCCCCCTCATTCCCCCTTCTCTTGCGAAGGAGGAAGACAAGCCCACCCCCTTCCGCAGGAAGGGGGTCGATGCGCAAGCATCGGGGGGATGTCGTCACGGTTGCAAAAAGCCATCCCCCTCGATCCCCCTTCCTTTGGAAGGGGGAGGACAAGTGTGTCGCGCTGCATGCGCGTTCGCTACGTTCCGCCTTCCCGCGGAAGGGGGTGGAAAGGCGGAAAGCGACGCAGCGTTGTTGCCGCTCACCCCCTGATGCGCTTTGGCGCTGATGGCTCGAACGGAATCGCGGGCGCGTGCCATCCGGCGCTTGTCGTCGGACCAGAGGGCCGGTATGGTACGGCCTCTTGTGCCAGGCGCACGAGCCCGCGCCGTTTCGAGGGAGCGATGCGGAACCATCAGGGATTCACAACCGCCCCTCCGTGGTGCATGCCGCGGACCCGACGTGACGGGGAGCACCCATGATTTTCTGGCGTGTAAAGCCGCTCGACCAGATTCTTGCCACCGCTGAAAAGAAATCGCTGAAGCGCCAGTTGGGACCAATCCAGTTGACCCTGCTTGGGATCGGCGCGGTGATTGGCACCGGCATTTTCGTGCTCACCGCCGAAGCCGCGCAGAAGGCCGGTCCCGGCATGATGGTCTCGTTCGTGATCGCAGCGGTGGTGTGCGGCCTCGCGGCGCTCGCCTACGCCGAACTGGCCGCCATGGTGCCGGTGTCCGGTTCCGCGTACACCTATTCCTACGGCGTGATGGGCGAGTTGGTTGCCTGGATCGTCGGCTGGGCGTTGGTGCTGGAATACGCAATTGGCGCGACCGCCGTGTGCGTGGGCTGGTCCGGATACGTCAATGGCCTGCTCAATAGCGGCGTTTTCGGGCTGGTCAAACCGGGCACGTTGTCGTTGCCGATGTGGTTGCAGGTCGGCCCGTCGCTGGGTGGCGGCTTCAACCTGCTGGCATTCCTGATCGGCGTCGCGATCACCGGCCTGCTGGTGATGGGCACATCCAAAAGCGCGCGGGTCAACGCCGTGCTGGTGGCCATCAAGATCGTCGCACTCGCCGCGTTCATCGTGATCGCGTTGCCGGCGGTGAAGAACGCGAACCTGCACCCGTTCCTGCCGACTGGCTGGGGCAATCCACTCGGCAGCAATGGCGTAGGCGTGCTGGGTGCGGCGGCATCCATCTTCTTCGCCTACGTGGGCTTCGATGCGGTGTCCACGGCAGCGGAAGAAACCCGCAATCCCAACCGCAACATTCCGATTGGCCTGATCGGCGCACTGCTGATCTGCACCATCTTCTACCTGCTGGTCGGCTACGGCGCGGCCGGTTCGGTCGGCGCACAGCCACTGACAAGCGCGGCCGGCGCGTTCCTGGATCCGGGCACGCCATCCTTCGCAGCAGCGTGCGGCAATTCGCAGGCGCTGGTGTGCAGCCGTGAACCGCTGGCGCAAGTGATGAGCACGCTCGGCCACCCGAGGGTTGCCGTCATGATCGAACTCGCGGCGATCGTGGCGCTGCCCTCGGTGATCCTGGTGATGATGTTCGGGCAGACCCGCATCTTCTTCACGATGTCGCGCGACGGGCTGCTGCCCGGCGTGTTTTCCAAGGTGCACCCGAAGTTCTTCACGCCGCACGTGATCACCTACATCACCGGCACCGTGGTGGCGCTGTGCGCCGCCTTGTTCCCGGTCGGCAAACTGGCCGATACCTCGAACGCCGGCACACTGCTGGCCTTCGCGATGGTGTCGGTGGGCGTAATGGTCCTGCGCCGCAGGCAACCCGGCCGCAAGCGGCCGTTCCGCACGCCGCTGGTATGGATCGTGTGTCCGCTGGCCGTCGCCGGTTGCCTGTTGCTGTTCGTCAACCTCAGCATTGTCGCCAAGACGGTTTTCGTGGCGTGGGCGGTGATCGGGCTGATCTTCTACCGCCTGTACGGGTACAAGCGCAGCCAGATGTCGCCCGAGTATGTGGCCGACACCGCGGACGAGGCGGCGTGACGATGCTTGCAAGGGCAATGACGACAATCCGCCACGCTTCACGCGCACGTCCGGAGTCCCGGTGACGATCCTCGGGCAACTGATTGCGCGCAAACCGGTCGGGGATAGGCGGGACGACGGCCACGGCGTGCAACTGCGCCGTACGCTGGGACCATGGGGGCTCACCGCGCTCGGCATCGGCGCGGTGATCGGCGGTGGCATCTTCGTGATCACGGGACAAGCCGCGGCCCAACACGCGGGACCGGCGGTGTTGCTGTCGTTCGTGATCGCGGCGATCTGCTGCAGCTTCACGGCGCTGTGCTACGCCGAATTCGCGACGCTGATCCCGATGTCCGGCAGCTCGTATTCCTACGCCTACGCCACGCTGGGCGAATTCGCGGCGTGGTTCATCGGCTGGAACATGGTGCTGGAGTACGGCGTGTCGGCTTCCGCGGTCGCGGTGAGCTGGACGGGCTATTTCAAGAGTTTCGTCGAGCACTTGGGCTTCCACCTGCCCGCCGCGCTCACCAGCGCGCCGATCGCGTTCGTCGACAAGCATCTCGTGGTCACGGGCGCGCTGTTCAACTTGCCGGCGGTGGTGCTGGTACTGGCACTTACATGGTTGTGTTACGTCGGCATCCGCGAATCCAGCGGCGTCAACACCGCGATCGTGATCCTGAAGGTGACCCTGATCGTGATCGTGATCGCGGCCGGCTGGCACTACGTCGACCCGAAGTTGTGGCACCCGTTCATCCCGCCCGCGCAAGGCCCGGAGACTTACGGCTGGGGCGGCGTGATGCGTGCGGCGACGCTGGTGTTCTTTGCCTACATCGGTTTCGAGGCCACCTCGACCGCCGCGCAGGAAGCCAAGAACCCGCAGCGGGATCTTCCGATCGGCACGCTGGCCTCGCTGGCGATCTGCACCGTGCTGTACGTGGCCATGGCCGCGGTGCTGACCGGACTGATCCCCTTCAAGCTGCTCAACACCGCCGAGCCGGTGGTCACCGCGGTGGCGGCACACCCACAGCTCAACTGGCTGCGCTGGTTGGTCGAGATCGGCGCGATGCTGGGGCTGGCCTCGGTCGTACTGGTGATGATCATCGCGCAGCCACGCATCTTCATGATGATGGGCGGCGACGGCATGCTGCCGCCGGTGTTCTCGAAACTGCACCCGCGCCATCGCACCCCGCACATCAACACCCTGATCACCGGCGCAGGCATCGCCCTGCTCGCCGCGGTGTTCCCGCTGGACGTGTTGGGCGACTTGGTATCGATGGGCACCCTGCTTGCGTTCGTGGCCGTCTGCGCCGGCGTGTTGATCCTGCGTCGCACCCGCCCCGATTTGCCACGCACCTTCCGCGTGCCGTGGGCCGGCGTCACCTGCACGCTCGGCGTATTGAGCTGCCTGATGCTGCTGTACTGGGAGAACTGGTACAACTGGACGCTGATGGGCTTGTGGACCCTGCTCGGCTTCGTGATCTATTTCGGTTACGGCTATCGGCACAGCAGGCTGCGGCGTTCGGAAGCACTCGAGCGCGCCTGATCGTCATTGAACCGGATCGGCCGCTGCAACTCGGCAGCCTGCACACTAAACACCGTTTCCACGCCGTTTTTTTGCTCGCGGTGCGTGCGGTTTGATGGCACGCGTTGCCGTCTTGGAAGCCCCTGACAATACGCTATCGTATTGTGGATAACTCCAGAATCAACGAAACATTAACGTCGCAAGCCATTGTTCTTGCGAGCTAAAAAAAATCATCCGGAAATCGGGCTTGTCAACCTTGGCCCCCGCAAGTCCCCGCGCTATGATGCGTCCTCCGAGGGATTTCCCATTGGCAGTGGACCCCGGACCGTTGCCCGGTGCGGCAAGCGTAGTCAGCTCCTCCGCTTGCCGTATCCGGGCAGCAACTTTTCAGGGCCGGCCCACGTTCCCTTCCTTGCACTCGCGACGGCCTTGCGCACGCCGCAGCCACCAGCTGCGCGTTCAACGCGCAGCCGGCGCTCCGGCACGGCCACTCAGGATTTCGCCTGGAATCCGTCGCACCAACCCTTGGCATTGACATCGAAGCCCGGGAAGATCGCGCACGGCCCCCATGCTTCGCCGGCCTTGCCCTGGAAGTGCACGCACTTCGAGCAATCCTGCCCGGATTTGTGCGGCGGCCCGGCCTTGGCATTGTCATCGACGTAATGCAGGGCCTTGGCCGTGGCATTGGTCGCCGCGCTCAAGTGCGGCAACGCAGCCCACACACGCCGCGGCAGTGAACCCAGCAACACCGCCGCCGCGGCTGCGCCGCCGGCCAGTTTCAGGAAACGACGGCGGGGAGATACGTTTTCTTCACTCATGTCGACACTCCTCATCTGACAAAATGTTGGCGGGCACACGCGCATGTTACGCCCGCAGCGCGTGAATCGCACCGTTTTCCGGCGCGGGGCACGTGTTACATTCAGTCGTCTGAACAGACTGTTGCAGCACGCATGGCACTTTCCCCCACCCGACTTTCCGAATGCCTGCACGCCTGTGGCGTGGAGATTGCCCGCACCGGCGCCGACCTCGCGGCGCGCGGCTGGACGCCCGCCACCAGCAGCAATTTCTCGATGCGGATCGACGACTCGACCATCGCCGTCACGATTTCAGGCCGCGACAAGGGCGCACTGACGCCGGACGACGTGATGGCGGTCGGCCTCGACGGCAGACCCGCAGACCCTGCGCTGCGTCCGTCCGCCGAAACCGCCCTGCATCTGCAAATCTACCGACGCTTGCCTGCAACCGGCGCGGTGCTGCACACCCATTCGCACAACCAGACCGTCGCCTCGCGCCTGTTCGCGGCGCGGGGCGCCATCGCCCTGCGCGGCTGGGAACTGCAGAAGGCCATCACCGGCTACACCACCCACGACAGCACGCTCGACCTGCCTGTGTTCCCCAACTCGCAGGACATGCGCGACATCGAATCCCGCGTCGATGCGTGGCTGGATGCCGGCAAGCCGCTGTACGCCTATCTCATCGCGGGCCACGGCCTTTACACTTGGGGCCGCGACATGCCGGAAGCCAGGCGCCACCTGGAAGCGCTGGAATTTCTGCTGGCCTGCGAACTCGACCTGAAACGCCTCGGAGGAACCCCATGAGCCGCCTGCGCGTGTATGACCAGCGCGAACCCGCGCGCCCGCTCGGAACCCTGTTCGACCACGCCATGATCGAGCACGCGCTGGACGAGGTCGGGGTACGCTTCGAACGCTGGGAGGCCAGCAAGCCCATCGCACCCGGCGCGTCCCAGGACGAGGTGATCGCGGCCTACCACGACGACATCGAACGCCTCAAGCACGAAAAGGGCTACCGGGCCGTCGACGTGATTTCGCTGACGGCAGACCATCCGCAGAAGGATGCGCTGCGGCAGAAGTTCCTGTCCGAACACACGCATTCCGAGGACGAGGTGCGCTTTTTCGTGGCAGGCCAGGGCCAGTTCACCTTGCACATCGGCGAACGCATCTACGACGTGCTGTGCGAAAAAGGCGACCTGATCGGCGTGCCCGACGGCACACGCCACTGGTTCGACATGGGCCCGAACCCGCACTTCGTCGCGATTCGGCTTTTCACCAACCCGGAAGGCTGGGTGGCGAAGTTCACCGGCGAGAATATCGCGGAACGTTTCCCGCGCCTGGAAAACTGAAAGCGGAAACAGTCCGCGAATGAACGCCAATGAACGCGAATAAGATTTGTGCTCTTCATTTGCGTTGTTTGCGTTCATTTGCGGACTGAGGCTTTTTGGGACAGATGCCCTGGGATCGCGCTTGTGTCCTACCTACAACCGCAAACCGGCCGTGCAGCATGACTGAAGCGCAAGCATCCGGCGTACGCGCCGTCCTCACCGACATCGAAGGCACCACCAGTTCCATCGCGTTCGTCAGGGACGTGCTGTTTCCGTACGCGCGCCAGCGCCTGCCGCGATTCGTCGAGGCCCATCACGACGATCCGCAAGTCGTGCGCTGGCTGGATGCCACCGCGCGCGAAATCGGCGTCGAGGATCCGCACTCGCGCCGCATCATCGACACCCTGCTGCGCTGGATCGACGAGGATCGCAAGGCCACGCCGCTGAAAGCCCTGCAGGGCATGATCTGGAAGGCCGGTTACGAAGCCGGCGACTACCGTGCGCATATCTACCCCGAAGTGCCTGCGCGCCTGCGCGCCTGGAAGGCACAGGGCCTTAAACTGTACGTGTACTCATCCGGCTCGGTGACAGCGCAGAAGTTGTTCTTCGGCCACACCGAAGCGGGCGACTTGTCATCGTTGTTCGATGGCTGGTTCGACACCGAAGTCGGCGGCAAGCGCGAGCGTGGCTCGTACCTGCGCATCGCCGAGGCGATCGGCTTGCCACGGACGGCCATCGTATTCCTTTCCGATATCGCCGCGGAACTCGACGCAGCCCACGACACCGGCATGCAGACCATCCAGTTGTGCCGCCCGCCGGAACGTTGCCCCGAAGCCGGCACGCACCCCTGCGTCGCCGATTTCAGCGCGATCACACTCGCATGAAACGCATCGCGCTGATCCTGCTGCCGATTCTCGCGTTCATCGTGGGCGCGGTCGCGATGGCGGCCTGGCACAACCATCAGACCCGGCTGGCGCTGACTTCGAACAACCGGCCACTCGACGGTCCCGCCCTGTTTGCGCCGCCCCCTGCATCCACGGCCGATCCCGCCCAGGAACCCGACGGCGGACTGCTTTCCGATGCGAACTGGCCACAAAGCGCGCCGACGCCGGAACAGGTCATCTATGCGCAGCCCAATTTGCTGGGTCATGAAATCACGCAATTGAAGCCGCGCACGCCCGGCAAGGTGAATCTCTATGCCATCGTATTCGCGGGCGACGGCAGCGAGAACGTGTTCCGCAACGAAGCCGAGTATTTCGACAAATTGTTTTCCGAGCGACTGGGCGCCAGGGGACACGTGCTCGTGCTGGAGAACAATACGGCCTCGCTGACCACGCGTCCGCTCGCAACCTGGAGCAACCTCGAGGATGCGCTGGATGCCGTCGCGGCAAAGATGGATTTGAAGCAGGACA
Organism: Rhodanobacteraceae bacterium; assembly: GCA_004299705.1. GTDB lineage: Bacteria > Pseudomonadota > Gammaproteobacteria > Xanthomonadales > Rhodanobacteraceae > 66-474. Next base: position 27,820 of record SCQS01000005.1, on the reverse strand, counting down.
TCCTGCTGGTGTATTTCACCACCCACGGCAGCGAGGACCACACGCTGCTGGTCGACATGGACCCGTTGCCGCTGGACCAGATCGGCGCCAGCGACCTGCCCGGTATCCTTGCCGAGCATCCGTTCAAATACAAAGTGGTCGTCGTCAACGCCTGCTACTCGGGCGGTTTCATTCCACCATTGCAAGGGCCGGACAGCATGATCATCACCGCCGCACGCGCCGATCGCTCCTCGTTCGGCTGCGGCGAACAATCACAACTGACGTGGTTCGGGCACGCGTTCCTGGTCGATGCGCTGAACCGCACCGACAACTTCCGGCAAGCGTTCAAGCTTGCCAGCCTGCAAGTCGCGACCTGGGAAAAGCACGACCACTACGAGCCTTCCGACCCGCAGATTTCGTTCGGCCCCGGCATCACCGCGCAACTCGACAAGTGGCGGGACGCATTCAAACCCGGGCCTGCCATTCCGTTTACACCCACCCTCGCGGTGTCCACGGGTGCCGCGCAATGACCACCAGCACGAGCGCACCCACGCTGGTGATCCTGGCCGCCGGACTCGGCAGCCGTTACGGCGACGTCAAGCAGATCGCGGGCGTGGGGCCGGATGGCGAATGGTTGCTGGAATACGCCGTCCACGACGCCCTCGCGGCGGGCTTCGCGCAAATCGTGATGGTAATACGCGCAGAGCTGCGCGATGTGCTGGCCGAACGCCTCGCCCCGCGCATCGATGGGCGGGCCGACTTGCGCTTCATCGAGCAGACCTTCGACAACGTTCCTTCCGGATGCCGGGCGCCGATCGGCCGCAAAAAACCGCTCGGCACCGGCCACGCGCTGTGGTGCTGCGCGCCATGGCTGACCGGTCCGTTTGCCGTCGTCAACGCCGACGACTACTACGGCCGCCACGCCTTCGGCCTGCTGGAGGCGCACTTCCACAGGCAACGCAATCCGGCGATGGTCGGTTACCGCCTCGACGCCACGCTGTCGCCCCACGGCGGCGTCAATCGCGGCGTGTGCCGCATCGACCCGCACGGCCACCTGCAGGACGTCACCGAATACCTGGACATCGCCGATCGCGACGGCGCGCTGTCCGGCACCGCGCCGGACGGCACGCGCGAACCGCTGACCCAGGACACCGTGGTGTCGCTGAACTGCTGGGGCCTCACGCCGGCCCTGTTGCCCGACCTCGAACGCGGCTTGCGGGAATTCCTCGCGCGCGCCGGCGCCAGCGACGAATATTTCCTGCCGCACGCGATCGCCACGCACCTGGCCGCGCACGGCGAAACGCTTTCGGTGCTGTCCACCAATGACACTTGGCTGGGCCTGACCTACCCCGACGATCGCGCGCGCGTGGTCAATGCCATCGCCGCGTTGCACGCGTCGCACGCTTATCCGACGCCACTCTGGTCGCACGCATGAGCGCAACGGTCGAGCTCGAACCCGGCATCGCCGACGGACTCAGACACGCATGGGGCATCGGCATCCACGCGAATTGCACGTCACTCGGCCACGGCCTGATCAACCGGACCCTGCTGGTCGCTGACGGCGACCGGCGCTGCGTCCTGCAGCGCATCAACACCAACGTGTTTCCCGACCCCGCGTTGTTGATGCGCAACTACCGCGCCGTCACCGCGCACCTCGCGCGGCAACACGCAGGCGGGCGCTACGCCTATTCAACGCTGGAACTGGTGCCGACCTCGAACGGCGATGCCGCTGCGGTGCTGCCCGACGGAAGCTGGTGGCGCCTGTACAACTACGTGGCCGACACCTGCACCTTCAACACGGCCGACCACCCGGCGACCGCGCTCGAAGCCGGGCGCGGCTTCGGTGCTTTCGCCGCGGCGCTGTCCGGATTGGATGCAAGCGGCATCGGCGAGGTCATCCCGCATTTTCACGATCCCGAACGCCGCTTCGCCGCCTTCCGCAAAGCCCTGGCCGACGATCGCATGGGCCGCGCCGCGGACGCCGCGCAAACCTGCGCGGCTGCGCTTGCCTACGCCGACGTGCTTCCGCACTGGCGGTCGCTACTGGCACGGGGGCTGCCGCGGCGCATCACCCACAACGACTGCAAGTTGAACAACCTCCTGTTCGACGCCGTCGGCCGCGCGATCTGCGTGATCGACCTCGACACCGTGATGCCCGGCAGCGTGCTGTTCGATTTCGGCGACATGTGCCGCACCATGCTGAGCCCGGTGCCCGAGGATTCGACCGACCTCGCACGCGTGGGCGTGCGGCACGACTACTTCGCCGCGTTGGCGCGGGGCTACGTGGAAGGCAGCGGCGACATGCTGACCCCGCTGGAACGCGACAACCTGGTGTTCGGCGCGCGCCTGATCGTCGGCGTGATCGGCTTGCGCTTCCTCACCGACTACCTCGACGGCGACCGCTACTTCCGCACCACGCATCCGGGCCACAACCTCGAACGCGCACGCAACCAGCTCGCGCTGTACGCCGCGCTGACCGCGCAGCAGGATGCATTGCAGGCGCTGGTGCCCGCATCGCCATGCGCTGACGAGCGGGCCTGACACCAGCGCCCTGGACTCTGGAAGATTTCGCCTCACGCACCCCTGCTGCCCTCGATGCGTTCCAGGGTAGCCTCCGACTCACCTTTCAGTCATGAACCCGCTCACTGGAAGTACCAAAACCGGCCCGAAGGCGACATTCGTGGTTGGAATGGCGCCGCCCGGTAGCGGTCATTGAAGGGGCAAGCATCACGGCAGCATATGGCGGTATCGGCCAGAACCTCGAAGATGTCGCCCTAGCCGACCGAGCCAAAGGTAGGCAGCACGTACTGAAGGTCTTGGAGCATAAACTTTCACAGTATCTTCAGAAATCGACAAATTTTTGTCGTAAACTGACGATCATGGCGGCGCTAGGGTCGCTTACAGATGAGACGCAATCATGCTTCACTCTTATTCGGTCAAGAACTTCCTAAGCTTCAAGGAGCGAGCAGATGTCTCCCTCAGACTGACGCGGAAGGCCAGCTCGCGCGGTTGGGACAAGGAATCTCCGACAGGTCACCGACTGTTGACGGCGGTGTCGGTGGTCGGCCCCAACGGCGCCGGCAAGACGTCGCTGATTAAGCCCCTGGCGTTCTTGAGCTGGTTCATTACAAGCTCCTTTCAAAGCCGACCTACGGCACCGATCCCGATTAATCCGCACTTCTCGACCCCGTTGGACCCAGTCGAATTCGAGATTGAGGCTGACGATTTGGATGGAACCTTGTGGAGATATGTCTTGAAGGCGACTCCGGACCGGGTGCTCCATGAGGCCGTTTACAGGAGGCCCAACGAGAAGGGCGCGAAGTTTTCCTATGTTTTCGTGCGTGACTGGGTTGCGGCGGACCAGCAGTATTTGATCAAGCAGGATGGCTTCGGCTTGAATCCTGCTGAGGCCAAGAAGGTGCGCGCGAACGCTTCGCTTATCTCGACAGCGGTTCAGTATGGCGTTGAGATGGCCCAGCACCTCGTCGGTGCCAGAGTTTCGACGAACTTGATGCAGTTCGGTCGTTGGTATGCGGATTCTGTCTCTGGAGCCGCAACCGTATTTTTCCATAGCAACGAAGCGCTAAGGGAAAAGATGGAAGCCCTACTACGATCATGGGATCTTGGACTGTCTGCCGTGGTGATCCGTAAGATCGATTTTCCAGTTAGCAATGAAATCAAACTTCCAGAGGGCACGAGTCCGCCATCGCAATATGTACCGTTTGGTGTTCACACGTTAAAGGATGGCTCCAAGCATGAGCTTCCGATGACGGAAGAGTCCAGTGGAACTAAGACAGCGTTTGTGACGCTTTGGTATCTTCTGAACGTGTTGTCCACCGGCGGCATAGCTGTTATCGACGAGCTGGAAAGTGACATGCATCCCCACATGATAGAGCCCATATTGGACCTTTTCGCAAGCTCAAGCACCAATCCTTACAATGCGCAAATAATCTTTACGAGCCACTCAGTTGAGGTGATTAACTTACTTGGTAAATCGCAGGTATTTCTAGTGGAGAAAACGGATTGCGAAAGTCAGGCGTGGCGACTCGACTCGATGCGCGGCGTTCGTAGTCAAGATAATCTCTACGCGAAGTACATGAGTGGCGCGTACGGTGCGGTTCCTGAGCTATGACAGCGAAGAAGCGCGCCGTTCGAGAAACGCTTCTTGTTGTCGCAGAGGGGGATGCTGAAGTTGCCTTCGTTCGATACCTTAAGAGTGTGTATCTCGACTCTTTGGGGCGCTCAGTACAGACAACAAATGCCCACGGCAAGGGCGGACGCCACGTTTTGGATGTAGCTAGCCGACGCGCTAATAACCGTGATCACGACAAAGTCGTCCTACTGCTTGATACGGACACCGACTGGACCGACGTTGAACGAGAAAAAGCAAGGCGCAGTCGGATGGGGCGAAGGGGACGGCTTGATGTTATCGAGTCGAGGCCATGCCTGGAAGCTTGGCTTTTAGAGATTCTTGGCGTACGACCTCCACCGAATACCAAACAGTGCAAGAAACTCTTCAAGGATCGAATGGCATGCGAGGCGCATGAGCCGGGTTGGATGAAAAAGCACCTCAGCCGGGAAGTGCTAGATGGAGCAAGGGGCACAGTTAAACCGCTTGCCGAGCTTATGAAGCATATGGGTATTCGCAAGCCGTAGCAATGCGGTGGCTTGCGGTAGCGCGAAACTTCAGTCCGTTCGCCCCATCGGAAGCAGACGGTCGCTACCGGCGGGTTTGGGCCGATCCCACCCCTGAACCCAGTCCCCGATCACGCGCGGTCAGCACAGTGAAATACGCGGTTCATGCCGACGCTTCGGGAGTCGAAGTGTGTCGTTTCTCAAGCACGCCCGCAACATCCGCCAGCGACAATCCGCGCGCACGCAGCAGCACGGTGAGGTGGTAGACGAGGTCGGCGGCCTCGCCCAGCAACGCATCGTCGTCCTGTGCAACCGCGGCCAACGCGGTTTCCACGCCCTCCTCGCCCACTTTCTGCGCGATTCGGCGCACGCCACTCTCGAACAAATGCGTGGTGTAACTGCCTGCCGGACGCGCCTGGTTGCGCGCTGCGATCAACGCATCCAGTTCCGCGAGAAATCCCAAAGGCGGCTGCACCCCGTCACCGAAACAGCTGGATGTCCCAAGGTGACAGGTCGGGCCGCGGGGATCGGCCTGCACCAGCAAGGTGTCGCGGTCGCAGTCGGCACGCACGGACTGCAACGCCAGCACGTTGCCGGAGGTTTCGCCCTTTCGCCACAATCGTTGCTTGCTGCGGCTCCAGAACGTGACGAAGCCGGAGGCCTGCGTCGCTGCCAGGGCTTCGCGGTTCATGTAGCCGAGCATCAGCACCTCGCCGGTCGCGAAGTGCTGCACGATAGCGGGCAACAGGCCACCACCCTTGGCCCAGTCGAGCTGTTCCGCCAACACTTCTTTCGCGTTCGCACTCATGTCCGCACCACTACACCTTGACGATCCAGCCATTGCTTCAACCCGGCAATCGCGAGCGCGCCGGAATGGAAAACGCTCGCGGCGAGTGCGCCATCCACGTCCGCTTCGAGAAACACGTCGCGAAAATGTTCACGCACGCCGGCGCCGCCGGATGCGATCAACGGCACGCTGCAGACCGCGCGTGCCGCACGCAGTTGCACGATATCGTAGCCTGCGCGCACGCCATCACTACCCATGCAGTTCAACACGATCTCGCCAGCGCCACGCCGCTGCGCTTCCTCGATCCAGTCCAGCGTGTGTCGCGCCAGTGCGTGCATACGTTCGGGATCGCCCGTGTACTGGCGCACGCGCCACTCGCCATCGGCATCACGCAGCGAATCGATGCCCACCACCACGCACTGCACGCCGAAGGCATCGGCCAGTTCATCGATCAATTGCAGGCGCTCCAGCGCGGGCGAATTGATCGATATCTTGTCGGCGCCGGCATGCAGCACCGCGCGCGCGTCTGCGACGCTGCGGATGCCGCCGGCCACGCAGAACGGAATGTCGATTTCGCGCGCGACCCGTTCCACCCATGCGCGTTCGACCGTGCGATTCTGCGGGCTGGCGGTAATGTCGTAGAACACCAATTCGTCCGCGCCTTCATCGCGATAACGCAACGCAAGCTCCACGATGTCGCCCATCACGATATGATCGCGGAAACGTACGCCCTTGACGACCTTGCCATCCTTGACGTCGAGGCAGGCAATGATGCGACGGCTCAGCATTTCAATGCGTCCTTGAGCTCGAATTTGCGCTCCAGCAGCGCGCGTCCCAGCACCACGCCGCGCACGCCCGCTTCGCGTACCTTGCGGATGTCTTCCAGCGAACAGGCGCCGCCCGAAGCCTGCAACTCGAAATCCGGCGCAAGTCGATGCAGGTCGCGATAGAGCTGGATATTGAACCCGCCCAGCATGCCGTCGCGGGCGATGTCCGTGCACAGGATGTGGCGCGCACCCGCGCGCGCATAATGCGCAGCCAGGGTGTCGAGCTGGACGCAGGAATCCTCGGTCCAGCCGTGTACCGGCAGGCGCCACGCGCCGGCCTGCTGGCGTACGTCCAACGCCAATACCAGGCGCTCTGGCTCGAACTGGCTGATCCAGATCGCCGTCGCGTAGGGGTTCTGCACCGCGAGGCTGCCCACCACCACGCGCGAAACCCCCGCCGCGTACAGGCGCCGCAGGTCATCGGTGGTGCGCACTCCACCGCCGGCCTGTACCTTCATCCGTCCCGCATGCACGATGGACTCGATCACCGCCAGGTTCTCGAAGCGTCCCGAGCGCGCGCCATCCAGATCGACCACGTGCAGCCACTGCGCACCCGCGTCCGCATAACTTTGCGCGAGTTCGAACGGATCGTCCGGGAACACGGTTTCGCGCGCATAGTCGCCCTGGCGCAGCCGCACGACGCGGCCGCCACGCAGGTCGATGGCAGGAATCACCTGGAAGCTCACGCTGCGATCTGCCCCAGAAAATTGCCCAGGATCGCCGCCCCCATTGCGGCGGATCGCTCCGGATGGTACTGCACCCCCATGAAATTGCCACGCCCGATCGCCGCGGAAAACCGCGCGCCGTGCTCGCACGTCGCCAGCGTGGCTTTGCACAGGGGTACGGCATAGCTGTGCACGAAGTAGGCCCAGCCGGCGCCAGCCGCGCCCGCGCAAAGCGGATGCGCCGCCACGGCCGTCACCTTGTTCCAGCCCATGTGCGGCACGCGCACGCCCGCGGTGGCATCCAATTTCAGCACCGGCGCATCGATCACGCCGAGGCAATCCACGCCACCTTCTTCGGAATGCGTGCACAGCAGTTGCATCCCCAGGCACACGCCCAGCACCGGTTGCGTCAACCCGCGCAACACCTCGACCAGCCCCGATGCGCGCAGACGCGCCATCGCAGGCGCCGCGGCGCCCACACCCGGTAGGATCACGCGGTCGGCAGCACGGATGGTGGTTGCATCGGATGTCAACGTGGCCTCGACACCCAGGCGTTGCAACGCATAAAGCACCGACCCGATGTTGGCGCCGCCGGAGTCCACCAGCACCACGCTCATGCCAGCACGCCCTTGGTGCTCGGCAGCGCATCGCCCTCACGGCGAATGGCCTGCCGCAGCGCACGCGCCACCACCTTGAAGCAGGCCTCGACCATGTGGTGCGCGTTGTCGCCGCGCACAGATAGATGCAGGTTCGCCCCCAGCGCATCGCACAGCGAGCGGAAGAAATGCGGCACCAGTTCGGTCGGCAGGCCGCCCACGCGCTCGCGCGGGAACGCGCCCTCGAACACGAAGCAGGCGCGCCCGGAAAGATCCAGGCGTGCCTCGGCCGCAGCCTCATCCATGGGCAAGGCAAAACCGTAGCGCCCGATGCCGCGCTTGTCGCCCAACGCCTGGCGCAGGGCCTCGCCCAGCGCCAGCGCGCAATCCTCGACCGTGTGGTGTTCGTCGACATCGAGGTCACCGTCGCATTCGATGGCGAGTGCAAACCCGCCATGCTTGCCAAGCTGTTCCAGCATGTGGTCGAAGAAATCGATGCCGGTGGCGACATCCGGCTCGGCGGCCGCATCCAGGTCGACGCGAACCGCGATGCGGGTTTCCCGGGTGCCGCGTACGACTTCGGCGACACGCGGACGATCCAGCAGGCGATGCGCCACCTCGCCCCACGCAATGCCCTCGGGCCCGACCCGGAACCCGCGCACACCGAGATTCGTCGCGAGTTGCAGGTCGGTTTCGCGATCACCGACTACGGCGGAATCCGCGCGGCTCCAGCCATCGTCGGCGAGGTAGTGCCGCAACAGGCCGACACCGGGTTTGCGGGTGTCCCGGCCCTCGTGCGGATAACTGCGGTCGATCAGGATTTCGCGGAAACGAATGCCCTGCGAAGTCAAAATGCGCAGCAACAATGCATGCGGCCCGTCGAACGCGGTTTCCGGAAACGCAGGTGTGCCAAGCCCATCCTGGTTGCTCACCATCACCAGTTCGTAGCCGGCGGCGACACAACGCTGCAGGGCCGCGATCACACCCGGCAGCAGATCGAATTTCTCGAATGCATCCAACTGCTCGTCGGGCGGCTCGACCACGAGGCAACCATCGCGATCGAGGAAGAGCAAGCGTCGTTTCATGCCGGCTGCTCCAATTGCGTCACATGATCCGAGTGAACTATTGCGCCACCCCGCTCATGCAACACCCCTAGCACGCGATCGTTCTCGTCACGCGTACCGATCGCGAAGCGCAAGGCATCCGCGAGCATCGGGTACCGGCGCAGGTCGCGCACGGTCACGCCGGCTTCCCGCAAGGCAAGCAAAGCCGCTTCCGCATCGTGAAAACGGACGGCGAGAAAATTGGCCTGAGACGGCAGCACGGCACGGACGCCCGCAAGCATCGACAACTCGCGATGCAAGCGCGCCCGTTCGCCGCGCAATGTCTGGACACGCTCGTCGACGACATGCTTCCCTGCATCCGTCAGCGCATCCAACGCGATGTAAGCGCAAGGCGTCGGCAGTGGGTACGGCGGCATCAGCTTGCGCAGCAGTGCCACCACGCGCGCATCCGCGAGCAGGCTGCCGACGCGTGCACCCGCCAGCGCCCACGCCTTGGACAGAGTTCGCAACACCGCCAGGTTTGCGAGTTCGCCGACACGATCGGCCACGCTGCCGAATGCGCTGCCCGATTCGGCGAACTCCACGTAGGCTTCGTCGACCACCAGCAGCGCGCGATCCGCCAGCGACTGCGCCAGCCGCAAAATGTCCGCGCGCGGCACGCCCGCGCCGGATGGGTTGTTGGGGGCGCATATGAAAACCAGCTTCACGTCAGACGTGACAGCCGCGAGCACCGCGTCGACATCCAGCGTGAAATCCTCGCGCAACGGTACTTCCACCACGCCAGCACCCTGCACGCGCGCGCACACCGCATACATCCCGAAGGTCGGCGGCGAGATCAGGATCGCGTCGCGCCCCGCGCGGCAGAACGCCCGCACCAGCAGATCGATGCCTTCGTCGCTGCCGCGCCCGACCAGCAACTGGTCAGTCGCCACGCTGTACAGCGCGGCAAGGCGCGCGACCAGCGCCTCCGGTTGCGGATCGGGATAACGATTCCACGCGCCGCCGCCGAATGGCGGCCACGGCGATTCGTTGGCGTCGAGCCGTATGGATCCCCCACGCGCTTCCATGCGCGCAGAGGAATACGGTTGCAAGGCCCGGATGTCCGGACGCGCCAGATCCAGCGGATTCATGCGACTGACCTCGCTGCACCGCGAGTGTCCCTGTCGTCGCCCAGCGCCGTCAGCCGCAGCGTCACGGCGCGACGATGCGCTTCGAGTTGCTCCGCGCGCGCCAGCGTCGCCGCGCACGGCCCCACTGCGCGCAAGCCGTCGGCCGTACACGCCTGCACCGTGACCTGCTTCTGGAAGCTCGCCACCGATACGCCGCTGCAACTGCGCGCCCAGCCGTAGGTCGGCAACACGTGGTTGCTGCCGCTGCAGTAATCGCCCAGCGACTCCGGCGTCCACGGGCCCAGGAACACCGAGCCTGCATTTTCGATGGCGTCCAGCCACTGGCGGGCATCACGCACCTGCACGATCAGGTGCTCGGGCGCGTAACGGTTGCTCACGACGAATGCATCCGCGATGTCATCGACGCGGATCAGGCGGCTGTGCGCCAGCGCCTGTCGCGCGATCGAGGCACGCGGCAGGCCGGCGCATTGCGCCAGCACGTCGCGTTCGACCGCAACCAGCAAACGCGCCGAATCGCTGACCAGCAGCACCTGCGAATCCGGGCCATGCTCGGCCTGCGACAGCAGGTCGGCCGCCACGAACGCCGGGTTGGCGGAATCGTCCGCGATCACCAGCACCTCGGAGGGCCCAGCCGGCATGTCGATCGCCGCGCCCTGCGGGTCGGATGCAACCTGCAACTTGGCTTCGGTCACGAAGGCATTGCCGGGGCCGAACAACTTGTCGCAACGCGGCACGGTTTCGGTACCCCAGGCCATGGCCGCGATCGCCTGCGCACCGCCGGCCTTGAACACACGCTGCACCCCGCAGGCACGCGCGGTGAACAACACGGCCGGGTCCAGACTGCCATCCGCGCGTGGCGGCGAGCACAACACGACCTGGCGACAGCCGGCCAGACGTGCCGGAATGGCCAGCATCATCACCGTCGACGGCAACGGCGCGCTGCCCGCCGGCGCATACAACCCGACCCGCTGGATCGGACGCGACACGCGTTCGACCTGCAGGCCGGGCGCGGTTTCCAGCGCCACCGGCTGCAACACGCAGGCGCGATGAAAGGCTTCGATGCGTGCAGATGCCTCTGCGATCGCCTGTTTCAGCGCAGCGTCGAGCGCGGCCTCGGCGGCTTCGAATTCCGCCGGCGCAACCTCGATGGCGGCAAGCGATGCCCCATCGAATTTTTTTGCATACTCGTACAGCGCGTTGTCAGCGCGCGCTTGCACGTTGGCGATGATGGCTTCCACCGTCGCCCTCAGTTCCTCGCTGCGTGACTGCCGCGGACGCGACAAGGCCTCGCTGCGCGCTGCTTCATCCAGCCCTGCCCATTCGATGCGCCTCATGCCAGCGCCCTCTCGACCGGCAGCACGAACAGTTCGCGCGCGCCTGCGCGCTGGATGGCTTCCAGTTGCCGCCAGCCCAGTTCATCGGGGCACAACGCCTGCAACATCACCTGCCCCGGCTGGCCGTCCATCGACAGAACCGTCGGGCGTGGCGCGCCCGGCAGCGCCGCCGTGATCGCATCCACGCAATCGCGCGCGGCCTGCAGCAGAAGCAGCCGCGATCCGCGCACCCGTGTCACGCCATCAATCCGGCGCAGCAACAACTCGATGGCGTCGCTGCGACCATCGGCGGGCAAGGCTGCGGCCGCGACCAGCACGGCCTCGCTTTCCAGCACCGTTTCGACTTCGCGCAACTGGTTGGCGGCCAGCGTGGCCCCGCTCTGCACCAGGTCGCAAATCGCATCGGCGGTGCCCAGCCGCGGTGCGATTTCGACCGATCCGGCCAGCGTCACGACTTCGGCCGCAACGCCCTGCCGCACCAGCCAGTCGCGCAACAGGTTCGGATACGAGGTCGCGATGCGGGCGCCGGCCAACGACGCAGCATCGACGTACTCGCGACCATCCGGCACGGCGATCGCGAGCCGGCAGCGACCGAAGCCGAGATCACGCAATGCACATACACCACCATTCGCCTCCGCGCCGGAGCACTCGACCAGCACGTTGCGGCCGACCACGCCGAGATCGCACACGCCCTGCGCAATCAGGCCCGGGATATCGTCATCGCGCACCAGCAGCAGGTCGATAGGCTCGCCCTCGCCGAAACAGAACAACCCGTCGCGGCTGCGCCGGAAGCGCAAGCCGCAACGGTCCAGGAGATCGAAACACGGGTCGCTGAGGCGGCCGGACTTCTGCACCGCGATGCGCAGGCGTTCACGCTGCATCATGCCCGCTGCTCCCGCGCCGAACCGCGCCGTGCAACGCGTGCCGCGGCCTTCAGGTAACCGCCGTTGCCCTGGTTCAGGAAGCGCGCAACCCGCCCGATCGTGGTGATGCTGACCGCGGTGTGCTCGTGGATCTCGCGGTACGGCGTGCCCTTCAGCACGTGCGGCACCACCGTCCAGCGGTCGACCAGCGATTCCAGTTCGGCCGGCGTGCACAGGTCGTGCAGGAACGCCCGCATTTCCGCGACGTCGCGCATCGCGAGCAGGGCCTTGCACAGCCCGGTTTCGGCCGAATCCGGGGAAGCTTCGGGGTCCAGCATTCTGCGTTTCACTGCGTATCCACCTTACGCGCAAGCCATCATCCGGATGAATGAATGTATTAACGCGTTAATACATTGGTGGCACATGCTAGCGGGCCGTGCGCCACGGCGCAAGCCGGGGCGGGCGCTGGTTTCAGGAAGGATTCAAGCCGGCGTACCGGCTAGCGCACGTCGTAGGCGCGCTCACGCACCAACTGGCAGGCCGCGGCGATGTCGTGCTGCATCGCGCGGTCGCGGTGCATGAAGGCAATCGACGCACGCAATCGTGCGTGCGCGGCGTGCACGGCGGTGCCCGGACGGAAGGCGTCGGACTTCGCCAACTGCCCGGCCAAGGTCTGTACCTCGCGCTCGAACTGCGCATGCTGCGCATGTCCGGCAGAAGGCGGATTGTCGACCTTCCCGGCCAGCGCCTGCCATCCGCCCCGCGTCGCCAGGCGTCGCGCCGCGTTCAACATCTCGTTGCGGTAATCCAGCGCCTGCGCCGCCGTGTACAGTTCCAGCGCCAGCACATCGCCAAGGTCGCGGGTCATATCCAGCACCTGACGCGCCTCGTTGGCGCCCATCGACACGTGATCCTCGGCGTTGGCGCTGGTCGGGATCGAATACACCGAGGCGGGATGCGCGCGGGTGGCAAGATCGTTCACCAGCGCCGCGGCGGTGTACTGCACGATCATGAAACCGGAATCCGTGCCGTCCTCATTGCCGGTCAGGAATGCCGGCAACCCGTCGTTGGTTGCCGGATCCGCCAGCTTGTTCAGCCGACGCTCTGAAATCGACGCCAGCACCGGGATCGCCGCCTTCACGTAGCTCATCACCAGCGCCAGCGGCATGCCGTGGAAATGACCGGCCGAGATCACCTGCTCCTCGATGTGTTTCGCATCGACGTTCCCGGGGAAGATCAGCGGGTTGTCGGTGACGGCGTTCAGTTCGATGTCGATCACGCGGCAGGCTTGCGCCCATGCATCGCGCACCGCGCCGTGCACCTGCGGCATGCAGCGCAGGCAATAGGCATCCTGCGGCTGGTGCTTCTTGCCACCGCGGAACGGCAGGAAGCGCTGGTAGAACGCCTCGCGGCCGTGACGCCGGTCGGCTGGCACCCACTCCCAGCCGATGTCGAACGACAGCGCCTGATCCTCGGACGCATTCCACGCCTGCGCGGTCCAGGTACGGAAGCGCGGCACCAGATGGTACGGAATGTCGATCAGGGTGGAATCGGCAAGCAGCCCGCGCACATGCTGCGCTGCCGCGACCTGTCCCGGATGCGGACGCAACGCGTGCACGTCCTCGCGCAGGGCGCCACTGCGCCCCGCGAAGGCATCCAGTGTCATCGCTGCGGCCAGATCGGCCACGCCCAGCAGGTATTCGAGTTCGTCCAGCGCCAGCACCGCGCAGGCCAGCATTTGCGCGGTGCCGTTGTTGAGCGCAAGGCCTTCCTTGTAGGAAAGTTTGACCGGCGACAAACCGGCTCGCTTCAGCGCTTCCGCGCCCGGCACGCGCTCGCCCTCGAAGAACGCTTCGCCGCCGCCGAGCAGGACGATGGCCAGATGCGAAAGCGGCGCCAGGTCGCCACTGGCACCCACCGAACCTTTCGCCGGCACCACCGGCACCACGCCGGCATTCAGCATCGCCGCCAGCGCCTGCAGCGTCGCGACGCGGATGCCCGAATGGCCGCGCATCAAGGTATTGATGCGGATCACCAGCATCGCGCGCACGACCTCGGCGGGGAACGGCTCGCCCACGCACACCGCGTGGGTGATGATGAGGTTGTGCTGCAGTTCCTCCGGCAGGGTTTCGACGCGCGGCTCCGGATTGCCACCTGGCAATTCGTCGCGCGCGCGGTGCGCGCCCAGCAGTTTGTCCGCGTTGCTGCCGAAGCCGGTGGTGACGCCGTAGATGGGTTCGCCGCAACCGACTTTTTCGGCGATGAAGTCGGCCGCGCGCTGCACCGCCTGCAACTGCGAGGGATCCAGTTCCACCCTGGCGCCCTGCCGCGCCACCGCGATCACTTCGGCGCGCTTGAGATGTGCGCCATCCAGCAACACTGTGTACCCGTTCATTACGACTCGCTCAAGAAAGGTGCCGTCATTCCCGCGCAAGCGGGAATCCAAATTCGAACGCTAGCCATCCAACAACTCGTCCCACAGATCGCGCCACTCGGGATTGTGATCCTCGATCAACTCCAGCTTCCAGGCCCTGTTCCACTTTTTGATCTGCTTCTCACGGCGAATCGCCTAAGGGAAATCGGCGAACCATTCGTACCAGACCAATCGCTTGATGCCATATCTGCTCGTGAAACCTGCAACTAATCCTTCCTTATGCTCCCAGACCCGTAATTTCAGATTTCCGGTGACACCGACATACAGCGTACCGCGCTCGCTGCTCGCAAGGATGTAAACAGCCGGTTGCTTGCTCATCCATGAAGTTTCTGTGGAGAATGGATTCCCGCTTGCGCGGGAATGACGTCAAAAGAAAGGATCACTCACGAACGTTGCGCGAATCACCGCATTGGCGTCAGCACCTCTTCCTGCGCCAACTCAACCCGCAGCGCCTTGACCAATTCGGCGCGCGGCACTTCGAACTGATCGCCACGCCGCAAATCCTTGACCGCGACGGCGGCGCGCGCCAATTCGTCATCGCCCACCACCACCGCGAAACGGATGCCGGCGCGGTCGGCGTACTTCAACTGCTTGCCCAGCTTGCCGCCTTCCAGCGCGACCTCGGTGGCGATGCCGGCGTCGCGCAATTCGCGCGCAATGGCAAGGCATTCGGGCAACTGTGCGGCGTCCATCTGGGTCACCAGCACCTGCACGCTGCTGTCGGCGGCTTTCAGCAAACCGGCTTCGCGCAACTGCCAGAACAGGCGGGTCAGGCCGATCGAAATGCCGACGCCCGGCAGGGTCGATTTGGTGTAGTTGGCGGCAAGGTTGTCGTAGCGTCCGCCTGAGCAGATCGAGCCGATGTCCAGATGCTCGTTCAACGTGGTTTCGTACACGGTGCCGGTGTAGTAATCCAGTCCGCGCGCGATCGAAAGGTTCAGCGCGAACGCCGCTTCCGGCACGCCGAACGCCGCGACCGTATCCAGTACCTCGCGCAGTTCCGCCCGGCCCTGCTCGAAGGTTTCCGTGCCACTGCCCAGCGCGTCGAGCTTGGCGTGCGCATCGGCCAGCGAAGTGGAACGCACTTCGACGAAGCGCATGATCCTGTCCGCCGCTTCGGTCGAGAGCGCGAACATCTCGCCGGTCAACACGCCGCGCACGTATTCCGCGCCACGCTTGTCCAGCTTGTCCACCTCGCGCAGCACCAGCATCTGTTGTTCGCCATCGCCGATACCCAAGCCTTCGAAGAAGCCGCGCATCAACTTGCGGTTGTTGAGCTGGATCGTGAAGGCACCGATGTCGAGCGCGCGGAACACCGCGTGGATCACCGCCGGAATCTCGGCGTCGTAGCGGACCGACAAGCTGTCCTTGCCGATCACGTCGATGTCGCACTGGTAGAACTCGCGGAAGCGCCCGCGCTGGGCGCGTTCGCCGCGGTAGACGCGTTGCATCTGGTAACGCCGGAACGGGAACGCCAGTTCGCGCTCGTGCTCGGCCACGTAGCGCGCAAGCGGCACGGTCAGGTCGAAACGCAGCGCGTGTTCCGGGCGACCCTCCTGTTCCAGCGCGCCGGTGGATTGCACGAAATACACCTGACGCTCGGTTTCGCCGCCGCTCTTGGTCAGCAGGATGTCCGCGAACTCGATCGCCGGCGTCTCGATCGGCAGGAAGCCGTACACCTCGAAGCCGCGCCGGATCGTGTCCAGCATCGACTGGAAGGCGATCTGTTCGCGCGGCAGCAATTCCAGCGTGCCGGGCATGGTGCGGGGCGTGGTCAGCGCCATGACTCAGGTCTCTTGCCAAAACCGCAAGATTAGCAGTACAGCCCGGCATCTTGCGCACGCGAACCCGCGCCAAGTATCATTTGCGGCTCGCTTCAGGGCTGCGTGCCCAGGCGAACCGTCGGGGTGTAGCTCAGCCTGGTAGAGCGCTACGTTCGGGACGTAGAAGTCGCAGGTTCAAATCCTGTCTCCCCGACCAATGTTTCAAGCATCCAGGCCACCTTTGCGGTGGCTTTTTTGTGTCCGTTGTCTATAAATTGCCTAAACCAGCTCGAATGCGCCCTCTCTCTGGCAACCGATTATTGACGCATCCCTGGAGCAAGGATGCTGCGTTCAGCAGGCGGCACAACGGTCAAGCGGTTGACTGCACCCCGCTGGCTTGAACTGGGTCAAGGCACGCGTGCGCAGTAACGCGCTGCTGCGACGCATTGCCAGCCAGTGCCGCAGCGACAGCCGTCGGCGCGACTGTGGCCAAAACCGGCCGCGCCCACACAAGCAATGCCGCATCGAACAACGCGTCAGCGCGAGCCGCGATTGCAGCTTCATCCCACTTGTCTAGCCCCTGCTGGTTGAAGTAGGTGTTCATCAACAACGCGCTCTGACCTAGTTTCGAGCGCTTGCCCTGTATGACGCGCCCGGACTCGGTTGGCCTATCGTTGAATGGCCCATTGCTTACCGAGCTATTGAGCGTTTGAGTCAGTAGCGTAAGGTTGCCGAATCCTTGAATGGTCAGGTCGCGCTCGATGCGCTTCAAATCATCCATTCCAGCCGCACCATAGCTCGCTTCCGCCCTCCAGCTCTGTGGCATCACGTGCTCGACGGTGAGTAAGAACTGGACAGGGACATGATTGCTGCCCTGCATCGTGCCACGGGCGGCGTACTCCAAAGCACGCAAGATGCCACACACCCTCGCAGGCTTCATTTCCTGATAGACACGACGAAGGAGCCAACTTCCCTTGAATGTCTCATCACTCGGCCACCGCTCGCTATCGGCCGTGGCTGCCAGCAGTGCCGCGCGCAGTGCCACGTGGGGCGCGTCCGGTGTAGCGGTTACCGCCTGCAACAGACGCAGGAAGAAGCGGTTGTAGCCCTTGGTGGTCATGCCGCACACGGCACGGCGGGTGAGGTATGACGCAAGGTCGCCCAGTGCTTGGCGCAGTTCCACGCTGTCCGGCGCCAGCCTCTCACGCAGCGCCAGATACACCGGCGTGATTGTGCTCACGTCCAGTGCCTGCATGAGTCGCGCAAACTCGGCCAGCCAACCGGTACCCTGCGGAGAAACAAACTCCTTGAAGTTGCCGCTGGCGGTGTCGATGCGTTGCAGCTCGTCTTCCAGCTCGCGCGTTTCGGTTTGCCACCACGTTTTGAACGCTTCGAACACATGCCCCACCAGCGTCGTCTCGCGGCTGCGCAGCACCGTGTAGCTGTAGAAGAACAGGTCGATGCGTGGATAGGTCAAGCGGCCTTGCCGTTCCTTCTCGGCCCAGTAGCGGTTGCTGGTCACACCCTTGCTGCCAGCCGCCACGATGTCGAACGGACTCCAATACTTCTCGTACAACGTGCTGGCCGGCTTGCCTGAGCGTGCGGCCGCCAGAAACACGAAATTGCGAATCAGGTCGGAAGCTAGCAACGGCTCGCCGCGCGCGTTCAGCGTCTCGAAGATCACCTGGGGGTCGTCCTCGACCTCCAATTGCAGCGTCATGATCTGCACATTTTCCGCCAACGCCATGTACAGCGCCTGGGCACGCTTGGGGTCGAACGCCGTAACTGGATCAAGCGGCACTACATCGTTGCTGCCGCGAATACGCTTGACCAGCTCGTCGCTGGACGAGTGTTCGTCCGCGTCGCCAGTTCCCACCAAATCCACGCCTTGCAGGTAGGCAAGGCAGGCGAAGCAGAAGTACAAAAACGTCTGCACCAGCAACGGCCGTTCCACCTTGCGCCGGCCGTCACGTGCCGGATACGCGGTGCAAACCGCCGGTGCGTCCTTGGCGGCGTACAGCAGTTGCATTTCATCCTGCCCAGCCTGGGTCGGCCAGACCTTGTGATAGTCGGTGTCCACCGTGTACGGGCCAGGGTTCCGCACCAGCGTGTCCAGCATCTTGGGTAGCTGGGTATCGCCCAGTTGCTGCGCCGCGTGGCGAAACGCCAGTAGCAACAATTGCAGGGTCGTGGAACGTTGTTGACCGTCGATGACTTCGTAGGCCGGTACGCGGCCAAACGGCGGCGTCACCGGCGTCAGCACCAGTGAGCCAAGGAAATGCTTTTGCAGCGGTTTGAGCGTCCCGGCCGCCACGCTTTGCTGGGCGGCATCGCGCTCCAGCCGCGCATCGGCGCGATCCTGGATGTCGGCCCACAACGGCACCACTTGCTTTTCCAGCGTCCACACGTAGCCACGCTGAAAAATCGGAATCTGGTACTGATACGGTGAGTTGAACAATCCGGTGACGGTGGTCTTGCTCGGTTGCATTCGGTTTCCCCTGTATTGGAGGTGCACCACGTACCAGTGACGGGACAATCAAGGATTCATGGATCGGGCTTTGTCCTGGCCGTGACGCTTCGTCACGCAGCCGCTTCGCGCACGATACGCGGATGTTGTGCGGCAATGCGCAGCAAGGTTTGCGCGGCGCCGCTGGGTTCGCGCCGGCCAGCTTCCCAATCCTGCAAGGTGCGGACGGATACGCCCATCAGGTCGGCGAATTGCGATTGCGACAGGCCGGTGCCGGCACGCGCGGCGACCACGTTGGCCCGCGCGGCAGGGATGACTTCATCCTTTTCCACGGTGCCATCCTGACGGGTCACCATACGACGCATGCGGCCGTCGGCCAGCGGACGAAACTCGGTCTTGCGCGCCCAGCGGCCGTGCTTGGTGTCGGCAATGGCTTCGCGCAGTTCGGTATTCAGGTCACGCCCACGTTCCCACGCGGCGCGCTGTTTGGCAGTCATCTTGGTCATGGTCTGAACCTCTCTTTCAACGCTCGCAACAGTTCCGGTTCGATGTTCTCGCGCACGTTCTTGGCATACAGCAGCACCAGCACGATCTGACCCTGGGCGTTGCGTAGGAAGTAGACCACGCGGTAGCCGCCGCGCTTGCCACGTCCCGGCGCCCGCCAACGCAACTTGCGGCAACCGGACGACGCGGGAATCACGTCACCGGCGTCGGGATCGGCCAGCAACGCGGCCTGCAACTGCGCAAACTCCGCATCGTCCATGCCATACGCCTCTCGCGCTCGCGCGAAAGGCGCCAGCTCGATGAACTCGAACATGGGATTATTGTACGGCATCGCGTGACAAGGGCCAATCCGTGGTCCGAATGCCAGATTATCCGGAAGTCCTACATCGTATGCGTCGGCTTGTCGCCACCCTGCAACCCCGCCAGCAGGGTTTCGATCTTGGTGCGCGCGTTGTCGCCGTCGGCGCTTTCGGTGAATTGCACGCCGATGCCAGCGGGCCGGTTGCCCTGCGCCGCGATCGGCGTGATCCACACCACCCGACCGGTGGTCGCGACGCGCTCGGTCTCCTCGGGCAGCGTCATCAGCAGGAACACTTCGTCACCGAGGTTGTAGCGCTTGTTGGTGGGCACGAACAGGCCGCCGCCCTTCACGAAGGACATGTACGACTGGTACAGGGTGTGCTTGTCCTTGATGACGACCGGCAGGATGCCCTGACTGCCCATGCCGCGCGCATTGCCCATCGTTGCCATCGTGTCCACTCCTCGCATGCCGGCGGCGCCAGCTTGCCGCCGCCGCCCCACGCGGTCAAGCAACGTGCGGCGCGCCGAAGCGGCACCAACCCCAGCCGTCGAACACCCACGGCGACGGCAGCGGGCAGCACAGCTTGATGTAGTACGGCGGTCGCAATGTCCTGGGGATGGCGGCCGCGGGACTGCCGTCGCGCCAGAACAGGTTGGCATCGCGGCCATGGCTCAAGCGAATCCGCTCTCCACCCGCGCCGTCCACGGCCAGCAATGCAAGCCACGGCCGCAACCAGCGTGGTGGCAACCACGGCAAAGTCGCATCCACGCGATCATGAAAATCCAGTCCGGCCACGAAACCCTCGCTCGCCGCCGCCGAGCGCAGCAGACGCCCGTAGCTGAGCGCGGTCTGGCTGGCATGGGCTTCGATGGCCGCGCGCTTGCGCGCCTGCTCCGCGGCGTTCAACGCAAACACGGCGCGCCGCGGCAAGCCGGGGCGCGAACGTCCATGCAACAAATAGCCGAGACAGGCCGGCTTCGGCCTATCCGGCATGCTTTGGAAAACCATTTCCGCCAACACGTGGATCGCGCTGTGGTCGGGATGCCGATCGACAAGGTCGGGCAACACCAGCACGCTGGGCCGCTCGCGTTCGAACAGCGCACGCAGTGTCGCCAGCATCGTGGCGGTGTCGTCCAGCAGCTTCCAGGTGACGCCGCCATCCGGCCAGCCCAGCCGATGCACGGCGACGCCTTCCGCACCCAACGCGCGCAACGCGGCGTCGGCTTCGGAGCGCCGGCGCGCCGCCCACCCCGCGTGTTCTCGCGGGCCGATCCTAAGCCGTCGCTCCAGCACGCGCTGCGGCCAGGGATTGTTTTCGCCGTCGGTGATGAACACCACGCTCACTGCCACGCCCCGCGCCAACGCGCGCTGGATCAACCCGCCCGCAGCCAGCGATTCGTCATCCGGATGCGGTGCCAGCACCATCAGGCGGGCATCGGGCCGCTGCAACAGCGCGTCGGGATCGAACAGGGCGGAGGTTTTTTCCAGGCGCAAGTCGGGCTGTCCTTCCTTACAGGGCACAGGGTACGCCGTGCAACGGCTGCGCGATTGTGCGACAAGCAACTGAGCGGGCGCTGACCGGACGCGGTCAGGCTGGCGTGCGCTTTTGCGCCATGCCATCCAGCCACTCGAACAACACCAGGTCGGCACGCAACGGGCCGTTCAGCAGCACACGCAGGCGGTTGGCTTCGGAGAAGCGCGCGGCCAACACCGCCTCGTCCCAGCCGGGGTCGAAGCGTGCGTGCCGCTCCTCGGAACGCGCACGCAAGGCGCCTTCCAGCAGGCGCGCGGCGTGTTCCAGGCGTTGCAGGGGTTCGTCGTCCGCCCATGCCTTGCCGATCGCACGCGCATCGCCCCGCCCAGCCGCCAAGGCAAGCAGGTCACGCGCGACTTCCTGCCGTCGTTGCATGCCGCCTTGCTCTGCCAGCAACCAGGCTTGCCCCGGGTTGCCGCCGGCGGCGGCGAGCACGCTTTCAGGTGCCTCGACGCCGCGTGCGCGCAACCATTCCAATGCATCCGCACGCGCGGGCACGGCGAAGTCCAGCCGCTGGCAACGGCTCCGGATGGTCGCGCTGAGTCGCCACGGCTGGTCGGCCACAAGCACGATCAAGCTGGCGTCGGTGGGCTCTTCCAGGGTCTTCAGCAAAGCGTTCTGCGCCGCCGCGTTCATGGCCTCGGCCGGGTCGATCACCGCAACCTGCCAGCCATCCAGTTGGCTCGCCATCGCGAGGCGTGCCGACAGCGCACGGATCTGGTCGATCACGATTTCGCGGCGCATCACGCCGGTCTTCGGGTTGGGTTCCAGCGTTACCCGCATGCGGTCGGGGTGTGTGCCCGCCGCCAGCAGCTTGCAGGCGCGACAGTTCCCGCAGGCATGTCCGTCGCGCGGCGTTTCGCACAGGCGCGCGCGCACGAAGGCTTCGCTGAGCGCACGTTTGCCGAGGCCGGTGGGGCCGCACAGCAGCAGCGCGTGCGGAAGCGTGCCTTGCAGCGCGCGCGCGGACAGCAAATTCCATTGCCCAGCGCACCACGGCGGTAGCGGGTCGCCGGGCGCGATGGCAACGACGTTGGCCGCTTCCTCGCTCATGCGCGCAAGCCTTCGATTGCCGCCAGCGCGGCGCGCAAAACCGCCTCGGCCGGCCGCGATGCATCGATCACGCAAAAACGCTGCGGCTCGGCGGCGGCCCGCGCGCGGTAGGCCGCACGCACGCGTTCGAAGAAATCATCGCGCTCGGCCTCGATGCGGTCGGCGTCGCTACGCTGGCTGGCGCGCGCACGTCCAGCGGCGACCGGCAAATCCAGCAGCAGGGTCAGGTCGGGTTTCAATCCCTCGGTGGCGATGCGTTCCAGCTCGGCGATGCGTGCGGCGTCGATGCCACGGCCGCCGCCTTGATAGGCGTAACTTGCGTCGGTGAAGCGATCGCACAACACCCAGCGCCCTGCCGCCAGCGCCGGCCGCAACACCTCGCGCACCAATTGCGCGCGCGCCGCGAACATCAGCAGCAATTCGGTTTCGGCGGCGATGTGGCGGTGCGCGGGATCCAGCACCAGCGCGCGGATCGCCTCGCCCACCGGCGTGCCGCCCGGTTCGCGCGTGTACAGCACGTCCAGCCCCTTGCCTTCGAAATGCGCGCGCAGGCCGGCCAGCAGGGTGCTCTTGCCGGCGCCCTCGCCCCCTTCGAGCGTGATCAGCCGGCCACGTTGCGAAGGTTCAGTGTGCGTCATCGCGCGCGTACTCCCGCTCGCATCCCCCCGCTGCTGCGCAGCGACCCCCTTCCTGCGGAAGGGGGTGAACAACGAGAATCACCCGACGTGACAATGGATACCCCCTTCGAAACGAAGGGGGTCGCCGCAGCGCGGCGGGGGGATGGTCGTCTCACGCGCATCAGTGCTTCTTGTCCAGGATGTACTTTTTCACCGCCGCATTCTGCTCGGCCAGTGTGGCGGAAAACTGGTGGGTGCCGTCGCCCTTGGCCACGAAATACAGCGCGTCGCCCGCGGCGGGGTGCAGCACCGCGTGGATCGCGGCGGGGCTGGGCAGCGCGATCGGCGTCGGCGGCAGGCCGTAGCGCGTGTAGGTGTTGTAGGGCGTGTCGGTTTCCAGGTCCACCTTGTGGATCTTGCCCGTGTAGGCCGCGCCCATGCCGAAGATCACGCTGGGGTCGGTTTCGAGTTTCATCCCGAGCTTGAGCCTGCGCTCGAACACGCCCGCGATGCGCGGCAGCTCGGACGGCACCGCGGTTTCCTTCTCCACCAGCGAGGCCAGGATCAACGCCTGGTACGGCGTCCGGATCGAAATGGACGTGTCGCGCGCCGCCCATTGCTGCGCGAGGTACGCCTGCATCGCCTTGTGCGCGCGCTTGAGGATGTCGAGGTCGGACATGCCGAGCACGTAATCGTAGGTTTCCGGCATGAACTCGCCTTCGGGCGACACGCCGGCATCGCCGAGCTTCGCCATCACCTGCGTATCGCCGAGCTTGTCCAGGTCGTGCACGAGTTTCGGCGCCTTCTGCAATGCCTGCCGCACCTGCGCGAAGGTCCAGCCATCGACCAGCGTGACGCGCCGGTGCACCACGCGGCCCGCCGCCATGTTTTCCAGCAAGACCGTCGGCGTCATGCCCGGCGCCAGTGCGTATTCGCCCGCGTGCAGCTTGTTGGCCACGCCAAGGCGCAACGCCAGCGCCCGCCACAGCAGTGGCGACGCGTCGCTGAGTTTTTCGCCGCGCAACTGCCGGACGATGTCCTTGAAGCCCTCGCCCCTGGCGATTTCCAGCGTCTGTCCCGTGGTACGCACGGCCAGCGGCGTGCGGGTGAAATGCAGGTAACTGATCCCGCTCCAGATGATGGCCGCCGCGATCGCCAGCACGATCACCAGCGCCAGCAGTACCCAGGGCCCTGCCACACGACCGCGTTGCCGGCGAATCCCGCGACGACTCATTCCCGCGCTCCGTCAAAACCCAGCGCGCGCCAGTGCGACTGCGCGGCGCGGGTCGCCGCGCCGATTCGCAAGGGACGCCCGTCCACTTCCCGCACCGGCAACACGCCGCGCACGCTGGAGCACAGGAACATTTCATCCATCCGCATCGATGCCTCCTTGGTGACGACGCCGACCCGCGTATCCGGGAAGGCCTCCAGCAATTCCGCGCGCAGCACGCCGGCGACGCCGCACTGGTCGAGCGCCGGCGTGACCGGCACGCCATCCAGCACGCCGAACACGTTGGCGGCCGTCGCGCAGACCAGGTTTTCGTCGGTATCGAACAACAAGCCTTCGACCCGATCCGGATCGGACCATTCCATCCGCGCCAGCACCTGTTCCAGGCGGTTCAGGTGCTTGATGCCAGCCAGGCGCGGCTGGCGCGCCAACCGCAACCCGCAAGAGCGTACCCGGATTCCATGCCGGTACCAATCCGCGGGAAGCGCCGGCAGCGCGAACGCGGCGACGATGCGCGTGCCCGCCAACGTGGCGGACGGTGCATAGCCGCGCTCGCCGGTGCCGCGCGTCACGGTGATGCGGACCACGGCGTCGGCGTCACCATCCAGCACGTGCCGGGCTTCCGCCGCAAGCTGTCCGGCATCCGGCGCGGCCAGGCCGAGCCGGGCGCAGCCTTCCCGCAAGCGTTGCATGTGCCGCGACCACAGCGGCGCCACACCGCGCACGAAGCGGATCGTTTCGAACAAGCCGTCGCCATACAGCAGGCCGCGATCGGACACGGCGATCCGCGCATCGTCGCTGCCATTCACCAGCACGCGTGTGCTCATCCCGCGACACCGAGTGCACGCAACATGCCGCGTGCCTTGGCGCGCGTCTCCGCGAGTTCTGCCTCGGCGTCCGAATCCACGACGATGCCGGCGCCGGCGCGGAATGCCACGGCATTGCCTTGAATCTCCAGGGTACGGATCAGGATGTTGAGGTCGCAATCGCCATCATGGTTCAGATAACCCAGCGCGCCGGTGTATGCGCCGCGCGGCGTGGCTTCCAGTTCGGCGATGATTTCCATGCAGCGCACCTTGGGGCAGCCGGTGATGGTGCCACCCGGAAACACCGCGGCGATCGCCTGTACCGGCGTCGTGCCCGCGCGCAGGTTCCCGCGCACGTTGGACACGATGTGATGCACGTGCGCGTAGCTCTCGGTCGTCATCCATTCGTCGACCACGATGCTGCCCGGCCTGCAGATGCGGCCCAGGTCGTTGCGTTCGAGATCGACCAGCATCACGTGCTCGGCGCGCTCCTTGGCATTGGCGACAAGCTCGCGGATGCGTGCGGCGTCATCGTCGCCGGCCAGCCGCGGACGGGTGCCGGCAATCGGGCGGGTCTGCGCGACGCCGTTGCGGATTTCCAGCAGGCGCTCCGGCGAGGAACTCGCGATCGCCCAGCCGGGCTGTTGCAGCAAGCCCGCGAAGGGCGCGGGATTGGCGCGCCGCAGCGATGCGTACAGCCATGCCGGCTCCGGTGCCTGCGCGTAATGCGCGCGCCAGCCGCGCGACAGGTTCACCTGAAACGTGTCGCCACTGCGAAGGTAATCGTGCACGCGGGCGACCCCCGACAGGAAACGCGTGGGGTCGTCTTCCCGGACGGATACAGGCGACGTGGACGCGACGGGAACCTCACTGCTGCCCGCGTCTTCGAGATCGCGCTGCATTGCATCCAGCAGCTCGTGCTGAGTGGCTTCCGCCATCAACACGGTGCGCCCGGCCACGCGATCGACCATGATGGCCGCCGGGCAACGCAGCGCCAGTGCCATCGGCACCCTCGAGCCGGAGGAAACCGGCAGGCGCAGTCCGCGCTCGATCTCGCCCGCCAGTTCGTAACCCAGGTACAGCAGCCAGCCGCCGCGAAAAGGCAGGTCGCCGCAACCGTCCGGGCTCGCGACAGCCGGGTCAGATTGTGCGGAGCGCCATGCCGCATCCAGCGCATCCAGCCACGCCGTATCCATGGCCGCGCCGTCGCCGTTCCGGACCACCCCGGCATGCAAAACCAACGCGTCCTGCGGGAATGCGAACAGGATGTCCCAGCGTGCGTGCGGGCCTGCCAACGCACTTTCCAGCAGTCCGGGATAGCGCTGCGGGCACCGTGCCGCCAATGGCAGCAGATCGCGCACGCCCGGCAGCACGCGATGCCGGCACGTCGTGGCGAAATGCCCTGCGCCGGCGATTGGCAAACCCGGCATCGACCGCTGCCGTCAAATACGCTTGAACAGCAGCGTGCCGTTGGTGCCGCCGAAGCCGAACGAGTTGGAAATGGCGATGTCGATCTTGCCGTCGCGCGCGATGTTGGGCACGAAGTCGAGATCGCAGCCCTCGCCCGGTTCGTCGAGGTTGGCGGTCGGCGGCAGCACGTTGTCGCGCATCGCCAGCAGCGTGAAGATCGCCTCCACGCCACCGGCTGCGCCCAGCAGATGCCCGGTGGTGGACTTGGTGGAACTCATCGCCAACTTGTAGGCATGCTCGCCGAACACGCGCTTGGCCGCGTGCACTTCGCCGAGATCGCCGAGCGGCGTCGAGGTGCCGTGCGCGTTGATGTACTGCACGTCGGAGGGATTGACCCCGGCGTCCTTCACCGCTGCAGCCATGCAACGTGCCGCACCCTCGCCACCCTCGCTGGGCGCGGTGATGTGGTAGGCGTCGTCGCTCATGCCGAAGCCCGCCAGTTCCGCATAGACACGGGCACCGCGCGCCTTCGCATGCTCGTACTCTTCCAGCATCAGGATGCCGGAACCGTCGGACAGCACGAAGCCGTCGCGATCCTTGTCCCACGGCCGGCTGGCGTGGGTCGGATCATCGTTGCGCGTGCTCATCGCGCGCGCCGAGCAGAATCCGCCGACCGCCGTCGCGGTCACCGAAAACTCCGCACCGCCGGTCAGCATCGCGTCGGCGTCGCCGTACTGGATCATCCGCATCGCCAGGCCGATGTTGTGGGTGGCCGTGGTGCAGGCGGTGACGCAGGCGATGTTCGGCCCCTTCAACCCGTGGATGATCGCGAGATTGCCGGAAGCCATGTTGATGATGCAGCCCGGCACGAAGAACGGCGAGATCTTGCGCGGACCGCCTTCGTAATAGGCCAGCGTGGTGCGCTCGATGCTGGCGATGCCGCCGATGCCGGCGCCCACCGCGACCCCGACCCGGGTAGCGTTGGCTTCGGTGATTTCGATGCCGGAATCCTTCAGCGCCTCGGCGCCCGCGGCGATGCCGTAGTGGATGAAGGTATCCATCTTCTTGATGTCCTTCGGCGGGACGTACAGCGCCGGGTCGAAACCCTTCACCTCGCCCGCGATGCGGGTCGGAAACGCACTGGCGTCGAAATGCGTGATCGGCCCGATCCCGCTCACGCCTTCCACCACGTTCTTCCACGCCGTCGCCACGTCGTTGCCCACGGGCGAAACCATGCCCATTCCGGTGACCACCACACGTCGTTTGTTCATGGGCCGTTCGTTCATGGGAACTCCGTAATCGAAAACTCGAGGTTGCCGCTTCCCCCTTCGCATGAGAAGGGCGGAGCGAAGCGAACGCGCGCGAAGCGCGAGAGGGAGACGGCCTCGCCGCACACCGTCATCCCCCCGCCGCTACGCGGCGACCCCCCTCGTACCGAAGGGGGTGTTCAACGACATACGCCACCGCACAGTCGCGGGCCCAACAAAGCGAAAGCTGCGCACGGGAGGCGCAGCTTTCGAGTTGCCGCAGGGCACTTCATTGCGCCGCCCGCAGGCACGCGCAGCCAAATTCAGGATTTGACGTGCGCCTTGATGTAATCCACCGCTTGCTGGACGGTGGTGATCTTCTCGGCTTCCTCGTCGGGGATTTCGGTTTCGAATTCCTCTTCGAGCGCCATCACCAATTCCACGGTATCCAGCGAATCCGCGCCCAGATCGTCGACGAACGAGGCGTTTGGCGTAACGTCCTCTTCCTTGACCCCCAACTGATCGACCACGATCTTCTTGACGCGCTCTTCGATGCTGCTCATGAGACAGTGCCTC
>SCQS01000034.1 GCA_004299705.1 Rhodanobacteraceae bacterium | reverse complement strand
CGCGATCCTGCACGGCGTGGTCAAGAACCTCACCGATTACGGCGCGTTCGTGGACCTCGGCGGCATCGATGGCCTGCTGCACATCACCGACATGGCGTGGAAGCGCGTGCGGCATCCGTCGGAAGTCGTCAACGTCGGCGACGAGCTCGACGTGCGCGTGTTGAAGTTCGATCGCGAGCGCAACCGCGTGTCCTTGGGTTTGAAGCAACTCGGCGACGATCCGTGGGTCAGCATCACCCGCCGCTATCCGTCCGGCACCCGCCTGTTCGGCAAGGTTTCCAACGTCACGGACTACGGCTGCTTCGTGGAGCTGGAGCCGGGCGTGGAAGGCCTGGTGCACGTGTCCGAGATGGACTGGACCAACAAGAACGTCAACCCGGCCAAGGTGGTGCAGGTCGGCGACGAAGTGGAAGTGATGGTGCTGGACGTCGACGAAGAGCGCCGCCGCATCTCGCTGGGCATGAAGCAGACCCAGTCCAACCCGTGGGAATCCTTCGCGGCCACCTTCAAGAAGGGCGACAAGGTGCACGGCGCGATCAAGTCGATCACCGACTTCGGCATCTTCGTGGGCCTGGACGGCGGCATCGATGGCCTGGTGCATCTTTCCGACATTTCCTGGCAGGGCAATGGCGAAGAGCTGGTCCGCGAGTTCAAGAAGGGCGACGAAGTCGACGCGGTGGTGCTGGCGGTCGATCCGGAGCGCGAGCGCATCAGCCTCGGCATCAAGCAGCTTGAGCAGGATCCGTTCGGCCAGTTCATGGCCGCCAATCCACGCGGCGCGATCCTCACCGGCACGGTAAAGGAAGTCGATGCCAAGGGTGCGGTGATCGACTTGGCGGAAGGCATCGAGGGTTACCTCTCGGCGCGCGACTTCTCCAAGGATCGCATCGATGACTTGAGCCAGCACCTGAAGGTGGGAGAGCAGGTCGAGGCCAAGTTCACCGGCATGGATCGCAAGGGCCGCATGCTGGCGCTCTCGATCCGTGCCAAGGACGAGGAAGAGATGGCCGAGACGCTCTCCGAGTACCAGAACCAGCACGCCGAGCGCGGCACGACCAAGTTGGGGGCGCTGCTCAAAGAGCAGTTGAACAAGTCCGAGTAAGCCTATATAAAGGCTTGCATTTCAAGCGATACGACGATGCCGCCCCATGGGCGGCATCGATCGAGGGTCGCGTGGGCGCGATACGCAACCGTCATTCCGCAAGGATCCGCACGTGCCATCGATGACCAAATCCGAATTGATCGCGGCGCTTGCGGAACGCCAGAAACACCTGGCTTTTGCCGACGTCGAACTGGCGGTGCGCAACGTCATCGAACAGTTGAGCGCTGCGCTGGCGCGTGGCGATCGCATCGAGATCCGTGGCTTCGGCAGCTTTTCGCTGCACTATCGCCCGCCGCGCACCGGCCGCAACCCCAAGACCGGCACGGCGGTGGCGTTGCCGGGCAAGTACGTACCGCACTTCAAGCCCGGCAAGGAACTGCGGCAACGCGTCAACGAGAGCCACGCCGAGTAGCGTGGTTCGGGCGACTGCGGTGACCAGCCCCTTCGATCCACTATGGCTGCTGTTCTTGGTGCCCGTGTTGGTACTGGCGGGCTGGCTGGGCTGGATCATCGGCCAGCACGCGATCGCGCGTCGCTCGGGCGCCCGCGTCACCGAACTTTCCTCGCATTACTTCCGTGGCCTCAACTACCTGCTCAACGAGCAGCCGGACAAGGCCATCGAAGTCTTCATGAAACTGGCCGAATTCAACCGCGACACGGTGGAAACCCACCTTGCGCTCGGCAACCTGTTCCGACGCCGTGGCGAGGTCGACCGCGCGATCCGCGTGCACCAGCACCTGGTCAGCCGTTCCAACCTCAGCGAAGCCGAGCGTACCGTCGCGCTGCTGGAATTGGGCGAGGACTACATGCGCGCCGGCTTGCTGGATCGCGCCGAAGCGTTGTTCGACGACCTGGTCGCGATGGACGCCCACGCGCCCTCGGCGCTCAGGCACCTGATCGCGATCTACCAGCACGAGCGCGACTGGCACAAGGCCATCGGCCACGCCCGCCGTTTGGAGAAAATGACCGGTGAATCGCAGGCCGCGACGATCGCGCAGTTCCAGTGCGAGCTGGCCGAACAATCCCGTCAGCACGGCGCGCGTGCCGAGGCGCGGGCCTACCTCGACGAAGCCTTCGCCAGCCAGCCGGGTTGCGTGCGAGGCTACCTGATCAGCGGCCACCTGTTCGCGGAAGAAGGCCGCTGGCACGAGGCGGTGCTGGCGTTCGAGCAGGCGGTCGATGCCGACGTCGATTTCGTGCCGGAAATCCTGCCGCCGCTGCTGGATGCCTACGCGCACGCCAGCGAGATGGATCGCGCCGAGAAGTTCCTTGGCCACGTGATCGAACGTTACCACGGCATCACCCCGGTGCTGGCGTTGACCGACCTGTACCAGAAGCGCGAGGGCGAGCGCGTCGCGATCGATTTCCTGACCAGCCAGCTGCGCCAGCGGCCGTCGGTGCGCGGGATGATGGCGCTGATCGACGCAACCATGTCGCGCGCCGAGGGGGAGGCCCGTGAGAATTTCCTGATCCTGCGCGACCTCACCCACAAGCTGCTGGAAGGCCGCGCGATGTACCGCTGCAACCACTGCGGATTTGGCGCCAAGGCCCACCACTGGCAGTGTCCGAGCTGCAAGAGCTGGGGCACGGTGCGCCCCATCCACAGCGTCGTGAGCGAGTAAGGCAAGGTCGGCAAAGCATTGGACGCGGATCAACGCGGATGGCCGCGGATTCATTTTCTTCACCAGCGTTCATCCGCGAGAATCCGTGTCAAAGGCTCTCCTGATTCACGCCAAGGGCATACCAGCGAAAATCCATGGAGATGATCGACGTCGCCGCCGCAGCGTTGTTGGGCTTTGGGTTGTCCGTCGCACTGACCGCGGCGGCACTGGCCTATGCGCGCCGGCGCGGACTGCTGGATCAGCCCGGCAAGCGCCGCTCGCACACGCAGCCGACGCCGCGCGGCGGCGGGGTGGGCATCGTGGCCGCGGCGTTGCTGGTGGGGTTGCCGGCGTGGTGCGTGCTGGCCGCTCCATTGTTCTGGCCGCAACCCGCGGCCATCGCGCTGGCCCTGATAGCCGTTGCGCTGATCGGATGGCGTGACGACCACGCGCCCTTGCCGGTGGTGCCACGTCTGGCGGTGCATGCGGGTGCGGCCCTGCTGGTTGCAGCGGCGGTATTGGCGCCCGTGGCGGCGCACGATGCACGGTTGTGGTGGATAGCGCTGCCGCTCGTGCCGATGCTGGCCGGATTCATCAACGCGCACAATTTCATGGACGGCATCGACGGCATCCTCGGACAACAAGGCCTGTTCGTGATGCTGGGCTACGGCGTGCTCAGCATGTGGATGGGGCAAACGGGGCTCGCAGGGTTCGCCTTCGCCGTGGCCGCAGGCTGCCTCGGGTTCCTGTTCTTCAACGCGCCACCCGCAAGGATCTTCATGGGCGATGTCGGTTCGGGCGCACTGGGCCTCGCGATCGGCGCCGCCGGCGCGCTCGTGGTTCAGCGAAACCCTGCGATGCTGTGGGGATGCCTGATCCTGCCTTCGGCGTTCCTGGTGGACAGCGGCCTGACCCTCGCACGGCGGGTGCTGGCCGGGCAACGCTGGTACGCGCCGCACCGCCAGCACCTGTACCAGTGGCTCGTGCGGGTACACTGGAGCCATGCAGAAACCGACGTTGCTTACATGATCTGGAACCTTGTGATCGTGGCGCCGCTGGCGTGGGCGGCGACTCGCTGGCCCATGCACGGCGTCTGGTGCTGCATCGCGGCGTACTTGGCTGCGCTGGTGGTGTGGCACGTCGGCAAACGCGCCTGCCTCGCTTCGGTACAGGGGAGGGCGACGCATGAAATCGCCTGACCTGCTCGGCAGGATCCATCCGCGCACTGCGGTGGTGCTGCACGATCTCGCCGTGACACTGCTGGCATGGTGGCTGGCCAACACGCTGCGCTACGCGATGCTGCCGTATGGACAGCACCTGCAACTGCTGAGTTGGCAAACCCTGATCGTGCTGGGCGTGCAGGCGGCGATGTTCTTCTGGACCGGCCTGTACAAGGGCCTGTGGCGTTTCGCCAGCGTGCCCGACCTCTGGAACATCGTGCGCGCGGTGGTGGCAGGCGCGGTGGTGATCTACATCGCGCTATTCCTTTACAACCGCATGTACGGCATCTCGCGCTCCGTGCTGCTGATCTATCCGGTGTTGCTCGCGATCCTTCTCGGCGTGCCACGCCTGGCATACCGCTATTGGAAGGACAGCCAGCTCGACTTGTTCCGCGCCAAGCACAGTCATCGCGTGCTGGTGATCGGCGCCGGGCGCGCGGGCGAGGCGCTGGTGCGCGACCTGCGCCGCGACACCCGTTACATCCCGGCCGGGTTCATCGACGATGACACTTCGCTGCGTGGTTCCCGCCTGCAGGGCGTGCCGGTGCTGGGCGGTACCGACAGGTTGGCCGAATTGGCGCGCCGGGCCGGCGCCGAGATGCTGCTGATCGCGCTGCCGTCCGCCGACAAGGACGAGATGCGCAAGGTGGTAGGCGTGTGCGAGGCGACCGGGCTGCCATTCCGCACCGTGCCGCGCATCGACGACGTGGTTTCCGGCCGCGCGCAATTCAACGAATTGAAGGAAGTCGCGATCGAAGACCTGCTCGGCCGCGATCCGGTCAAGCTGGAATGGAACGCGATCCGGCGTAGCCTCACCGGCCAGCGGGTGCTGGTCACCGGCGGCGGCGGTTCGATCGGTTCGGAGTTGTGCCGCCAGATTGCACGGCTGGGCGCCGCGGAACTCACGATCCTGGAATTGTCCGAATACAACCTCTACCGGATCGAACAGGAATTGCGCGCGCAGTATCCGGAGTTGCTGCTGCGTTGCCTGATCGGCGACTGCGGCGACGCCGCGACCTGCGCCAACGCTTTTGCGCTGGCCAGGCCGCAACGCGTCTTCCACGCGGCCGCCTACAAGCACGTGCCGCTGCTGCAGAACCAGTTGCGCGAGGCATTCCGGAATATCGCCCTGAACACCCGCACCGTGGCCGAGCACGCGGTGCGCCACGGGGTCGAAAGTTTCGTGCTGATTTCGACCGACAAGGCGGTGAACCCGACCAGCGTGATGGGCGCCTGCAAACGTGTGGCCGAAATCATCTGCCAGATCACCGCGGAAGGTCACAGCACGCGTTTCGTCACGGTGCGGTTCGGCAATGTGCTGGATTCGGCGGGTTCGGTGGTGCCGCTGTTCCGCCGGCAAATCGCGGCGGGCGGGCCGGTGACCGTGACCCACCCGGAAATCTCGCGCTACTTCATGACCATTCCGGAAGCCTGCCAGTTGATCCTGCAAGCCATGGCGATGGGCCAAGGCGGCGAAACCTTCGCGCTGGACATGGGCGAACCCATCCGCATCCGCGACCTCGCCGAGCAGATGATCCGGTTGGCCGGCAAGCAGCCGGGGCGCGACGTTTCGATCCTGTATACAGGCCTGCGCCCAGGCGAAAAACTGTTCGAGGAACTGTTTCACCCGCTCGAGAATTACCACAGCACCGCGCATCCCAAGATTTTCGAAGCCGCGCCGCGCCAGCAATCGCCGGCGCTGGTCGCGGCCCAGATCGCGCGTGCGGCAGAAGCCGTGGCGAAGTTCGACGAGGATGCCCTGCGGCATTGCGTGGGCGCGCTGTTGCCGACCTTCCGCTGGGAAATCGGCGAACCCATGCAAACCGCAGACGTGGTGCCGATCCAGCGCGGAAGCGGCGACTCGGCTGCATAGGTTGTCTTGAAGTCTAGCGATCAAGGATACGACGTGACCAGATTGCGTAAAGTGGTGTTCCCCGTTGCAGGGCTGGGCACGCGTTTCCTGCCCGCGACCAAGGTGGTCGCCAAGGAAATGCTGCCGGTGCTGGATCGCCCGCTGATCCAGTACGCGGTGGACGAAGCGGTCGATGCCGGCGCCGACACGCTGGTGTTCGTCACCAATCGCTACAAGCATTCGATCGCC
Source organism: Rhodanobacteraceae bacterium (assembly GCA_004299705.1). GTDB lineage: Bacteria > Pseudomonadota > Gammaproteobacteria > Xanthomonadales > Rhodanobacteraceae > 66-474. Next base: position 171,652 of record SCQS01000034.1, on the reverse strand, counting down.
GATTATTTCGATTCGGCCTACGAGCTGGAAGAAACGCTGGAGCGGGCCGGCAAGCGCGAACTGCTGGAAATGGTGCAGGGCCTGTTGCCGCAGCATGTACGCTGCGTTTATGTCACGCAGGAACAGGCGCTGGGGTTGGGTCATGCCGTGTTGTGCGCCAAGCCCGTGATTGGCGATGAACCGTTCGGCATCGTCCTGCCCGACGACCTGATCGTGAATGACGGGCCGAGTGCGTTGCGCCAAATGGCGGGGCGCGCAGTCGATGGCAAGACCGGCGTGCTCGCCGTCGAGGAAGTGCCGCGGTCCGATACCGGCAAGTACGGTATTGTCGATGTCGCGGCGGGCGGTGATCGCATCCGCCACATGGTCGAGAAACCGAAGCCGGAAGATGCACCCTCCAACCTTGCCGTGGTCGGCCGTTACGTGCTGCCCGCGCGCATCTTCGAACTGCTGGAACAAACCACGCCCGGCGCGGGTGGGGAAATCCAGTTGACCGACGCGATCGCGGCCTTGCTCAGGGAGACGCCGGTGCTGGCGCACCGCTTCGCGGGCACGCGTTTCGATTGCGGCAACAAGGCCGGGATGGTTCGTGCGACCTTGCATTTCGCGGCGGCCGATCCCGAGTTGCGCCATCTGGTGGAATGATCGGCGCTATCCTTGCGGCGAGGGGGTACCGCGAGTGACAGCATCCACGCAATCAGGCCAAACGTACTATCAGGCCAGCGCGCGTCCGTTCGAGCCGCTGCCGCCGTTCGCAGGCAAACTCGCCGCGCGTGTCGCGATCGTGGGCGGCGGCTACGCCGGGGTGTGCCTGGCGCTCGGTCTTGTCGAACGCGGCGTGCGCGACGTGGTGCTGCTGGAGCGCGACGGCATCGGCCATGGCGCATCGGGACGCAACGGCGGTTTCGTGTTCGGCGGCTATTCGCTGGGCGAAGGCGAACTGTTGCATCAACTCGGCGCCGAACGCGCGCGCCGGATGTATGGCCTGACCACCGCGGCCGTCGCGCTGATCCGCAAACGCATCGCGCAATACCACATCGAATGCGATGCGGTCGACGCCGGGGTCATCTGGGCCAACTGGTTTCGCGATCCCGGGATACTGCGTGACCGGCAGCGACTGCTGCAGGAATATTTCGGGGTCGCCTGGGAATGGCTTCCACAGGAACAACTGCGCGGCGTAATCCACAGCCGGCGCTACCACGATGGGCTGTACGAACGGAATGCCTTGCACCTGCACCCACTCGACTACCTGCACGGAATGGTTCGCGCCGCGCAGGGGCAGGGCGTGCGCCTGCACGAAAACTCGCGCGTGCTGCGCGTGGAACGCGATGGCGCAGGCTGGCAGGTGTGCACCGACGCGGGTGAAGTGAATGCTCCAACCGTGGTGCTGGCCTGCGGGGGCTACCTTGCGCGCCTGAAACGCGAGGTCGACCGCGCGGTGCTGCCGATTGCAACCTACGTGATGGCCACTGAACCACTCGGTGAGCGTTTGCGCGAGTGCCTGCACACCGAGGCCGCGATCTACGATACCCGTTTCGCGTTCGACTACTACCGCCCACTCAAGGACACGCGTTTGCTGTGGGGCGGTCGCATCTCCGTCCGCGATCGTTCCCCGGAAACGGTGAAGAAGCTGCTGCTGCGCGATCTGCTGCGGGTGTTCCCGCAACTCGCTGGCGTGAGGGCCGACTACGCATGGTCGGGCCTGATGAGCTACGCGCGCCACCAGATGCCGCAACTCGGCACGCGTGGTGACGGTTTGTGGTGGATGCAGGCCTTCGGCGGCCATGGCACCGCACCGACCTGCGCGGCCGGCGAATTGCTGGCGGCTGCCATCGCGCAGGACGACCAAGGCTGGCGCGAGTTCGCCCGCTACGGGCTGGCGAATACCTACCGTCCTTTTGGCTACCTTGGCGCGCAAACGCAATACTGGTGGTCGGAAGCGCGCGACCGTTGGAAGAGGTTGGTCGAGGGGTGAGCCGGCCTGTTTGCGAACTGCCGGGGGCAGTTCGCGTGCCGGTGACGAGGCGCGCAGGAGCGCGCCCGAACGCCGCAGGCGGCCCTGAGCTGCACAGCAGCGATGGGTGGACGCCAGGGATGGCGTGAATGGCGCCCGAGGTAGTGGCTGAGGGCCGGGTTGCCTGGCGAGCGCTGGACGCGCGAGCTTGGCAACAGCGGCACGATCCGCGCCTTACCGCATCGCAGTACGTTGCCGTCGCCACGCCGCGGGCGGCATTCCGAAGCAGCGTTTGAACGCGCGCTGGAAGGCGGCGCTGGAGTCGTAGCCGACCTCGTCGGCAACACGGGCGATGCTGTGGCGCCCCTCGTCCAGCCGGCGCGCGGCAAGCTGCATGCGCAATCGCGTCAGATAGTGCATCGGCGGCTCGCCGATGATGGTGCGGAAGCGTTCGGCCAGCACCGAGCGCGAGCTTGCGATGCTTGCGGCGAGTTCATCCACCGACCAGTGCCGGCAAGGTTGCGCGTGCAGCGCCTGCAGCGCGCGCCCGACCAGCGGATCGCGCAGGCCCGCCAGCCAGCCGGTCGCGTCCGGCGGCAGGTCGCGCATGTAGACACGCAGCGCGGACAGGAACAGAAGCTCCGCCAGGCGTCCGCGCAGACCCGCCGCACCGGGGCTGTCATCGAGCGTGTTGGTCACGGCATAGCGCACCAACGCGTCCATGGGTGCCCCGAGTTTCACTTCGAACAACGGCGGCAGCGAACGACACAAGGGTTCGAATGCGCGTCGGTCGCAACCCAGGAATCCGCACAGCAATCTCGTCGACTCGCCTGATCCGTTTTCGAACCGTATGCGCCTGACGTCCAGCAGCGAGCGTTCGCCCAGCATCTGCGCGAACGACGCGAGCGCGCGCCCAGGCTGGTCGCAAAGGTCGTGGGGATCCCCCTGCGTGATGACCACGGCATGGCCGGCGCTCAATTCAAACCAGTTCCGCGCGGCATGCCGAACCCAGCAGCGCCCTTCCAGAACGACATGAAAGGCCATCACCTGGGTCGTGCCCGTGGGGAGTAGTGGCGAGAATTTTTCCACGGTCGGACGCCCGGCGACGCCCCAAGCCCCTTTCAGGTCGACTTCGAAAACCAGCGCGCCAGTCAGGCGAACCAGCGTCAGGACGTCGGAAAGCAGATCGGTAGTCATGCCTGCAGCCGCCCGGATCGGCGTTTCGAGCATGGGCGCCGGAGTATAGGTCATTGTTGCGTCGCGAGTATCTGCCGAGACTTGAGTCGGCGTTTCCTCGGAGTACGGCCATGCGCGGCGCCTCGATCCTGCTGTACGGCGTGATTTGCTATCTCGTATTTTTTTTGACGTTCCTGTACGCGATCGGTTTCGTCGCCGACCTTCCCCTGCCGAGAACGCTGGACCGGCCCATGCCGCCCGCATCCGGCGCAATCGGCGACTGGATCGTCGACCTCGCGCTGCTGGGCTTGTTCGCGGTCCAGCACAGCGGCATGGCGCGAAGAGGCTACAAACGCTGGCTGGCGAATTGGCTGCCCGAAGCCGCCGAACGCAGCACGTTCGTCCTGATGAGCAGCCTTGCCCTGATCCTGCTGTTCTGGCAATGGCGACCGCTTCCGGGCGTGGTCTGGAACGTCGACCACGGCTGGGCGTGGTGGTTGCTGTATGCGTTGTCCGCGTTCGGCTGGCTGATCGTGCTGAGCGGAACCTTCATCATCAATCACTGGGACCTGCTCGGCCTGCGCCAGGTCTGGTTGCGTGCGCGTGGTGCCGCCTACACGCCGCCGGCATTCGTCGACAGTTTCTATTACCGCATCGTGCGGCACCCGCTGATGCTGGGTTTCATCATCGCCTTCTGGGCGACCCCGCGGATGACGACCGGACACCTGCTGTTTGCGCTGGCGACCACGGGATACATCCTGGTCGCCGTGCGGTTCCTCGAAGAACGCGACCTGATCACCGCGCACGGCGAAGACTACCGCCGCTATCGACGAGAAGTGCCGATGATCTGCCCGTGGCCGCGGCCGTCGCGCCAGGCTCGGACGGATTTCATTCCATCGAAACGATAGCCGGTATTGCCGCACTCCCGGCACGTGCGTTTACGGCACAATTAGCGGGCGGGGAGTCCCGCGCTGCCGGAACGTCCGGATGTCGACAAATCGCAGGCGCATGGTGCGTGCAAGTATCGGTTGGCTGGTGCTGGCCATGGTCAGCGGCGTGGTGGTTGCAGCAACCGCCGTGGCACCGGCTACGGCTCCCGCCACGTTTTCCAGCGTGCATGGCGCATCGCGTTTCGGCAACTCGGTGATCGCGGCAACCTGGTCGCCCGGAAAGACCGGGCTTGCGGCCCTCAGTGTGACCGACGCCTGGCATCACGCGAAGGTGCAGATAACCGATCCGTTTTCGCTGACGTTCAAGGATGGCAGCACCCTCGGGACCGGTGACTTCCGTTTGCAGGGCGATCTGCGCGAAGTCGCTTTGCCGGTGAACCCCAAGGCTGCGCGCCTGGTCGAGCACTTCCCCGGCAAGGCGGTCGAGGGAACGTTCCTGGGGCCGAAGGGGCATGTTCGGGTCGACTGGAAGTTGTTGCAGCGCAAGGGTTCGGATTACCTGCGCGAAATCGTCACGATCACCGCGCTCGACGAAGAGGCGCCCATCACCAAGGTGTCGCTGTTCGGCGCCGACGCGCCGGATGCCTACGTGGATGGCTCGGTCGACGGTTCGCCGGTGGTGTCGCACGACGACTGGCTGGGCTTCGAGCACCCGATGTCCAAGGCCGACGCCTGGCGCGGCAAGGTCAAGCTGTGGATCGACCGCACGCTGCCGCTGCCCAAGGGCCAGTCGGTGACGTACTCGGCGGTGATCGGCGTCGCGCACACGGGCCAGATGCGGCGTGACTTCGGCAATTACATCGAACGCGAACGCGCGCATCCGTACCGGCCGTTCCTGCACTACGAATCGTGGTACGACCTCGGCTTCTTCACACCGTACACCGAGGCCGGCGCGCTGAATCGCATCAACACCTTCGGCCAGGAACTGGCCGTGAAGCGCCACGTCAAGATCGACTCGTTCGTGTTCGACGATGGCTGGGACAACTACCAAGGCGACTGGGCTTTCAGCAAGACGCGGTTCCCCGATGGTTTCGTGCCGTTGTGCAAGGCGGCGGCGAAGTACGGTGCCGCGCCCGGCGTGTGGCTGTCGCCGTGGGGCGGCTATGGCAAGCCACGGCTGGAACGCGTCGCCAACGGGCGCAAGCTGGGCTACGGCGTCGTCGATGGCGGCTTGGCTTTGTCGGCGCCGAAATACTGGGAACGCTTCCACCACGTGGTGATGACGCTGCTGAACGACGATTGCATCAACGACTTCAAGTTCGACGGCACCGGCAACGTCAACAGCGTGTATCCCGGCAGCCAGTTCGACAGCGACTTCGCCGCGGCGATCCAGCTGATCAAGGACATCCGTGCCGACAAGCCGGACACCTTCATCAACCTCACCACCGGCACCTGGGCCTCGCCGTTCTGGCTGAAGTACGCCGATTCGATCTGGCGCGACGGCTACGACCACAATTTCGCGGGCGTCGGCCCCAAACGCGAGCAGTGGATCACCTATCGCGATGAGCAGACCTATCGCAACATTGTCGAGAAGGGCCCGCTGTTCCCGCTGAACTCGCTGATGCTGCATGGGATCATCTACGCCAGGTACGCGGTAGGCCTGAACACCGACCCCGACCACGACTTCGCGAACGAAGTGCATTCCTTCTTCGCGACCGGCACCGACCTGCAGGGCCTGATGATCACGCCGTCGCTGATGACCACGCAAAACTGGGACACCCTGGCGCAGGCGGCCAACTGGTCGCGCGCCAACGCCAACGTGCTTGAGGACACACACTGGATTGGTGGCGATCCGGGGCGGCTGGATGTCTACGGCTGGGCCGCGTGGTCGCCATCGAAGTCATTCATCACGCTGCGCAACCCGGACGACAAGCCGCGCATGGCGATCCTCGATGTCGGCCGCCAGTTGCAGTTGCCGAAGGATGCCGCACGCAGTTTCGACGTCAGCGACGTGTGGCACACGGGCAGCAACGCTGTGCCGAAGACGCTGGATGCCGGCCATCCGGTCACAGTCATGCTGCAGCCGTTCGAGGTGCTGACGTTGCAGTTGACGCCGAAGAAGTAGGTCGTTCACTGTTCACCCCCTTCCAAAGGAAGGGGGTCGATGTACCTGAGACTGCAGGTACATCGAGGGGATGCCGCACGCGCTTCGCGCGAAAAGCCGCATCCTCCTCAGTCCCCCTTCCTGCGGAAGGGGGAAGAAGAGCGGCTATCCTGCGCCCATGGACTGGAACATCCTCTGGTACGCCATCGCGGGCATCATCATCGCCGCCGGCTTCGTCGGCTCGATCCTGCCCAACCTGCCGGGCATCCCGGTGATGTTCGGCGGCATGCTGCTGGCCGCATGGGTGGGGCACTTCGAGAAGATCAGGGTCTGGGTGATCGTGATCCTCGGCGTGCTGGCCGCGTTCTCGATCGTGTTCGATTTTCTTTCCGGCACCTATGGCGCCAAGCGCTACGGTGCCAGCAAGGCGGCTGTCTGGGGCGCCTTGATCGGAACGATCGTGGGTTTGTTCTTCGGAATCCCCGGCATCTTCCTCGGCCCGTTCATCGGCGCCGTGATCGGCCAATTGGTTTCAGGCAGTCCGATCGAGCACGCCGCCAAGGTTGGCGTCGGCACCTGGATTGGCCTTCTGATCGGCACCGCGATCAAGCTCGCGGTGGCGTTCATGATGCTGGGGATGTTTGCGCTCGCGTTGCTGATCTGACGAGTTTGGTAGGGCGGGTGCCAACCCGCCGTTGAGGTTTTCGATCGGCGGGATCCACTTCGTTCCTCCCGCCCTACGAGTTCTTCCACGGTTCGAGTTCTAGTCGTCCGCCGATTGTGAAGGCATCAAGGTGCCTTGGTAGTTGACGACTTGCCACCGCCCCCGCTTTTTCACCCAGACGTCGGTGAAGACGATTTCGTGGTGTCCTGGTTTCCCGTTGCGCTTGTCGCGGACCGAGAGATGGCCCGTAACGATCGCGACGTTTCCATACAGCCGCACTTTCATTCGTGATGGTTGTTCTGCTTCGGTCACCCAGTCGCCGGATTTGATCTCTTCAATGCCTTCGGCCTTGGTTTCGACCTTGCCGACTGCCTCGATGCTGATGTAGTCGTCGGCCATGATTCGATCCAGCGTTGCAATGTCGCCATTGACACTGGCGACGCTCAATTGCCGTTCAAGATCGAGAATCGTCGCCTCGCCGTCGGTGGCTGCAAAAGCGGGCGACATCGCAGCAAAAAGTATCAAGGAGGCGGCAGGGAGCAATACGCTGAATCGTTTCATGGAAACCTCTCTCCACTAGGAGGCAGGGGTTGAAGCGGAACAGCGAAGAGGCAGTTGGTGTGGTCCGTGCAGGTTTTTTTACACCATCTCGAAAATTCCCGCCGCGCCCATGCCAGTGCCGATACACATGGTGACCATGCCATATTTCTGTTTGCGGCGATGCATGCCGTGGACGATGGTGGCGATGCGGATGGAACCGGTGGCGCCCAGCGGGTGGCCCAGCGCGATCGCGCCGCCTTCCGGATTCACCTTGTCGGGATCGAGGCCGAGGTCCTTGATGACCGCGAGTGATTGCGCGGCGAAGGCTTCGTTGAGCTCGATCCACTCTATGTCGGCCTGCTTCATGCCGGTGGCCTTGAGTGCCTTCGGGATGGCTTCCTTGGGACCGATGCCCATGATCTCCGGCGGTACGCCGGCGACCGCGAAACCGACGAAGCGCGCGAGCGGGGTGAGGCCGTAATCCTTGATGGCCTGTTCGCTGGCCAGCAGCACTGCGCCGGCGCCGTCGGACATCTGCGATGAATTGCCGGCGGTGACGCTGCCGTCGCGCTTGAACACGGGGCGCAATTTCGCCAGCACTTCCGCATTGGTGTCGCGGCGCGGGCCTTCGTCGTTCTCGATCACGCGGCGGTCTTCCTTCACGCCGCGTGAGCGCAAATCGGGATAACGATCGTCGAGCGGGTAGGGCGCAATTTCTTCCTTGAAGTTGCCGGCGTCCTGCGCGGCGAGTGCGCGCTGGTGGCTGCGCAGCGCGAACGCATCCTGTTCCTCGCGACTGATCTTCCAGCGCGTGGCGACGTTCTCGGCGGTGATGCCCATGCCATAGGCGATGCCGATGTTGTCGTCCTTGAAGATTTCCGGGTTCATCACCGGATGGAAGCCCATCATCGGTACCATGCTCATCGATTCGGTGCCGCCCGCGAGCACCAGATCGGATTCGCCGAGGCGGATGGTGTTGGCCGCGATCGCGACCGATTGCAGGCCGGACGAGCAAAAGCGATTGACGGTCATGCCTGGGATGGAATCCGGCAGGCCCGCCAGCAGCGCACCGATGCGCGCCACGTTCATGCCTTGCTCGGCTTCCGGCATCGCGCAGCCGACCACCACGTCAGTGATGCGGTTGACGTCGATGCCGGGGCATTCGTCCAGTGTCTCGCGCAGCACGTGCGCGAGCATGTCGTCGGGACGCGTGTGGCGAAACACGCCACGCGGCGCCTTGCCGACCGGTGTGCGCTTGGTGGCAACGATGTAGGCGTCTTGAACTTGCTTGGTCATGTTGTTCTCCGAAATGCGAAGAGCGATTCAGTCCGCGAATGAACGCAAATGAACGCGAATAAAAGATTTGCTTTGCTCTTATTTGCGTTCTTTGCGTTCATTTGCGGACAACTGCTTTAGTTTCTGAGCGGTTTGCCGGTGGTCATGGTGTGCGCGATGCGGTCCTGGGTCTTGGGCATCTGCGCCAGTTCCATGAAGTGGTGGCGTTCGAGGTCGAGCAGCCACTGCGCATCCACCGTGCTGCCGCGTTCGATGCTGCCGCCGCACAGGGTGTCGGCGATGCGGGTGGCGATTTCCATGTCGTGTTCGGAAATGAAACGTCCGGCCAGCATGTTCACGAGCTGCGCCTTGATGGTGGCGGTGCCGACGTCGCCGGAAACGTGCGTGGCCTGCGGCAGCGGCGGCCGCCAGCCGGACTCTGCCAGCGACGCGGCCACGTTCTTCGCCACGTACAAAAGTTCGTTGGCGTTGAACACCACCACGTCGGTTTCGCGCAGATAGCCGAGTTGTTTGGCTTCGATCGCGCTGCCCGACGCCTTGGCCATCGCCACGGTTTCGAAGTAACGCTTGACGTGGTCGAACGGATCGACGCCCGGCGCCGCCGCGCGCGCGCAGCGTTCGGCGATCTCCTTCAGGCCGCCGCCCGCAGGCAACAGGCCCACGCCGGCTTCGACAAGCCCGATGTAGCTTTCCAGCGCGGCGACGGTACGTGCGCTGTGCATCTGCAATTCGCAGCCGCCACCGAGGCACAGCCCGCGCACCGCGGCGACCGTGGGCACGAGGCCATGTTGCACGCGCATGGTCGCGCGCTGGAAGTTGGCGATCATCGCTTCGAGTTGCGAAACCTTGCCTTCCTTCAGCAGCGCCAGCACGCCTTTCAGGTTGGCGCCGGCCGAGAACACCGGGCCGGTTTGCCAGACAACAAGCGCCTTGAGTTTCTGCTCGGCCAACCCGACCGCATGCTGGATGCCATCCAGCACCGCATCGTCGAAGGTGCACATCTTGGTCTTGAAACTGACGATGCCTACGTCGTCGTTGCCGAGCGTCCACAGGCGGATGCCAGCGTTCTCCCACACCGTGGTGCCGTTGTCGAACCTCTCGCCGATCAACGCATCGGGGAACAACTGGCGTCGGTAAACGGGCGCGGACGAACGCGGGATGTCTTTCTTTTCGCGCGGCGAATACGAACCGTCGGCATGGTGCACGCCCTTTCGGCCGTCGCTGACCCACGTAGGCAAGGGTGCGCGGCTCATGGCCTTGCCGGCGGCAATGTCTTCGGCGATCGCCTTGGCGACGGCTTGCCAGTCCGCGGCCTGCCACGTCTCGAACGGGCCGAGTTTCCAGCCGTAACCCCAGCGGATCGCGAAGTCGACGTCGCGCGCGGTGTCGGCGATTGATTCCAGGTGATACGCCGTGTAGTGGAACAGGTCGCGGAAGCAGGCCCACAGGAATTGCGCCTGCGGGTCGTTCGACGCGCGCAGCTTGGCAAATTTTTCGGTGGGATTCTTGACGGCGAGGATGGCCGAAACCTCATCCGAGGCTTTCTGTTCGGCCGTACGGTAATCCTGCTTGGCAAGATCCAGCACCTGGATTTCCTTGCCGGCCTTGCGATAGAAACCCGCACCGACTTTCGCGCCCAGCGCGCCTTTCTCGATCAGAGCGGCGAGCCACACGGGCGACTTGAAGTGCGCGTGCCACGGGTCGTCGGGCAGGGTATCGGCCATAGTCTTGATGACGTGCGCCATGGTGTCGAGGCCCACCACGTCGGCGGTACGATAGGTGGCCGACTTCGGCCGTCCGATCGCGGGGCCGGTCAGCGCGTCGACCACGTCGAAACCGAGTTTGTATTGCGTGGTGTGGTACATCGTCGCCAGCATCGAGAACACGCCGATGCGATTGCCGATGAAGTTCGGCGTGTCCTTGGCAAACACCACGCCCTTGCCGAGCGTCGAAGTGAGGAAAGCTTCCAGGCCTTCCAGCAGCTTGCGGTCGGTGGCCTTGCCGGGGATCACCTCGACCAGGTGCATGTAGCGCGGCGGGTTGAAGAAGTGCACGCCGAGGAAGCGGTGGCGCAGGTTTTCCGGCAGCGCTTCGGCTAACTGGTTGATCGAAAGACCGGACGTGTTCGATGCGAGGATCGTGTGCGCGGGAATGTGGGCCGCGACTTTCTTGTAAAGGTCGAGTTTCCAGTCCATCCGTTCGGCGATGGCTTCGATCACGAAATCGCAATCCTTCAACTCCACAAGGTTTTCGTCGTAGTCGGCGGGGGTGATCGCGGCGGCCAGATCCTTCACGGCCAGCGGGGCGGGCGACAGTTTGCCCAAGTGCTGGATGGCTTTGACCGCAATGCCGTTCTTTGGCCCCTCCTTGGCGGCGAGGTCGAACAGCACGGTTTCGATGCCGGCGTTGGTGAGGTGCGCGGCGATCTGCGCGCCCATTACGCCGGCGCCCAGCACGGCGGCTTTGCGGATACGAAGGATGTCTGTCATGGAAGCTCCGGAAGCGATGAGTGAATTTTGTGACGAATCATTGTGCGGCGTGGCCTCATGGTTTTGCTCGTCATCCCGGAATCGCGGAGCGATATCCGGGATCCAGCGCTTCTTTGTCCATGTCGCCGGTTGCGAGAAAGACACTGGATTCCCGCTTTCGCGGGAATGACGACAAAACAAGCAGCGCGGAACTTCCTAAGCCCGCAACCCCGCCGCCGTAAAGTGAATCAAGTGCCTCGCCATCTGCTCGCGGTGCGTGCGTTCCGACTCGCCGCTGCGGCGCTGGATCATTCCGAAGTCGGCCATCGCGTAAGTCAGCGCGCCGACCGCGATGTCGAGCCGCCAGTAAAGCTCGTCCTTGTCGAGCTGCGGCAGTAACCGGGCAAATGCGGCCGCGAAATCCTTCAGCACGTAGCCGTAGTTGTCGGACAGGAAGGTGCGCAGGTTGCCGTTGTGCTCGGCGAACGCACGCGCCAGCACGCGCATGAACACCGAGCCACCTTTGCGATCCAGCGATAGTTCCAGTGCGGGCGTGATGAAGGCGTCGAGCACCGTTTCCAGACTGGCGTTGCCCGCGGCCTCGAGCGCGGCCAGACGTTCCAGCCGGCGGTGGCTCAATTCGTCGAGCCGGCGGCGGAAGACTTCCTCGATCAGGTTGTCCTTGGAGCCGAAGTGGTAGTTGACCGCGGCGAGATTGACCTTGGCTGCGGCGGTCACCTGGCGCAGCGAGGCGCCGGCGAAGCCGCGTTCGGCGAACAGTTCCTCGGCGGCGCCCAGGATCCGCTGACGCGTGGAAAATTGCGTGCTCTGCTGCATGTCCGCTCGCGTTTCAAACAATCGTTTGAGTCTAGGCTCGTCGCAGCCAGCGGTCAAACGTTCAGCCCCCGGCATGGCCAAGCTGGGGGTAATGGGCTAGAATCTTTCGCTCTTTTGTGAGCTAACTCCGCATTTTGTGCGGGTTTTTCAGGATATGCTCACGAACCCGGACGGGCTTCGTGCGCATCTTTTTATCTTTTTGCCATCAGTCGAGGAATCCATGGCGCTGGAGCGCACCCTTTCCATCATCAAGCCCGATGCCGTCGCCAGGAACGTGATCGGGCGGATTTATGCCCGTTTCGAGAAGGCCGGCCTGCAAGTGATCGCGTCGAAGATGAAACACCTTTCGCGCAGCGAGGCCGAAGGTTTCTACGCGGTGCACAAGGAACGCCCGTTCTTCAAGCCGCTGGTCGAGTTCATGGTGTCCGGCCCGGTGATGATCCAGGTGCTGGAAGGCGAGGGCGCGATCGCCAAGAACCGCGAATTGATGGGCGCCACCAACCCGAAGGACGCCGCGCCGGGAACCATTCGCGCGGATTTTGCACAAAGCATCGACGCGAACGCGGTGCACGGCTCGGACGGCCCCGACACCGCACGTTTCGAAATCGGTTACTTCTTCGCCGCGACGGAAATCTGCCCTCGCGGCTGATTGCTTTTGGGGGATGCACATGGCCGACATGGCCCGTGCCAATCTGCTGGAGTTCGACCGCGATGGACTGCGCGCCTTCTTCGCTGATCTTGGCGAGAAGCCGTATCGCGCCGACCAGGTGATGAAATGGATCTATCACCGTCTCGAAAGTGATTTCGGGGTGATGACTGATCTCGGCAAATCCCTGCGCGAAAAGCTTCCCGAAGTCGCAGTGGTCGCACCGCCGAAAGCCTTGCTGGACAAGGCTTCCAGCGACGGTGCCCGCAAATGGCTGCTGGGCATGGACGCGGGCAACGCGGTCGAAACCGTGTACATCCCCGAGCCCACGCGCGGCACCCTGTGCGTCTCCTCGCAGATCGGCTGCGGCCTGAATTGCCGGTTCTGCTCCACCGGCACCCAGGGCTTCAACCGCAACCTCGCGACGTCCGAGATCATCGGGCAGGTGTGGCACGCCGCCAAGCAACTCGGCAACATCACCCACCAGGAACGCCGCATCACCAACGTGGTGATGATGGGCATGGGCGAGCCGCTGCTGAACTTCGACAATGTCGTCAAGGCCATGGGCCTGATGCGCGACGACCTGGGTTTCGGGCTGGCCTCCAAGCGGGTCACGCTGTCGACCGCCGGCGTGGTGCCGATGATCGACAAGCTGGGCGAAGTCGCCGACGTTTCGCTGGCGGTGTCGCTGCACGCCCCCAACGACGAGCTGCGCACACAATTGGTGCCGCTCAACAAGCGCTGGGGCATCGCCGAATTGCTGGATGCGTGTGCGCGTTACGCCGCGCGCCGCCCGCGCGCGACCATCACCTTCGAATACACCTTGATGAAAGGCGTCAACGACACGCCGGCGCTCGCAAAGCAACTGGCCAAGCTGATGCACCGGCTGCCGGCCAAGGTGAACCTGATTCCGTTCAATCCTTTCCCCGGCACCCAGTACGAGCGTTCGGACGAGGCAGTGATCCGCGACTTCCAGACCATCCTGTTGAACGCTGGCGTGCAGACGATGGTGCGCCGCACCCGTGGCGAGGACATCGACGCCGCCTGCGGGCAATTGAAAGGCAAGGTGGCGGATCGCACCCGTCGCCATACCGAATTCCAGCGCCGCATCGAAGCGGCCCGTACCGAGGTGCAAGCCGATGCGGCATAAGACGTATTGCGTGTTGGCGGTGATGGGGCTCGCGTTCGCGCTTGCGGCTTGCAAGCAGACACCCGGCATCATCAAGTACCCGACGCCGATGAGCAACCTGAAGACGGCGCCGCACGATACCACCCAGGAAGACAAGCAGGCCGCCGCGCAGACGCATACCCAGCTCGCCGCCGCCTACATGGGGCAGGATCATTTGAAGGAGGCCGAGGACGCGTTGCACAAGGCGCTGGGCTTCGACGACAAGTACATCCCGGCGCACACCATGCTGGCGATCCTGGATTGGCGCATCAACCGCCTGCAGGACGCCGACAACGAGTTCCGCAAGGCGGTTGCGCTGGATCCCTCCAACGGCGATACCAACAACAACTACGGCAGGTTCCTGTGCGAGCAGGGCAAGCGCCAGGAAGCCATGCAGCACTTCCAGCGCGCCCTGACCGACCCGTTCTACAAGACGCCCGCCGTCGCCAATGCCAACGCCGGCATGTGCTTGCTGCGATTCAAGGATTACGCCGGCGCCGCGTCCTACCTGCACAAGGCGCTGGAGGCTCAGCCGGACTACGGCCCGGCGCTGCTGGCCATGGCGCAGTCGGACCTGGATCAGGACAAGGCTTTCGCCGCGCGCGGCTACATGCAGCGCTTCGAATCTTCCGGGCAGGCCACGCCCCAATCGCTGTTGCTCGGCTACCGGATCGCAACCCGTCTTGGTGACAAGGAAACGGCCACCAATTATTCCAACCGCCTGCAGGATCAGTTTCCGAATTCCACGCAGGCGCAGTCGTTGAACGGCCCCAACCATGATTGATCATCAGGAAGGCGAGGATCTGTTCACCCACCCGGACGCCGGGCAGGAAGCTTCAACAGCGACCCCGCCACCATCCAACGATGCAGGGCAAGCACCTGGCGCATCGATCGGCGAACGCCTGCGCGGGGCGCGTGAGGCCCGGTCGCTTTCGCTGGCCGATTGCGGACGCGAGCTGCGCCTGCCGATCAAGGTGCTGGGAAAGCTCGAAGCCAACGATTTCGGGGCCGCTGAACACTACGTGTTCATGCGCGGCGTGTTGAAGGGCTACGCGAAGTTCCTCGGGTTGCCGCCCGGCAGTTGCGACGAGGCGCTGCGCGCCGTCGCCCCGTCCGAACAGCCGGCGCTGGTATCGGTCGCGCGCACCTCGCAGACACGCTGGCTGCTGCAGCGCTACGGCACCGCCGCCACCTACATCATCCTGACCGCGACCATCGCCGTGCCACTGGTTTTGCTTGGCTTGCGCGGCGGCCTGCAGCGGCCGACCCCGCGGGTGGTATCACTCGACCAGCCGGCGGTTTCGACGCAAGCGCCACCCGCGAGCGCCACGGCCACGCATGCGATCGCACCTGTGCCTTCGCCCGACGCAACACCGTTCAAGGCATCCATGACACCGTTCTCGGCGATCGGGCTGAATGACCAAAGCCAGCCCGAAACGGCGACTGACGCCATGCCGGCAGCCGCGTCCACCGTCGCCGCCGCTGCCGGTCAGCACACCCTGACCCTTGCCGCCAGCGGGGACTGCTGGTTCGAGATCACGGACGCCGACGGCAACAAGATCGATTCAGGCATGCTGCACGCAGGCGATTCACGCAGTTGGCATTCGGCCGGGGAATTGCACGTGACACTGGGCAACACCGGGGCCGTGAGCGCGACCCAGGACGGCAAGCCGATTTCGCTGGCGGCCTTCCAGCGCGCCAATGTCGCCCACTTCGACGTGTTCGGGTCATCCGGCGTCAGCGAAAACAACTGATTCTCTTGTATGCTTGCATGTTTCCGCGCAGGAGTCTCCAAGCGTGGAAACCAGCGTGCACGTAGGTGAGCAATGGCATTCGAAGATTACGACGAATACGAGCAGGGCGAGCAGGTCCGCAAGTGGATCAAGGAAAACGGCATTGCCGTCGCCGTCGGCGTGGTGCTCGCACTGGTGCTGATATTCGGCTGGCGGCATTGGCAGGCCCACAAGACCGCGGTCGAGATGCAGGCGGCATCGCAGTTCGCGGTGGTGCAGAACGCCACGCAGGGCGGCGACAAGCAAGCGATGTTGGCGGCGCTCGGCGATCTGCAGAAGAACTACGCCAAATCGCCGTACGCGGCCTTCGGTAGCGCCGCGGTGGCGGAATACGAAGTCGGCAAGAATGATCTGAAACCCGCCGCGCGGAACCTCGAGTGGGCCGCATCCCACAGCAGCCAGCCAGCTTTGCAGGCGCTTTTTTCCCTGCGCCTGGCGCGGGTACTGCTGGCCCAGGACCAAGCACAGCAAGCCCTGGATACATTGCAGAAGATTCCGGCGGGTGATTACTCGGGAATCGCCGCGGAACTTCAAGGTGACGCGCTGCTCAAACTCGGGAAGACCGACGCCGCCCGCACGGCCTATCAGGACGCGTTGGCCAAGCTCGACAAGGGTGCACCGTCGCGCAATTCCGTACAGATGAAACTGGACAACCTCACGCAGCCCCAGGCTGCGCCTACCGGGAAGCAGGCCAAATGAAGCGTCGTCATTTTCTGTTGTTGCCGCTGTTGGCCGCGACGGTCGCACTCTCGGGTTGTGGCTTGTGGAGCAAGCTGTTCAACCGCGGTGAAAACATTCAGCCGCCGAAGCCGTTGGTTGAATTCACGCCCACGCTGCAGGTTCAGAAAGTCTGGTCCACGCGGATCGGCGACGGCGCCGGCCGCTCGGGCGTGCGGCTTGAGCCCACGTATGCGGACGGCAAGCTCTACCTGATCAGCACCGACGGCAAGCTCGAAGCGCTGGACGCCGCGACCGGCAAGGAAATCTGGGAACAATCGACCCGAGTGGGCGATGGCATCTGGCCTTTCAAGCGCAAGAAGCCCGGCCCCGACGCGCGTTACGCGGGTGGCCCGACGGTTTCCGGCAACCTGCTGGTGGTTGGCACGCTGGATGGCCACGTTTACGGCTACGACGCGACCACCGGCAAACGCCTGTGGAGCGCCACCGTTGATGACGAGGTGATCTCGCCGCCCGCAATCGACGCCGGCACGGTTTACGCGCGCACCAACTCGGGCGCCGTGTACGCGTTCGACGCCAATACCGGTGCACGCAAATGGGTCAACGATCAGGCCAACGTGCCGCTGCTCAGCCTGCGCGGCAACGGCCCCTTGCTGGCCGCGCATGGCGTGGTGATGTTCGGCAGCGACGATGGCAACATTGTTTCGATGCGCGGTGACACCGGCGCAATCCAGTGGCAGCTAGCGATCACCAAGGGCCTCGGGCGCACCGACATCCAGAAGTTGAACGACGCGGACGACACCCTGCAACTCGATGGGGACACGCTGTATGCCACGGCCTACCACGGCGAGCTGGCCGCGATCAATGCGGCGCAGGGACAACTGCTGTGGAATCGCCCGTTCTCCAGTTACGTCGGAGTCGGCGTGGCCGGCAACGAGCTGGTTGGCGTGGATTCCAATTCGCTGGTGTGGGCCTTTTCGAAGGACGGTGGCGGCGACCTGTGGAAGCAGGATGCGCTGGAATACCACTGGCTGACCGCGCCCGTAATCCAGGGTAAATACGCGGTGGTCGGCGGCGTCGAGGGTTACGTGCACTGGCTCGATCTGTCCAACGGCAAGCTGGCGGCGCGCGTGCGCTTGTCCAGGGATGCGATCCGCGGTCGTCCGGTGGTGAACGGCGACACGGTTTACGTCGAGGACGTGAAGGGACACGTGGCGGCGTATCGCATCTCGGGGTGAGGCTTTTTCTGCCACGGATCAACACGGATGGACTCGGATAGAGCAGAAGCTTTTTTGACGCGGATAAAAGCGGACAAGCGCGGATAGAGCAGGTGCGTTGATGGAAATCAGATAAAGCTTTATCCGTGTCCTTCCGCGTTGATCCGCGTCAAATGTTTTCTCTGCTTCTGGTCCGTGTCCATCCGTGCAGATCCGTGGTTTCATCTTTGATGGCGGCTGAAAGCCACGGTCTGGAAATCCGAATCCCATGTTGCCTGTCGTTGCTATCGTCGGCCGCCCCAACGTAGGCAAGTCCACGTTGTTCAACGCGTTGACCCGGACGCGCGACGCGCTGGTCGCGGACCTGCCCGGCGTCACCCGCGACCGTCATTACGGCGTGTGCCGGCTGGGTGCGCGCCCGTTCGTGCTGGTCGATACCGGCGGGCTGTCCGGCGAGCGCATCGACATCGACGAGCTGACCGAGAAACAGGTGCAGCTCGCTATCGACGAAGCCTGCGCCTGCGTGTTGCTGGTCGATGCGCGCGAAGGTTTGCTGCCGCAGGACCGTGCGATTCTCGATCGCCTGCGGCGTGCAGGCAAACCCGTTTTGCTGGCCGTCAACAAGACCGATGGCATCGATGCCCAGGCCGCGCTGGCCGAATTCGCGACGCTCGGCGTCGCCGCGACGTTCGCGATCGCCGCCGCGCACGCACGCGGGCTCGACGCCCTGCTGGCCGCGACGCAACCCTTGCTGCCACCCGACGCGGAGGCCGATGCGTTGACGGAAGACGACGACGCGGCAGGAATCCGGGTCGCGATCGTCGGCCGTCCCAACGTGGGCAAGTCCACGCTGGTCAACCGCCTGCTGGGCGAGGAACGCGTGGTGGTTTCCGACATCGCCGGCACCACCCGCGACTCGATCCACGTACCGCTGGAGCGCGACGGCAGGCAATACGTCCTGATCGACACTGCCGGCGTGCGTCGACGCGGCCGCGTCGACGACGCGCTGGAGAAGTTCAGTGTCATCAAGACCCTGCAATCCATCGCCGCGGCCCAGGTCGCGGCGGTGATGCTGGATGCGGGCGAGGGCGTCACCGACCAGGATCTGGCGCTGATCGGCCAGGTACTGGAAGCCGGTCGTGCGCTGGTGATCGTCGCCAACAAGTGGGACGGCCTCGAACAATACGACCGCGAGCGCTGCAAGGCCGGGTTGGAACGCAAGCTGGATTTCGTGGCGTGGGCGAAGATCGTGTTCCTGTCGGCGAAGCACGGGTCCGGGTTGCGCGAGTTGATGCGTGCGATCGATAGCGCGGGCACCGCGGCGTCGCGCAAGCTCGGCACCTCGGATCTCACGCGTTCGCTTGAGAAAGCCGTCGCGGCGCACCAGCCGCCGCTGGTGCGCGGGCATTCGCCCAAGTTGCGCTTCGCGCATCCGGGCGGCGAGAACCCGCCGACCATCGTGATCCACGGCACGCGCACCAAACACATCGCCGACAGCTACCGTCGTTACCTCGAGAACTTCTTCCGCAAGCGCTACAAGCTGGAAGGCACCCCGATCCGCATCGAATTCCGCGAGGGCGAGAATCCCTACGCGGGCAAGCGCAACGTGTTGACCGATAGCCAGCAACGCAAGCGCCGGCGGATGCTTCGCCATGTGCGCGGGCGTTGATGGCGTTCTAGGTCTTGCGCTCGCGGGTGGAGCGGGCACGCGTGTCGGCGGCGAAGACAAGGGTTTGCTGCCATTGTCGGGGCGTCCAATGGTCGAACATGTGCTGGATCACTTGCGCACGCAATGTGAGCGCGTGCTGATCGTCGCCAACCGCAATCTCGACCGTTACGCCTCGTATGCGCCAACCATCCATGACGAGGCGCTTGGCCACGCCGGCCCGCTGGCCGGACTGATCGCGGCATTCGGATTCCTCGATGCCAATCGGCACGCATTGCCGCGCTGGTTGCTGACGGTGTCGATCGATTGTCCCGACGCACCTCGTGACCTGGCCGCGCGCTTGCATGCGGCCTTGGCGGCGCGTGACGCCACCCGCTGCGCGTACGCTCGCATTGCAGGCAAACCGCAACCGCTGTTCGCGTTGTACCGGATCGGGGGTGGCCCGCTGACGTGGAAGCAATCGGCGCAAGCCGCGCTGCGCGAACACGGTTCGCCGTGGCGCTGGCACACCAGCTTGAACGCAATCGCTGTCGATTTCGGCGATGGCGTCGACGCGTTCCATAATCTCAATACGCTTGAAGACTTCCGCGACTACGAACGCACGCATGACTGATTCCGGCTACCCGACCCGCATCGGACTCGAACAGGCACTGGAAATCGTTGCCGCATGCGCGGCGCAGCATCGCCTGCCGCCGGAAGCGTCCGCACTGGCCGAGGCACAAGGCCGCGTACTGGCCGAGGACGTGCACGCGCCGCACCCGCTGCCGCCATTTGCCAATTCCGCGATGGACGGCTTCGCGCTGCGTGGCGCCAACCTGCCCACCGACGGCGAACGTGCCTTCGAACTGATCGGCGATGTTTTCGCAGGCGCAACCGCTGCGCCTGCTGTCGAACCGGGGCAGTGCGTGCGCATCACCACCGGCGCGCCCATGCCACCCGGCACCGACACGGTAGTGATCAAGGAAAACGTTGTGGTCGATGGAACACGCGTGGTCGTCAAGTTGGGCGAGAAGGCCGGCACCAACGTGCGCCGGGCTGGCGAAGATTACGCCGAAGGCGATTTGGCGTTGATGGCCGGTACGCCTTTGGGCGCGGCGCAGCTCGCGGTCGTTTCCGCATTTGGCATCGCGCAAATCCAGGCGCGCAGAGCGCCACGCATCGCGGTGATCGCCACCGGCAACGAACTGGTTCCGGCGGGAACGCCACTCGGCTTCGGCCAGATCCACGAATCCAACGCCGTGATGCTGGCTGCGCTGGCGCGCGACTCAGGCATGCGGGTCACGCTGCAACGTTGCGTGCGCGATGACCCGGATGCCTTGCGTGTGGCGTTGCTGGAAGCCGCCGCCGAGGCCGACATCATCGTCAGCAGCGGCGGCGTGTCGGCCGGCGAGGCCGATCACCTGCCGCGTGTATTGCAGACGATTGGCGAAACCCGCTTCCACAAGGTTCGACTGAAACCCGGCATGCCGACGCTGTTCGGCCAGATCGGTGCCTGCCTGTACTTCGGCCTGCCGGGGAATCCGGTGGCCTCGGCGGTGACCTTCCGGGTGTTCGTGCGCTTCGCCGCCCGTTCCATGCTGGGCGTCACGACTGTGCCGAAACCGCCACGCGCACGCTTGGCTGCGCCCGTGCACAAGCGCCATGCCCGTGCCGAATTCGCGCGCTGCTGTCTGCACGTCGATGATGCCGGCGTGCAGTGGGCGATGCCGCACGCCAAGCAAGGATCCGGCATGTTGCGCGGACTTGCCGAAACCGATGCGTTGGCACTGCTTCCGGAAGGCGCCCGCGAATTCGCCGCGGGTGACGTCGTGATGCTGTGGCCGTAAAAATTTTTTGACGCGGATGGATGCGGATCATTTTGCGGCTTTATCCGCGGCCATCCGCTCTTATCCGCGTCCAATGGCTTTTGCGTTTTTGACACGGATCGATACGGATACACATGGATCACAGTGCAGTTGATCCGCGGTCATCGGCTCTTATCCGTGTCCAACGGCTTTTGCGGGATAATGTCTGCATGACGATTCCTGAAATCACTCCGCGCGAAGCCGTGCAACGCCAGCGCGCCGGTGCATTGTTGCTGGACGTGCGTGAGCCGTACGAGCATGCCACGGGCATGGCCGAGGGTGCGCTGGCGCTTCCCGTCGGCGAGGTCATGCGGCGAATCGGCGAGATCGCGCCGGATCGCAGTCGCGAGATCCTTGCGATTTGCGCACACGGCCCGCGCTCGTTGCGCGTCGCAGCGGCGTTGCTGCAACTTGGCTACACCAACGTCGCCTCGGTCGCAGGCGGCACGGCGCGCTGGATCGAGGAAGGCTTGCCAGTTACCAAGCCGGGCGGTGACGAGGATTTCTACGACCGTTATTCACGCCACTTGCGCTTGCCGGAGGTCGGCGAGGCGGGCCAGCGCAAGCTGGAACAGTCACGCGTGGTGCTGTTGGGCGCGGGCGGCTTGGGTTCACCCGCTGGGTTCTATCTCGCTGCGGCAGGCGTCGGCACGCTGGTGATCGCAGACGACGACGTGGTCGAACGCAGCAACCTGCAGCGGCAGATCCTGCACACCGACGATCGCATCGGGGTATCCAAGCTCGATTCCGCGGCGCACACGCTGCACGCGTTGAACCCGCGCGTGAATATCGAAGGCCTGCCCGAACGCGTCACTTCATCCAACGTCGAGGCCCTGCTGGATGGCGCCGACGTGGTGCTGGACGGTGCGGACAATTTTCCGGTTCGTTATCTGCTCAACGATGCCTGCGTGAAACTGGGCATTCCGCTGGTGTACGGCGCGGTGCAACGCTTCCAGGGCCAGGTCAGCGTGTTCGACGCGGGCCGGCAACGGGGCGTGGCACCGTGCTACCGCTGCCTGTTCCCGCAGCCGCCTGCGGCGGCTGACGCGCCCAACTGCTCAGAGGCCGGGGTGCTGGGCGTGCTGCCTGGCGTGTTAGGCCTGTTGCAGGCCACCGAGGTCATCAAGTTGCTGCTTGGCATCGGGGAGCCGCTGATCGGCCGCGTGCTGATGTTCGACGCGCTGGCGATGCGCTTCCACGAAACCCGCCTCGCGCCCGACCCGGAATGCCCGGTTTGCGCGGCGGGCAGGGCATTCCCGGGCTACATCGATTACACCGCGTTCTGCGCGGCGAACTGATCGTCGCGCGCCTACGCCTTGCGGCGCTGCGGCTTCTTCTCGAACGCCGCCAGTTGCGCCGGTGTCGCCGGTTTCTGATGCCTGGCCTTCCACGCTTCGAACGGCATGCCGTAGATGGCTTCGCGCGCTTCGTCCTTCGACAATTCGAGGCCGAACTCGGCCGCCGCCTCGCGATACCAGTCGGCAAGGCAGTTGCGGCAAAACCCGGCCGTGTTCATCAGGTCGATGTTCTGCACGTCGGGTCGATCCTGGACAAGGTGCTTCACCAGTCGGCGGTACACGGCCGCCTGCAGCTCAAATGCTTCGATCATTGCTGTTTTCCTCAAGGAATACAGGCACTGCCATGGTGCCTTGGTGGCTACGCTAGCGCGACAGCCGAGGCCGCCGCCGTGACGCAATTCCGGATATCGGCAGGTGTCGGCGCAGTTCCGCGCCCAAGGAGCCGGCCGGCGCCTGCCGCCAGGGCCTGGCATCGCCACACGTCATTGTGCGGCCAACTTCGCACCGCGATAATGAACGTTTTGGGACGCGCGTTGGCCATGGCAGCACGCATACTCGACGGACGCAGGATCGCGGGTGAGGTGCTGGACCGGGTCGCGACCGGCGTGAAGGCGCGCATCGCCGCGGGCAGGGCGGCGCCGGGGCTTGCAGTGGTATTGGTCGGTGCCGATCCCGC
The DNA here is from genome assembly GCA_004299705.1 of Rhodanobacteraceae bacterium. Lineage (GTDB taxonomy): Bacteria > Pseudomonadota > Gammaproteobacteria > Xanthomonadales > Rhodanobacteraceae > 66-474. Next base: position 148,737 of record SCQS01000034.1, on the reverse strand, counting down.
ATCCGCGGTGTACGTGCGCAACAAGCGCAAGGCCTGCAAACAGGTCGGGTTCAAGTCCTTCGATTTCGACCTTCCGGCGGCAACCAGCGAGGCCGATCTGTTCGCGTTGGTGGGTCGCCTGAACGCCGATCCCCAGGTGCATGGCATCCTGGTGCAATTGCCGCTGCCGTCGCACATCAACGCCGCCGCGCTGATCGACCACATCGACCCGCGCAAGGACGTCGATGGTTTCAGTGCGATCAACCTGGGCCATCTGGCGCTGCGCCGGTTCGGCCTGCGACCCTGCACGCCCAAGGGCGTGATGACGCTGCTGGGCCACACCGACCGCCCGGTGCGCGGCCAGCACGCGGTGGTGGTAGGCGTTTCCAACCACGTGGGCCGGCCGCTGGCGCTGGAACTGCTGATTGCCGGCTGCACCACCACCTGCTGCCACAAGTTCACACAAGGGCTGGATCACTACGTGCGCGAGGGCGACATCGTGGTCGCCGCGGTCGGCAAACCGGGCATCGTCAAGGGCGAATGGATCAAGGCCGGCGCAGTGGTGATCGATGTCGGCATCAACCGCATGGAAAACGGTCACTTGGTTGGCGACGTGGAGTTCGAGCCAGCCGCCAAACGCGCCTCGTGGATCACGCCGGTGCCCGGCGGCGTCGGGCCGATGACCGTGGCGACGCTGATGGAAAACACGCTGGAGGCCGCTCAGGCCATCGACGCTGGTTGAAGCGGGCAGGGGTCAGCGTGCACTTTCGGATGACGTAATCGCGCGTCCCCAGTCGAGTCGCCACGCCTGCTGAAAGTGCACTCTGACCCCGGTTTCTCTATAATTGCGCATTGCATTGACGGACAGCATCCAATGCGCATCCTCGCCGAGGCCCTGACCTACGACGACGTTTACCTCGTCCCCGACCATTCCACCGTTGTGCCGCGCGACGTCGATACCTCGATGTACCTGACGCGCAAGCTTCGACTCAACATCCCGCTGATGTCATCGGCCATGGATACCGTGACCGAGGCGCGGCTCGCCATCACGATGGCGCAGTGCGGCGGCATCGGCATCATCCACAAGAACATGACGGTCGAGCGCCAGGCCGCGGAAGTGCGGCTGGTGAAGAAGTTCGAGGCCGGCGTGATCCGCGATCCGCTCACGGTCGGCCCGCACACCTCGATCGGCGAGGTGATGCGCATCACCCGTTCGCACAACATCTCCGGCGTGCCGGTGGTGGAAGAAGGCAACCAGCTGGTCGGCATCGTCACCAGCCGCGACTTGCGCTTCGAGAAGAAACCCGACGACCCGGTGCGCAACATCATGACCCGCAAGGACAAGCTGGTCACGGTGAAGGAGGGTGCCGCCGAGGACGAAATCATCGGCCTGCTGCACAAGCACCGCATCGAGAAGGTGCTGGTGGTCAACGACGCGTTCGAACTGCGCGGTCTGATCACCGTCAAGGACATCCAGAAGGCCCACGACAACCCGCATTCCGCCAAGGATTCGCATGAGCGCCTGCGCGTCGGCGCCGCGGTCGGCGTGGGTGGCGAAACCGAGCGGCGCGTCGCGGCGCTGGCCGAGGCCGGCGTGGACGTGATCGTGGTGGATACCGCGCACGGCCATTCGCAAGGCGTGATCGACCGCGTCGCGTGGATCCGCAAGAACTATCCCGGCCTGCAGATGATCGCCGGCAACATCGTCACCGGCGACGCCGCGCTGGCGTTGCGCGACGCCGGCGTGGACGCGGTCAAGGTCGGCGTGGGTCCGGGTTCCATCTGCACCACCCGTATCGTCGCGGGTGTGGGCGTGCCGCAGATCACCGCGATCTCGATGGTGGCCGATGCGCTCAAGGATTCGATTCCGTTGATCGCCGACGGCGGCGTTCGCTACTCCGGCGATGTCGCCAAGGCCATCGTCGCGGGCGCGTCGTGCGTGATGTTGGGTTCGATGTTTGCCGGCACCGAGGAAGCACCGGGCGAAATCGAGCTGTACCAGGGCCGCTCGTACAAGAGTTATCGCGGCATGGGTTCGCTGGGTGCAATGCAGAGCGGCTCATCCGATCGCTACTTCCAGGAACAGGCCGCCGCCGACAAGCTGGTACCCGAAGGCATCGAGGGCAGGGTGCCCTACCGCGGCCCGTTGCGCGCGATCGTGCATCAACTGGTCGGCGGCCTGCGCGCGTCGATGGGTTATTGCGGATGCGCCAGCATCGAGGAGATGCGCAAAAAGCCGCGGTTCGTGCGCGTCACCGGCGCGGGCACCCGCGAGGCGCACGTGCACGATGTGCAGATCACCAAGGAAGCGCCGAATTACAGGCTCGAATGACGTCGAGCCGAGACAGGGTTGCACGTTGCTAAAAAAGCAAAGTCGGTCCGCAAATAAACGCAAATGAACGCGAATCCTTTTCTCCATTTGCGTTCATTCGCGTTCATTCGCGGACAATGGTTCTTTGCTTTTTGTGTGCTTGATACGCCCAAATGGATGGCATCTTCACGCCGCCGCCACTCATCACGGGGTTCCACGAAGCCATGCATGACCTTCATAGCGACAAAATCCTCATCCTCGACTTCGGCTCGCAGTACACGCAGCTGATCGCGCGGCGCGTGCGCGAGATCGGGGTGTATTGCGAAATCTGGGCGTGGGATCACGATCCCACCGAGATCGCGAAGTTCGCGCCGAAAGGCGTGATCCTTTCGGGCGGACCTGAATCGGTGGTCGAAGCGAATTCGCCACGCGCACCGGAACAGGTGTTCGCGCTGGACGTGCCGATCCTCGGCATCTGCTATGGCATGCAGACCATGGCCGTGCAGCTGGGCGGCAAGGTAGAAGGCGGACACGCACGCGAGTTCGGTCATGCTTCCATCGCAACGGAAACCTGCGGTCTGTTCGAAGGCACGCCATCGCAGCAGGACGTCTGGATGTCGCATGGCGATCGCGTCACTGCGCTACCGGGCGGATTCAAACTCGCGGCGTCCACGGATTCGGTACCGATCGCCGCAATGGCGGATAAATCACGCCACAGGTACGGCCTGCAGTTCCACCCGGAAGTCACGCATACCGAACACGGCGCGGCGATCCTGCGCCGCTTCGTGGTCGACATCTGCGCTTGCGCAACATTGTGGACGCCGGCGCGCATCATCGACGACGCGGTCGCGCAGGTGCGCACGGCCGTCGGCAGCGACAAGGTGTTGCTGGGACTTTCCGGTGGCGTCGATTCCTCGGTGGTCGCGGCGCTGCTGGAAAAAGCCATCGGCAATCAGTTGACCTGCGTGTTCGTGGATACCGGCCTGTTGCGCGCGGGCGAGGGCGACCAGGTGATGGACACGATGGCGCGCCACATGGGCGTGCGCGTGATCCGCGTCGATGCCTCGGAACGTTTCTTCGCCGCGCTGGCAGGCGTCGCCGATCCGGAAGCCAAGCGCAAGATCATCGGCAAGCTGTTCGTCGAGGTCTTCGATGAAGACGCGCAAAAACTGCAAGGCGTGAAGTGGCTGGCGCAGGGCACGATCTACCCCGACGTGATCGAGTCGGCCGGCGGCAAGACCGGCAAGGCGCACGTGATCAAGTCGCACCACAACGTTGGTGGCCTGCCGGAGAAAATGAATCTGAAATTGCTGGAACCCTTGCGCGAATTTTTCAAGGACGAAGTACGTCGCATCGGCGTGGAACTGGGACTTCCGCGCGAGGTGGTTTATCGCCATCCGTTCCCGGGGCCGGGCTTGGGCGTGCGCATCCTCGGTGAGGTCAAACGCGAGTACGCGGAAATCCTGAAACAGGCCGACCGCATCTTCATCGAGGAACTGCGCGGCGCCGGGTTGTACGACAAGGTCAGCCAGGCCTTCGCGGTGTTCCTGCCGGTGAAATCGGTGGGCGTGGTCGGCGACGGCCGTGCCTACGAATGGGTGGTCGCGCTACGCGCGGTCGAAACCATAGATTTCATGACCGCGCACTGGGCGCATCTTCCCTACGAGTTCCTGGGCAAGGTGTCCAATCGAATCATCAATGAGTTGCGCGGTATTTCTCGCGTCGTATATGACATCAGCGGCAAACCGCCCGCGACCATCGAATGGGAATGACGCCGTTCTCGCCGGAAGATCGCGCATGCATGCAAAGGGCGCTGGAATTGGCCATCCACGCGCGCGACGCCGATGACGAAGTTCCGGTTGGCGCGGTACTGGTGCTGGACGGTGAAATTGTCGGCGAAGGCTGGAACCGCAACGTCACCTTGAACGATCCCAGCGCGCACGCCGAGATCGCAGCGTTGCGGGATGCCGGCCAACGTCTCGGCAATCACCGTTTTCCGGGTGCGACCCTGTACGTGACGCTGGAACCGTGCGCGATGTGCGCGATGGCTTTGGTGCACGCGCGCATGGCGCGGGTCGTCTACGGTGCGCCTGACCCGAAAACAGGCGCAGCCGGCAGCGTGTTCGATACACTGGTTTCCGAACGCCACAATCACCGCATCGAGGTGCAGGGCGGACTCTTGGCGGAAGAATCCTCGGCGTTGCTGCGGGCCTTCTTCAAGGCACGGCGTTGACCCTGGCGTTTTAGTAATTTTACACAATAGGCATTTGCATCAATGCAGGTGATTCTCGCAGCCGACGTCGGCGGAACCCATGCACGGATTGGCTTGGTCGCACTGCATCCGGACCAGGCCTACGCCCCTGCCACGCTGGCGTACCAAAGCTATCGCTGTGCCGATTGGCTTGGGCTTGCGGAGATCCTCGAGGATTTTCTTGGCAGGCAAGTCGGCAACCAGAATCCCGTCGTGCGTTGCGCTTTGGCCGTGGCAGGCTACGTGCGCAACGACGAACTGGTCGCCGAGAACTTGCGCTGGCCGGTCAGGGTTTCGGAGTTGCACGCGCGCCTGCGATTCGAGCAACTGGATATCGTCAATGACTTCGAGGCTCTGGCCTGCGCAACCCAATTCGTGCGCCGCGAGGATGCTTTCGACGTCATTGCCGCACTGGGCGGTGCAGGCCCCACGGTGGTGATCGGCCCCGGCACGGGCCTGGGATCCGCCGCATTGGTACCGGTTGATGGCCATCGCATCGTGGTGCCCGGCGAGGCCGGACACATTGCGCTGGCACCCGGCAACGAGCATGAAATCGAGGTGCTGCGCCTGCTCGGGCGCAATCGTCCTTACGTGCATACGGGCCACGTGCTGTCCGGCCCCGGGTTGCTGAACCTGTACCGGGTCCTCGCCGAAATCGATGGCATAACGCCTGCGCTCGAGGAACCGGCGGCGATCAGCGCTGCGGCGTTGCGCGGCGACGATCCGCTCGCGCGCGAGACGCTGGCCATGTTCTGCGCACTGCTGGGCAGTCTCGCGGGCGACCTTGCCGTGGTTTTCAAGGCCAGCGCGGGCGTTTATCTGGCTGGTGGCATCCTGCCTGCCATCCGCGACTTTCTGCTGGCCAGCGATTTTCGCGTGCGTTTCCTCAACAAGGGTTTGATGCGCCCGTTTCTTGCTGCAGTGCCGGTGCGATTGATCGAACACGGTCAACTCGGGGTGCTGGGTGCCGCCGCCCTGGCCGAGGGCGGCACCCGCCACGTGGCTCCTTCAGCCTGATTTCGCGGCATTGGCGGGTTCACCAAACGACGGCGGCCGGTCTTCCAGCTTCGCGCCGAAGGCCTTGTTCGGTGTGTCGCCCATCTCGAACACCAGCGTGCCGCCCGAGGCCAGGTCGGCGTGGCGGATCCAGCTTTTCGCCCAAGGCTTGCCATTCCAGGTGACCGACTGGATGTAAGGCTTGCCCTTGCCGTTGTTGCGCGCTTCGACGATCAGCTTTCTGCCATCGGCAAGTTCCACTTCGGCGTGGTCGACCAACGGACTGCCGAACACCCAGTTCGCGCTGACCGGATCGACCGCGTACAGGCCCAGCGCGGAGAGCACGTACCACGCGCTCATCTGGCCGCAATCCTCGTTGCCGGCCAATCCGTCCGGCGCGGCACGGTACATGGTGTCCATCAACATGCGCACGCGCTCTTCAGTCTTCCAGTGCGAACCCGAGTACGCGTAGAGATAGGCGACATGGTGGCTGGGCTCGTTGCCCTGTGCGTACTGCCCGACCATGCCGGCGATGTCGGGCGGCGCGTTCGCGGGCAACGCCGACGAGGTCGTGAACAGTTCGTCCAGTTTGCGTTCGAAATCCGGCACGCTGCCGAACATCGGCATGTAGCCGTACAGGTCGTGCTGGTTGAGGAAGGTCGCTTCCCACGGGTTCGATTCAGTGTAGTCGCGCCATTTGTCGGAATGCCCCATCTCGTTGGGCGCAAACGGTTCCAGCCACTTGCCGTCGACGCCGCGCGGGCGCATGAAGGTGTCCTTGCGGTCGAACAGGTTGCGGTAATTGCGCGAACGCTTGCGCAGGAATTCCGCGTCCGCAGGCTGGCCGACGCCCTGCGCAAGATGCGCCATCGCCCAATCGTCGTACGCGTATTCCAGCGTCTTGCTGACCGCTTCCCCCACCTTGTCGCTGGGGATGTAACCGAGCTTGCGGTACCACGGCAGGCCGCGATAGTCGTCGATCATCGCGCGCTTGCGATACACCGGCCACGCGCTCGCGTAATCGACATCCTTGAAACCCTTGGCCTGCGCCTCGGCGATCAACACGATCGAGTGGTAACCGATCATGGTGCCGGTTTCGACGCCCTGCAGTGGCCACACCGCCGGTCCCGCCGGGCTCTGGTTGGCCTTGCGGATCAGGTCCTGCACGAGGTCCGGCACCTTGCCGGGCTGGAACAGCGTGTACAGCGGATGCAACGCGCGGTAGATGTCCCACAGCGAATAGGTGCTGTAGGTATGCTGGCCCTTCGGCAACGTATGCACCTTCAGGTCCATGCCGCGGTAACGGCCATCGACATCGCTGAACAGGGTCGGCGCCAGCATCGTGTGGTACAGGCCGCTGTAAAACGTGCGCAGCACTTCGCCGGAATCGCTTTCGACACGGATGCGCGACAGCTCGCGTTCCCACTGCTCGGCGGCGGCCCGTTGCACGCCTTCGAAATCCCATCCGGGAATTTCCGTGTCGAGATTGCGCAGCGCGCCATCGATGTCCACCGCCGAAATGCCGACCTTGATCAGCAGCGGCGCCTTCGAGGGGTCGTCGAAATGCAGTGCTGCTTTCAAATGATCGCCCTTGGCATCCGTCGCGACGGCAAGTGACTTGTCATCCGAATAAAGTTCCGCACGCGCGAACGGCCGCGACAGCTTCATCGCGAAGAAGATGTAACGGCCATCCGCCCATTCGTGCACGCGGCGGCTGCCGACCAGCGTGTCGTGACCAACTACGCGCAACTCCGCGTCGCTGACCTTGCACGGCTTGTCCGGGCCGTCCTGGAACCCGTGCGCGAAATCGACGATCAGGTGCCCTGCCCCCTTGCGCTGGAAGGTGTAACGATGCAGGCCGGCGCGGGCCGTCGCGCTGAGTTCGGCAAGAATGTCGTGATCGGTCAGGTGTACCCGGTAATAACCCGGCACCGCGTGTTCCGACGCCTTGTCGTAGCGCGAACGGTAGCCCTTGCCCGGATGCGCCACCACATCGGCCGAAAGATGCGGCCCCGTCTTCACGCCGTCGTAGCGCGAGTAGTAGTTTTCGTCCGGCAGCCCGCGCGCACCGGGGTCGAGCAGCACCGCCCCCTGCGCCGGCATCACCAGCACGTCCAGCATGTCCGCGCCGCCGGTGCCGGAAAGGTGCGTGTGCGAGAACCCCATGATCGAACCGTCGGCCTGGTGGTAACCCGAACACGCGTCCCAGCCGGTATTGTTGGTGTCCGGCGAAAGCTGCACCATGCCCCATGGCACGGTCGCGCCCGGATAGGTGTGGCCGTGTCCGCCGGTGCCGACTAACACATCCACGTATCGGGACACGCCGGATGCGGTCGGCGGCGCATCGCCGCCCTGCCCCACCCGCATCGCCGCGAACGCCGTACGCGGATCGATGCGTTCCAGCAACGCCAATGCCATTGCACCCTGCAGGAATCGTCTGCGTGTCACCATGTTGAGTACTCCTCGAAGCTGAAATGAAGCCGCTCGTTATGAGGTATCGAACCACGAATGCTTGCGTGTTCGTCCTTCGATACCTCAGGACGAACGGTAAGGCATCAGGTATCCCGCAATAGTCCAGGATGCCGCGCAGCTACATCCACGATCAACTCGCCGAACAGGCTGTTGGCCCAGGCAAACCACGCGCGCGTGTAATGCGATGGATCGTCCTGATCGAACGCCTCGTGCATGAAACCGGTGCCGGCGTCGGTGGTGGCCAGCCAATGCAGGCACTGCCGGATCGTTGCGGCATCGTCGCTGGTCAGCGCGCGGATCATGATCGACATCGGCCAGATCATGCGCAAGCCTTCGTGCGGACCGCCTATGCCATCGGCCGCCGTGCCGTGGAAGAAATACGGATTGCGGCTGCCCCATGCCCGCGCACGGGTGCGCCGGTAGCGTGGATCGTCGCGCTTGCAACAGCCGAGGTAGGGCAAGGCCAACAAGCTGGGCACATTGGCATCATCCATGAACAACTGGTTGCCGAAGCCGTCGACCTCGTAGGCCCAGAAGGTTTGGCCGTCTTCGTCGTGCATCTGCGCGAATGCTTCAAGGGCAGCTTCCACCTCGTGCGCGAGCGCTTCGCAATCACCCGCGAAAACCCCGTCGTGGTGCAGCGCGCGCGACATCGCCGCGAGCTCCCTGAGCGACACCACCGCGAACCAGTTGCCCGGCACGAACAGGGAGTATTTACAGGCGTCGTCGGACGGCCGGAACATCGAACAAATCATGCCGTTCGGTTTTGCCGGCCAACCGTAACCGCCCAGCGCCAGCGTGTCGGTGGGTGATGCAGCGGCGCGCTGGAAATGGTACGGGCCGTATCCGTGCTTGCGCTGCTGGACGCGGAACGTGGCCACCACGCCGTGCATCGCCGCACGCCAGTCGTCGTCGAATGGTACACGGTCGCCTGTCGCCTGCCAGTAACCGTGCGCGAGCCGGATCGTCCAGCACAACGAATCGATCTCCCACTTGCGTTCGGCCACGCCGGGCTGCATGTCGGTCTGATCGTGTTGCGCCCACGTCAGCGTGGTTTTGGCATGCGGGTCGGCCATGAATGCGTTGGCATACGGGTCGATCGCGATGCAACGCGCATGACGGTGGATCAGTCCGCGATACAGGCGCCGCAATGCCGCGTCGTGCGCGGCCAGCGGTAGGTACGGCCATACCTGCGCCGAGGAATCGCGCAACCACATCGCATCGATGTCGCCGGTGACGATGAAGGTATCGGGCTTGCCACCGACCATGCCGGTGTGCACGGTGGTGTCCAGCGTGTTCGGGTAGCAGTTGCCGAACAGCCACGCGAGTTTCGGGTTGCCGATCCTGCCCTTGACGCGCGCCAGCTCCTGTTCGACTGCCGGGCTGACGAACTTGCGTTGCGCGGGCGGCGGCCTGCGGCTGACGTATGCCGTCTTGGGTGACGCCGCCGCATGTGCCGCCATTTCCGGCAACGCTGCACTGGCTGCGGCTGCACCCATCAATTTCAAAAACTCGCGACGGTCGGGCATGGAATCGATTCCTCGGGTCAAGGTGACAGCACGTCGCGACCACTGATCGTGAAGGAAGCCGACACGCCCGCGGCGCCACCGGGCTGACCGCCACCCACGAATACACTGTAACGACCCGGTGTCACTGCACGCACGCCTGCCGCATCGACGTTGCCCAACTGTCGTGGTGTCAATTCAAAATCGAGGGTGCGGCGCTCGCCCGGTTCCAGATGCACGCGCCGGAAGCCGACTAGTGCATGGCGCGGTGCCAGTGCCAATTCCTTCGGGTAATCCAGATACACCTGCACCACTTCGTCACCGGCGCGTCGGCCGGTGTTGCGCACTTCCGCGCGGACCTTCAGTGTGGCGCCGGCCTGCAGTGTTGCGTTAGGCAGGCCAAGGTCGGCGTAAGCAAAGGTCGTGTAACTCAACCCGTAGCCGAACGGGTACAGAGGCGTGCCCTTGAAGTAACGATAGGTGCGCCCCTGCATCGAATAGCTGACGTAAGGCGGCAAATCGCGGGTCGAACGATAGAAAGTAACCGGCAGTCGTCCCGCCGGATCGTAGTCGCCGGCCAGTGTCTGGGCGATCGCCGTGCCACCGGCCTCGCCCGGATACCACGCGTCGAGGATCGCGTCCGCATGTTGCTGCGCCCAATCGATCGCCACCGCACCACCCGACATCAGCACCACGACCAGCGGCTTGCCGGTCGCAGCCACGTGTTCCAGCAGGATGCGTTGTGCCGCGGGCAAGGCGATGTCGGTGCGGTCGCCGTGGTCGAACCCTTGCACGTCGATCGGCAGTTCCTCGCCTTCCACGTCGGGCGACAGCCCCACGAACGCGACCACCACGTCGGCGTGCCGCACTGCGGCTTCGGCTTCGGCCAGTTGCGCGGCGGGCGGCGCCAGCCATTGCAGGCGAATGCCCTGGTCCTGCCCGCTGTGCACCATTTCCAGCTCGATCTTGTGTGGCGCGGTGTCGGTGAAATGCACCTCGGCCTGCATGGGCTTGCCATGTCCGGGACTGTCGATGATCAGCTTGCCATCGAGATACAGGCGCACGGGATCGTGGCCATGGCAGTCGAAGCAGCGATCGACGTGCACGGCCAGCGTGTAATCACCCGGCCCCGGTGGAATCAGTTCACCGGTCCAGCGCACCGCGTAGCGATCGCCCAATCCCGCGGCGGGTGTCACGTGATCCCAGTCGAAGTCGATCGTGCGGTCGGTGCGCGTGACGCGCGGCGTTCCACTGAAATCGGTGTTGGCGAAATACTCGCCCTTCAGGCCCGGCTTGCCGTCCGTGCGCAATGCGGTTTCCGGTATCGGAATCGGCACACCGGCCGTGATGGGCGAACCTTGCGCGTAGCCGACGTGATCGGCACCGAAGCGCTTGCGCAAGCCTTCCAGCGGCGTGACCGGATGCCGTGCAGTGCCGTGGTAACTCGCTTCAAGGGTCTCGACCGTATCGGCGTCCGGGCCAACGACCGCGAGGTTGATACCGGCCTTCAATGGCAGCGTCGCATGCTCATTCTTTAAAAGCACGATCGATTCGAGCGCGGCACGCAAGGCCAGTTCACGGTGCGCGCGGCTGTCGAGTTGGTTGAGGCCGATGTGCGCGTACGCACCGTCGGCATCGTTACCCAGTATCCCGAGCCGGTAGCGCGCCGCAAACAGCCGCGCCAGCGCGGCATCCAGCACCGATTCCTTGATGTAACCCTTGCGTACCGCCTCGCCCAGCGACGCATAGGCATTGCCGCAATCGAGGTCGGTGCCGGCCTTGATCGCGGCGGCGGAGGACTGCGCATCATCGGGTTTGAAATAATGAAAGTGCGTCATGTCGTCGACCGCGTCGCAATCGGATACCACGTAACCCTTGAATCCCCAGTCCTTGCGCAGCAGCGTGGTCAACAGCCAGCGGTCGGCACACACCGGCGTGCCGTGCAGCGCGTTGTACGCGCACATCACCGAACCCGCGTGACCTTCGGTCACCGCCGCACGGAAGGCCGGCAGATAGGTCGCTTCCAGGTCGTGCGGGGAAACGTCCACGTCGAAACCGTGGCGGCCGGGCTCGGGCCCGCTGTGTACCGCGAAATGCTTGGGCGTGGCGATCGCGCGTGGATGTGCGGGGTCATCGCCCTGGATGCCGCGAATGAACGCGACGGCGAGCTGGCCGGTCAGGTACGGATCCTCGCCGTAAGTTTCCTGCCCCCTGCCCCAGCGCGGATCGCGATCGATGTTGATGTTGGGCGCCCAGATGGTCAGACCCTGATAGCGTCCGTGACCCTTGTCTACTCCGATCGCGTTGAAGCGGGCACGCGCTTCGATGGACACCACGGTACCCACGTCATTGAGCAGTCGCGGATCCCAGCTTGCCGCCAGCCCGATCGATTGCGGGAACACCGTGGCGTAACCGCCGCGCGCGAGCCCGTGCAGGCCTTCATTCCACCAGTTGTACGCGGGCACGTGCAAGCGCGGAATCGCGGGCGCGTCGGCCTGCAATTGCGCGACCTTTTCCTTGAGCGTCATTTTCGCGACCAGCGCCTTGGCGCGCGCGTCCGGTGTTTGCGCCGTTGCGCTTGTCGCGAGAAACAGCGCACAAACCAGTGCGCAGACACCGGGATACTTCATCCACGTCACGGTTGCGCCCCGGCCATCACGCCCGCCATGTCCTGCACCTTCAACGCGCTCCGCAAGGCAGCGAGGCTGGCCTTGCTGCGTACCTGCAGCGTGACGTGTTGCCCGGGCAGCAGGTCGAAGGCGTCGTCGGAGAGCCGCGCGTCGAGAGCGCCGAACGTCACCCACACCCCGCGCGCCAGCTTGTCCGTGCCCAGGTTCAACGCGTAGCCGTCGGCGTCCGCGCGCAATTGCGTACGGATGTGCGGCAAGGGAAGTAGCAACTGTTTGGGTAGGTCGAAGAACACCAGGTTGCGCGAAACCACCTTGCCGCCTTCGAGCAGATCGAACACCGCGAAGGTCGTGCGCGGATCGGCACCGTGCAGCAGTTGCGCGTCGCTGTAGCGGGCCACGTGGGTGCTGGACAGCGGCGCAAGCGTGGCACTCGCGGTGTGTTCGCTCAACACTTTCCCTGTGAAATCCATCACCCGTACACGCCAATGCACGGGCAGCGCCGTAGTACGGTCGGATACGAGCGACACCTTGGTCGTGCCCTTGTTGCGTAACGCCGCAATCAGCAGCGGCGCATAGAAACGCCTTGCGTGATACTGCAGCATCTTCCAGCGCCCGTAGTAATCGATGCTGGACCAGGTGATGCCCGGCCACACGTCGTCGAGCTGCCAGTACAGCGAGCCCATGCTCTCGGGCCGCGACGCGCGCAGGTGCTCGGCCGCCAGTTGGATGCCTTCGGCTTGCATCGCCTGACTCAGATAATCCAGAGCGGCAAAACTCTTGGGCTTGCCGAATTCGCGTTCGACGTACAACAACAATCGTTGGTTGCCCTTGCTTTCGTCGTAATGCGCGCCCCGGTCGTATTTCTGGTGCGCGCGGATCACGGGCGAATCGATCGATCGGTCCGATGGTTCCGTAAACGCGTCGATCGTCGCCATGTCGGGCATCGACTGCAGGCCGTATTCCGTCATGAAGCGTGGGGTCACGTCGAGATAGGCCGTCACCGGCAGCGCCTTGCCCGACCATACGTCCCAATAGTGGTAGTCGCCGTTGTCGGTGACGTTGACCGGACCTTCGTAGTCGGTGCCGGGGGAACTCGGCCAGTACGGAACACTTGGCTCGTACTTCGCCACCACGTCGCGCAGGGCGTGGTCGAACAGCTCGCGCATGCCCTGCTCGATCCGCTTGCGTTGCGTGGGCGTGATCGAGGCCTTGAACTTCTTGCGGTCGTCCCAGGATTCCCAGCCGGTTTCGACCTCGTTGTTGCCGCACCACAGCACGATGCTGGGATGATCGCGCAACCGTTCCACCTGCTGCATCGCCTCGACCTGCACGTTGTCGCGGAACGCCTTGCCGGACGGCGGGATCGCGCCACCGAACATGAATTCCTGCCAGATCATCAGGCCCAGCTTGTCGGCCTCGGCATAGAAATCGTCCGGCAAGTAATAACCTCCGCCCCACACCCGCAGCATGTTCATGTTGGCGTCGCGCGCGGATTGCAGCAGTCGCCGGATGCGCGCAGGCGTGACGCGCGTGGGGAAACTGTCCATCGGGATGAAGTTGGCGCCCTTGGCGAAAATCGGCACGCCGTTGACCACGAATTCGAAACTCTTGCCCCACTGGTCTTTCTGACGCCGCAGTTCGACGCTGCGCAGCCCCGTTTCGCGATCGGCGCTGGCGGCGGTTGCGCCGGTCATTGCGACATCGACATGGAAGTCATACAGGTTCGGCTTGCCGTAACCCACAGGCCACCAGCGTTCGGGATGCGCGATCTCGAATGGAATCGCGATGACATTGTCACCGACCTTCAACGTGACGTCGCGATCCAGCGAACCCGTCTCGCCGTTCGGTGCACGCCAGTGCAACGCGACGTACGCACTGCCGGTAGCGTCCGATTGCAGTTCAAGCTGCGCCTGCAGCTTGGCGACCTCGGCGGTGACGTCTGGCTGTGCAATCGAGAAATCCGTCAACCGCAGCGCGTCCCAGCTTTCCAGCTTCACGTCCTGCCAGATGCCCTCGGTGACGATGCGTGGGCCCCAGTCCCAACCGTATTGGTACGCGGCCTTGCGCACGTAGTTGGCGGTCTGCTTGCCCTTGGGTTCGTCGCCGAAGGGCGAGTCGAACTCGCCCGGCAGCGCATAGGGTTGCTTCAGCAGCCATGGCTGCAGGCGCTCGATCGGCGAATACAGGCGCACTTCCAGGGTGTTCGTGCCCGCGTGCAGCAGCGCCTTCACCGGCACCCGCCAACGCCGGAACATGTTGTCGGCGGAGAGAATCTTGTGCCCGTTCAAGTACACATCGGCAAAGGTATCCAGCCCGTCGAACACGATGTCGATGTGCCTGCGTGCCAGCGTCGCGGCATCGACGTCGAAGTGCGTGCGGTATTGCCAGTTGGACAAGCCCACCCACTGGATCTTCGGCTCATTGGTACGCCAGTACGGCGCTGGCACCAGCTTCAGCGCCATCAAATCCGTTTGCGCCGAACCCGGCACCGTGGCCGGCAGCCATCGGGCAGCATGCGGATGCGCTTTTACATGCGGGTCGCCGGGCGCCAACCGGAATTGCCAACCGGCATCCAGCGACCGCGTCGACAATGGCGCGGCGGTCGCCGCGAACGGCTGCAGCGTGACGGCGACCAGCATCATCATCAGTGCCCCCGCGAACTGAAAACGCCGAGATACCGCGCCTGTCGTTCGCGGCAGCGGATGCACCTTGCAGACATCGTCGCTCATGTCACCCCGCAGTCTGCCAGTGGTCAACGCTTTGGTTGGCCGAGCTTCAACAACACCACGCCGAACGCCGGCACGCCGAAGACACGTCGTGTGTCCACGCTGCCGATGTTCGCGTGCCGCCACAAGTCGCGCGCCGGCAGCGGACCGTGCAGGCCCAGCGCCTTGAAATCGAGGGTTGCATCGAGCGGATGATCGAGGGTGTTGAACAGGCCCACCGCCAGCGTGCCGTCGGCCAGCGGCTTCACCCACAACTGGATCGGCCCCGACTGCGCAACACGATGACCCTGCGCGCCCAACGGATCCTGGTCGACCGCAATGACCTCGCGATTGGTCAGCGTGGCGCGCGTCGCGGCATCCATGGTGGCGAGGTCGTTGCCCGCGATCAGCGGCGCAGCCAGCAAGGCCCACAAGCTCATCTCGCTGCGCTCCATGTCCGGATCGTCCATCCCGCGATTGCCGATCTCCAGCATGTCGGGATCGTTCCAGTGCCCCGGCCCCGCCCAACGCGCAAGCCCCTGCTCGGAGTTCGCGTTGAACCACATGCTCGCGTACGTTGGACGGATGTCGTCGGTGGTACGCCACAGGTTGCCACCCACCGCGGCGCCCCACTCCCACACTCTGCCCCAGCCGTACTGGCACAGTGAAAAGACGATCGGCCGACCGGTGGCCACGAGGGCGCGGTGCATGCGCGCATAGGCGTCTTTCATCACTGCCACCTGTTTCGATGCCGACTTGCCGGTGAGATGGTGGCGGAAGCTGCACAGGTCGTACTTCAGATAATCCACGCCCCAGGCGGCGAACTCGCGCGCGTCCTGCACTTCGTGACCCGCGCTGCCGGTGAATCCGCCGCAACTCTTTTCGCCCGGCGACGAGTAAATGCCGAGTTTCAGCCCCTTGCCGTGCACGTAGGCGGCAAGCGCGCGCATGTCCGGGAATTTTGCATTGGGATGCAGAACACCGCGGGTATCGCGCTTGCCCTGCCAGCCGTCGTCGATGATCACGTAGCGATAGCCGGCCGCGGCCATCCCGGAAGCGACCATCGCATCGGCCGCGTGGCGCACGTCCGCAGCGGTGACGCTGGCGCCGTAGTGGTTCCAACTGTTCCAGCCCATCGGCGGGGTTCGGGCTGGCGCGGTGCCCGCCGCGGCCACCGCGCACGATGTCGAAAGCAGCAACAGCAGCAGAACCAGCCAATGCCACGGGTACAGGACTTGGCGTGGACGCAGGTTCATTTCACGATGATCTCGTCGGAGAAAATCCAGGTCTGGATGCCGTTGATGGGTTGGCCGTAGCGCGTGGCGACCAGCCGGACGTAGCGGGTCACGATCGGCGACGGTGGCATGAACGTGATGTCGTGGATCGCCGGCCGCATGTCGTTCGGGTCGACGGTGATCGGGATGGTCTTGAGGGTCGTCCAGCTCTTGCCGTCGCCAGACACCTCGAAACTCACGCTGCGCGGCAACAGGATCCAGTCCTGCGCGTTTTGCAGGAAGCGCGCATCGATCGCGTGCAACTCGGTCGGGTTGCCGAGATCGATCGTTGCATCCATGTCCGCGTCCTGCCAGCCCGCCCAGTCGCCATCGTTGTACTGGCTGCCGAGGATGCCGTCGGTCAGATCACCCGAATACCGCGCGGATGGCGGCGTCGCAAAGGTGACGGGATCGCCCAGCGCGAGATTCGGGACCATCTTGAACGTCTGGCTGGCCTGGTATTGCACGTCGCCGCGGAACGGCGCGACCGTGAGCGTGGCTGGGGCGTACAAGTCGAGCACGTCACCGAACGAAGGCGACCCGGCAGTCGGCTGGCTGCCATCGAGGGTGTAATGCAGGCGCAGGTCATCGAACCCGCGTGTGGCGCGCAGCCGCCAGCGCTTGTAGGTCGGGTTGAAACTCAAGTGATAGTCGACGATGTCCTTGTCCTCGGGGCCATAGGCAACGTGCCGCGAAGCCAGCCATGCCTCCTGCCCGCGCGCGCGCAGCAGGAAGTCGTTCCAGTCGTGCGCGTCCGGGTTCCAGAAATGTTCGGAGATCGCAAGCAGGCGCGGATACAGCCGCGCGTCGGCATTCAACGGCGTCGCGCGTTCGCTCCACAAGGGCGCTTCGCCGCCTAGTACCTGCTTCGAGTGCTTGGCGTATAGCGGGTTGTCGAACGGATCGGTGCGATAGAGATCCTTCAACGTCATGCGATCGATCGGCGTATCGAGGTAAAACGGTCCGGCGATGATGATGCGGTTGCCGTTGGCCAGCGCCTTGGCGGCTTCCTGTGGCCCGCGCCAGATTTCCACGATCGCATTCGGATCCATCCCGCCTTCCATGATCTCGTCCCAGCCAATCAGGGCCTTGCCCTTGCCGGCAAGGTATTGCTGGATGCGCTTGACGAAGTAACTGTGCAGCCCGGCTTCGCCCTGCAGCCCTTTTTCCTTCGCGAGCGCCTGGCACGACGCGCAGTCGGCCCATACGCCTTCCGGGACCTCGTCGCCGCCGATGTGCACGTACGGCGATGGGAACAGCTTGGTCACTTCATCGAGCACGTTGTCCAGAAACGTGAAGGTGCCGTCCTTGCCCACGCAATCGACATTGCGGAACACGCCCCAGGTCGTCGGCACCGTAATCTGCTTGCCGCTGCACGACAGTTCCGGATACGCCGCGATCGCCGCGCTGGTGTGCCCCGGCATCTCGATTTCCGGCACCACCATGATGTTGCGTGCACGGGCGTAGGCCACGACGTCGCGAATCTGAGCCTGCGTGTAGAACCCGCCGTAGCGGCTGCCGTCGGCTTCCTTGCGCCACGCTCCCACGCTGGTGAGTTTCGGATACTGCTTGATCTGGATGCGCCAGCCCTGGTCGTCGGTCAGGTGCCAGTGGAACACGTCGAACTTGTAATACGCCATCAGGTCGATCTGGCGCTTGATGAAATCGACTGGGTAAAAGTGTCGTGCGGTATCCAGCATCACCCCGCGCCACGCATAACGCGGCGCGTCCTGGATGCTGACTGCGGGAATCGTCGGTGGCGTTTCATTCTGCAGCGGCAGCAACTGCCGCAAGGTTTCGACGCCCCAGAACAGGCCGCGATCGTCAGCGGCAGCGATGACCACGCCCTTGCGCGTCACGTCCAGCCGGTACGCGTCGTTGCCCTTGATGGACGGATCGATGCGCAAGGTGATGCGGCCCTCGTCTGGGGTGGTGACGATTTTCAGATCGACATCGGTCTGCTGCTTGATCTTGTCGCGCAGGAAACCCGCGATCCATTGCGCACGCGCATTGGCAGGCGCCGCGATGCGCCCACCATCCTGCAACTCGAATACGCCGTGTCCGGCCGTGACGTGCTGCGGTTCGGGAACGATGTCGAATTGCGCCGCGTTCGCGGTTGCCCATGGCAACACACAGAGCCCGGCCAGCAACGTGACCCATTTCAAGCGCATGGTTCAATCCCTTTTTCACAGTGGAGCCCATAGAAACGTACGGCGTTGCCGCCGAACAGCGCGGTGCGATCCTCGCTGTCGAGATGCGTGAGTGCGACGGACAGTTCGAGCCAGCTTGGGTAATCCGATGCGAGGTTCAACACCGGCCAGTCGCTGCCCCACAGCAGGCGATGCGGGCCGAAGCACCCCAGCAGATGATCGACCCAGGGCAGAAGATCGCGCGTGTGCCAGTGGTCACCCGCCTCGGTCACCATGCCGGACAATTTGCAAAACACGCTTGGCAGTTCGGCCAGTGCCGTCATGCAGCGGCGCCAAGGTTCCATGGTCCCGTTGGCAATGTCCGGCTTGGCCGCATGGTCGATCACGATCGGCAGATCCGGATGACGCTCGGCAAAGCGCAGCAACTGCGGCAAGTGCCGCGGCCTGACCAGCGCATCGAGGCACAGGTTGTGCGCGAGCAGAGCCTCGATGGCCGGTGCAAGTTCCGCGCGCAGTATCCAGTCGTCGTCCGGCAGATCCTGCAGCATCGGCCTGATCCCGCGCAGTTTGGGGTGCGTCGCCAGCACCGCGATGCGTTCCGGTGCATCACCGGCTTCCAGATCGACCCAGCCGACCACGCCCGCGATGCACGGATTCGCTTCGGCAAGCTTCAACAACCATTCGGTATCGCGCTGGCTTGACTGCGATTGCACGGCGATGGCCGCCGTGATGCCCAACGGCCGTGCGGCAAGCCGCCAGTGCCCGGGCAGGAAATCCCGGTGGATCGTCACCAGATCCGGCGTTGGCCACGTGCAATCGTGCATCCCGGGTTGCCAGAAATGGACATGTGCATCAATCAGGACTTGCACCTCTTCAGGCTAACCGCTTTCGCCCATCTCCCCCGAGCGTTCTTGCTGGGGGAGATGGACGATTTGCACGGCAGGGGGATGAGAAAAACTTGTCGACACTTGCGCCTCAAGAAAGGCCCCGGCTTGCGCCGGGGCAGTTCGACGCTGGAGCCGGTCAAATCGCGTCAATCGATCTTGTAGTCGATGGTCAGGAACACTTGGCGACCGGAGTAGTTCTGGCCCTGCAAGGTCGAAATGAACTGGAAGCCGCCCGCGTACGGCGTGATGAAGCCGACCTTGTCGAAAATGTTGTTGACGTTCAGCGTCATCTTCACGCGCTTGTCGAACCGGTAACCAACGGCGGCGCTCCAGATCACCCATGGCTTGATGTGGTCGGTGTAGACCACGCATTGGGGATCACCGAGGCTCGGCTGGATGCCATTGGCCAGGGTTTCGCAACCACCGTAGTTGTTGGCGCGCACCCCGCCATAACGCAGGCCATATAAGGTGGCGTCCCATGGGCCCTTGTGCCAGTTGGCCGTTGCGGTCATCCGCGTCATCACGTTGTCGGCCCGGTGGTTTATCAGCGGGTCGCTCGCCAGCGTGCGCGAGTAGTCGGTCAGGTAGTTGGTGTAGTGCAGGCTGAAGTTGAACGCGCCTGCGTTCTCTGTTTGCAGGTTGTAGTTGATGGCGCCATCGATGCCGCTGCGGGCCTCGTAGTTCTCGTTGATCGGCCCGGTGTGCACCGCGACGATGTTGCCTGCCGCGTCGCGGGTCACGTTGGCGATCGCCAGTTGGCAATACTCCGACCCGACCGCGTGCGCGATGTACGGCGCGCCGCCCACCTGCAGCCCGGTCAGGCAGCCGGCCTCGTCTGTGAGTGCGGTGCCCAGACCGATGAAGTTGATCTGGTTGTCAAGTTCGATGCGCCAGTAGTCCGCCTGCACCGACAGCCCTTGCACGTGCGGGATGTCCAGCACGAACCCGTAGGTCCAGTCCTTCGCGGTTTCCGGAAGCAGGTTGCGGCTGCCGCCGGAATACTGGTTGAAGTAGGTGTTGTGCTGGAAGCCCGGACAGCTTGCCTGGTGGTTCTCGATGCACTGCAGCGGATCGGCATAGTCGCCGACCGTGCTGATCGAGTTCTGCAGGTAGATCGCGTCCATGCCCGGCGCGCGGAAGTTGGTGCCGTAGCTGCCGCGCAACAGCAGCCCTGGCAACGGCCGCCATTCGATGCCGGTATGCCAGGTGCGCGCGATGTCGGCGATGCTGGCGTCGTGGTACTTGTCCACGCGGCCCGCAATGTCCCAGGTCAGGGTACTCAGGATCGGCACGCGGAACTCGGTGCCGAACGCGTAGTGCTGGCGGGTGCCTTGGGCGATGTTCAGATCCTGGAATGGGTCGCCGAAATTGATGGTGTTGCCGCGTGCATCCGGCGACAGCTCGAAACCCTGATTGTCGGCCGTGAGCACCGCGGCCCAGCCCACCGGTTTGCCATCCCATGGAAGCGTGAGCAGGTCGCCGTTGACGTTGAAGGTCAGGTCTTGCAGCTTCGACGCTGCGGTGTTGGTACCCGCGACGCCGAAGGTCGAATACTCCGCCGGCGTGATCGGGTGCCAGAAGCGCTGCTGGTTGACGTTGTAGACTGGATACGTGGTGCCACCGATGGTGGTGGTGCCAAGCTGCGGCCCAAACAGGAAATTGAACATGCCCTGTTCGCTGAGGCCGGTGTAATCCTCGTGCACGATGTACTTCTGGCTGCCGAGTTCCAGGTTCCAGTTGAACTGGTCATCCAGGATCGCGCCCTTCAGCCCGACCCGTAGATCCCAGTATTTTTCCTTGTCGTAGGTGTTGCCCTGGGTACCCATCTCGAGCTGGGTCCACTGCCTTGCGTAATTGGTGATGACCTGCCCGCTGCCCTGGTCGTAGAACGGCACCGGCAGCCCCCCCATCGGATACGCGAACGGCCGCTGCGTCTGGGAAATGCCGGTGGTCGTGTACAAGGCAACCGAGCCGTAGGCGGAAAGGTTCGGGTTGATCTCGTAGTCGCCGTAGACGTAACCGTTGTTGCTGCGGAAACCCGGCGAGAGCACCCAGTTGCGGAAAACTTCGGGTTGCGCGCAATAGGTGCCGTTGTCGGTGATCGGACCGGTGACCACATCGCCGCTGGTGCCTACCGACTTGGATTCACTGCGCCGGAAGTACGGAAACGACTCGCACGAACCCGGCGGCGGGGTAAGGTATTTGCCATTGCTGTTTTGCAGGAACAAGGCGGCCGCGCCGGCTTGGTCGTACTGGTAGCCGAACATCCGGTCGGCCGGGTTCCAGGTTCCATAGCCTGCGTCGTCTACCGCGTCGAACCCGGGCCGATCCTTGCCCCAAAGCGGCGAGCGGTTGCTGTGCTCGAAGTTGTAGACGATGTGCCATTTGTCGCCGGACCTTCCGCCGGTCCAGGAGATATCGTCGAACTGCTCACCACCGCGGGTATCGCCCCCGGCCTGCAAGCGCAGGTCGTCGCCCTGGTATTGGTGCTTCAGGATCACGTTGACCACGCCTGCCACCGCATCCGAGCCGTAGATTGCCGAATCGCCGCCGGTCAGAACCTCGACCCTGTCGATCATCCCGGTCGGGATGTTGGCAGCGTTCTGGAACGTGTAATGGCCGAACCATTGGTTCTGGGGTTGCGGGTAATCCACGACGCGATGCCCATCGATCAACAGCAGCGTGTATTGTGGACCCAGGCCACGCAGATCGACGGGTCGTGCATTGACTGCAGTGCTGCCCCAAGTGGTGGGGTTGCTGCCAAAGTCCGACGCACTGGTCGACTGCGGCAGCGAATTCATGAACTGGTACAGCGTGGTGTAGCCCTGCGCCTTGATCTGCGCGCCCGTGACGACCTGCACCGGCGCGGCGCCCTCGATCTGCGCACGCGGGATCAACGAGCCGAGCACCGTGATCTTCTGCAGGGTACGGGGTTTCGATTTTGATTCGGTCGAAGCCTGCGGTTGCGACTGCACGGCGGTCTGGCCGTTGGCGGTTTGTTGGCTGGCTGGCGTCGTTTGCGCAAGACCCGCAAGCGGAACGAGCAAGGCAGCCGACAGTGCAAGCGCGAGCGCGTTGCGAGGGAACTGGATACGTTGCATGAACATTCTCCCAAAAGTCCACTGAATCCTTTGGTTCACAATTGAGCCAGTGATGCACTCATGAAACTCCCCTGTGCCGAATACTAGAGCCATCAGCCGCGCAAGGGAAGCCCCCACGGACAACGTTGTCACTTTCGGGACAGGATGGCGCCCTTGCCTAGCCGCCACGCCGCGGTTGCAAGGGCATGAGCCATGGATGATCGGGGCGCGAGCGTGGCTTCAATTGATTGGCATGGCCGGGGCAGCCGGCTCCTTGCGTCGCCGAGGCCAGGCGCTCGCCGCGTGACCGGATGGTGGTGCGCCAGCAACTGCCCAGCGAGTCCATGAAAGCTACCTGCTCGCTGCCGATTTCGTCGTACGCGAAGCTGCTGCGGTCGAGCGGGTCAGGAATGGTGTTGCCATCGGCGTGCACGTGACTGGCCAGGTTCTCGTCCAGCGAGGCACGGTAGGTTTTTCCCTGCGCATCGCTTCGCCGGGTGTCGATACCGTGGCCTTGCTTGACGGCTACCTCGGCCGTGAAATCCTGGCCCCGGGTCAGCATGGTCTTGTGCACGGTGAGGCGCAGCGGGTCGCGCTGCTCGACCGTGAAGCTGTCCAGCGGGCGCCCGTCCAGGGTGCGGTGTACATCCAGCGATGTCGTGTTCACCTGGTCGATGGTTTCGTCGTAGCGCTTGGCGCCCGGCCGGGCGAAGCTCTGCCGGTTGCTGAATTTGTCCGTGTAGCGCAGTGTGGTTTCGAGGGTTCCGCGCGGGGTACGCAAGTGTCCCGCGATCACGTACGACCGCGCCTGATCGGTGTCGATCGTGCCCACGATGCGTCCCGCTGCATCGGAGTGCAGCGAATCGCGCACTTCGAGTTTGGCCGGTTGCTGCGCGGACAAGGTGTTCTGTGTGACCTCCCCGCTCAGCACGTCGGCGTGCGGGTCCTGGTAGACCAGCAGGTTTGCCGCGACGTTGAAGAAATGGTCGGCACCGAGTACACGCACGGCGATGGCATGCGGCCGGCCATCGTCGAACAGCCCGGCGAATGGCGTCAGGTCTACCCGCGCGGGGATGAAGTCGGTCGTCTGGATGCCCGGCGTCGGCAACCACAGATGCGGCGCGATGCCCCCGGTGAAAATCCACGGATAGACCGGCGCCAGCCCGGCCGGCTTGCCGTCCACCAATACTTCCACGCCGCGGTAGCTGCCACCGTCGCAGGCCTCGAACGATTCCAGCGAATAGTCGCGCGTCTTTTCAAGGTAAGCCTTGTCGACGCAGGTGTACCAGCGTTCGTCGTGGGACTGACTTTGCGCGATCACGTCCAGGTAGGCGCGTTCGACATTGCGTGGAAAAGTGAATGTGCGCGACAGGCTTTGGTTCGGGTTCTCGAGCGGCGTTTGCTCGCCGCGCGGATCGCTGCTCAGCGGGTAGACGTGATTGGCGGCGATGGTGGCCGGCTGACCCCGACCCGCTGGATAGAACGCAAGGCGCACGGTCGCGTAGATGGGCTGATTGGTGGTCGGACTCACCCAGTTGTTGAGGATCATCTGTCCAATCTGGGCATGCCGGAACAGCGATGCGTAATCGGTGAGATCGCGCTCCACGTGCCAGTGCTGGGCAACATCCGGCTCGGGCTCGATCGTGGTGCCGAAATACAGGTTCACGCCGCCCAGCCAGATCGCGGCGGTGCGGTCGAACTGGCGTCCGGCCGGAACCGAGAAATTGGCTTCCAGCACCACCTTGCTCCAGCCCGCGCGACATCCCTTGGGCGGATCGAACTTGAAGCGGTGCGGGCGCGCTTTCATCGAATCCGCATCGCCGTGGTCGTCGAACGCCTCGTGCGCGAACAGGGTTACCACGCACGGCTTGGTCGCGGGCCGCGACACCGGCGGTTCGGCCGAGGCCACGACGCGCGAACCGATATCGAATTGTGCGGCGTGGGCATTCTGCAAATCAGCTGCCGAAAGCGCGCACAACACGATTCCCGCAATGATCCATTGCCACCTGCGGGAGTGTTTGACAATTTTTGCTGTCGTCCGACTTTGCACGGGCTGACCCGACTATCCTTGGAACTCAACTACCCCTGTCGTCATTCCCGGGCCGCCTGCGTTCTTTGCGGGCGGAACCGGGAATCCATTTCGCTCTTCAACGAACTGCAAAAAATGGATTCCGGGTTGCCGCGCCATGAAGCCGGCGCGCCCCCCGGAATGACGGCATATGAGATACCTGCATCGCACGACTCATAGCCCTGCGCCGGAAGCTGGACTGCTGAAATACGCAGCGTCCAGGCCAATGCACCGGAAAGCTGACGACGCACGGATGGTGGCAATGTGATCGTGGTCAGGCTATCGTGCCGCGTCCACGCCAGTGACTCGGGACCACCCAGCAACTCGATGCGCGCGTCGTGCGTGGGTTGCACGCCACGCAATACGACCGATGCCGGCGGCGCTTCGCCCGCAGCCGCGAGGTAAATCGCATTGACGCTGCCGTCCTTGTTGCGGGTGAAGCGGAACTTGCCGTCCTCGTACGGCGCGATCGGGCGGGTGCCGTGGATGGCCGAACCGTTGACCTTCATCCATTCGCCGATCGCCTGCAGCCGCTGCAATGCAGCCGCGGGCAACGTGCCGTTGCCTTCGGGTCCGATGCCCAGCAGAAGATTTCCGCCCTTGGCCACGATGCCGACCAGTGTGTGCACCAGCTCGCGCGGTGACTTGTACTCATCGTCGGGTTTCCACGACCACGAGGTGCCCATGGTCATGCAGGTTTCCCACGGATACGGCAAAGGATGCTTGGGCACCATCTGCTCGGGCGTGCGGTAATTCTCGTACGGGCCGCCTTCGTCGCGATTCACCAGGATGATGCCGGGCTGGTTCCTGCGCGCGAGCTCGGCTATCCGCGGCATGTCGATGTCCTGCGCCCACGGTACCTGCATGCCATACGCCTCGGCATCCGGATGGGTTTCGGCGCCATCCACCCAACCCGCATCAAGCCACATCAGGTCGATGCGCCCGTACTGCGAAGTGATTTCTTCGACCTGCTTGTGGGTGAATTCGACGAAACGTTTCCATGTTTCGGGATATTTGCGGGTGTCGTAGTTGTTGTTGCGCGTGGGCGTCGCCCATTCCGGCGACCAGTAATCCGGGGTGTGCCAATCAGCCTTGGAGAAATACGCACCGATGCCGAAGTCGCGCGCACGGAATGCGTCGAACACGGCCTTGGCTGCGTTCGCGCGCGGGTTGGTGTGGAACGGCACGTCCGGCGCGGTGATGCGGTAATCCGTCGTCGCGGTATCGAACATGCAGAAACCGTCGTGGTGCTTGGTGGTGAACACCACGTAGCGCATGCCGGCGTCGTGCGCCGCCCTCGCCCATCCGTCCGGGTCGAACTTCACCGGGTTGAAGGTCTTGGGCAGTTGTTCGTAGCGCCGCTTCCATTCGACGTAGCCGACGCCCTTCGGACGCTTGCACCACGGCTCGTCCTCGGAACAGATCGACCACGATTCGACGATACCCAACTGGCTGTAAGTCCCCCAGTGCAGGATGATGCCGAACTTCCAGTCCTGCCATTGCGACAGTTTTTTCCGCACCAGCGGGTCGGTGACGGGAACGTAGGTGTTCTTCTTCGCTGCCGGCTTCGCAGCCGCGGCGCCAGCGGCCGGCGCCCCGCGCAAACCGACGCCGCCCAGCAGCGCGAGTGCGGAGGCGCCTTGCAACAATTGCCTGCGGGTCACCATGACTTGACGTTCCTCTCGATTACATTTTGCGGCAGCCGGTAGGTTGGGGTGAGCGGCTTCATGCGAACCCCAACGCGCATCGCGTTGGGGTTCCGTCATCCCGGCCATGGACTGGCCGGGACCCAGTGCCAGGGACGGCAAAAATGCGGCCCGGACTCAACCCAACCTGCGCGAGCCGCATAACCTTGGGTCAATTCACCGTACGCATCGTGGGTTCGTCTGGATCCAGTTGCGCCGGCTTGGCGGTGTCGCGATACAGCTTGATCGGGCCGTCCAGTTGCAGCGCGATCGCGGTGACGTGCTGGGGATCGAGCTCGTCTGCGGGCACGTGGACATACAGCAGTGCCGGCGCGGTGCCGAGCGTGGCGCCGACCCGCTGCGGACTCAGGATGGTGCCGTTGCCGACCACCCACGCACGCACCACGCGGTTCGTCAGTCCCTTGACCAGCACCGGCCCTTCTGGATTGCCGTCGATGAACAGGTACAGCGTCTTGCGATCCTTCGACAAGGTGCTGGCGCCTTCGTAGTAATCCTTCGGGATGCCGGCGACCGTGCCATAAATCGCTTCACCGTTCTTGCCCAGCCACTGGCCGATCTGTTTGAGCGTGTCTGATTCGATCTTGGGAATCGTGCCGTCGGCGCGCGGGCCGATGTCCAGCAGCAGGTTGCCGCCCATGCCCGCGGTATCGGCGAGGATGCGGATCAATTCATCGACCGATTTGAAGTGATGGTCGTGCGGCTGCCAGCCCCACGAATTGTTCATGGTCAGGCACAACTCCCAGTACTTGTAGGGCGGCCGCGCGATCGGCACGCCCTGCTCCGGCGTGCCGTAATCGCCGTAACCTGCAAGCCGCGAGTTCATGATCGCATCGGGATTGTGCGCGAGGATCCACTCGCGCAACTGTTTCGTGTGCCATTGCGCCGGCGTGTGCTCCCAGTCGCCGTCGAACCAGTACAGGTCCGGGTGGTAACGACGCGTCAGGTCGTGTACTTGGTCCTGGTAATACGTGACGAACCGGGTCCAGCGCGCCGGATCGTCCTCGATCCTGTAGCGGGTCTGGTCGTGGGTGAAAGCCGGATAAAGCGGTGAAGACCAATCGATCAACGAGAAATACAACCCGACTTTCAGATCGTCCTTGCGCAGTGCCTTGACGAACGGCCCCACCAGATCGCGGTGCGCGGGCGTGTCCTTGACCACGTTGAGTCCGCGCTTCGTCGGCCACAACGCGACACCGTCATGATGCTTGGCGGTCAACACCGCGTAGCGCGCGCCGCTGGCCTTGATCAGATTCGCCCAGGCCTGCGGGTCGTAATGGCTCGCGGTGAAGCCGTGCAACTGCTTCATGTAGTCGACGTAGGGAATGTCGCCGTCGAAGAACGACCACGACTCGGTGATGCCGTCGACCGAGTAGATGCCCCAATGGATGAAGATGCCGAACTTGGCATCGGCGAACCATTGCATTCGCTGGTTGTAACTCGGCGCTGCTGGCTGCGTGGTGTCATGGCTCTCGGCAGCGGCGGCAGCAGGCACGCTGGCCGCACCGGCTGCGGCGAGTGCCCAAACCAGCATGACCAGCCAGCGCCTCATCAGCGCAGCCTCATGCCGTCAACTCGCGTGAGATGTCCGCGACCGCGGCGCGCAGGCGCTCCAGCGCCGTCTTCATGGCAACCTTCACCGGACGCCGTTCGACATAGGGAATCGTGAGCGCGCCGGCGGCGCTGCCGTGCCGCAGGATCGGTGCCGACAGGTCGGTCACCGCGTCCACGTCGCCACTGGGAAGCATCGCGTAACCCTGGTTGCGAATCGCGTCGGCCTGAGCGACGAAGCGTTTGCGCGCAAATTTCACGCCGGCCGCGTCCAGCGCGTCCATCCAACGCGCGCGCATTTCCTTGCGCTGGAACGCGAACAGCACCGCACCGGAGGTGGAATGCACCAGCGGCAGGCGGTGCCCCACGCGCACCACGAAACCAACGTCCCCCGGCGGTTCGACGCGCGCGATCACCACCATCTGCTCGCCCGACGCCACCACCAGGTGGCAGGCCTGCATCGCCTGCTGCGCAAGCCGGTGCATCACCGGCAACGCGGCATCCACGAGCGTCTTCACCGGCGGGCGTTCCATACCGAGCAGGAACAGGCGATTGGTCAACACGAAACCCGCGTCGTTCTCGCGTGCGATGTAGCCGCGCTCCTCCAGCACCTGCAGCATCCGGAAGATTTCGCCCTTGGAATAACCGATGGCCGCGGCGATGGCCGTCATGCTGAGCGGCCCGGATGTGCGCGCCAGAAGTTCCAGGATGTCCAGCCCCTTGTCGAGGGCGGGCGCGCGGTACTTGGGTGGTATTTTCGGCATGCGTCGTACTCGCTCGCGCTGGTGATCGGCGGGGCGGTGTTCATCCCCATGCAATGCATTGACGAATTTTGATTTTATATTTACAACACAACGATCCACAAGCTAGTATCGAACGGAACACGCCACAGGGCAAGCACGGCGGCCGCGATTCTTCGATTGCTTCGGAAGATGACTTGCTCCCTCCCATTCAAGGGAGGGCCGGGGTGGGGGTGGATTGCACTTGCCGCCAGACACCATCCAACCCGATCCGTTGCCAGGCCAGGCGCCCTGTCCAGACTCGTGCTCCCCGCGCCCACCGGCAGATGAACCATCGTTCCGCAAGCGTGCCGATTCACCCTTGAAAGAGAGGACTCCAACCCTCGCCATGTCCAGCACCGACGCCACCACGTCCCGAACTCCCGCTGCACGCGCATCCCTGCTGGCGTTCGCGCTGGTCGTCGGTCTGTTCTTCCTGTGGGCGCTGGCCAACAACCTCAACGACATCCTGATCAAGCAGTTCAAGAACGCGTTCGAACTGTCCAACCTGCAGGCAGGGCTGGTGCAAAGCGCGTTCTACCTGGGTTATTTCGTGCTCGCGATTCCTGCGGGCATGTGCATGCGCCGCTACGGTTTCAAGAGTGGCATCCTCGTGGGACTGGCGCTGTTCGCCATCGGCGCGCTGCTGTTCTACCCGGCGGCCGCGATGCAAAGCTACGGCGTGTTCCTGTGCGGGCTGTTCGTCATCGCCAGCGGGTTGTCGTTCCTCGAAACCTCGGCCAACCCGCTGGTGACGGTGCTGGGCCCGCCCGAAGGCGGCGCGCGCCGACTGAACTTCGCACAATCGTTCAACGCGCTCGGCGCGATCGTGGCCGTGGTGGCTGGGCGCAGCTTCATCTTCAACGGGGTCGAGCACACGCCCGAGCAACTGGCCGCGATGGCGCCCGCGGCGCGCCATGCGTACGCATCGAGCCAGTTGCTGACGGTGCGGGCGCCATACCTGGTCATCGCCGCCGTGGTGGCAGGCTGGGCCGTGTTGTTGGCGCTGACGCACATTCCGGTGCGGGGCGAACACCCGCGCGCGACCGCCACGGTCGCATCCGATGATGGCAACCGCGTCGTGCGTCGTCTGCTGGGCAACCGCCATTACCTTTCCGCGGTCGCGGCGCAGTTTTTCTATGTCGGAGCCCAAACCTGCGTATGGAGCTACCTGATTTTCTACTGCCAGGGCACCCTGCCCGGCACGCCGGAAAAACGCGCCGCCGATTACCTGGTCGCCTCGCTGGTGCTGTTCGCGGCAGGGCGCTTCACGGGCACGGCGTTGATGAAGTTCTTCGCGCCGCGCCGGTTGCTGGCTACGTTCGCCGCGATCAACGTCGTGCTGTGCGCGCTGGCCGTGGCCCTGCCGGGGATGACCGGGCTGGTCGCGCTGGTGCTGGTGAGCTTTTTCATGTCGGTGATGTATCCGACGATCTTCGCGCTGGGCGTGGACGGTTTCAACGACGCGGAACGCAAGACCGGTGCATCTTTCCTGGTCATGGCCATCGTCGGCGGCGCAGTCCTGCCGCCGCTGCTCGGTGCCATTTCCGATGCCGCGTCCATCAATATCGCGGAGCTGGTGCCGCTGGGTTGCTTCGTGGCGGTGTGGTTGTTTGCAGTGCAGCGCGGCGGTGCATCCACGACCAAGGAATGACATGCGCCTGTATTACGCCCTCGACCTGCATGACGACCCCGAATTGATTGCCGAATACGAACGCTGGCATCGGGCCGAAAACATCTGGCCGGAAGTCGTGGCGTCGATCCGCGCCGCCGGCATCCTTGACCTGGAGATCTTCCGGGCCGGCAATCGCCTTGTGATGGTGCTGGACGTGCCCGAAGATTATTCGGTCGAAGCCAAGGCCACCGCCGATGCGGCCGATCCGCGCATGCAGGCTTGGGAAGCCCTGATGTGGCGGTTCCAACGCGCACTGCCGTTCGCCAAACCCGGCGAGAAGTGGCTGCCGATGACGCGGCTGTTTTCGTTGCGTGAATCACCGCTGGTGCGCGACGCTTGAGCGTTGCCGCACCGCAGGCCCCTCTCCCCGCTGAACCTGACAAGCGCTATACCTCGGGAAGCAACATTTCCCGTCATTCCGGGGCGGTCTGCAGCTTCAGCGCAGGCCGAACCCGGAATCTGCTCTTAGCTTCGGGTACCTTCAAAGGCAGATTCCGGGTTCGATCACCGATGCAGCCGGTGATCGCCCAAGAATGACGAGAGGGTTGACCGAGCATCAGGGCGGGTGTCGATCAGCTCTGGCCAGATTGGGGCTGTCCTGATTGCTGGCTCTGGCCCTTGCGCGCGTGCAGGCCCGAGACGTCGACCTGGGTTACGCCGCTGACGTGCATCGCGGCTTTTTTCGCCTTGGCGATGTCCTGCTGGGTGTAAACGGTTCCGCTGAGCGTCGCGGTGCCATCGCTGAACGCGACGGTGACCCCGGTGGCCGTGACCCCGTGCCGCGTCAGTGCGCGCTTGATCTTGTGCGCTGTCGCGGAGCTCGATGCACCGCTGGCCGCGTTCGCCGAAGCGGCAGGTGGCATCTGCTGCTGTGGTGGCATCTGCTGCTGTGGTGGCATTTGCTGTTGCGGCGGCATCGGTTGCTCGGGCGGCGTTTGTTGCTGCGGTGGAACCTGCGCGAATGCGCTGGCACCGAGCGAAGCTGCAAGCAACGATGCGGCGATGACTGACATGCGGTTTTTCATGATGCGTTTCCTCGTCGGAAGTTGTCGTGGTGGACACACACGCCTTCCATGCTGCCGCGCATCTTCCGGAACCGTTTCCAGTGGCGGCGTGCGGATGGCTGTGCCGGACGCCCCTGTCGGTTCCCATGGTGAAGGGTTCCGATGAATGTGCATCGAATTCGGGCCGCGCAAAGTGAACGCGCAGCAAACCCGCGTACGGTCCTTGCTGCCTGTTCAGGATGAACGACGCGCGGATGCCGACGCAACACCTTCGCCACGCCAGAATCCGCCTTCGGGATACGCGTATTCGCGCAGCGGTGCCTCGTGCATGCGCGTCGAGAATCCCGGCCGCGTCGGCGCCAGGTAGCGTCCGTTTCGAATCCGCACCGGGTCGACGAAATGCTCGTGCAGGTGATCGACGTATTCGATCGCACGATCTTCCATCGCCCCGCTGATCGCGATGAAATCCGCCATCGCGAGATGCTGCACCATTTCACAGAGGCCGACACCGCCCGCGTGCGGGAACACCCGTACGCCGAACTTCGCGGCCAGCAGCAGGATCGCCAGGATTTCGTTGACGCCGCCCACGCGCGCCGCATCGATCTGCAGCAGGCTGACCGCGTGCGCCTGCAGGAACTGCTTGAACATCACCCGGTTGTGGGTGTGCTCGCCGGTCGAGATCGGGGTCGGCGCCACCGCCAGCCGGATCGCGGTGTGGCCGAGGATGTCGTCGGGACTGGTGGGCTCCTCGACCCACGCCGGCTTGAACGGCGCCAAACGGTTGATCCAACCGATCGCCTGCGCAGCGTCCCAGCGCTGGTTGGCATCCACCGCGATCGCGACATCGTCACCCACCGCTTCGCGCACGCGGCGCAGGCGGCGCAGGTCGTCCTCGATGCACGCGCCCACCTTCAGCTTGATGGTACGGAAACCGTCCGCCACCGCCTGCCGCGCCAACCGCGCCATCGTTTCGTCGTCATAGCCCAGCCAGCCGGGCGAGGTCGTGTACGCGGGATAACCGCGCTGCAACAATGCTTCGGTACGCGCGCGCCGGCCAGGTTCGGCAAGGCGCAGCAGGGCGAGCGCCTCGGCAGGCGTGAGCGCGTCGCTGATATAGCGAAAATCGATGGCCGCGACGATGCGTTCCGGCGACAGACTGGCGATGTACTGCCACATCGGCATCTCCACTCGCCGCGCCGCCATGTCCCACGTGGCGTTGACCACGGCGCCGACAGCCATGTGCATCACGCCCTTCTCGGGGCCAAGCCAGCGCAGTTGCGAATCGTCGGCGAGGCTGCGCGCGAACGCGCCAGGGTCGTCCAGCACGCTCGACACTTCGCACCCAACCACCAACGGCGACAATGCACGTAACGCTGCGGTCTGCACTTCGTTGCCGCGGCCGATCGTGAACACCAGCGCATGGCCGGCAAGCCCGGATGGATCGTCCGTACGCAATGTCACGTACGCCGCGGAGTAATCCGGGTCGCGGTTCATCGCGTCCGAGCCGATCCCGTCGCGCGAGGTCGGGAAGCGCACATCGAGCGCATCGAGGGCGACAATCCTGGACATTCTCTTGCTTCCTTTGCGGCAGCGCCGCATTGCGCGCATCAGCGCGCGGCGACCGTCCGCTGGCGTTGCATCCCCAAACCGCTGATTCCAAGCTCCATCACGTCGCCGGGTTTCAGGTACACCGGTGGTTTCTGGCCCAGGCCCACGCCCGGCGGCGTGCCGGTCGAAATCACGTCGCCCGGCAGCAGCGTCATGTAACGGCTGATGTGGCTGACCAGCGTCGCCACGTCGAAGATCATCGTGCGGGTGTTGCCATCCTGGTAACGGTGGCCATTGACGCTCAGCCACATCGCAAGTTTTTGCGGGTCGGGAATTTCATCGCGCGTCACCAGCCACGGACCGAGCGGGCCGAAACCGTCGCAGCTCTTGCCCTTGACCCACTGGCCGCCATGGTCGAACTGGAATGCGCGTTCGGAAAGGTCGTTGACGATCAGATAGCCGGCGACATGCTCCAGGGCGGTATCCCGCGACACGTTGCGCGCAGCATTGCCGATCACCACGCCCAGTTCGACTTCCCAGTCGGTCTTGCTCGACCCTTGCGGGATCATCACGTCGTCGAACGGGCCTGCGATCGCGCTGGTCGCCTTCATGAAAATCACCGGCTGTTCGGGAACCGGCTGGCCGGATTCGGCCGCGTGGTCGGCGTAGTTGAGACCGACGCAGATCAGCTTGCCGATACCCGCGACCGGTGCGCCGAGCCGAGGCTCGCCCTTTACCCCAGGTAGCGATGCCGCATCGAGTGAACGCAAACGTGCGATACCCGCGTCCGTCAAGGCATCGCCGGCGATGTCCGGCACCGCCGCGGAAAGATCGCGCAGGGCGCCGTCGGCATCCAGCAGGCCAGGCCTCTCGCTCCCCTTTTCTCCATGACGCACCAGCTTCATTGACGATCCTCTAATCCGTCCAGCCGCCGTCGACAACGTGGATCGCGCCGGTGGTGAACGCCGACTCGTCCGACGCCAGATACACGGCGAGCGCGGCGATTTCTTCCGGCGCGCCCAGCCGGCCCATCGGTTGACGGTCGATGAATCCCTTGCGCACTGCGTCGGGATCGCCGCCCATCGCGGCCATGCGCTGCGCGAGCGAAGGCGTTGCGACCGTGCCTGGGCAGAGCGCGTTGCAGCGCACGCCACGCGCAACGCAATCGGCGGCGATGGCCTTGGTCAGCCCGATCACCGCGGCCTTGGTCGCGCCGTAGGCAAAGCGGTTCGGCACGCCCTTCACGCTGGAAGCGACCGACGACATGTTGACGATGCTGCCCCGACCGCGTGCCAGCATGCCCGGCAGCACCGCCTTGCAAAGATGGAACATCGAGTCGACGTTGACCGCGAACGAACGCCGCCACGCGGCTTCGTCGGTATCGAGGATCGTGCCGGCGTGGACGTATCCCGCGCAGTTGAACAGCACGTCGAACCCCGGATTCGCGGCAACCAACGCCGCGATTCGTGCAGGATCGGTGACGTCGAGCACGGCCGTATCCAGGGAACCGTTGCCTGCCTTCAACGCCTGCAGCGCCGCCGCATCGATGTCGGTGGCCAGAACCTCGGCGCCCTCGCGTGCAAACGCCAGCGCGGTGGCGCGCCCGATGCCGGCGCCCGCGGCGGTGACGAGGCAATGCTTGCCGGTCAGCCTTCCGCTCATGTGCCTTGCTCCATGTCGGGCACGGGTGCATCGAGGGCGATGATTCCGGCGCCACGCAGGCGCGACCAGATGCGCGCCGGCAGGCGTTGGCTGCTGCGCGAGATCGTGCATTCCACTTCCACGACGTTGCGCATGCCGGCCACTACCGCCGCCACCGCCGGGTGCGCCAGCGGGAACTGCAGTGCGGCCGCACCCACGTCGACGCGCTGCTCCGCGCAGACCGCGTAGATCGCGCGTGCGCGTTCAAGCACGCCGGCACCTGCCGCCACGTAATCGTAGGTATCGCCAGGGCCATAGGGATTGCCGAGCAGGCCAGAGTTGTAAGGGCCGGCGACGATCACGCGCACGCCGCGCCGCTGCGCTTCGGCCAGCAGGCCAAGCGCGGAGGACTGTTCGAGCAAGGTGTAGCGCCCCGCCAGCATGATGCAATCGAGGTCGAAGCGCGGCATCAGTTCCAGGCACACCTCGACCTCGTTGACGCCGATACCGATCGCATCGACCGCGCCCGCGTCACGCAACGCAGCCATCGCCGGCAATGCTTCCTCAAGCGCCTGGCGCAGCATCTGCGGATGGCGCTCACCATGAGCCAGGCGACCGACATCGTGCAGCAACAGGATCTCGACACGATCCAGCGCGAGCCGTTGCAGGCTGGCCTCGAACGAACGCAGCACGCCGTCGCGGCTGTAATCGAATACTGCACGGCTGCCGCTGACCGCGAAGCCGTCGTTGATCGGGCCACTCGCCGCCGCATCGGGTTCGATCCGCCGGCCAACCTTGGTCGAAACCGTGAACGTACCGCACGGCACATCGGCCAATGCCCTGCCGAGCCTGCGTTCGGCGAGGCCGTGGCCATAGTACGGCGCGGTGTCGAAATAATGGATGCCGAGCTGCAGCGCACGCCGCAACGCGGCTTGCGCTTCGTCTTCGCCAACCCCGGTGTACAGGTTCCCGATCGGCGCGGTGCCAAAACCGGGACTGGACACGCGAACACGGGCGCGCGCGGGCTGCATCGAAGCCTTCATGGCAGGTACGTCTGCCATCCGGGAGGCGTGCGCGTGTGGGGTGACGGCCAGCGGGCGGCTCGTCATCGCGGTTTCCGGATCATGGCGGCATGTTTCATGGGTGCAGTATATATCCATATACGCAACATGGCGATGCCGCGGAGACCGCGGATGCCATCCCGCAGCGATGCACGTCGGTTACGATGGCGCTGCCAACCCACGACCCATGATCCAGCCATGCATGACCATCACAAGTCCCCAAACGCCGCGGCACTCGAAGTCGCCGCCAACTCGATGGCCTCCGCGCTCGCCGCGCAGGCGGGTGGCGCAACGCGCGTGGAGCTGTGTGCCGCGCTGGAACTCGGCGGGCTCACACCATCGCACGCGACCATCGCGATCGCGCAGGAACGCTTGCGCATCCCCGTGCACGTGCTCATCCGCCCCCGCCCCGGCGACTTCGTGTTCGATGACCTGGAATGCGAGGTGATGCAACGCGACATCGAGGCATGTGGTTCACTGGGCTGCGCCGGCGTGGTGCTGGGCGTACTGACGGCGGAGGGCGACGTGGACGTGCCGCGTTGCCGCGCCTTGGCCGTGGCGGCGCGCCGGATGTCGGTGACCTTCCATCGCGCTTTCGATTTCGCGCGTGCGCCGGAGCGCGCGCTCGAAGACGTCGTCACCCTGGGCTGCGACCGCCTGCTGACTTCCGGTCAGGCTGCCGACGCGCTCGCCGGCGCGTCCTTGATCCGGAAGCTGGTCGAACAGGCATGCGGACGCCTTACGATCATGCCCGGCGGTGGCATCACGGAGCAGAACATCGCCGCCATCGCGGAGGCGACCGGCGCACGCGAGTTCCATGCATCCGCAAAGGTGCGGATCGCCGACCGCATGCACCATCCCGGCTTCGACGCCATGGGCGGCGGCGACTGGCAAACCAGCGAGGCCGAAGTCCGCGCGCGCGTCGAGGCACTGCGGAACGCTTACCCCGGATAGGGGCCGTGGTCAATCGTGCAGGTTGCGCACGCCACGAATCGCTCCGGGTTCGGTGCGATGCAGATCAAACACCAGCACTTCGTTGTCGCCTGCGCGCAGCCATGGCGCCGGGCAATACAGGCGCTGCTGCGGGCCGATGTGCCAGTAGCGTCCGAGCAAATGTCCGTTGACCCAAAGGTATCCCTTGTTCCAATCCGACATGTCGAGGTAGCAGTCGCCCGGCTGCGCAAGCGGCAACGAGGCCTTGAAAAACAGGCCCGGCCGCGAGGGCCGGCCTTGCAACGGACGCAACCCGCGTAACCACGCCGCATCGAGAGGCAGGCTGAAGACAGCCCAGCCCTCGAGCGGCGCTCCGTCAAGCCGGATCGCACCGACGATGCCCTTGCGGTCGGCCATCGCGTGGCCGTAGCCGACGTGGCCGAAACTGTCGACCAGTATGTCCAGGGTTGCATCGGCATCCGTGGACGGCAACGCAATGCTGTGGCCGGACTGCAACGACGGGTGCACCACCCGCGAAATACTGTCGAGGTAACGCCCGCCCAGTGAAACCGTGGCGTAGTCGCGCACACCGTCTATTTGAAGTCGCCCGCTGTCGCGCACAGGCCGGCGGTACAGCACCAGACCGTGGCCTTGTCCGAACAACAACTCGTTCGCGCGCGGGGCATCCACGCGTTGCGGCTTGGGCAGGTTGTCCCACAACGACGCGAACGGCTGCGGTCTGATCGGCTCGAACGTCAGCGTCGGCGGTATCTCGGGCACCTCGGGCAACGGCCGGCGTTCGCTCTCCGCAAGCATCGCGCGGAACTTGTGATAAGCCGGAGTAGGCGCGCCACGCTCGTCGATCGGCGCGCCGTAGTCGTAGCTCGTGATCACCGGCTGGAAGTGCGAATAGTCGTCATGCGCGTTGGCGCCCGCACCGAAACCGAAATTGGTGCCGCCGTGCACCACGTACATGTTGAATGAACGGCGTTCGCGCAGCAGCAGGCGCAGCGTGCCGGTGAAATCGTTGCTGGCAAAGTTCTTGTCACCCCAATGGGTCAGCCAGCCGGGGTAACCCTCGCCCATCCACACCGGCATTTCGCCGGCGATCGGCTGGGCCTTCGCGAATTCGGTATCGCCATCCAGCCCCAGCGCCGCGCCCGGCAGGTAGGTGTGCGCCTTCTCGATCTGCGCCAGGCCATCGGAGATCGAGAACGGCCCGCGTACGCCCTGCGCTTCCCAAAGTGCGCGCAGCAATTCGAGGTAGCCCAGATCGCGGCCGAACGAGGCGTATTCGTTCTCGATCTGCAGCATCAGGATCGGGCCGCCGTTCGCGACCATGAGCGGCCTGACAACCGGTGCGATGGTCGCGATGTAACGGCGCACCGCCGCCATGTAGTCCGCGTCGTGGCGGTCGCGCACACGGATGTGCGGATGGCGCAGCAGCCAATCCGGCAACCCGCCGAAATCCCATTCGCCACAGATGTACGGGCCAGGCCGCAGGTACACCCACATGCCCTCGTCCTGGCAGGTGCGGATGAAGCGGGCGAAGTCGCGGCGGCCGGTGGTGAGATCGAAGTGCCCCGGCTCGGACTCCAGCGTGTTCCACATGATGTAAAGCGAGATGGTGTTGAGCCCCATCGCCTTGGCCATGCGGATGCGCTGCCGCCAGTAGTCGCGCGGGATGCGGATCGGGTGCATCTCCCCGCTGCGGATGGTGAATGGCTTGCCGTCGAGCAGGAAATGCCGCGCAGCAAGCTCGAAACGATGCGGCTTGCCGTCATTTGGCAAAGCGTTGCCGGCAGTGGCCGCTGCGGCATCGGCCACGCAAGGAAGTCCCGCGAACGCCAGCGGCGTGAGCACGGACAGGCGCAGGAATTCGCGACGCCGCATGCAACCCTACCTCGTTCGATTCGTGCCTTCAGTGGTCAAGCATGGTCAGAACCTTGCCGCGATGCGCGGCGACGTGGTCGGTCCTGTCGCTCTTGATCTCGTATTGCGGGTCGTCCGCGCTGGCACGGTGGGTGTGACCCTTGTAATCGAAGTCGTGCGTGTGGATCTTGATGATGACCCCGCTGACGCGACCGGCCTCGGAATTCCAGCCGACGTGGTCGCCAATCTTGAACCCATGGCTCGTGCCGTTGTTTTTCGCAGACATGGCGCTCATTCCAACCGCTACGCAATCGCCTTGTCGACCACCCGTTGCGCTTCGGCAAGGATCGCCCGCAAATGCTGGTCGTCGCGGAAACTTTCCGCGTAGATCTTGTAGATGTCCTCGGTGCCCGATGGCCGCGCGGCGAACCAACCGTCTTCGGCAATCACCTTGACGCCGCCGATCGGTGCGCCGTTGCCGGGTGCCTTGTCCAGCACCTGCGCCACCTTGCTGCCGGCCAGCGCGTCCAGCTTGATTTCACTTGCGGAAAGCTTGGCGAGTTTCTGCTTCTGGTACTTGTTCGCAACAGCCTCCAGGCGGTCGCTGCAAGGCCTTCCCAACTTGTCAGCCAGCGCGGCATAGCACTCACCGGGATCACGCCCGGCCTTGGCCGTGATCTCGGCCGACAACAGAGCCGGCACGATGCCATCCTTGTCGGTGGTCCACACGCTGCCATCCTGGCGCAGGAACGACGCGCCCGCGCTTTCCTCGCCGCCGAATCCCAAGCTGCCGTCATACAGACCCGGCGCGAACCACTTGAATCCCACCGGCACCTCGTACAGTTTGCGCCCTGCCTGCTTCGCCACGCGGTCGATCAACGCGGTACTTACCACGGTCTTGCCGATCGCAAGCGTGCCGGGCCAGCGTTTCCGCTCCCGGAACAGGAAGTCGATCATGACCGCGAGGAAATGGTTGGAGGGCAGCAACCCGGACGAGCGCGTCACCACGCCGTGGCGGTCGTGGTCGGTGTCGCAGGCGAATGCGACGTCGTATTCGTCTTTCAGCGCCAGCAAGCGCTGCATCGCGTACTCGGACGAAGGATCCATCCGGATCTTGCCGTCCCAATCGACCGTCATGAACGCAAAGCGCGGATCGACCTCCTCGCTGACGACGGTCAAGTCGATCCTGTAGCGCTCGGCGATCGGCGCCCAGTAATGCACCCCTGCACCGCCCAGCGGATCGACCGCCAGCTTCAGCCGCGCGCCTCGGATCGCGTCGAAGTCGATCACGTTGGCGAGGTCGGCCACGTAGGCGTCGAGATAATCGTGCGTATGGGTGGTCGAGGCGGCGCAAGCCTGCGCAAACGGCACGCGCTTGACGCCGGCGAGTTTATCCTTGAGGTAGGTGTTCGCCTGCCGCTGCACCCAGCCCGTGATTTCGGTGCCGGCCGGTCCGCCGTTGACCGGGTTGTACTTGAAGCCTCCGTTGTCGGGCGGATTGTGCGAAGGCGTGATCACGATGCCGTCGGCAAGCCCGGACTCGCGGCCGCGGTTGTGGCACAGGATCGCGTGCGAAATCGCGGGTGTGGGCGTGAACTCGCCACCCTTCGAGGTCATCACCTCGATGCCGTTGGCCGCCAGCACTTCCAGCGCGCTGCGAAACGCCGGCTGCGATAACGCGTGGGTGTCGAAGCCAATGTAGAGCGGCCCAGTCACCGATTCCTTGGCGCGGTAGTCGCAGATCGCCTGGGTGATCGCGAGGATGTGCCACTCGTTGAAGCTGCCCTCCAGCGAGGAGCCGCGATGGCCTGATGTTCCGAATGCGACCCGCTGTGCCGGATTGGAAACATCCGGACGTATATCCGTATAGGCCGCCAATAGCCTATCGAGATCGACCAGGATCGATTGAGGTGCCGGCTTGCCGGCCAGCGGGGAAATTCTTTCAGTGCTCACTCGGAAGTACCTTGTGGAAGCATTTTTGACACGGATAAAAGCGGAACAGAAGCGCAAAAATCACGAGATGCTTCCTCATCCGTATTTATCCGCTCTGATCCGTGTCCAAAGGCTCCTGACGTTTGCTTGCCCCTTATCCACGCCCGCACGTCATGATGGCGTCTTGCGGGCAACGCGGTAACGCCGGATCAGGGCATTGGTCGAGCTGTCGTGTGCCAACTTCGGCTCCTGTGCATCCTGCAACTGCGGAATCACCTTCTTGGCGAGTTGCTTGCCGAGTTCCACGCCCCACTGGTCGAACGAATCGATGTGCCAGATCGCGCCCTGGGTGAACACGCTGTGCTCGTACAGCGCGACCAGCGCACCCAGCGAATGTGGCGTCAGGTTTTCTGCAAGGATGATATTGGTGGGCCGGTTGCCTTCGCATACGCGATGCGGCACCAGCCATTCCGGCGTGCCTTCCGCGCGCACCTGCGCGGGCGTCTTGCCGAACGCAAGCGCTTCGGTCTGCGCGATCAGGTTGGCCATCAGCAAGTCGTGCTGGCCGCCCAGCGGATTCAGCGAATGCATGAAGCCGATGAAGTCGCAGGGGATCAGGCGCGTGCCCTGGTGGATCAGCTGGTAGAACGAGTGCTGGCCGTTGGTGCCGGGTTCGCCCCAGTAGATCGGGCCGGTCGGGTAATCGACGTGCTCGCCGGCGAGCGTGACGTGCTTGCCGTTCGACTCCATCGTCAATTGCTGCAGGTACGCGGGAAAGCGCTTCAGGTATTGCGCGTAGGGAAGCACCGCCACGGTTTGCGCGCCGAAGAAATCGTTGTACCAAATGGACAAAAGACCCATCAACAGAGGCAAGTTTCTCTCGGCTGGCGAGCTTCTGAAGTGTTCGTCCATCGCATGGAAACCGGCCAGCATTTCGCGGAAATGCTCCGGCCCGATCGCCAGCATCGTGGACAGGCCGATCGCCGAATCCATCGAATAGCGCCCGCCGACCCAGTCCCAGAACCCGAACATGTTGGCGGTGTCGATGCCGAACTTGCGCACCTCGTCGGCATTGGTCGAAACCGCGACGAAGTGCTTGGCGACGGCAGAATCGTCGCCGCCTAGTTGCGCCAGGCACCAGTCGCGCGCTGCGTGTGCGTTGGTCAGCGTTTCCAGCGTGGTGAAGGTCTTGGAGCAGATGACGAACAGGGTTTCTTCCGCATCGAGGTCGCGCGTCGCTTCCACGAAATCGGTGGGGTCGACGTTGGACACGAAGCGGAAGGTCATGTCGCGGCGGCTGTAGTGCTTCAGCGCCTCGTAGGCCATCACGGGGCCGAGGTCGGAGCCGCCGATGCCGATGGAAATGACGTTGCGGATGGCCTTGCCGGAATGCCCGCGCCATTCACCGGAGCGCAGCTTGTCGCTGAACGCGGCCATGCGGTCGAGCACCTCGTGCACTTCCGGCACCACGTCCTTGCCGTCCACGTAGATCTTTTCGCCGCGCGGAGCACGCAGCGCCACGTGCAGCACCGCGCGTTTCTCGGTTTCGTTGATCTTGTCGCCGCGGAACATCGCATCGCGACGCGCGAACACTCCGCGCGCCTGCGCCAGTTTCTGCAGCAGCTTCAGGGTCTCGGAGTTGACGAGGTTCTTGGAATAATCCAGGTACAGCCCCGCGCCTTCGGCCACCAGGCGCGTGCCGCGTTGCGCATCCGCGTCGAACAGTTGCCTGAGCGTGGTGCCGCGCAGCGCCTGCCAATGCTTCGCCAGCGCCTTCCATTCCGGCGAGGAACGCAGCGAGGGCGTGCTCATGCGCGTGCTCCCTGCCCTGCGGTATGCGCAGCCACAGCCGACGCTTTCTGGGCGATCCGGCCCAACAGGTCGTTCCAGGATTTCACGAACGCCGCCGCGCCGTCGCGCTGCAGCTTGCCGGCCAGCGCCGCGTCATCGACGCCGGCGGCCTTGAACTGCGCTATCACCTGTTCGCAGTCGCCGCCATCCTTCGCCATCGCGCCGCGCAGCTTGCCGTGATCGGCGAACGCCAGCAGCGTCTTGTCGGGGATGGTGTTGATGGTGTCGGGTGCGGCCAGCGCTTCCACGTACAAGGTGTCTGATGCTTTCGGATCCTTGGTACCGGTGCTGGCCCACAGCAGGCGCTGCGGATGCACGCCGACCGCGACGATCTTCTTCCAGCGCGGCGTCTCACGCAGGTCGCAATACGCCTTGTAGGTGCGTTGTGAGATCGCGATGCCCAACTTGTCTTTGAGTTCGGCCGGCACCTTGTCGGCCACCGCTACGTCCCAGCGGCTGATGAACACCGAGGCCACCGAATCGACATTGGGCGACTTGCCCTCGGCGATGCGACGTTCGATGCCGCGCATCCACGCCTCGGCCGCCGCGAGGTATTGCTCGCGCGAGAACAGCAGGGTCACGTTGATCGGCACGCCACGGTAGATTGCCTCCTCGATCGCGGGGATGCCGGCGGGCGTGCCGGGGATCTTGATGAACAGGTTGTCGCGGCGCGCCTTGGCGTGCAGCGCGACCGCCGAGTCGATGGTGGCGTGGGTGTCGTCGGCCAGCAGCGGCGAGACTTCCAGCGACACGAAACCATCCACGCCGTCGCTCGCGTGGAAGGCCGGCTTGAACAGGTCGGCTGCGCGGGTGAGGTCCTGCAACGCCAGCGAGAAAAACAGTTCCTCGCCCTGCTGGCCCTCGGCAAGCAGATCCGCGATCGCGGCGTCGTAGTTGCTGCCGCCGGAGATCGCCTTGTCGAAGATCGAGGGATTGGAAGTCAGCCCCGTCACGTTGTCCTCGGCGATGTAGCGCGCCAGCGTGCCGTCGTCGAGGATGCCGCGGGTGATGTTGTCCAGCCAGATGCTCTGGCCGAGGTCGTGCAGCGGTTTGGTGGGGTTCATGGGATCACTCCGTGGCGGTTGCCGGTTCAGAAGAGGAAAGAAAGGCGTCGTCAGCGAGCTTGCACAGCTCGCCGACGCCGCCGAGTTCGATTTGCGCGGGCGGGTATTCCTTGCGCGCGGCCGGATCGTTGGCGTAATGGCCCTGGCGCACGAACACCGTGGTCAGGCGTTCGCGCCAGCGCCGCTTCATGCCATCCAGCACGCGCAATTTGTCCTCGATCATCACATAGTGTCCGGCAGGAAAGCGACGCGCCACGTCGTCCAACATGCGTTCCTTGTGGACGTAGATCAAGACCCGCCCATCGACCGCCGCGGCGATGCCGGAGGCATTGATCTTGCGCGGCTGCAACACCACGTCGCCATCCGACAACACCACGCAGGTGCCGAACCGCGACAGGTGCGCGATCGCATCCAGCGCGTGCGGATAAAGGCGTTCGGCGAAGGGATAGTCGAGCAGGAACGACGCCAGGCCCTGCGCCCGCACCTCGTCATCGCACTCGAGCCGGAATGCCTCGATCGCGCCGAGGTAATCCGCGTAACCGAG
Source organism: Rhodanobacteraceae bacterium (assembly GCA_004299705.1). Taxonomy (GTDB): domain Bacteria; phylum Pseudomonadota; class Gammaproteobacteria; order Xanthomonadales; family Rhodanobacteraceae; genus 66-474. Next base: position 105,271 of record SCQS01000034.1, on the reverse strand, counting down.
CTTGTCGCGCAGGTTCTCGTAGATCGCCCAATATTTTTTGGCGCCGTCGGCGCCGAATTCACCGGCGATGAAATGGTCGAGGTCGGCGTGGATGCGGTCGTTGTCGAGCAGGGTGTTGTCGACATCGAACAGGAACACGCGGGAGACAGGCGAGTTCATTTGCCTGCCTTCGCGGGCACGTCCACCTTGGGGTCGTTCCAGCCGCCGGCGTCCGCGATCAGTGCGTCGGCTTCCTTCGGCCCCCAGCTGCCGACCTTGTATTTGTGCACCGGCACCTTGTCGCCGATGATCGGGTCCAGCACGCGCCAGGCTTCTTCCACGCAATCGTCGCGGGTGAACAGCGCCGAATCGCCGTCGATGGCATCGCCCAGCAGGCGCTGGTACGGCATCATTCCGGTGCGTATGTGGCGATGTGCGACCAGTTCCACCGGGCGCCCCTTCATCGCCTCGCCGGGTTCCTTGACCCGCGCGCCCAGCGAGATGATCACGTCGGGATTCAGGCGGAAACGGTAATGGTTGACCGCGCCCTCGGGTGCGTCGAACACTTGCTGCGGCGGGTTCTTCAACCGCACCAGCACCTCGGTGCATTTCACCGGCAACTGCTTGCCGGCGCGGATGAAGAACGGCACGCCGGCCCAGCGCCAGGTATCCATGTGGATGCGCAGCGCGGCGAAAGTTTCGACGGTGGATTTCTTCGCGACGCCCGGCTCCTTCAGGTACCCGTCGAACTGGCCGCGCACAATGTCTTCGGGCTTCAATGGACGCATCGAACGGAACAGGCGAAGCTTCTCGTCGCGCATCGCGTCGGCGCTGCGGTTGGCGGGCGGCCCCATCGCCAGCAGCGCCAGCACCTGGAACATGTGGTTCTGCACCACGTCGCGGATCGCGCCGACCTCATCGTAAAACCGGCCGCGGCCCTGCACGCCGAAATCCTCGGCCATGGTGATCTGCATGCTGGCGATGTGGTCACGGTTCCAGATCGGTTCCAGCAACGAATTGGCGAAGCGGAAATACAGCAGGTTCTGCACCGGCTCCTTGCCGAGATAGTGGTCGATGCGGAAGATGTCGTGCTCGCGGAAGAAGCGGTGCAAGGTGCGGTTCAGCGCCTGCGCGGAATGCAGGTCGCGTCCGAACGGTTTCTCGACGATCACGCGCGCGCCCTGCGCGCAACCCGACGCGGCCAGGCCCTTCACGACCGGCACGAACATGCTGGGCGGAATCGCGAGGTAATGCAGTGGGTGCTGCGCATCGCCCAGTGCCTTGCGCAGCCGCGCGAACGTTTGCGCATCGCCGTAGTCGCCGTCGATGTACTGCATCTGCCTGGACAGCTTGGCGAACGCGGCCTTGTCCACGCCGCCGTGTTCCTTGAGGCTGTCCTCGGCACGCTTGCGCAGGTCGTCGACGGTCCAGCCGGAACGCGCGATGCCGATCACCGGCATGTCGAGCTTGCCGTCCTTCACCAACGCCTGCAGCGCGGGAAAGATCTGTTTGTAGGCAAGATCGCCGGTGGCGCCGAAAAACACGAAGGCGTCGGACTTGGCAGTGGCCATCAACTCGTTTCCTTCTTCATGGTGACACGGACGCGGTGGCTGGCACCGTCATCGGCAAGCGGAATGCCGGCACCTGAATCCTGCAACGTTACACCATCCAATTCGATCGCGGCGATTCCCCGGCACACGTGGTGCGGGTTGTCGACTTCGATCCGATAGAGCGTGCGCCCGCGTCGATAGTTCAACGCAAATCCTTTCCAGCCGTGTGGAATGCAGGGTTCGATCCGTAAACGGTCGCCGCGCAAGCGAAAACCCAACACCCACTCGACGATCGCGCGGTACAGCCAGCCGGCCGAGCCTGAATACCAGGTCCAGCCGCCTCGACCAACGTGCGGCGCTACCGAATAGACATCTGCGCATTCGGCGTAGGGTTCGACCTTGTAGCGCTCCCGTTTTTCCGGCGAATCGGATTTGCGGATCGGATCGAAGATTTCCAGCAATTCGCCAGCCTTGTCGCCGTCGCCCAGCATGGCGTACGCGATCAGCGACCAGATCGAACCATGTGTGTACTGGCCACCGTTCTCGCGCAGGCCGGGCGGATAGCCCTTGATGTAACCGGGATCACGCGGGGTCTTGTCGAACGGCGCGGCAAACAGCGCGACCAGACCATCGTTCCGACGAACCAGGTGTTCGTTGACCGCGCGCATCGCGCGTTCGCTGCGCTCCGGGTCGCCGCGGCCACTTAGCACCGCCCACGACTGCGCCATCGATTCGACCCGGCATTCGGTATCGGCTGAACTGCCCAATGGTGTGCCGTCGTCGTAGAACGCGCGCCGGTACCAGTCGCCATCCCAGGCCTTGGTTTCCAGTGCCAGTTCCAGCGCACGCGCATGGTTGCGCCAATGCACGGCACGTGGATCGTGGCGGTCTTCCGCGTACGGTGCGAAATCGCCGATCACCTTGACCAGGAACCACCCCATCCACACGCTTTCGCCCTTGCCGCCCGCGCCGATGCGGTTCATGCCGTCGTTCCAGTCGCCGGTACCCATCAGCGGCAGGCCGTGCACGCCGGTCGCGAGACTGACTTCGATCGCGCGTGCGCAGTGTTCGAACAGATTGGCGGCCTGCGCGGCTGGTTCGGGCTTGAAAAAGGAATCCATCTGTCCCGGCTGCAACGCATCGCCACACAGGAACGGCACGCCCGTTTCCAGGATCGCGACGTCGCCGGTGGTTGCGATGTAGTGCGCGGTGACGAACGGCAACCACAAGCGATCATCGACGATGCGCGTGCGCACGCCACGGCCCGACGGCGGCAGCCACCAGTGCTGCGCATCGCCCTCCTCGAACTGGCGCGACGCCGACAGCAGGATGTGCTTGCGCGCAAGGTCGGGCCGCGCGATGCACAGCGCCGCGACGTCCTGCAACTGGTCGCGGAAACCGTAGGCACCGCTGGCCTGATAGAAAGCGGTGCGCGCCCACAGCCGGCAAGCCAGCACCTGATACGGCAGGCATCGGTTGACCAGCAGGTCGATCGAACGATGCGGCGTTTCGACTTGCAAGGGTGCGAGCACGCTGTCCCAGGTCTTGCGCGTGTCCGCGAGCAACGCGTCGACATCGACACTGCGATAGCGATCGACCAGCGCCTGCGCTGCCGCACGGTCCGCACCTTCACCCAGCAGAAATACCAGCTCGGCAGTCGCGCCGGGCGCGAGTTCCAGCGACGCCATCACCGCGCTGCGCGGACCGGTTTCGCTGCCCGGCGTTGCGCCTTGTGCATTGCAGGCGATGAACGCCACCGCCTGCGTGAATTCCTCGCGCCAGGCATTGCGCGCGAACACCGCACCGCGCCCGGCGTCGGATTCGACCAGCGTGGTGGCGCGCGGATCACTGCCGATCGGCCCCATCATCCATGCCACGACTTGTGCCAACTCGATCCGACGTGGCTTGCCACTGCGATTGACGAGGCGCAGGCGCGAAACCTTGACTGGATCGTCAGGTGCGACGCACTGGGTCAGCTCCGATTCGATGCCGTGGACATTGGCCTCGAAGCGCGCATAGCCCGGTCCGAATCGCGAGACGTAGGTTGCCCCACCCGCACGGACCGGCGACGCAGTGGCGCTCCATTCCGTACCGTCTTCGGCATCGCGCAGCAGGAACATCTCGCCCGGCGGGTCGCGCACCGCATCGTTCGACCACGCGGTGACCTGGTTTTGCTGGCTGTTGATCGCCCACGCGTAACCGCCGCCGGTCGCCGTCACCAGAAAACCGAAATCCGGATTGGCGACGATGTGCGACCATGGCGCGGGCGTGCTGGCGCCGTCGCGCAGGATCGTGACGTATTCGCGGCTGTCCCTGGTGAAGCCGCCCAGGCCGTTCCAGCTATCGAGTTCCTTGGGCGATGGCGTCGACGACGGTTTGCCACCGCGGGCACACGGCGCCCTCGACGCGGACCATTCCACGCGTGACCCGGCGGCGGCTTTTGCACGTTTCCCGAGCCGCGCGGCCAAGCCACCGCCAAGGCCGTCCAGCACCACCCAGGCTGCGGTAAACAGGCCATTGCGCAAACGTTCGTCGAAGTCGCCCTCGCGAAGAACGAACAACGAGCCTTGCGACTTGTCCTGGTTCCCCGAAGCGCCTGAAAGTTTGGCCAAGTCATCCTTGCCATTTCCGGGACGCGCATCCAGCACCACGATGTCGGCCGGCAATTGGCGCGTGCGCCAGAAGCGTTGCGCACGCAGCATTTCCTCGACCAAGCCCGTTTGCGCGGTGGTGTCGATCCGCAGCAACACGATCGGCAGGTCGCCGGAAATGCCCTTGGCCCACAGCACTGGCGCGCCGCCCTCGCCTTTCGCCAGTGTCGCCACATCGACACGCCACGAAAAATCGTTGCCCGTCAGCGCACCGACCAGCATCTGGAAACCTCGTGCCTCGTCGGCTGCGATTCCCGCCGCTTCGTATGCACGCAACGCCGCTGAGCGCAAACGCGCAAAGATCTCGGCGCATGCAGTCGGCGTCTGGTAGCGACGAATCAACGCGAGCACTTCCTCGCGCGAGGCGCCAACCGCGGTAACGATTGCCGCACGTCGCGCTTTACCCGCGCCGATCGCAACGCGTGTGCGCAGGCAGAAGATCGGGTCGAGCACGGTGCCGACCGTGCCCGACAACCGTTGCCCCGTTTGCAAGGCTGCCGGCAACGCCAGCGATCCATTCCGGCCGATGAAGCGCGCGCGATCGGTTTCCCACTCACGCTGGCTCGCTTCATCGCCTTCCACGACCAACGCATGCGCGGCCCACACGTCGGGTTCCGATGGATCCTTCTTGCGCCGCCTTGCCAGCAGCACGCCATCTTCGCACGCGGTCTGCACGAACATCTTGGAATACGCCGGGTGCGCGCGGTCGGCCTGGTCGGACCCGAGCACCAATTCGGCGTACGAAGTCAGCTCGATCTCGCGTGCGACCGGGCCATCGTTGCGCAAGCCCACGCCACGCACTTCAACCGCGCGTTCGGGATCGACCGCAACTTCCAGCGTGGTGGTCAACGCGCCATCGCGACGCGCGAATCGTGCCAGCCCCTCATCGAACCAGCAGCGCGTCACGCCACCACACGGCTGCGCGGTCGCCGACCAGACCTTGCCGTCCGCTGTGTCACGCAAATAGATGTAGCCGCCCTGCTCGCCGCCGCCATCGCCCGAGCGCCAGCGGGTGACGGCCAACCCCTTCCAGCGACTGCCGCCCGAACCCGTCTCCGTCAGCATCACGGTGTAACTGCGGTCGCCCAACAAATGAACGCCGGGAGCAGGTATACGGGCGTCGGCAGGCATGATCGGTAACGTCCATGATCGGTGCGTGATCGCACAACGCCAGCCAGTATGCGCGCCGGCGCCTCAATCATTCGTGAAAGCCGCTGCATGCGGCGGTGCAGCTTGACGACGTGGGCAACCGGGCACAGGATGCAGCGGCCAAGGACTCCGAGGTTGCTCGTCATCCCGGAATCGCCAAGCGATATCCGGACTGCGTTTGCAGGACTGCAAACGCGAACGCTGAAAGCGGCCCGAAGGGCGAGCGCCAAGGATGGCGCGAGTCTCCCAGTGTCTTTACGCATCAACGCGCTGCAAAAAAATGCTGGGTTCCCGCTTTCGCGGGAATGACGACAAGACAAGCAAAACCAGGCTGTCCCTTGAACGTCTCGCGATCCGTCGAAACCGTACTGGGAGAACCCCGATGTCCGACATCGCAACCAAGCCCGGCGCCTGCCCGATGCACGCCGTGGAAGTTCCCCGACTCGAACCCCTGCCGGCCGGCGCCACGCCGCAACTCACCTGCTACCAGGTCGACCTGCGCGCCGCGCCGATCATCCCCGGCCGTCGCGACCGTGAATGGATGGATCAGACCAACGACCATTATGCGTATCGCTGCCTGCCGCTTTCGATGGCCAACACCAGCGGTTGGGAACTGACCTCGCCCCTCGATTTCGAGGTGACCTGGAACGGCGGCCAGGGCATCGACGCGATCACCGCGCGCGCGCCGGGCGTCGATCCAAACGCTTTGCGCGCATTGATCACCTCGCACTTCGGCCACGGCATCCTCACCTTCCACACCGGCTGGTTGTTCCGCACCTCGCCGGGCTGGGGCCTGTGGGTGCGCGGCGCGCCCAACTACGCGAAGGACGGCATCCACGCGCTGGACGGCATGGTCGAAACCGACTGGCTGCCGTTCCCGTTCACCATGAACTGGCGCTTCACCCGCCCGTGCACGGTGCGTTTCGGGAAGGGCGACCCGTTCTGCTTCGTCACCTTCTGCCCGCACGTGCTGATGGACGACGTCGCGCCCAAGCGCGCGAACATCGATGATGACCCCAAGTTGAAAGCCGACTACACCGAATGGGGCAAGTCGCGCGCCGAGTTCAACAAGGGCCTGCACGAAGGCAACCCCGAAATCCTGTCGAAGAAATGGCAGCGCGGTTATTTCCAGGGCAAGGATCTCCACGGCGACGCGCCGTTCCACGTCAACAAGCGGCGCTTGAAACCGGTCGAGTAGCCGCCGGCGCATTCGCGCATCCCGACTGTCGAAATCTTCACGCGCCCGCCGATAGCATGGATGCTTCGCCGCTTGGCGGCATCGCACAGCGCACCCAAGGAGAACCGCATGCAGCTTGGAATGATCGGCCTCGGCAAGATGGGCAACTACATGGCCCAACGCCTGATGAAAGCTGGCCACGACGTGGTCGGCTTCGACCCCAACGACAAGGCCCGCGCGGAACTGGCAGCGGCTGGCGGCAAGGCGGTCGATTCGCTGGACAAACTGGTCGCTGCGCTGCAACCGCCGCGCGCGGTATGGGTGATGGTGCCGGCCGGCAAGGTCGTGGACGACACCGTATCCGCGTTGAACGACAAGCTTGCCCGCGGCGACGTCGTGATCGACGGCGGCAATTCCAACTACAAGGACGACCAGCGCCACGCCGCGCAACTCGCGCCCAAGGGCATCGACTACGTCGATTGCGGCACCAGCGGCGGCGTGTGGGGTTTGAAGGAAGGCTACAGCATGATGGTCGGCGGCGACGAAAAAGCCGTCGCGCGCCTCAACCCCATCTTCGAGGCGCTGGCGCCCGGCAAGGACAAGGGCTGGGGCCGCGTCGGACCCGTGGGTTCGGGGCACTTCGTGAAGATGGTCCACAACGGCATCGAGTACGGCATGATGCAGGCCTATGCCGAAGGCTTCACGATCTTCAAGCACAAGCAAGAGTTCAAGTTGGACCTGGAGCAGATCGCGCAAATCTGGCGTTACGGTTCGGTGGTGCGCTCGTGGCTGCTGGACCTGACCGCCGACGCGTTGAAACGCGATCCCACGCTGAAGGACATCGCGCCCTACGTGGTCGATTCCGGCGAAGGCCGCTGGACGGTCGCGGAGGCCATCGAGCTCGACGTGCCCGCACCGATCATCACCGCATCCTTGATCGAACGCCTGCGCTCGCGCGACGTCGATTCGTTCTCCGACAAGCTGCTGTCGGCGATGCGCAACGAATTCGGCGGCCACGCGATGAAGAAGGAATGATCCGCGTGCCGGCCGCCCTGCCAGCGCAGGCCGCGCGCTGGCACGAGTTCCCCGACGATGCCTCGCTGGTCGCCAACGCGCTGGCGCGGGTGCTGGCCTCTGCACAGGGTGCGATCGCGCAGCATGGTGCGTTCGACATCGTGCTCGCGGGCGGCAATACCCCGCGCAGGCTGTATCGCGCACTGCGCCATGCCGACACTGATTGGGCGCGCTGGCACATCTGGTACGGCGACGAGCGTTGCGCGCCGCCCGATGACCCCGAGCGCAACAGCCGGATGGCGCGCGACGAGTGGCTCGATCAGGTTTCGATTCCAATGGCGAACGTGCACGCGATTCCCGCCGAAGCCGGTGCGCGCGAAGCCGCCGTTTTGTATGCACGCGAACTGCGTACGGTCGATGCGTTCGACCTCGTGCTGCTGGGCCTGGGCGAAGACGGCCACACCGCCAGCCTGTTTCCCGGCCACGATTGGGGCGCGCACGCCGATTCGCCGGACGTGCTTGCCGTGTTCAAGGCGCCCAAGCCGCCGCCCGAACGCGTATCGTTGAGCGCGACGCGCCTGTCGAACGCGCATCACGTGTTGTTCCTGGTCGAAGGCGCGGGCAAGCGCGACGCGGTGGCGGCATGGAAACGCGGCGATGCGATTCCCGCTGCATCCATTGCACCGGAAGCGGGGGTGGACGTGTTGTTGGATGCCACGGCGTCGATTTGACGCGCGGCGCAACTCGCACATCCAGCCCAGCGGGCCATCCGCATGGCTGGACCCCGCTGCGAGGCCCGTGAACGCCTGGGTTGCGCGAGTCAAGCCACGGGTGTCAGAACCAATGAGTTGGTAGACTGGCCCTTCGGCAACGAGGCGCCATGATGGAAAAGTACCGAAAGAAACCCGTTGAGATTGAAGCCGTTCAATTTGTTTCCGGTACCGATCCCTGCATTCCTGGCGTCCGCTACTACCCGCGCGTAGGTATCGGGGTTGAGTGCTGTTACATGGATACGCCTGAGGGCAAGATGCGCGCAACGCCAGGCGACTGGATTATCCGCGGAGTAAAAGGCGAGCTATACCCGTGCAGCCCCGAAGTATTCGCAATCACATACGAAGCGGTCGAAGGCTGAATCAGCGAGACTATCAGCCGCAAGCAAACTGGCCCGCCGCCATCACCCCGCCACGGCAGGCAATCCCGCCAGTTCCCCCATGTGCGCGCGGTAGTAGCGCAGCTCCTCGATCGAATCCTTGATGTCGGAAAGTGCGGTGTGCGCGGAATCCTTGCTGAAACCCTTGTACACCGCGGGTGCCCAGCGACGCGCCAGTTCCTTCAAGGTCGACACGTCGAGGTTGCGGTAATGGAAATAGCGCTCCAGCGCAGGCATCTGCCGATACAGGAACCTGCGGTCCTGGCAGATCGAGTTGCCGCAAATAGGTGATTTGCCGGCCGGCACCCACTGCTGCAGGAATGTGATGGTCGCCTCCTCGGCCTGCGCGTGGCTGGTCGCGGATTCGAGCACGCGTTGCCACAGTCCCGACTTGCCGTGATGGTTGCGGTTCCACTCGTCCATCGCCAGCAGGCGCGCTTCCTCGTGGTGGATCGCGAACTCGGGGCCCTCGGCCAGCACTTCCAGGTTGCGATCGGTGACGACCGTGGCGATTTCGATGACCGAATCGTTGTCGGGATCGAGCCCGGTCATCTCGAGGTCGATCCAGATCAGATTGTCTTCCGCGCAACCGCTCATGCTCTTCTCCTGTCCTGCCAGTCTAGCAACATCGCGGATGCGAACGGATTGCCGCGCGTCAAGGCCTGCCGTAGGCTGGTCAGATGCCAACGCCTAGCTTGCTCTGGTTCGACTACGAAACCACCGGAATCGACCCCGTACGCGACCGCCCCGCGCAATTCGCCGCGTTGCGAACCGACATGGAGCTGCGCCCGACCGGCGAGCCGGTGATGTTGTACTGCGCACCGGCACCCGATGTGCTGCCGCATCCGGAAGCCTGCCTGATTACCGGCATCGCCCCGCAGGACGCTGCCCGCGACGGGTTGGTCGAAGCCGAGTTCGCCGGTGCGGTCCACGAAGTGCTGGCGGAACCCGGCACCTGCTCGGCCGGTTACAACTCGATCCGGTTCGACGACGAGGTCAACCGCAACCTGTTCTACCGGAATTTCTTCGATCCTTACGAACACGCCTGGAAGCACGGCAACGCGCGTTGGGACATCATGGATCTCGCGCGTGCCTGCTACGCACTGCGGCCTCTTGGCATCGAATGGCCGCAGGGCGATGACGGTGCGCCGTCGTTCAAGCTCGATCGACTCGCGCCCGCCAATCATTTGAAGCAGGACCACGCGCACGATGCGCTGTCCGACGTGGAGGCCACCATCGAACTCGCGCGCCTGCTGCGCGCGAGGCAACCACGCCTGTACGACTGGCATTTCGCGTTGCGCGACAAGAAACACGTGGCTGCCAGCCTGGCGCAGGCGCTGCCCGGGTTGGAACCGCTGTTGCACGTGTCGGGCCGTTATCCGCCCGCGCGCGGCTGTCTCGCGATGGTGGCGCCGATCGCGGAACACCCCGAGCGCACCGGCAGCTTCATCGTCGCCGACCTTGGCGTGGATGCCGAGGCATGGATAAGCCTCGACCCCGATGATCTGGCCGAGCGCATGTTTACCCGACGCGCCGACCTTCCCGAAGGCATCGAACGGCCGCCGCTGAAGGAAGTACACGGCAACAAGTCGCCATTTCTGGCTCCGACTTCGGCGCTGCGTGGCGCGGACCTGCAGCGCATCGCGCTCGACCCCGCCGCCTGCGAGCACAATCTGGAAAAGATTCGTGCCAGCGACGGATTGCGCGAGCGCGTCCGTGCCGCTTTCGCAGCGCATTCCGGCCGCTGGCCGGAACGCACGGACCCGGAATGCCGGTTGTATGCCGGTTTTCCCTCGCCCGCCGACAAGCGCCGCTGCGACGCGGTACGCGCGACGCCACCGGACAAGCTCGACACCACGGATTTCAAATTCGGCGATCCGCGCTACGCAGAGTTGTTGTTCCGCTACCGCGCCCGCAACTGGCCGGACACGCTGGATGCCAACGAACGTACGCGCTGGCAGGCCTTCGTGCGCGACAAGCTGACCCGCGCGACGGAAACCACCCCGCTGATACTGGAACAATATTTCGCCACCATCGCCCGCCTGCGCGCGGAACATCCGGCGGGGCCGAAGCAGGCACTGCTGGATCGATTGCAAGCGTGGGGCGAAACCGTTCAAAGCGAATTCGGACTCTGATATGCCACGCGCCTATTTCTCACCCGCCACCTTTCGCTTCCTGCGCGCGCTCGCGCGCCACAACAACCGCACCTGGTTCAAGGCGCATCAGGGCGACTACGAAACCCACGTGCGCGGCCCTTACCTGCAATTGATCGCGGACTTGCAGGCGCCAGTTGCGAAACTCAGCAGCCATTACCGCGCCGACCCGCGCAAGGTCGGCGGCTCGCTGTTCCGCATCCAACGCGACACACGTTTCTCCGGCGACAAGGCGCCGTACAAGAGCTGGGCCGGCGCACGCGTCTTCCACGAACGCCGCCGCGACATCGCGGCACCTTCGTTCTACCTGCACATCTCGCCGGACGATTGCTTCGTCGGCGCCGGCCTGTGGCACCCCGAAAACCACACCCTGCGCAACATCCGCAACTTCATGGTCGACAACCCGGCAGCATGGAAACGTGCCGCGCACGGCCGCGTATTCTGCGAGCACTACGAGTTCTGGGGCGAATCACTTTCCCGCGCGCCGCAAGGCTTTCCCACGGATCACCCATTGCTCGAAGACCTGAAACGCAAGAGCTTCGCCGCCGGCGTGGCTTTCGACGATGCGCTGGCGTGTTCGCCAAAACTGTTTCCGTTCGTGGTCGCCCATTTCAAACGCCTCGCACCGCTGGTCGATTACCTGTGCGCCGCGCAGAACCTGGAGTTTTGATCCAACGCAACCATGTTGCGCCGCAGCGCCGCGTGGGATGTTGGCCGTCTATCCTGCGCTCGCCGCACACGAGGGGCCGTGCGGCAGGCGCGGGGCGACGCGCCCCGCTACATCACGTATCAGGGAGGCATTCGCGATGAACCTTGGCAAGCGTTGTGCGGCCGAATTGTTCGGCACCTTCTGGCTCACCTTCGGCGGTTGCGGCGCGGCGGTACTGGCTGCGGCGTTTCCCCAGCTCGGCATCGGCTTCGTGGGCGTGGCGCTGGCGTTCGGCCTGACCCAGTTGACGATGTGCTACATGATCGGCCACATCTCGGGCAGCCACATCAACCCGGCGGTCACGTTCGGCCTTGCGGCTGGCGGGCGGTTTCCGTGGAAGGAAGTGATTCCCTACATCATCGCGCAGGTGATCGGCGCGGTCATCGCCGGCTGGGTGCTGTACGCAATCGCCAGCGGCAAGCCGGATTTCAGCGTGGGCAACTTCGCGGCGAACGGCTACGGCGCGCACTCACCGGGTGGTTATTCGATGGGCGCGGCGTTCCTGTGCGAGGCTGTGATGACGGGGTTCTTCGTGCTGATCATCATGGGCTCCACCGACAAGCGCGCCTCGGCGGGCTTCTTCGGCCTCACCATCGGCCTTGCCCTGACCCTGATCCACCTGGTCAGCATTCCGGTCACCAACACCTCGGTGAACCCCGCGCGCTCGACCGGCCCTGCGATCGTGCAGACCTTCATGAACGCCCAGGATGGCTGGGCACTTGGCCAGCTATGGCTGTTCTGGGTAGCACCGATAATTGGCGGCATCATCGGCGGGTTGATCTATCACTACCTGTGGGGCGAGCAGAAACCCGCGGCCACGCAACGCGAAACGGCTTGACGCCAAGGCGGCACGCCGCGTGGTCCACGTGGCGTGCCGTCACGCTTCCGCGAACGGAAACACCAGCACGGCGCGGATGTCGTCCACGTCGAGCAGGTTCATCAGCAATCGGTCGACACCCACCGCCACGCCCGCGCAATCGGGCAGCTCGTCCAGCATGCCCAGCAGGTTCTCGTCGATAGGCAACTCGCGCTGTCCGCGCGCGACGCGCAAGGCGTTTTCACGTTCGAAGCGTGCCCGCTGCTCAGCGGCATCGTTCAACTCGTGGTAGCCGTTGGCGAGTTCCTGCCGGCCCAGGTACAGCTCGAAACGTTCCGCGACCGGCGGCTGGCCCCGTCGAATGCGCGCCAGCGAACACTGCGAGGCCGGGAAGTCGTACACGATGGTGATGCCGTCGCGCGGCAGCGCGGGTTGCAGGCGATGCGTCACCAGCAGATCCAGCCAGTCGTCCCGGGTCAGACCATCCGGATCGATCGAGAAATCGCGCAGCGGTTCGCGCAGTGCGGCTTCGTCCGCACCGAAGGGATCGAGCTGCAAGCCGTCACGGAACCAGTCGCGGTAACTCGTCGTCGCGACGCTCGCATCGCGCTGCACCAGCGCCAGCGCCGCACGCACCAGTTGTGCCGTTTCCAGTGCCAGCCGGCGATGGTCGAAACCAACGCGGTACCACTCCAGCATGGTGAACTCGGGGTTGTGCGAACGGCCCGCCTCGCCGTTGCGAAACACCCGCCCCAGCTCGTAGCAGTCGCCGAAACCAGTGGCCAGCAAGCGTTTCAGGGGGTACTCGGGCGAGGTACGCAGGAAGCGCTCCGGTGCCCCGGCACCGGCCGGCCCCGTGAACATCGTCGCGAATCCTTCGATGTTCGGCTCGGTATTGCCCGCTGCCGACAGGATCGGCGTTTCCACCTCGACCACGCCGCGTTCCGCGAAGAATTCGCGAAACAATGCGTTGAGACGTGCACGCATTCGCAGCGCAGCGTGGTGGGCCCGAGTGTCAGCCGTCATGCGATTTCAGGAAGTCCAGCAGCCTGGCCTCAGCCCAGATCTCGACACCCAGCGCCTGCGCCTTCTCGAGTTTGGAACCGGCGGCTTCGCCCGCGACCACGAAGCTGGTTTTCTTCGACACCGAGCCCGCGACCTTGGCGCCCAGCGCTTCCAGCCTGTCCTTCGCCTCATCGCGGGTGAGCGACGACAATCCGCCCGTGAGCACCACGGTCTGCCCGGCGAGCGGACCCCGTGCCTTGCGCTGCGGCGCGGATTCCGGCCAGTGCACGCCAGCCTTGCGCAGTGCCGCGATGGCTTGGCGGTTGCGCGTTTCGGCGAAGAATGCGGCGATGTGCGCGGCCATGATCGGGCCGACGTCGTCGACTTCGGTGAGTTCAGCTTCGCTGGCGCGCATCAATGCGTCGAGTGATCCGAAATGCCGTGCCAGGGTCTTGGCCGTGGCCTCGCCGACCTCCGGGATGCCAAGCGCGAACAGGAACCGCTCCAGCGTGGCCGCCTTGCTGGCTTCGATCGCGGCGACAAGGTTGTCGGCCCACTTGGTCGCGATCTTGCCCGCCTTGACCGTTTCCGGAACCACGCCATCTCGTTCCTCGGCGCGACGTTTCATCGCGACGAAGTCGTCTACCGTCAGCCTGTAGAGATCGGCGGGGGAATGCAGGTAACCGAATTCGATCAGGTCCTCGATGTAACGTTCACCCAGGCCGTCGATGTCCATCGCGCGACGCGAGGCGAAATGCCGGATCGCCTCGCGGCGTTGCGCGGCGCAAACCAGGCCGCCGGTGCAACGCGCGGCTGCTTCGCCTTCCTCGCGTTCGATCGCGGAGCCGCAGACCGGACAGTGCGCGGGCATCTTCCACGGTTTGGTGTGCGGCGGACGGCGCTCGGGAATCACCCGCACCACTTCGGGGATCACGTCGCCCGCGCGGCGCACGATCACGTTGTCGCCCACACGCACGTCGAGGCGTGCCACTTGATCCGCATTGTGCAGAGTGGCGTTGGTGACGGTGACGCCGGCGACCTGCACGGGTTTCAGGCGTGCGACCGGGGTCGCGGCGCCGGTGCGGCCGATCTGGATGTCGATGGCCTCGACCACCGTCGCCTGTTCCTCGGCCGGGAACTTGTGCGCGATCGCCCAGCGCGGCGCGCGCGCGACATAGCCGAGTTCGCGCTGCTGGTCGTAGCGGTCGACCTTGTAGACCACGCCGTCGATGCCGTAGGGCAACCGGTCGCGCTCGGCGCCGATCTTGCGAAAGTACCCGAGGCAACCTTCGGCACCGCGCACAAGCTCGCTCTGCGGGCAGGTCGGAAAACCCCAGCCGCGCAACTTCACCATCGCCGCGCTGTGGCGGTCGGCGATCACGGCATCGGGATCGGGCGGCAGGTTCACGCCGTAGGCATAGAACGCCAGCGGGCGCGACGCGGTGACGTGCGGGTCGAGCTGCCGCAGCGAACCCGCCGCACCGTTGCGCGGATTCGCCAGTGGTTTGCCGCCTTCGTGCAACATGCGTGCGTTGTAGGCCTCGAAACCGGCCTTGGGCATGAACACCTCGCCGCGTACTTCCAGCACGCGTGGCCAACCCTTGCCACGCAGCTTCAGCGGGATGGCCTTCACCGTGCGCAGGTTGGCGGTGACGTCCTCGCCGGTACTGCCGTCGCCGCGGGTCGCGCCCTGCACGAACACGCCGTCCTCGTAACGCAGACTGATCGCCAGGCCGTCGAACTTGGGCTCCACCGCGAATTCGGGATCGCTGACGCCCAGCCCCTGCTCGACGCGGTGCACGAAGTCGCGCACCTCGTGGTTCGGGTCCGTGCCCTCGGGCGCACCGGCATCGCTGAACGCATTGGACAGCGACAGCATCGGGATCGGATGCCGCACTTCGGCAAAACCCGCGGCAGGCCGCGCACCGACGCGGCGCGTCGGCGAATCCGGCGTCGCCAGTTCGGGATGGTCCGCTTCCAGCGCTTCCAGGGCACGCATCAGGCGATCGTATTCGGCGTCCGGGATCGACGGATCGTCGAGCACGTAGTAGCGGTAGTTGGCATCGTCGATCGCTTCGCGCAAGGCTGCAGCCTGCTGCGCAGCGGTGCCGGTGTGCTGGGTCATGGGTGTCGATGGTTCTCGCTTGATCGCGCCAGTGTACCCGCCGTATGGACGAGGCACTTTCGAGAGTCCACGACAGCGTGCGACGATTCTGTGATGCGAAAGGTAGCCGAAAGGTTGCCGTAGCAGTATCGGCTGCGGGTGAGTTGCGGTCCCTCTTTGTCTTGGGCAGTTTTGGAGCATCCCTCGTGCTACCGGCTGTTCATGCCCTCACCCCCGTATCCGGCCTGCGTCGAACCCCTCCCCGGTGACGCAGGCCGGACACGCTTGGTTTATGCGCGTGTCCCTCCGCGCGAAAACGAAACCGGCCATCCTCGGCCTTGCTGCTCACAACAGCCGCTTCGAATGTTGCCACCCCGCTAAAATCGCGGATTCCTTTGCGGCGTCTGGCGCAGCGAACAGCCCTCCGATGTCCGAAGCGGAATCTCCTGACAGCCTTGCGCGCATGCGCGGCCTGATCTGGCTGGTCGCGGCCGCGTTCTTCATGCAGACGCTGGACTCGACCATCGTCAACACGGCGGTGCCGAGCATTGCGCACGCGCTGGCGGTACCACCGATTTCGCTGAAGACCGCGTTGACCAGCTACGTGCTGACGCTGGCGATCTGCATTCCCGCCAGCGCGTGGCTGTCCGACCGCTTTGGCACCCGCCGCGTGTTCGCGGCGTCGGTGCTGATCTTCACGCTGGGTTCGCTGGCCTGCGGGATGTCGCAGAGTCTTTCGCAACTCGTGGCCGCGCGCGTGCTGCAGGGCATTGGCGGCGCGCTGCTGATGCCGATCGGCCGTTACGTACTGGTGCGCGCGTTCGGCCCCAAGGATTTCGTCGCGGCGATGAGCACCGCCGGCATCCCGGGATTGCTTGGCCCGGTGGTCGGGCCGCTGCTGGGCGGCGTGCTGTCGCAGTACGCATCGTGGCGGTTGATCTTTCTGGTCAACGTGCCGGTCGGCATCGTCGGGCTGTGGCTCAACCGCACCCACATGCCGGATTTCCGCGGCGAGCGGCGTCCGTTCGACTGGATCGGATTCATCCTGTTCGCGTTGGCTTCGGGCATGCTGCTGACCGCGGCGGAAACCGGCGGCGACGGCGACTACCGCAACGCCGGCGTCGCGGCCGTGATCGGAGCGGTGTGCGCATTCGCCTATTGGCGCTACGGCCACCGCGCGCGCCACCCGGTCGTCGACCTCACATTGTTCAAGGTGCGCAGCTTCATCATCGCGGTCGGCGGCGGCCTGTGCACGCGCCTCGGCACCGCGGGGCTGTCGTTCATCCTGATGCTGTTCCTGCAAGTCGGCTGTGGCTGGACGCCGACCGAAGCCGGCCTGATGATCGTGCCGCAGGCGGTCGCGATGGTGCTGATGAAACTGCTGATCGACCGCATCCTCAAACGACACGGCTACCGCCGCACGTTGTTCGTCAACACCACGATCGCGACTGCGCTGCTGGCCTGCTTCGCGTTGTTCGACGCAACCACGCCGTGGTGGGCAATCGCGATACTGATGTTCGCCTACGGTTTCGTGATGAGCCTGCAATACACCGCGATGAACACCCTCGCCTTCGTTGACCTGCCACCCGAACGTGCGGCGCAGGCGTCGTCGGTGACGTCCACGGTGCAATATCTCGCGATCAGCTTCGGTATCGCCTTGTCGTCGTGGCTGCTCGCGGTGTTCCTGGGCGACCACCACCACGATCCGGCCGCCTACGTGCACGGGTTCCGCATCGCCGTGCTGGTGATGGCGGCGATCTCGCTGATCGCGGTCTACGTGTTCACGCGCTTGCGCCATGATCGTCCGTTGAGACGGCAGGTGACGACGCCGGAGACGGCGGCGTAAAAGTCCTGGCAACTTTTCTTTCGTCATTCCCGCGAAAGCGGGAACCCAGTGTCTTTCTGCCGCCAAGCCAATGGCACTGGGTCCCGGATATCGCTTCGCGACTGCATTTGCAGGATTGCAAACGCGAACGCCGAAGGCGGCGCGCAGCTCGAGTGCCATGATGGCGCGAGTAATTCCGGGATGACGAACAAAATCAAGGTTTCCCGAGCATGGCAATCATGTAGCATCGCTTGATGGCCCACACCACCGCGATGCTGCTGGAAGTCTTCATCATCTTCGCGGCCGCGCAGGTCGGCGGCGCGCTCGCGCGTGGGATACGCCTGCCGGATGTGGTCGGCCAGATCATCGCCGGTTGCGTGGTCGGCCCGTCGTTGCTCGGCTGGATCACGCCCAGCGAGCCGCTGGAGGTGCTGTCCGAAATCGGCGTGGTGCTGCTGCTGTTCGCGGTGGGCCTGGAAACCCGGCTCGAAGACGTCAAGCGCGTCGGCGGCAGTGCCTTCGCGGTGGGCGTGATCGGCGTGGTCGTGCCGTTCGTCGCCGGCACCTTCTGGGCGCATTCACTGGAACCGAACTGGCCGCGCTCGCTGTTCGTGGCCGCGGCCTTCGTCGCGACCTCGGCGGGCATCACCGCCGCGGTGCTGAAGGAAATGGGCGTGCTGCGGCGTACCGAGAGCCGCGTGATCCTGGGCGCGGCGGTGATCGACGACATCCTCGCGATGCTGCTGCTGGGTGTGGTGGTGGCGATCCAGGCCGGTGGTTCGTTGCGGATCGGCCGGCTGCTGGTCGTGGCCGGTGAAGCAATCGGCTTCGTGCTGGTGGTGGGCTGGCTGGGCACGCTGATGATGCGGCGCGGTTCGAAGTTTCTCGACCGCGCACGCAACCCGATGTCACCGCTGCTGGTGGTTCTGGCGCTGTGCCTGGGCCTTGCCTGGCTGGCGACGCGTTTCGGCCTCGCCGCCATCATCGGCGCCTTCCTCGCCGGCATGATCGCTTCGGAAACCCGTCAGCATGTGCAACTGGAAGAACAGATGCAACCGTTGCTCACCCTGCTGACACCGTTTTTCTTCGTGCTGACCGGCGCCAAGGTCGATCTTGCCAAACTCGCAAGCCGCGAAGCGTTGTGGCTGCTGCTGATCGCGACCTTGCTGGCACTGGTCACCAAATTGATCGGCGGCTGGCTGGGCGCACTGAAGCTCGGCCCGCGCAGCGCACTGATCGTGGGCGTCGGCATGATCCCGCGCGGCGAGGTCGGCATCGTCGTGGCCGCCCTTGGACTCTCCGCCGGTGTGTTCGGCGATCTGCTTTATGCCGTGATCATCGCGATGTCGCTGCTGACATCGATCATCGCGCCGCCGCTGCTGGCGGTGTTGTTGAAAGCAGGTACCGGGGACAAGGGACCGGGGACCGGTCACGAAGCACGCGTTGCGGATTCCTGATCAGGCTGGCAGTGCGCGATGCGTGCCGCGATGGCGTCGAAAAAGGATTTCGGCAACATTGCGCTCACCGGTACGCTCCACCAATCCGGTTGCGCGAACGCCCGGCATTTGACTGCGTCTTTCTCGGTCATCAATACTGGCAAGTCGTCGCCGAAATCGAAATCGGCCGCGACGTAGCGGTGATGATCCGGGAACGGATGCTCGAGCACGTCCACGCCCTGTCCGCGCAACGTTTCAAAAAAGCGCCGCGGGTTGCCAATGCCTGCGACCGCGTGCACATGCCGATCCACGAATGCTGCCAAGGGTTGGCGCCTTGAAGAACCGTCGACAGCCACGACGTCGGTCGGCGCCAACGTCATCGACACTTCGCCATCACGTGGTTCACCACCGTTGCAGACGATGAAATCGACGGATTGCAAACGGGACTCGGGCTCGCGCAGCGGCCCGGCGGGCAGCAATCGGCCATTGCCAAGCCGGCGCATGCCATCGATCACGCAGATTTCGATGTCGCGCGCCAGCGCGTAATGCTGCAAGCCGTCGTCCGCAATGATCGCGTCGACGTTTTGGCCCAGCAGCAATTGTGCCGCCTCGCAGCGGTTGGCGCCCACCACAACCGGTACACCAGTGCGCGATTTGATCAGGGCCGGCTCGTCGCCGACAAGGGCGGGATCGGATCGTGCCTCCAGCAACATCCGGGTGCGCGCGGAGCCGCCATAACCGCGGCTCACCACACCCGGTTTGTATCCATGTGCACGCAGCGCCTCGACCAACGCGATCGTCAGTGGCGTCTTGCCTGCGCCGCCAGTGACGATGTTGCCAACAACGATCACCGGGACCGGCAGGCGTCGCGTGTGCAGCACGCCGCATCGATACAGCCAGCGACGCAGCCCACTGACGCCGGCGTACAGCGCAGCCAACGACACGGTCCACCATACGGGCGGCGCTTCAGGCTCGTACCAGCGGCGTTGCGGATCGTCGGCGATGGCCACGATCGATTCCTTGGCTCAGGCCGCGACCGTGGCGGACTCGCGGAACTGCAGGTGGTACAACGCCGCGTACTTGCCTTCCCTGGCCAGCAGTTCGGAATGGGTACCACGCTCGACGATGCGGCCGGAATCCAGCACCACGATCTGGTCGGCATGTTCGACGGTGGACAGGCGATGCGCGATCACCAGCGTGGTGCGATTCTTCATCAGACGCGACAGCGCATCCTGGATCAGCCGTTCGGATTCGGTGTCGAGCGCGGAAGTGGCTTCGTCCAGCACCAGGATCGGTGCATTCTTCAGCAGCGCGCGTGCGACCGCGATGCGCTGGCGCTGGCCGCCCGACAACAACGCGCCGCCTTCGCCTGTGCGGCTGTGGATGCCATCGGGCAGGTCGCGGATGAACTCCATCGCATTCGCAGCCTCGGCGGCGGCCACGATCTCCGTCTCGCTGGCGCCTGCCAATGCTCCGTAGGCGATGTTGCGCGCGATGGTGTCGTCAAACAGCACCACGTCCTGGCCCACCCAGGCGATCTGCGCACGCAGGCTGCGCAGCGTGTAGTCGCCCAGCGGCTGGCCGTCGAGCAACACGCTGCCCGATGTGGGTTCGTAGAAACGCGGAATCAGGCTGGCCATGCTGCTCTTGCCGCTGCCGGAACGCCCGACCAGCGCGGTGATCGAACCGTGCGGGCAATCCAGCGTGATGCCGCGCAGCGCCTGCGTGGCGGCACCGTGGTAGGTCAGGTGCACGTCGCGAAATGCGATGTCGCCGTGGCAGCGGTCGAGGGTGCGTGTGCCGGTGTCCTGCTCCACCGGTGTATCCATGATGCCGAACAAATCCTGCGCAGCGGCCAGCCCACGCTGGATGTTGGATTGCACCGTGGTCAGGCGTTTCAGTGATGGCAGCAACCCTGTCATGCACAGGAACAGCCGCATGAAATCGCCCGCGGAAAGGTGCCTGAGCATGAATGGCCGGGTCGCAAAAAAAACGATCAAGGCCAATGCGATCGCTGCGGCAAATTGCACGAACGCCGTGGAGAGACCGTTGGTGGCGGCAACCTTGACGTTCAACTTGCGGGCACGGTCGGTTACCGCGTCGAACCGCTGCGATTCGTAATCCTGTCCGCCAAAAATCTTGACTTCACGGTGGGCGCCGACCACCTCCTCGACTACCCCGGTCACGTGACCGATCACATCCTGTATGGTCATGTTGATGCGCCGGTAGCGCCGGCTGACGGTCGTCACCAGGATGCCGACCAAGGGCACCATCACGAGCAAGGCCAGCGACAGTTTCCAGTTCGTCCACAACATCACAGCGACCATCCCGATCACGGTGAGGCCATCCACGATCGCGGCCCTGGCCGAATCGGTGGTGGCCTGGGCGACTTGCTCCGACGTGTAAGTCACCCTTGCAATCTGCTGGCCCGACGATTCGCCGTCGAAAAAAGCCGTGGGCATGTGCAGGTACTTCTCGAAAATGCGGCAGCGCACGCCCTGCACCACGCCGCGACCGATGAATGCGATCCCGTAGGTTTCAATATAAACCGCGATGCTGCGCACGAAGAAGATGCCGACGATGACGATCGGCATCCAGAAGATCACCTTCGGATCGTGGCTGACGAACAGCTTGTCGATCAGTGGCTTGATGATCCATGCGAACGCGGTCATGCAAACGGAGTCGACTACCATCGCCAGCACGGTGAAGGACACGGCGCCGCGGAAAGGATGCAGGAGCGCCAGCAGGCGTTTGTAGACCACAGCGTCGGAATCGGCGTGGCTGGCGGCATTCACGACGAGGGCGCTCCGGTCGGCGGCGCGGTGGCGATCGACAGGTGGGTGAAGCCGAGCTGGCCCAACGCGTCCATCGCGGTGACCACGGCCTGGTGCGGGGTCATGCCGTCGGCGCGCAGCAACACCGGACGGTCGCGATCGCTGCCGGCGACGGCGACGATCGCGCGCTTCAATGTCGCCTCGTCGTCGCCCAGCACGCGATTGTTGGCCACGAAGAAATGGCCCTGTTTGTCGATCACGAGTATCAAGGTGTTGTTGCTGGGCACGCTGGCCTTGTCGCTGGCTTGCGGCAGCGACACCTTCATGTGGCCCTGCTGCACGAAGGTGGTGGTGAGCACGAAGAACATCAACAGGGTCAGCAGCACGTCGATCAGGCTGACCACGTTGATCTCGAATTCGTCGGCGTTGTCGTTGCCGATGCGCATGGGGCAACCCTTCAGGCGCGTGCAACGCGCGGCGCGCTGCCGGCGGACGCGGTGGCCGGGCGGGCTTCGGCCGGTTGCGGACGCGCGGTCGACAACTCGTCCAACAGCGCGGTGGCTTGCTTTTCCATGTCCACTACGTAGCCGCGCACGCGCGAACGGAAGTAGCGGTGCAGCACGTAGGCCGGGATCGCGACCACCAAGCCCGATGCCGTGCACACCAGCGCCTCGCCGATACCGCCGGCCATCTTCATGGGATCGCCCACACCCGATACCATCACCGCGAGGAACATGCTGATCAGGCCGAACACGGTACCGAGCAAGCCTAGCAGCGGTCCGATCAGCGCAATGGTGCCCAACGTGTTGAGGTAGCGTTCCAGCCCGTGCACCACGTGCCGGCCGGTATCCTCGATGCGCTCCTTGATTTCCGCGCGTGAACGATTGCGCACGTCCAGCGCCGCGGCCAGCAATTCGCCCAGCGGCGAGTTTTCGCGCAGCGCCTGGATGTGCGATGGATTCAACTGCTGCGAATGCGCCCAACTGCGCACCTGCTCGCCCAGACCCGGCGGCAACACCGCGTCGCGGCGCAGGGTCCAGAAGCGCTCCAGCACGATCGCGAGGCCGACCGCCGAGCACACGAGGATGGGCAGCATGCCCCAGCCGCCCGCCTTGAGGATTTCGAACACGTGGAGCCCCGCCAACCGGTGGATTCGGGCCGAATGATACCAGTGCCTCCGCGCCGGTCAGTGTGCCGCATCCGGCATTTGTGACCCGGTTTCGCGCCAATATCGTGCTTGGCGCAGGCGCTCCTCGGACAGGAGGGTCGGGTCGCTGTCGGCGGGGAATGCCACGCGCACGGCGCCGGTGTTCGGGGTATCGAGCAGGGGGATGCCGAGCGCGGCGTAGCGCGTCACGACCTCCGGCGCGGGGTGGTGGTAGCCATTCAAGTAACCGGTGGACGCGACCGCGAAACGTGGCCGCAGGGCTTGCAAGTACGCCTCGCTAGACGAGGTTCTGCTGCCATGGTGCGGCGCGATCAACACCAGTGGAAGGCCTGCCGGTACCGCGGCGGCAATTGCGGGCTCGATCTTCGACGAGGTGTCCGCCGGCAACAGCAATCGCCCGCCCCTGCCCGTCACCAGCAGCACGCAACCGGCGTCGTTGTCGCGCAGCAGCACCGGCGCAGGCGGCGACAAAATCCGGAACTCCACGTCGTCCCAACGCCAATGCTGCCCTGTGTGGCATTGCCGCATCGGCACCGGACCACGCGCGGGCTCGCCGCCCCACACCGACACGCCGGGATACGCAGCCAGCACCGACACCGCGCCGCCCGAATGGTCGTTGTCGCCGTGGCTGACGATCAGCGTGTCCAGCCGCGTCACGCCCAGCGCATGCAGGGTTGGAACCACCGCGGCCTCGCCGAGATCGAAGCCGGACGGATAGCGCGCGCCGGCATCGAACAACAATGCATGGTCGCGCGTGCGGACCAGCACCGACAGGCCCTGCCCCACATCGATCACGGTTGCGCGGAAAGCGCCCTCGGCGGGCAAGGTGCCGCGCGGAAAACACAGCGGCAGCAATGCCAGAGCGCCCAGCGCACGCGCCGGCACCCCGCGCGGCGCCAACAACCACACCGCGCCGACGCAAGACAACGCGAAGGCAGTCAGTGACGCCTCGGGCAGGTATTGCATGGCGGGGCGCCACTCGGCGAGCTGCACGAGGAACCACCACAGTCCATCGACCAGATGCGCGCAGACATGCAGCAACACCCTCCCCAGCCACGGCCACGCAAACAACAGCGCGCAGGACGCGAGGTCGACCGGCACGATCACGAAGCTGACGAATGGCACCGCGACCAGGTTTGCCAAGGGCCCGACCAGCGACGCCTGTCCGAAAAACCAAACGGTCAGCGGCAGCAACGCCAGCGTCATCAACAACGGTGCCAGTCCGATTTCCTTCAAGTGCCCGCGCCAGCCGGAGTCGCGCGCCAGCGTCCACGCCAGCAGCGCAACGCCCGCGAACGACAGCCAGAACCCCGCCGACAACACCGACAGCGGATCGACGATCAGGATCGCCGCCAGCGCAAGCCCGAAGCCTTCCCCGAAACCGCCGCCGCGCCGCAGCAGCCGCGAGCCCGCGACCACCGCGATCATCAGCAGGGTGCGGGTGGTCGGCAAACCGAACCCGGCCAGCGCGCCGTAAGCCAGCGACGCCGGAAACGCGACCGCCGCTTCCGCCAGGGGTCGTGCAAGCCGCAACGACAACGCTGGGAACAGCCACCACACCAGCCGCACCAGCAACGCGCCGAACACGGCGGCCAAGCCCACGTGGAACCCCGAGATTGCGATCAGGTGGCTGATGCCGGTCGCGCGCACCACCTGCCAGTCGTGTTCGTCCAGCGCGCGTTCGTCGCCGACACTGAGCGCGCGCAACAGGCGGGCGGCGTGCGCGTCGTCGGGCAAGGCCGCCCCGATCGCGTGCGCGACACGTGCACGGACGCCGTCTACGCACGTTCCATGAGACAACAAGGCATTTGCAGGATCCTCGCGCACGTAGCCGGTCGCGATGATCCCTTTCTGCAGCGCCGAGCGTTCGAAATCCAGGCCGCCGGGATTGACCAGACCATGCGGACGCTTCATCCGCACCCGTAGCCGCCATGCTGCGCAAGGTTCGATCGCGGGTGGCGCGTGTTGGCGCGATGCATACCAGGACAGCCGCACGTGACCCTGAACCGGGACAGCACGACCATCGAAATGTGCCTGTGCAATGTCGAAATCGAAACGGGTCGAGCCACCCTGCGCCTGCGGCAGGTCGGTCACCGTGCCGGTCACCAGAACGTCCTGCTTCTCCAGCGCGTGCGGCAACCGCGCCTGCATGGCCAGGTCGGCGCGAAACGCGGTCCACGCGAACGCCGCGAACACGATGGGCAGGCACCACGACCACGCGGGCGCATTCCATCGCCAGCATGCAAGCAACCCGGCCAGCGCGAGGCACGCCAACAAACCATCCAGCCACCCGGGCGGCAATGCCGGCAACGCCTGCACCAGCACCGCGCCAGCGAGGATCGCCACCGCAGCGGCCAGCATCCCCGGCGGGGTTTGGACAGCGCGGCGTTCCCTGCGCGCGTCCACGTCGGCCTATCCGTCTTGCGGCAAGGGTTGCAACGCCCCGCCCGTCAATTCCAGAACGCGATCCAGCCGGCGGGCGAGACTCCTGTCGTGCGTGACCAGCACGATGCTGGTACCGATTTCACGGTTGAGTTCCAGCATCAGCTCGTACAACGCGGCGGCGTTCTGCTCGTCGAGGTTGCCGGTGGGTTCGTCGGCCAGCACGCAGGCCGGGCGCGTCACCAGGGCGCGCGCCATCGCGCAACGCTGGCGTTCGCCGCCCGACAATTCGCCGGGCTTGTGTTCGAGGCGATGCCCCAGCCCCACGCGTTCCAGCAACGCCTGCGACTGCGCGCGCGCGTCGGGAATCGGCGTACCGCGTATCAGCAGCGGCATCGCCACGTTTTCCAGCGCGCTGAACTCCGGCAGCAGGTGATGGAACTGGTAGACGAAACCCAGCGAACGGTTGCGCACGCGACCGCGCTCGGCGTCCGGAAGTTTGGACAACTCCCGCCCTTCCAGCTCCACCGCGCCCTTGGTCGGCGTATCCAGCCCGCCGACGATGTGCAACAGCGTGCTTTTGCCGGAGCCCGACGCACCCACGATCGCCAGCGTCTCGCCGCGCGCCAGCTCGAAACCCACGTCGTGCAGCACCGGCGTGCGCAGTTTGCCTTCCTTGTAGGTCTTGGCGATGTGGCTGACCCGCAGCACGACAGCGGGACCGGAATGCGAGATTGCAGCGTTCATCGAACAGCCCCAAAACGCGATAAAGCCAAGAGAGCAACGTTTGCCGCCACGTTGGGAACGCAGTCCCCGGATTTCGAGGCACCTGCCCTCCGGTCCCCGGCCCCCGGTCCTTGACCCCTGCTTTCACTCATACCGCAACGCCTCCGCCGGCTGCGTGCGCGACGCGCGCCACGCGGGGTAGATCGTCGCCAGCAGCGAAAACACGAAGGCCATGCCGGTGATCCAGCCGACCGCATCCCAACTGAGTTTGCTGGGCACGTTGTTGATGTAGTACACCGATTCCGGCAGGAACTGGTAGCCGGTGAGGTTCTGGATGGTGTCCACGATCGCCGGCACGTTGATCGCCAGCGCCACGCCGCAGACCACGCCGATCACGATGCCCATGATGCCGATCAGCATGCCCTGGATCATGAACACGCCCATGATGCTGCGCGGCGTCGCGCCCAGCGTGCGCAGGATCGCGATGTCGGATTGCTTGTCGGTGACCAGCATCACCAGCGACGACACCAGGTTGAACGCGGCCACCGCGACGATCAGCGACAGGATGATGAACATCACGATCTTTTCCATCGCGAGCGCCTTGAAGAAGTTCACATGGCTGGCCATCCAGCCCTGCACCCGGTAGGCCGCGCCCAACTTGTTGGCCAGTGTCGTCGCGACCTTGTTGGCCACGAACAAGTCGTCCAGCTTCAAGCGGATGCCGCTGGGGCCGCTCAGTTGGTACAGCTTCTCGGCATCGTGCATGTTGACGATCGCGAGCCCGGAATCGTATTGCTGCATCCCGGCTTCGAAGATGCCGACCACGGTGAAGCGGCGAAATCTGGGTATCACGCCAATCGGCGTGACGCTGCTTCCGTTGGGCGGCGCGTACACCACGACCTTGTCGCCCACGTTCACGCCCAGTGCCAGTGCGAGGTCGCGGCCCAGCACGATGCCCCACGAATCGGGAGTCAGCGCCGACAGCTTGCCAGCGATCATCTTGGAACCGATGTCGGTGACCTTGGGTTCTTGCCCGGGCAGGATGCCGCGCAACATCGCGCCCTGGTTG
Organism: Rhodanobacteraceae bacterium; assembly: GCA_004299705.1. Taxonomy (GTDB): domain Bacteria; phylum Pseudomonadota; class Gammaproteobacteria; order Xanthomonadales; family Rhodanobacteraceae; genus 66-474. Next base: position 78,433 of record SCQS01000034.1, on the reverse strand, counting down.
GCTCCGTTGCCTACCAGCCAGGACTCGCTTTCAACATACGGCGCCGCACCCTTGACGTGCGGGTTCTGCTCGGCGATGGCCAGCGCCTGATGCCAGTTGGACATGCTCTCGCCGACGCTGGTGATGGTGGCCTGGGAGACGAAGCCGAGGATGCGCGAACGCAATTCGGCCTGGAACCCGTTCATCACCGAAATCACCGTGATCAGCGCGGTGATGCCGATGATCAGCCCCAGCATCGACACCACGCTGATGAAGGAAATGAAATGGTTGCGCCGTTTGGCGCGGATGTAACGGGTGCCGATGAAGAGTTCCAGGGGACGAAACATGCAATAGACAGCCGGGACTGGGGATTGGAGACTCGGGGTGGCGATCGTGCCGGCCATCGCAAGCCCACGCCAACGCGCAGCGTGACGGAAAAGCGCAAACGCGGCAAGCGGTTCAGACCATCAGGGACTGTCGGCGTTCCCCGACGCGAGAAAGTGCCCGGAGGCACCGAGGCGCATGCGCAGCCGGCGGCGGGTTTCGGCATCCAGATTGTCCGGCAGCAGCCACAGGTGGGTACGTTCGCGCGGTGGCCAGCGCAGGGTCAGCACGATCAACGGGCCGATCACGCGCGCCGCGCTGACGATGCCATGCACTTCGCGGCCCGGCGCTTGTGCCTGGTCGCGCAGCTTGAGGTCGACGCCGCCGTCGCTGCGCCACAGCACGGTCGCGACCGGCGGGCGCAGCAGGCCGCGGATGGTCAGGACTACGTACGCGACCACCACGAAGAACAGCAGATGGTGCAGCCACGCGGTTCCCCGTACCAACTGCAAGGCGAAGATCGCCAACACCGCGACGGCGACGGTCGCCACGATCAACGACCATGACGTGCGGCAATGGAACCCGATGGCGGGCGCGTCCTTCAAGGCGACAATCCTGCGCGTTGGCGAATTTCGGTCACGATCGCACGCCAGTCGGCACGCGGCGGCGCGGCGTGACCCATCAACCAGTCCCACAGCTCGGGGTCCTGGCGATCCAGCAGCGCGTCGAAAGCCGCGAATTCCGATGCATCCAGCGACGCGCCGTGCGCCTCCAGCCAGCCGCTTAGCAAGGCGTCCAGTTCGCGCGTGCCGCGCCGGCAACGCCACTGGATGCGCTTGAGCGCCGCTGCGTTCAAAACCGACGCGAGTTCCGCTCGCGCTCCGCGTGTTCGTGCCTGATTTCTGCGTGGATCTGCGGAAGCGTCTTGGTCAAGGAACCGGAGCGGAACCCAAACCAGCGCGGTGCGCGATTGCTCACAAGAACGAGCAAGCTCACCGGAGTAAAGAAAATGGTGCCGACCACCATGGCCCACGCGACCCAGCGCGCGATCGCCAGATCGGCGTGCAGGTTGTTCCATTCCTGTGCGAAATTGAAGCAAACCAGAACCAACCACAACAGTGCCCACAGGCGTTGCCGCCACGTGGCGCGCGGAAGCGTGAGCACCCAGTCGATCATCAGACGGTACGATTGACCAGCATCTGCTTGATCTCGGCGATCGCCTTGGCCGGATTCAGCCCTTTCGGACAGGTGTTGGTGCAATTCATGATGGTGTGGCAGCGGTACAGCTTGAACGGATCGTCCAGGTCGTCCAGGCGTTCGCCGGTGGCCTCGTCGCGCGAATCGACGATCCAGCGGTAGGCCTGCAACAACACCGCCGGGCCGAGGAAGCGGTCGGGGTTCCACCAGTAACTCGGGCAGGACGTGCTGCAGCACGCGCACAGGATGCACTCGTACAGGCCATCCAGTTTCTTGCGGTCCTCGGGCGACTGCAGGCGCTCGCGCGAACCCGGCGAACTTTCGGTCTGCAGCCATGGCTTGATCGAGGTGTACTGCGCGTAAAAGTGCGTGAGGTCTGGCACCAGGTCCTTGACCACCGGCATGTGCGGCAGCGGATAGATGCTGATGTCGCCGGACGGCAGCTCGTCCAGCCCCTTGATGCAGGCCAGCGTGTTCTCGCCGTCGATGTTCATGGCGCAGGAGCCGCACACGCCTTCGCGGCAGGAACGCCGCAACGTCAGGGTCGGATCGATCTCGTTCTTGATCTTCAACAGCACGTCGAGAACCATCGCGCAGCCGCTGACATCGACTTCGTAGGTGTCCACGCGCGGATTGCCGCCAACATCCGGATCCCAGCGGTACACCCTGAAGTTGCGCACCTTCCTGGCGCCGGGTTTGGCGGCGAAATGCTTGCCCTTCTGCACCTTCGACATCTGCGGCAGCGTCAATTCAGCCATGGATCTTCCTCGTTCGTAGGAGCCTGCCTGCAGGCGACCATCGCGCGCAGGCGCGCTCCTACCAAAACCAATCAATACACCCGCTTCTTGGGCGGTACCGTCGCGACTTCATCGTCCATCGTGTTGGTGTGCACCGGCCGATAGTCGAAGGCGCAGCGGCCCTTGTCGTCCACCGTCACCAGCGTGTGCTTCATCCAATGGGCGTCATCGCGCTCGGGGAAATCCTCGCGCGCATGCGCACCGCGGCTTTCCGGGCGTTGCTCGGCCGAATGCATGGTGCCGACGGCCTGCCCCAGAAGGTTCGCGAGTTCGAAGGTTTCCACCAAATCGGAATTCCAGATCAGCGAGCGGTCGCTGACGCGGATGTCCTCGAACCCGGCATGCACTTCGTCGATTTTCTTGCAGCCCTCGCGCAGCGTCTCGGCGGTGCGAAACACGGCGGCGTCGGCCTGCATGGTCTTCTGCATCTTGAGGCGCAGTTCGGCGGTCGGCGTGCCGCCGTCGGCGTGGCGCAACTTGTCCAGCAGCGACAGGGCCGGGTCCAGCGCATCGGACGGCAAGTCGTGGTGCGGCGTGTCGGGCTTGATGAGTTCGGCGCAGCGGTTGGCGACGGCGCGACCGAACACCACCAGGTCCAGCAACGAATTCGAACCTAGGCGGTTGGCGCCGTGCACCGACACGCAGGCCGCCTCGCCGATCGCGAACAGGCCGGGAATCACGACGTCGGGATCGTCGCCGACCTTCTGCACGACTTCGCCGTGGTAGTTGGTCGGGATACCACCCATGTCGTAGTGCACGGTCGGCAGCACCGGGATTGGTTCCTTGGTGACGTCCACGCCGGCGAAGATGCGCGCGGTTTCCGAAATACCCGGCAAGCGCTCCTTCAACACGTCGGCGCCGAGGTGCGCGAGATTCAGGTACACGTGGTCGGCGTGTTCGCCGACGCCGCGGCCTTCGCGGATTTCCATGGTGATGGCGCGGCTGACCACGTCGCGCGAGGCCAGGTCCTTGGCGTTCGGCGCGTAGCGTTCCATGAAACGCTCGCCCTTGGAATTGGTGAGGTAGCCGCCCTCGCCGCGCGAGCCCTCGGTGATCAGGCAGCCCGAGCCGTAGATGCCGGTCGGGTGGAATTGCACGAATTCGAGATCCTGCAGCGCCAACCCGGCGCGCAGCACCATGCCGCCACCATCACCGGTGCAGGTGTGCGCCGAGGTACACGAGAAATACGCGCGCCCGTAGCCACCGGTGGCCAGCACCACGGCGTGGCCCTGGAAGAAATGCAGGGTGCCCTCGTTCAAGTCGATTGCGAGCACGCCGACGATGCGTCCGTCGCGGGGATCCCGCACCAGGTCGGTCGCGAAGTATTCGATGAAGAACTTGGCGTCGTGCTTCAGCGCCTGGGTGTACAGCGTGTGCAGGATCGCATGACCGGTGCGGTCGGCTGCGGCGCAGGTGCGCTGGGCGGTGCCCTCGCCGTAACGGACGGTCATGCCGCCGAACGGGCGCTGGTAAATCTTGCCTTCCGGGGTGCGCGAGAACGGCACGCCGAAGTGTTCCAGTTCGATGATCGCCGGGATCGCCTCGCGGCACATGTACTCGACCGCGTCCTGGTCGCCCAGCCAGTCGCCACCCTTGACGGTATCGTAGAAGTGGTAGCGCCAGTCGTCCTCGCCCATGTTGCCGAGCGCGGCAGCCACCCCGCCCTGCGCCGCGACGGTGTGCGAGCGGGTTGGGAACACTTTGGTCACGCAGGCGGCGGAAAGACCTTTCGCGGCCAGGCCCATGGTGGCACGCAAACCCGCGCCGCCGGCTCCGACCACCACCACGTCGTATTGGTGCGTTTCGACCTTGTAGCTTTCTTGAGGCATGTCCGTCCCTTTGCCGGGATCAAGTCAAAATGATTGATCCATGCGGTTCGATTCAGTAGTAACCGGTGCCGGTCAACCACACCGACAGCACCGCCATCACGCAGGCCAGCGCACCCAGCAGCGCGCCGAAGCGCAGCAATATCTGCAATGTCAGTTCCAGCCAGCGGGTGTGCACGTAGTCCTCGATGACCACCTGCAAGCCCAGTGCGCCGTGCCAGAAGATGCACACCGACAGCACGATCAGGAAGATCGCGTGCACCGGCTGCGCGATCGACGTCAGCACGACCGGATAGGTCGCATGCATCAGGCCGCCGACCAGAAACAGGAACCAGATCGACAACGGCACCAGCGCGATGGCGGTGACGCGCTGCAGCCACCAATGATGGACGCCCGTGCCGGACGCGCCGTCGCCGCGCGCGACCTTGAGCGGATTGCGCAAACCTTCCTGCCCCGGATACGCGCTCATGCCGCACCTCCCGCCACGCGCAAAATCAGCAATACCCACACCGCCACCGTCAGCACCACGCTGAGCACGATCACGATCCAGCCGGCGGACCAGTAGGAAGGCGCGAACTCGCGATCGCGGCGCGGCGGGCCAAAGCCGGTGCCGGCGTCACGCAGAAGGTGTTGGATGCCGTTGCACAAGTGGTACAGCAACGACCACGTCCACAGGAACAGCAGGATCTGCCCGATCACGCTGGCGCAGAACGCCGCAAAAATATTCCAGGCACCGCCGCTGGTTGCCGCGGCAATCAAGCCCCAGGCCACGATCAAGGCACCAAAGCAGAGATACAAGCCCGTCAAGCGGTGCAGCGTCGACTGCCACATGTTGACGCGCCAGCGATAGATGCCGAGGTGCGGTGACAACGGTCGGGTATTGGGCATGGATGGATTCCTGATCACGACTTGGCAAATGCTGCCCCCACGCCGGCGTGACCGCCGACGATCGTTCTCCATTCTCTCACGAATGACCCTTCACTGCGAAGCGCGCGTGCGCACGCGGCACGTTCGTCGCATCAGAAATCAATGCAGCGGCCATTCTTTTCCCAGTCGCCGTAGCGCGTCGGATCGAGCGCATCGCCTTCGGGTGTCGGGCGTTCGCGTGGCGCGCTACCTGCGGGCGTGGAAGTATTTTTGTCGGGCACGGGCTGCGTGTCCGGGGCGTTGGGCGTGGTTTCGGTCATGCTTGCATCGCGCTTCGATTCGAACTCGCCCCATTGTCGCACCCGCGAGGCCGGGATGCAGGCGCTTCGCTGTTACCGTAGGGACTGCTCCGTTCCGTGTTCGTCGCGTCGATGCCCGCCGTTCCCATCGCTCCAATCCACTGCATCGTGATCGATGGCGCCGATGCGCGTCGCTTCGCGCAAACACAGTTTTCCGGAGACGTGCAAACCCTGTTGCCTGGGCATTGGCAATGGAACGCATGGCTCGATGCGCGGGGCCGCGTGGCGGCGCTGATGCAGCTCGCCGACATCGGCGACGACTGCCTGCTGGCGGTGCTGCGCGGTGGCAGCGCCGAACGCGTCCGTGACGGGTTGGCGCGTTACCTGCTGCGAACGCGCGCAACCCTGTCCACCCGGCTGTACACGGGATACGAAGACGCGGCGTTCACGATGGGGCGCGTCGAAACCGACGGACAGGATTTCCTGTTCGGGTTAGGCGATCGTGGCATCAAGTTGAGCGCCACGCTGGCCTCCCCGGATCCCGGCGCCTCGAACCGCTGGCGTCTGGCGGACATCCGCGCCGGCTGGCCAACCCTGCCGGCTGGTGAAGCGCGGTTTCTGCCCCCGGCGCTCGGGCTGGAGAGACTGGGTGCGGTTTCCTTCCAAAAAGGGTGCTACCCCGGCCAGGAAATCGCCGCGCGCCTGCACTACCGCGGTGGCCACAAACTGCACCTGCAACACATCCGCGGGACGGCGTTGCTGCCCGCCGGAACGACGCTGGGGCCCGGTGACGCTGACTCCGTCCACGTGCTGGACAGCGCCCGTTCGGGTTCCGGTATGGAAGCATTGGTTGTCGCGCCCAGAGCAGGAACCTTGACGATCAATATCTTGCACAATGTGTATGATGTTGTATCGACGTTTGATGCGTAACGTTATCTAAACGCCGCACATTCGTTACGGGTTTTTAACCGGCCGGCACTTGCGCTTGGCGCAAGCCCCCATTTACCCTTCGCGCAGTTTTGGAATCCGGGTCTCACTTCACGACCCGGCCGCGCGCGGTCCGGAGGATCCGCACCGCACGCGTTGGCGACTTGAGTCGCACCAGAAACCGCAGGCGTGCAGCCTGACCCGCAAGCCCCGGCCCCTTTGCCGGCGTCCGCTCCCGGATCAGACCCGCCTTCCATCCATCGCGGCGCGTGCCCCGGGTCCGCCGTGTTCCAAGCCACATGCCGGCCTGATTCGGCATGAGGAGCCTTCATAGGAGAACGACCCGATGACCTTGGGCCTGTTGCTCGGCATGATCGCGCTGCTGCCGCGGCCGGTCGCCGACCAAACCTGTCTGGCTGCCACCGTGTACATGGAAGCACGGAGCCAACCCACCCGCGGCCAGCTCGCCGTCGCCGAGGTCGCGCTCGATCGGCTCGACATGGGCCGTTACGGCAATACCCTCTGCGAGGTGGTCACCGCGCCGCACCAGTTCGCCTTGACCACCACCCCGAAAAACTACCCGATCGACAACACGGTGGCCTGGAACAAGGCTTGGCAGATCGCCGGGCAAGCGATTGCGATCTGGAAGGAACCGGCATCGGACCGCAAGCTGGTCGTGCCGCACGCCAACCACTTCATCCGGCTGGGGTCGACCGCCAATTGGGCCAAGAACCCCGTCGCGACCATCGGCGACCACGAGTTCTACGTCGTGGATTGATGCGCCGGAGAAGCATCCGACGCGGATTGCCGCGGATGTTTTCTCCTCTCCGCTTTGATCCGCGCAAATCCGTGTCAAAAAGTTTTTGCGCTTCGTGATTCCTGCGATCAGTACCGATAGACCTGGTTATCCCGGATCACCGCATAATCGCCGACCTGCACCTGCGGCGGGCTGCGCTGGGTGACCGTGGCGTACTGGCCGTTCTGGAACTGCACCACGATCTGCCAGCCATAGTCGCCTTGGCCACTGCGCTCACCAATGGCGTGGCCGGCAAAACCGCCGCCGACCGCCCCGGCCACCGTGGCCGCGGTCTTGCCGCGGCCCTTGCCGACCTGGTTGCCCAGCAGACCGCCCACCACGGCGCCGATCACGGTACCGATCGCGGCGCCGTTGCTGTTGCTGTTGTCGAGCTGTACCTGGCGGATGTCACGCACGTATCCGCAGCCCTGGTAACACTGCCGATTACCGCCGTAGTAGCCACCGCCCTGCTGGCTGCCGCCGTAGTAGCTGCCACCCTGCGGGCTGCCACCGTAGTAACCGCCAGGCCGGGTGTTGTACGCGGGTGCGCAACCAGCAAGCAACGCCGCGGCGGTCACGGCACAGGCCAGCGTGACAACGCCGCGCATGAGCTTGCGATACTGCACGAATGATCGTTTCGACATGGCGCTACTCCTTTCCGTGCGAAGGCTATCTTGACGCGATCAACGGTAGTAGTTGCCACTCCCCTGCCTGTCGTTGGCGACGACAACGCCATTGCGAACCGGCAGACCCGTGCCTACCCCCGGGTTGTGATCCATCCGGATGTGGCCAGCCTGGCCGTTCAACGTGTAGGTGACGTCATAACCGACCGTCTTGCTGGAAGTCGTCTTGTCGGTCACCGTGTGGCAGACATTGCGGGTTTCCATCTGGGTCGCGTTGTCTTCCTGATGCTTCTTCTGGATCTCGTGGCCCGCGAAAGCGCCGCCCGCGGCACCCGCCACGGTTGCAAGCGTCTTGCCCTTGCCGCCGCCGATCATGTGTCCGGCCAGCGCGCCGATCAGGCCGCCGGCCACGGCACCGCCGATCTGGTGCTGGTCCTTGTAGGTTTCGGGAACCGCAACCTGTTCATCGCGGCAGACCTGACGCGGTTTGCTGGTGGTGCTGGACTGGGTGATGGGTTGCACGGCCACGACCTGGGCAAATTGAGGTTGCGCCGGGGCCGGTGCCCGTGCCGCGTTTTCGCCACCCGGCTGGGCGGCACCGTTGGCACCCGATTGACCGTCATTGGCACCCGGCGGCAACGCCGCAGTCGCCGCCGAAGTCGCCATGGTCATGTTCGCCTGGGTGGCCTGGGCCTGCGGGTTGCCTGACTTCCCGCAACCGGCGAGTGCCGCAACGGCAACGATACCCAGCGCGGCAAGCACTGCGCGTGACAACACTGATTTGCGTTTCATCATCGTCTCCCGGCCTGGCGGCCCTGATGGCAGTTGGATTCAAACGACTCGACAATGAACATTACGTCAACGAACCTGAATCCATTCATGTCCTGCAGCGTACACCCATGACAGACACTTGCCCACCTGCCGCACCGGCAAACCGGACGAAAGTGTCACTTTTCGACAGCCACGCGCACCTCGATGCCCCGGAGTTCGACGCGGACCGCGGCGCGGTACTGCGTCATGCACACGCGGCCGGCGTCAAGGAAATGCTGATCCCCGCGGTCACCGCCGCGTCATGGCCGAATTTGCATGCGCTGTGCGAATCCGAACCGGGTCTTTACCCCGCGTACGGTCTGCACCCCTGTTACCTCGCACGGCACGACGACGGCGATCTCGATGCATTGCAGGCTTGGCTGCACCACCACCCTGCCAAGGCCGTGGGTGAATGCGGGTTGGATCTGTTTGATCCAAGCCTGGATTTCGAGCGACAGCTGCGGCTGCTGCGCGGCCAGTTCGAAATCGCGCATCGCTTCGACCTGCCGTTGGTGCTGCACGCGCGCCGCGCGTTCGAGCAGGTGATCCTGGAACTGCGCCGCTTCGGCAAGCCGTTGCGTGGCGTGGTGCACAGCTTTTCCGGCAGCACCGAACAGGCACGCGAATTGTGGAAGCTGGGCTTCAGCGTGGGCATCGGCGGCCCCGTCACTTACGACCGCGCGCAGCGCCTGCACAAAGTCGTAGCGACACTGCCCATCGATTGCCTGCTGCTGGAAACCGACGCCCCCGACCAGCCCGATGCCTCGCATCGCGGCGGACGCAACCAGCCGGCATTCCTGGTCGACGTGCTGGATTGCGTCGCCGGGTTGCGCGGGGAAGATCCAGCCGAACTCGCACACGCGACCACCGCAAACGCGCGGCGGTTGTTCCTGCGCGCAGGCTGAACTTCAGCCTTCCTGTTTCAACAACATTTCCAGCGCACGCCCAACCGCCGCGAACGCGAACGCGCCCGTGACGTGGGTCGCGGCACCCAGCCCGCCACCGCAATCCAGCTTCAGCGAATCCAAGCCCGCGGGGCGGGTGCCGCAGACGCTGCCGTCGGCCTGCGGGTAACGCACGTTCTCCAGCGAATACACCGCCGGCACCCCGAAGTAACGATCGCGGTTGGATGGGAAATGGAATTCCTGGCGCAGCTTGCGGCGCATCAGGCTGAGCAACGCATCGTGCTCGGTGCGCGAGAGATCGCGCACCCGGACCATGGTCGGATCGGTACGCCCGCCCGCCGAACCGCACACGAGCAGCGGAAGTTTGCGGCGCCGGCACCACGCGGTCATTTCCACTTTCACCCGGAACGCATCACAGGCATCCAGCACCAGGTCGAAACCGCGATCCAGCAATTCGGGCAGCGTCGCGGGCGTCACGAAGCGTTCGACGGGCTCGACTTCCAACGCGGGATTGATTGCGCGCAGGCGCTCGGCCATGACCACGACCTTGGCCTTGCCGAGCGTGCCGGCCAGTGTGTGCAATTGCCGGTTGGCGTTGGATACGCACACCTCGTCGGCATCGATCAACGTGAGCTGGCCGACCCCGCTGCGCGCCAAGGCTTCCGCGGCCCACGAGCCGACGCCGCCCACCCCGATCACGGCCACGCGCGCACGTGCCAGCCGCGCCACGCTGCCGGCGCCGTACAACCGCTCGATGCCGGCAAAACGGTGATCTGTCATGCACCCATGATAGCCGCGGTCAGAGTTTGACCCGTCCGCGCAGAACGTCGGCAAACATCCTCCAGTCGCCCATCAGGCTGTAGAGCGGATTGCGAAACGTGGCGGGCTTGTTTTTCTCGAACACGAAATGCCCGACCCAGGCGCAGCCATAACCACACAATGGCACGGCGACCAGCCACCAGGCGTTGCGCGCCACGATGGCCACCACGATCGCGACGATCACCAGCCACGAGCCAATAAAATGCATGCGCCGGCAGCGGCGATCACGGTGCTCGTCGAGATAAGACGGATAAAACTCGCGGAAGCCTGCATGCATGGCTGACGCATCATCGCATCAAACAAAAAACCCCGCATCGCTGCGGGGTTTTTCGCGTTGCATTGACAACGAAGGATCAGGCAGGCTGGACCTGATCGGCCTGCAGGCCCTTCGGTCCCTGGACGACGTTGAAGGTAACCTTCTGGCCTTCCTGCAGGGACTTGAAGCCCGTGCCGGTGATCGCGCGGAAATGCACGAACACATCTTCACCATTTTCACGGCTGATGAAACCAAAGCCCTTGGCATCGTTGAACCATTTCACGGTGCCGGTCTGACGCTCCGACATAACTGACTCCTTACTACTCGATTGGTTGAAAAACAGCGCACATGCGAGCGCAACTTGAAGCACTGACTAGCGAGTGTGAAGACAGCGATGCGATCGTTCCCACGGTCAGCAACCGGCCCCAAACAAACCGCCCCCCGACAGCTTGGCTAACTCAGCGGCGCGATCCTACCGCAGGTTTGCACCAGAATGCCAGTGCATCCGCCGTGAATACCCGGTGATTGTCCACCGGGTGGATCAATCGCGCTCGTTGCGGCGGCGCTGGTTTTCCTCGATCCCGACCAGGGCCGCCAGACCGCCGCTCAACGCCAGGGCAGCCAGGCCATAGCCGATCAGCCCGATCACCATGCCCAGCACCAGCGAGGCGTAACCGCTGCCCGCGCCCTTGATCGCGGCCGCAATCCCGTAGGCAATTCCACCCGCGATCATCAGCATCCCGATCCAGGCGATGACGCGCGCGGCGGCAAGCGCAAGCGAGAGGTGACGGCTTTGCAGATGTCGATAAGGCAGCCAGCGGCGTGATTCCATGGAGATCGGATTCCTGTTCTAGGCCGCATTCGGAGCGGCTGTTGGTGAAAAGTCAGGCCATGGATGGCCGTTCTGGACTGCATTGACTGGTGGGCCTGACACTCGCAAGAAAGATCAACGAAGCCGCGATCAGGGACGATCGTACAATATCGCGTTGAAAAACATCCGGTAGCTGCCGATGGTTTCTCCACGCCAGACCGGGTTGTTCGCGAACAGCAGCACGTGGCCCTTTCCGTAACGCGCGTCCACCACCGCGGCGTGTCCGGCCATCGCCCTGCCATTTTCCAGCAGGCCGCTGATCAACAGGTCGTTCGCACCGGCCCAGCGCGCGATCACCATCGGGCGATCGGCTTGCGGGATCAGGAACGGATTGTTGCGGGCCTGCTCGACGTTGAGTGGCACCGCCTGCCACGGCTTCACATCCGGCAAGGCCAGCGGTTGCTGGAACGGTCGGCCTTCCGGCACGTCCACGTCATCGGGGCCACCACGCCCGGTCGGGCGCTGGTAATCCTGCGCGGTCACGAGCCCGCGATTGCCGATGGTCTGGTCGGCGACGTTGAAGGACATGCCTTGCGAGCTGTAAAGGGCGAATGAATCGGCATAACCGGCTGCGACCGGACTCGACTTGTCGACCAGCTCGGCACGCAGCACGCTGCCGACCACGCGCAGGTCGCCGGCCTTGGCCACCGACACGCCGGGCGCCAGCCCGATGTCGATCGCGAAGCGCGCGGTGTCTTCGGAGGTGACCAGCAAGCCGCCTTCGGCGACGAAGCGTTTCAAGTTGGCGACGCCCGATTCACCCAGCCCGGGGCGAATATCCGGCGTCGAATCGATGCGCCCGAGATTCGGAGTAAGCGCGGTTTTCTCCCACGGCATCGGGTTACCGTACATCGGCAAGCCATCGATGATCATCCGCGAACTGACATAGCCCACGGGTCCGAACAGGATCACGTCGTACTTGGCGCGCAGATTCGGTTCGCGCGCCACGTCCTGGGTGTTGATGTAGGTGTACGGCACGTGCAGCTTGTCCAGCGCCATCCGCCACCAGCCCTCGGTCTGGGTCGAAAGCCAAGTGTGCATCAACGCGACGCGTGGCACGCGGCCCTTCACGCCCAGCGACGCCAGCGTGAACGCGGGCTGGTCGAAATTGCCCTGCACTTGCTGCATCGGCACCTTCAAAACGGACGCGTCGACCACGCGCGCGACGTCCACGCCGAACAAGTCGCCGAACGACCAGCCGGTGTCGTCGTAGGGGTGCTTTTGCGGATCGTCGGGCGCCCAGTACTGGCGATCCAGCAAGGTGTCGGCGATGCGCGAGTACGGCTGGTCCATCCGGATGATCCAGCTTCCGGCCGGGAACGTGCGCTTGATCGTGGCGACCGTTGGCGGAACGGTCGGCTCAGCCGGCTTGCCTTTCGGCTTGCCGTTATCCACAGCCTCGGTGTCGTCCGCCACTTCGACCGTGAACGGTGCCGTGGCACGGCTGATCTCGACGTGTTGCAGGTGCAGCGCGTGCAACAGGTGCATTTGCGCGCCCTTGTCCTTTTCGTCCGCCGTCAGGACATACGCTGCCGGGCCGGCCAGTTGTGGCTTCTCGATCGAGCGCTTGGACTTCAGCCAGAAGTTGTCGAGGAAGTGCTGGCCGTTCTGCGCGAAGTAGTACAGCGCGGTCAGCAAGCCGGACTCTTCGTAGTTGTTGTTGTCGCGCTGCGACCACAACACCTTGGGCAGCGGAGGGTTCGGCTTGTACCAGGTGCGCGCGTAGTCGCCCGGATCGAGGATACGTTCCTCGGTATCCGCGCCATCGTTGCCGAAGGTTTCGTACAGGCGGCTGATGCCGTTGTGCATCGCCGCGATGAACATCAGGTAGCCAGGGCTCCAGGTATCGAAATCGCCGTGGGTGAACACGCCCGGCAGGCCGAGCTTGGTCAGTTGCTCGACGTTGTTCCAGCCGATCTGCTGCCACTCGCTGGTCAGGATCGGATCGATCCAGGCGTTGTACGGCCCGTCGCCCACGGTGTTGTCGTACAGGAACGGCACCGACTCGTGCAGGTCGTGCAGCACCTGCGCGTGCCAGTCGACGTAGGTGTTCAGCACGTTCTTCGTGAGGTCCAGCGTCACGCCCATTGCGTCGCGGTTGTTGTCGTGCGCGACGTAATGGCCCCAGTACATCAGCGGAGGGTAATTTTCGCCGAGGTGCGCGCGGTGCCATTTGTAAAGATCGACCATCCGGTCGCGACCGTCCACTTCCACCACCGGCGTGATCAAGGTGATCATGTGCGAGCGGATGAATTGGATATACGGCGCATCGTCGACGGCCAGCCGGTACGCCAGTTCCATCAACGCGGTCGGCGCGCCGGTTTCGGTGGAGTGGATGGTGCCGGTGATGTAGTAGACGGGTACCGTCTGCTTGACGATTGCGGCGGCCTTGGCGTCGTCCATGCCGAGCTTGCGCGGATCGGCCAATTGCGCGAGCCGTGCCTTGTTGGCGTCGAGATCCTTCATCAAGGATTCGTCGGCGATCGCCACCGCGATCATCTCGCGACCTTCCTCGGTGTGTCCGATCGTGAACACGCGCACCCGCGGCGTGGCCTTGGCCAGCATCCGGAAATACCGGTACACCGTTTCCGCGTACGGCAGCATGTTCGGCGCGCCGGCGACATTACCCAGTACCGCCTCAGGCGTCGGCACCGTGGTCGATGCCGGCAGGTAGTTGGTCAGCGGGGTGTTGAAATACGGCTCGGTGGTGTACTTCGCGATCTTCGCGGTGTAGGCCTGATCGACGGGCTGGTTCGGATCGCGGGCATACGGATTGTTGGCTGCGGCAAAAGCCACGCCACACGCCAGCCACAGCAGGCCTGCCCAACACGGCGATACACGACGCATGTCCCCACCCCATGATGATTCGCGGATCGGGTTAGCCTACCCAAACCGTGGCCGAAACGGGGGTGTCGAAAGGCATGGTGTGAGGTGAGCGTGCCGCTCGTCTCACCCGCAGGCCAGCCATTGCACGCTGAATTGCCGCGCGGGGTCGGTCCAGACCCCGGCCACCCGCAGCCCGGCGCGCGCGGCCAACCGCGCGAAACCATCCAGCGAGTATTTGCAGCTGTACTCGACCAGCATCGGCTCACCCTCGGCGAACTCGAACACCTGTCCGCCGACGCGCACGCGCTGCGCGCGCGTACTGACGATGTGGGTTTCGATACGGCCGGCCAGTGGATGCCAACGCGCACGGTGACGGAATCCACCCAGGTCGAAATCCGCACCGAGCTCGCGGTTCAGTCGTAGCAACAGGTTGAGGGTGAATTCCGCGGTCACGCCGGCGGCATCGTTGTAGGCGGCTTCCAGCGCGGCTCGATCCTTGACCAGGTCGATGCCGATCAATACGCCACCGTTCAGCGCACCACCACCCTGTCCCGCCTCGACACGCATCTGCCGCAACAAACGCAGCGCGTCGTCCGGCGCGAAATTTCCGAGGGTGGAACCCGGGAAGTACACGACGGTCTGGCGCGGCGCGCGCGCCGCACGCGGCAGCTTGATCGGCCGGGTGAAATCCGCGCACACCGGCAACATTTCGATGTATGGAAACTCGTGGCCAAGGCCGGTCACGCTTTCCGTGAGCGCGCTGCGCGAGATTTCCACCGGCACGTACGCCACCGGCGATTGCAAGTGCCTCAGCAGCAAGCGCGTCTTCAAGCCGCTGCCGCTGCCGTATTCGACCACGCGCACGTTCGGCCCCAGTGCAGCCGCGATGGCGCCGACGTTGTCGCGCATGATCGCGAGTTCCGTCCGGGTCGGGTAGTACTCGGGCTGCTCGCAGATCCGCTCGAACAGCTGCGATCCGCGCGCGTCGTAGAAGTATTTCGACGGCAGCCGTTTCGGATGACTCGCAAGCCCCCGCAACGCATCCGCGAGGATTTCGTCGCGACGCGGACGACGGTCTTCAAGCTGGAAACGACGCAGGGCGGTACCGATCATGCTGAAACATCCTTGGCCAGGCGCAACCCGCTGAACTGCCAGCGTGCCGCGGGATGGAAGAAGTTGCGATAGCTGGCGCGGACGTGCCCATCAGGTGTTGCGCATGACCCGCCGCGCAGCACCCATTGCCCGTTCATGAACTTGCCGTTGTATTCGCCCAGCGCACCGGCCGCGGGTTGGTAACCGGGATAGCCAACGTAAGGGCTGGCGGTCCATTCCCACACATCGCCGAACACTTGCAGGACGGGAACCTTGCCGACGCGCGCCGGCAGTGGGCGCAAGGCGCCGCTGCCGGCGAAATTGCCCGCGACGGGCAACGCCCGTGCCTGCGCTTCCCACTCGAACTCGGTCGGCAAACGCGCCCCCGCCCAGCGCGCGAAAGCATCGGCTTCGAAGAAGCTGACGTGGCACACCGGCGCAGCAAGATCGATCGCCTGGCGGCCGGCCAAAGAGAAGGCCGTTTCGAGCGCATCGTCCCAGTACAACGGGTGCGACCAGCCTTCGCGTTGTACGGTGTCCCAGCCCTCCGACAGCCACAACACGGGATTGCGATAACCGCCATCGTCGATGAATTCACGGAACTCGGCGTTGGTCACGCAGCGGTTGGCAATCGCGTGCGCGTGCAGCAACGCGCGATGTCGCGGCGATTCGTTGTCGTAAGCGAAGCCATCGCCCGCGTGGCCGATTTCAACGATGCCGACGCGCCCCTCGATGAAACGCAAGGGCACGGACTCCGATGGCGCGCATGACGGCGCGTCGCGGAACGCGGGTTGCAGCGGATTCGATGCAAACAGATGCAGGATGTCCGTCAGCAACAACTCCTGGTGCTGCTGTTCGTGATTGAGTCCGAGCTCCAGCCGCGCTAGCAGATCGGGATCATCGCCGCGCTGCCGCAACAAGTCGCGCATCGCCCCATCGACGTACGCACGATAGGCCACCACCTCGTCCAGCGTCGGTCGCGTCAACAAGCCGCGCTGCGGCCGCGCATGCATCGGGCCGACGCTCTGGTAATAGGAATTGAACAGGTAATCCCAGCCGTCGTGGAAACGGCGATAGCCAGGATCGAAGTGCGCGAGCAGGAATTGCTCGAAAAACCACGTGGTGTGCGCGAGGTGCCACTTCGCGGGGCTCGCATCCGGCATCGACTGCGCGACCGTGTCTTCCGGCGCCAGTGTGTCGCACAGGGCCAGGCTGGCATCGCGCACATGCTGGTACCGCAAGCCCGCTGGTTCGGGCTCGTGGCATGTGCGGATCGATCGGGGCTGTGCGGACATTTCCGAAGATTCCCTGGATACGGCGAGCTTTCCCTTACCCTACACTGGTAAACCTTGATTCAAACAATCCTCGCGTTCAGCCAACGTGATGGCTCGGCCAGACACCACACATGAACTGGTGACGCCCTCACCCATTTCAAGCGGTTCAGAGAACTGGATTCATGACGCAACGCCACGACCACGACCTCGCACCCCAGGCACTCGACCATGCGCATGCGCTGCCGGCACGCTTTTACGTCGGTGCCGAAAGCGCGGCGCGCGATCGCCGCGCGGTGTTCGCGCACGGCTGGCAATGGCTGGCGCGTGTCGATCAACTCGCCGAAGCCGGCGATCATGTGGTCGCGGAAATCGCGGGTATCCCGCTGCTGCTGGTGCGCGGCGACGACGGCGTGCTGCGCGCGCTGCACAACGTTTGTCGGCACCGCGCCGGGCCGCTGGCACTGTGCGACGGCCGCGGCGCCAAACGCCTGCGCTGCCATTACCACGGCTGGACTTATGCGCTGGATGGGCGACTGCTCAGCGCAACGGAAATGGATGGCGCGCGCGATTTCGACATCGGCTCGACACGCCTGCCCGAAGCGCAAGTCGCCGAATGGCGCGGACTGGTGTTCGCCGCGCTGGATCCCGCGATGCCCTTCGCTGAATTGGTCGCGGGCGTCGATGCACGGCTGGGCGAGCGCCCGCTCGACGATTATGTTTTCCATCGCCACTACGGCTACGACATCGCCTGCGACTGGAAGGCCTACATCGACAACTATCTTGAGGGCTACCACGTGCCGCACATCCATCCGGAGTTGAACCGGATGCTGGATTACCGCGACTATGTGGTCGAAACCGCGCGCTGGCATTCGCTGCAGCACAGCCCGCTCGCGAGCGACAAGCAACTCTACGGGGATGGCGAGGCGCTGTACTGGTTCGTGTGGCCCAACACCCTGCTCAACGTGTTGCCGGACCGGATGCAGGCCAACCGCGTGATGCCGCTGGCGCCGGGACGCTGCCGGGTCACGTTCGACTACTTCTATCCGCCGGACACCGCCGACCTGGAATCACGCCACGCCAGTGACCATGCCTTCAGTGACCTGGTGCAGCGCCAGGACGTCGAAATGTGCGAGATCGTGCAACGCGGTCTCGAATCGGGTTCCTACGTGGCCGGACGGCTCAATCCCAAACGCGAGAACGGGGTGCATCACTTCCACGAGTTGCTGCGCGAGGCTTACCGCACGCTTCGCTGAAGCGCGAACGCCGAGTCGCGTGACACATCCTGCGCGCACCGCCCCCTGCAACAAAAGGCCCGGTTGCGGACAACCGGGCCTCGGCAAGACCAGAAATGACGGCGCGGATCAGTGCCCGTGGCGCGCGTAGTAGTGTCCCCGGTCGCCATGGTAGCCACCATCGTAACCCCGGTTTCCGTGGTAGTAGCCGCGCGAGCCGCCGTAGTAATGACCGCCACCATGCCGGTAACCGCCACCACTGTTGTACACCACGCCGACGTTCACGCTGCCGCCATAGCCCGGGTAGTTGTCGTAGTAGCCGCCGTTGCCGTACGAATAGGCCGGATAGCTCGGGTACGAATACGCCGCGGGATAGCCACCGTAATAACCCTGCTGCGGATAGGCCGGTGCGGAGTAATAGCCGCCGTCGTAGTAACGGTCATGATGCTGACTGGCACTGACCAGCACGCCGCCGATCAGGGCACCAACGACCAAAGCGCCCAGCACATCGCCCGAGCGGTCGCCATGGCCGCCGTAATAGTGATCGTGCGCCATCGCCGCGGGCGTGGCCAACACAGCCGCGACCAGCAACGCGCAGGCCACCATCAGTTTGTTGCGGATCGAACCGGTTTTTCCGTTCATGGCTGACGCCCCTTCTTCTGCGAAGTGGCGACAGTTTCCCAGACCCGTGCTAAATCTAGACTGAAGAGTTTTGTTATTAAACCGCTAAGCAGCAGGGCCGTCGCGCGGGTGTCACGCGCCCTTGGCCGCCGACGCCCCGCCCTTGCGTTTGCGCGATTCCAGCAGCGCCTTCAGATTGGCCACCGCCTGCTCATGGCTGATGGCCTTGGGCTTGGGCGCACGCGGCTTCGGCGGCTTGCGGGTCGGCGCATGCGCGGCCGGTGTAGGTTGGCGCGGCAGCTCCACGGCACCACCCAGCATCCAGTCGTCGTTGAAACGTGACCGCGGGATGTACGAAGGAGGACGCCGCTTGGCGGCACTGGCACGCGCGGCGGCCACGGCTCGCGCCGCGGTCTTGACGGACGCCGGGCGCGACACCACCGGTTTCTGGATCGGCGCGGGTGTAGCGGCTTTCACCGCCTTGACGTTGGCAGCAGGCCGTTTGGACGGCTTCGCCGACGCAGACGCCTTGGCATTCCGGGTTTTGTTGGGGGCCTTTTTGGCGGCCTTGACAGCCTTGGCAGCCTTGGCAGCCTTCGCCACACCGCTGCGCGCACCCGTTGACCCGGCAGAGGCTTTGTGAGTCGCCTTTTTTGCGGCGGCCTTGCCGGAGGGTTTGCGGTTCCGTGTTGTTGCCATTGCTGCTTTCCTCATGTTGTTGCGTTGCATGCTCGGCCGGTGGGCCGAGTCCAGACGAGCCGGATCACTCGAAACAAGTCGCGGTGAAACCCGGGCCCCCGCGCGTTACAGCGCGCGACCGTCAACCTGGCGGACGTTCAGGCCGGCCGGTTCGACCCCCTCAAGGCAGCGGACGTTCACCGCTGCCATCGGATGCCCCTCGTGCTCGCCATCGGCGAACGGCGCCACCCCGCAAACGGGACAAAAGTGGTGGGCGATCTTGTGTTTGTTGAAACGGTAAGTGCTCATGTTCGTTGCTAGCGTGGCCAAACGCAGCGCCGGGCGCGGCACGAACCACAGCAGGTAGCCCTTGGGTCGGCAATGCGAACAATTGCACTCCACCACGGTATCGATCTCGCCATCCACCTCGAACGCGATCCGGCCGCAATGGCACCCACCCCGCCACGTCGTCATAGGTTTGATCCGAGCGTCAGGCAGGCGCGATTATCGCATGAATGGGGTTGACACGCACGTGTATCCTGTTGATCCCTCACCCGAACATTCAGCAATGAGAAGTTTCGACGACGCCCAGGGCGGCCACTGGCAGGCCGCGCTGATGGAAGCTTCCTTCGGCAACGTGTTGATGATTTTCAGCCGGATTGGCGGCGATGGCGTGCTGCACAAGCCGCTGGATTCGGCCAACTATCACGAGGCCGAACAATTACTTGCCGATGCAGACGAGGCCCGGCTGCGGACGCTGCTGGCGGAGGCGAAGCCCTGGGGCTGACGCAGCATCAACGCGGATGCACGGACAGCACCAGTCCGACCAGCGAACTCAGGAACATCAGGCCCAGCAGGATGCGATAACCGGCCAGCCAGCCGAGCCGCAACGCGCCGCGGGTTCCGAGCAAAAACAGCGCGATGCCCGCGGCGAACAACGCGGTGCCCGCCAGCACCAACTCGAACGAACCCAGCAAGGTGCCGGCGATCACTCCGGCATTGCCGAGGTTGAACACGCACCACTCGGTGACGATCCAGCCTGCAGACGGGACGCGCGCGGACAGCCACGCCTGCCCCAAACCGAACACGAACTGGGCGACCCCGACCACCAGCACCAGGTAGGCCGATGCCCAAGCCAGATGCTGCAACGGCAGGTTCGCGGTCGCGGTTCCGGGCAGGCCCACCACCGCAGCCAGCAGCCCGCCGGCAATGACCGCAGCGCCGCCACAGACCACGAAAGGCGCGGCGACCCGTCCGCGTGCAGCAGACTCCGATGTCAGCACCGCAGCCCGGCCGTCTCGCGGATGCCTTCGACGACGGCCGGATCGAGGCCGACGTTGTTGTGCTCCAGTACCCGCTCCGCGCGGTAACTGGAACGCACCAGCGGCCCCGACACCACTTCCAGGAAACCCATGCCCAGCGCGACTTCGCGGTACTCCTGGAACTGTTCGGGCGTGACGAAACGTTCCACCGGCAAATGGTTCTGGGTCGGCCGCATGTACTGGCCCATCGTGACCACGTCGACGTCGGCGGCGCGGATGTCCGCAAGCGCGCGTTCGATTTCGTCGTCGGTTTCACCCAACCCCAGCATCATGCTGGTCTTGGTGACGGTACTGGGCGCGTAACCCTTGGCGAACTTCAGGATGTCCAGCGTCTGCCGGTAGCCCGCGCGCGCGTCGCGCACCGGATGGGTCAGGCGTTCGACCGTCTCGACGTTTTGCGCGTAGGTGGCAAGGCCCGCATCCAGCACCGTGGCGACGTGTTGGTGGCGCCCTGCGAAATCCGGGGTCAGGGCTTCGACCGCGGTTTCGGGTGTGCGCCCGTGGATCGCGCGGATGCAGGCGGCGTAATGGCCAGCGCCGCCATCGGGCAGGTCATCGCGATCGACCGAGGTCAGCACCACGTATTTCAGGCCCATCAGCGCCACCGCGTCGGCGACGTTGGCGGGTTCCATGGGATCCAGCCAGCCCTGCGGGTTGCCGGTGGACACCGAACAGAACTTGCAGGCGCGCGTGCACACCGATCCCATCAGCATCAAGGTGGCCGTGCCGCGTCCCCAGCACTCGGCGATGTTCGGGCATTTGGATTCCGCGCACACCGTGGACAGCTTGTGCGTGCGCACGATGTCGCGGATTTCCTCGTACTTCGCGCCTGCCGGCAATTTCACGCGCAACCACGGCGGCTTGCGCGCCGCATCCGGCACGCGGCTCAACGCGCTCGGCCGGATGCCGTCCTTGACCGCCCGCGTGCCCTGCGGGCTTGTGAACTTGCTGCCCGACAGCGGGCGGACGTTGTCGATGGGATCGCTCATGGGGTTCGGGTCAATGATTCGTCCCTTCCATTGTACCGTTCGAGGCCAGCCCATCGCTGACATCCGTCAACGGGTTATCCGCCGAGGAACGACGGATGCAGGAGTTGCTGCATGAAGATCAGCGTGATGCGCGGTTCCATGATGACCGTGAACAGGATGCCGTAGGCCGCACCCCAGGAATGCGCGCTGTGGTTGATGTAACCGCCGCCGCGTTGGTCCGCGTAAATCGAATAGCCAAGGAACACCACCGCGTACAGGATCGCCGGCACCGGGATCACGAACACCAGGATCATCGACCACGGCGACAGCAGGATGAAGGCGAACAGTACCGCCGACACCGCGCCGGACGCGCCGAGACTGCGGTAGTTCGGGTTGTGGCGATTCTTGATGTAGGTCGGCAGTATCGACACCAGCAAGGCGCCAAGATAGAACCACAGGAAGCCGAACGGGCCGAGGTAACGCGCGTACAGCCCTTCCATCGCGCGCCCGAAGAAGAACAGCGTGACCATGTTGAACAACAGGTGCTGGAAATCCGCGTGCACCAGCCCGTAGCTCAGCAGCCGCCAGTATTCGTGCTTCTTCTCGACCGCCGGCGGCCACAGCAGCAAGCGCTGCATCAGTTTGCCGTCCTTGAACGCGATCCACGAAACGATGCAGGTGATGGCGATGATGGCGATCGTCAACAGCATGCGCTGATTCCTTGCTCAAAACGTCGATTGTGCAGGATCGCACCGGAGTTTGCGCAAGGACGCGTCGCGGGAGCCAGCCTGGAACGCCCGCCGATTGTATATGTAAATCCCGAATGCATGGATGTAACACCGGGCCATGTTTGGTGCTAGGCTGCCGAACTTTGCAGGGGGATCACGCAGCTCCAAGGAGACTCGTCATGCAAGCCCCGCCGTTTGTTCGTTCTCCGCGCCTCATCGTGCTGGCAACCGCCGGTCTGCTCACGGCCATGAGTGCCGTCGCCGCCATTGCCCCGCAATCCATCGTCGGGCCGCCGATCGCCATCGGCGAAACCGGCGTGGCGGTGGCCGACCCGCTGGTGCCGGTTCCGGATGAAACCCCTTGCGTCGTGAAGCTGTACACGGCCGGCTCGACCACCGGTACTTTCGATGATTACTCCGCCCACCCCTTCAGTTACACGCCGCCCGCCGGCTGCAACGGCCCCTGGGCCAAAGTCGTGTTCAAGGCCGATTTCAACGTCACCACGGGGCGCCAATTCGACCGTACCGCCAGCGTGTGGATCGGCGGCGTGAACATGTACTTCGGTACCACCCAGGAACCCTCGTCGTCGCGCAATCCCGGTTGGCATGTCGAGCGCGACGTCACCGACCTGTCCTCGCTGTTGATGGGCGCGCACCCCGGCAACGCGGTGGTGTACAACATCCACAACAGCACCTACAACGGTTCGATCACCGGCAGCGCAGAGCTGGATTTCTATCCGGCGACCCCCGAATACCCGGCGCCGCGCGTGCCCGACCAGGTGCTCTCGCTGGGCAACGACCCTGCCGGCAACACGGTGTCGATCTACACCGATCAGGCGCCGATGACAGCAACGCTAACGCTGCCCACCAACATCGACCGCGCCTACCTCGCGGTCACCGCCGAGCCGCAATCAGGCGACGAGTTCTGGTATTCCTGTTTCCCGGAACCGTATGACGTGCAGTTGAACGACTGCGGCGGCGGCGCGTTCCGCGAAGCCGAAGTCGCGATCGACGGCAAGCCCGCCGGCATCGTGCCCATCTCCGGCTGGGTCTTCACCGGTGGAGTCGATCCCTACCTGTGGCGACCGATTCCCGGCGTGCAGACCCTGAACTTCGAACCGTATCGTGTCGACATCACGCCCTTCGCAGGCCTGCTGGACAACGGCCAGCCGCACACGATCAGCATCAGCGTCGTTACGGGTGATCCGACTTTCCAGAACAACAGTCAGCGTTTCGACACCGCCGCCACGCTGCTGCTGTATCAGGATCACGGCGCCACGCAGCTGACCGGCGCATTGACCCAGGATGCCGACACCGGCGTGCATCCGGTGCAACAAAACGTCGCCAACCCCGACGGCATCCACTACACCTTCAACGTTACTTCGCGGCACAGCCTGGTGACGCGTGGTTATCTGGATACGCCCCAGGGCCGCGTGCCGTCCAACGTGGTGCAGGACGTCCGCTTCAGCAACAGCCAGCAGGTGACCAACAGCGCCACGGCGTTCGTGCAGAACATCACCCAGACCAGCAGCGCGCTCGAACGCTCCTTCGGGCGCCCGTTCGACAACGGCCCGGCAAACAGTACCGTGAGCTGGTCGTTCCCGCTGACGATGGACATCGACGTGCAGGTCGCCAGCGACGGCAGCGAAACCCAGGCCACCACGGTTGCCCAGAACTATTCGCGGCAACACAGCGAAGGCGGCCCGGGCGGTCATTACGCCTCCAGTCGCAGCCAATCGGACAGTGCAGCCGATACGCTCAACTTCGATGCCAGCGGCAACTTCACCGGCCCGACCGGCCAGCAATCAGACCAGAGTTACAAGTTCACCGACTCGCACGGTTCGTGCTACAGCCGCACCGTGACATCGGCCGCCGGCGCGGTGACCGGCGTGACGGACGGCGCGGCCTGCAAGGCGCACGGTCGTAGTCACTGACCTGACATGCGGCCACCGCCAGCGGGCGGTGGCCGCACTCGCTGCAAATCCACGCGACGAAAAGTGTATGCTGCACGGACGTCCGTACCGTTGCGGCACCGTCTACCGCGCCCGTTGAGCAGGGGGCGCTTCACACCATCAGCGCGAGGTTTCACCCATGTCCGTGTCACGCATTCGTTCCATTCGTTCCCTTGCAGCCGCCACCGGCATCGCCCTGTGCGCGGCGCTGGCGCTGCCCGCGCTGGCCGACACGCCGGTCACGGTGACGTTCCAGCCGAACAGCCACTGGGCGCAGGAAGTCAACACCGTTTCCCGTTACGACTATTACCACGATTACAGCGTCGCGATCCCCGCCGACAAGACGTTCCAGGTCAACCTGGTGACGCGCGACCCGAACGTGTTCTTCAAGGTCAAGGACGAAACCCACGACAAACAACTGGTGGATACCCTCCAGACTGGCGCCACCACGTGGTCGACCCAGACCACCGAGCCGACCACCTACTCGATCCGCGTGTACGTGCAACCCGAAGCGATGCAGCGCGACGAAAAACCCAAGTACGCGCTGCAGATCGGGCAATACGGAAAGAACGACCTGCAACCCGCGACGACCGCGGTGACTTTCCAAGACAACAACCCCTGGGCGCAGATGACCGGCAGCGTGGACCCGCAGGCACCCTCGCACGATTTCACCGTCGCGATGGCGGCGGGCAAGACCCTGGCGGTGAACCTGATCACCCAGAATCCCGACGTACACTTCACGGTGAAGGACCAGGCTTCCGGCAACGTGCTGGTGGATTCGGGCAAGACGCCGACCAGCAAGTGGTCGACGACAGTGCCGGCGGCCGGCAATTACACGGTCAGCGTTTATGCCGCCCCGACTGCGCTGCCTGCCGGCCGACAGGTGAAGTACGCCTTGCAGATCGGACAGTACGCGGGTACGGCCGCACAGCCTGCGGCGGGCGGTACCGCCGCCGCCGCGGCTTCCGCAGCTGCCGGAAGCAGCAGCGGTCACTGAGCGACGCATCGCGACAAGTTTCCCCGGCCGCGTGACCGTGCCTTTCAGCACGGTCGCGCGATGACAGGCTTCGCTAAGCTTGCCGACTTTTCCTGGGGAAGCCCGCAATGTTCAAGCCGATTCTCACGACGGCATTCGCCGCCGTCCTGTTCGCGTGCGCCATCACACCAGCCGCCCACGCCGATGGCGCCAGCAAGCACGTCGCCAATGCCCCCGCGTTCGAGCTGCCGCCGCTGCCCAAGGCCGCGCACGTCTCGCAATCCACGGTGGTCGACGGCCACACGCTGAAATACACCGCCAGCGTCGGTTGGCTGCCGGTGCGCGACGACAAGGGCAAGCTGATCGCGCAGGTGGTCTACACCGCGTACACCGTGCCCGGCAAGAATCGCCCGGTGACTTTCGCGTTCAACGGCGGTCCGGGCGCCTCGTCGGTGTTCCTCAACTTCGGCGCGATCGGCCCGAAGATCGTGAGCTTCGGCGTCAACGGCGACTCGCCCTCGGCACCCGCGCGCCTGCACGACAACCCCAGCACCTGGCTGCCCTTCACCGACCTCGTGTTCATCGATCCGGTCGGCACCGGCTACAGCCGCTCGCTGGTGGACGACAAGCAATCGACCAAGGATTTCTATTCCACCGATGCCGACATCCATTACCTGTCGCAGATCGTCTACGACTGGCTGGTCAGGAACGGCCGGATGGAATCGCCGAAGTACATCACCGGCGAAAGCTACGGCGGCTTCCGCGGCCCGCGCATCACCTATTACCTGCAGACGCGGCTCGGCGTCGCGATGAACGGCATGGTGCTGCTGTCGCCCTACCTCGATCCGCTGGCGTGGAGCGACGACCTGGTATCCCCGATGGCCTGGATGACCACCCTGCCCTCGATCGTCGCCGCGCATCTGGAGCGCGAAGGCAAGCTCAGCGCCGCGAACATGGCGCCGATCATCGCGTACACGCGCGGCACCTACGCCGAAACGTTGATGAAGGGCCGCAGCGACCCTGCCGCGTACGCCGCGATGATCAAGAAGGTCACCGAACTCACCGGCCTCGACCCGACCTTCGTCAAGAACTCCGGCGGCCGGCTGGAAACGCAGGCCTACCTGCGCGAGGTGTACCGCTCGGAAGGCAAGCTCGGCAGCCGCTACGACTCCAACTTCACCGCCTGGGATCCGTTCCCGTACGCGCCGCACCAGCAATCGGGCGACCCGATCCTGAACGGCATCATCGCGCCAACCACCACCGCGATGGTGAACTTCGTGACACAAACCGTCGGCTGGAAGGACGACGCGCAGTACCAGACCCTCAATTACAAGGTCAACAATTTGTGGCACAACGACGATGACGCGGAACAGGGCTCGGTGAAGCAACTGCGCGAAGCGGTGGCCAACGATCCGGACTTCCGCGTGCTGATCGCGCACGGCTGGGATGACCTGTCCTGCCCGTTCATGGTGTCGGTGCTCGCCGTCGACCAGATGCCGGCGATGGGCGATCCGACCCGCGTGCAGGTCAAGGAATACCCGGGCGGCCACATGTTCTACGCGCGTGCGTCCAGCGACGCACTGTTCGTGAAGGACGTGCGCGCGCTGTTCGACAAACGCTGACGCGTCACGTGCCGTCTCGGCCCGTCATTGCATTCACGCCGCGCGCTGTGCACGGCGTTGTGTGCCGACCGCTGGCGCCGCCCCATTGCTGCAGTCCACGACAGGCCGCTTTGGGGCAACCCGATCGGAGTACCAAGGCACCGTCGTAAACTGCGTGATTCAGGCCAACCGACTTCCGTTCCGTGTGTATCGCTCAAGGTGCAACCTGTGCATTGGTTCGGGAGCCGCGTGACAGCCACGCGTAATACAGAAGCGGGACCACCAGCAAGGTGAGCACCGTGGAGATAAGAACGCCGAAGATCAGCGACACCGCAAGACCCTGGAAGATCGGGTCGCTGAGGATGAAGGAGCCACCGATCATCAGGGCGATCGCGGTCAACACAATCGGCTTGGCGCGCACGGCCGCGGCCTCGATGACCGCATCACGCAATGGCTTGCCGGACGCCAGTGCGAGGTCGATGAAGTCGATCAGGAGGATCGAGTTGCGTACCATGATGCCGGCCAGCGCAATCATCCCGATCATCGAGGTCGCCGTGAATTGTGCGCCGACCAGCGCATGACCCGGCATCACGCCGATTACGGTCAACGGAATCGGCGCCATGATGATCAACGGCACCATGTATCGCTTGAAGTGGGCAACCACCAACAGGTAGATCAGCGCCAACCCGGCGAGATAGGCAATGCCCATGTCGCGGAACGTTTCGTAGGTGATCGTCCACTCGCCGCTCCATTTCACCGAATAGCCCACCGGGTCGATCGGCTGATGGATGAAGTTCTGCGTCAGCTTGTGGCCATCGACAGCACCGTGGCCAAGCCTGGAAACCATCGCGAACATGCCATACAACGGGCTGTCCACGCGGCCGGCGTCATCCGCGGTGACATAGGTGTAGGGCAGCAGATCCTTGTGGAAGATGGCTTTTTCCCAGTTGGCCTTCTCGACCGTCACCACGGCCGACAGCGGCACCAGCACACCGCCGCTGGTGCGCACGCGCAAAGCCAGGAGTTGCGCAAGCGATGCCTGGTCACCAGCCGGCAAGTGCAAGCGCACCGGAATGGCGTAACGCGCGCGGCCATCCATCACATACGTCGCGTCATCGCCCGACAGCGCCGTGTGCAGCGCCGTCGCGATCTCGGTTTGGTTGAGTCCCAAACGCGCGGCACGTGCGCGATCCACCACCACGATCTCACGCGGAGAGTCGGCCTCGACGCTGGTGCCGATGTCGACGAGGTCACGGTCGGAACGAAAATCCCGCTCGACGCCCAGGGCGAGCTTGTGCAGCGTGGCATAGTTGGGCCCGTAGATCTCGGCCACGATGGGGGCCAGAACCGGCGGACCGGCTGGCACTTCCACCACTTTCACGGAAGCGCCGTAACGCGCGCCAATCGCAGCCAGCTTGGGGCGCACCGCCTGCGCGATCTGGTGGCTTTGGCGTTTGCGATCGTCCTTGGGCACCAGGTTGACTTGCAGCTCGCCATCGATGGGGCCTTCTCGCAGGTAATACTGGCGTACCAGCCCGTTGAAGGTGATTGGTGCAGCGGTGCCCGCGTAGCCTTGGTAGTTCAGCACTTCGGGCACGCCATCCAGTGCGTGCGCCATCTGCTGCAAGGCCTGATTGGTGGTCTGCAGCGTACTGCCCACCGGCATGTCGACCACCACCGTGAATTGCGACTTGTTGTCGAACGGCAGCATCTTCAGGATGACGGCCTTGACGACCACCAGGCCCGCGGCGGCCAGCACCAGCACGATCATGGCGCCAAACAACATGCGTCGCCGACGGGCCGCGCGCGCGCCGGTCACGAATGGCAGCATCAGGCGGCGAAAGAATCGCAGCGAGCGCGGCGAGCGCGGCGCGTCTTCGTGCACCGTTTGCGCCGCATGTCCGCGCAACAGTTTCAGCGCCAGCCACGGCGTCACCACCAGCGCCACCGCCAGCGACAACAGCATGCCCGCCGATGCGTTGACCGGAATCGGCCGCATGTACGGGCCCATCAGCCCCGACACGAAAGCCATCGGCAGCAGCGCGGCGATGACGGTGAACGTCGCCAGGATCGTGGGGCCGCCGACTTCCGACACCGCAGCCGGGATTACCTCACGCAGGTTGCGTCCGCCCAGGGCAATGTGGCGATGGATGTTCTCGACGATCACGACCGCGTCGTCGACCAGGATGCCGATCGAAAAAATCAGCGCGAACAGCGAGACGCGGTTGATGGTGAAACCCATGGCCCACGACGCGAACAGGGTCAACATCAGGGTGATGATCACCGCCGTGCCCACCACGATGGCCTCGCGCCAACCGAGCGTCAGCAACACCAGCAGCATCACCGAGAAAGTGGCGAAGATCAGCTCGTGGATCAGGTGGTCGGCTTTGGCCGTGGACGATTGGCCGTAGTCACGGGTGACCACCGCGTGGATGCCGGCCGGGATCACCACGCCTTCGAGTTGGCGGACACGTTGCCGGACGGCCTGGGTGATGTTCTCGGCGTTGGTGCCGGTGCGCTTGGTGATCGCCATCGTCACCGACGGGGTCTCGCCAGTCCTGGGGCCGGCCTTGCCGGGAGGCGTGCCGAACCAGACATAGCTGCTCGGCAGGTCGGCACCGGCGTGAACCTGTGCAACATCGGACAGGAACACCGGCTGGCCGTCCTTGAGTCCGATCACCAGTTGCGAAATCTCGTCGGCGCCCGTGAGAAAGGTGCCCGCAGTGACCGGCACCACGCGATCACCCGCCACACGCTCGCCCGCCTGCGTGACGATGTTCGCCGCGCGCAGCGAGCGCGTGAGGTCGGCAAGCGACAGGCCGTATACGGCCAGCCTGGCAGGGTCGAGGTCGACCACCACCGCACGATCGGGTGCCCCGATCGTGTACACGTCACGGGTGCCGGGGACGCGCTTCAGGTAGGTTTCCAGTGTGTGCGCGACTTCGGCGAGCTCGACCGGTGTCGTGCCCGCGCGGTCGCTCCACAGCGACAGGGTCATGACCGGGACGTCGTCGATGCCCTTGGCCTGGATCAACGGTTGGCCAACGCCCAGATTGGGCGGCCACAGTGCACGGTTCTGGAACACCTTGTTGTACAGTCGTACCAATGCCGTCTGGCGCGGCACGCCAACCTTGAACTGCACGGTCAGCAGCGCCAGGCCCGGGCGGCTCACCGAATAGACGTGCTTGATGCCCTGGATACCGGCAAGCTGCTGCTCGAGGGGAGATGCCACGAGGTTCTCGACATCACGCACGTCGGCACCCGGAAACGGCACCATCACGTTGGCCATGGTCACGTCGATCTGCGGCTCTTCCTCGCGCGGCGTGATCATCAGCGCGGTCAGCCCAAGCAGCAACGCCGCCACGGCCAGGATTGGCGTCAGCGGATGATTCTGGAACGCGCGGGCGATGCGTCCGGAGAATCCGAGGCGCGGCGTGTCCATGGTCAACCTTTCCCCGCCGCGTGCAGCTTGGCGAGATACAACGCCGCGGCTTCAGGATCGCGCGCGATGCGATCACCGGGTGCAAGCCCGGCCAGCACTTCGACCTTGTCGCCGTAACGATGGCCCAATCGAAGTTGGCGCAGGCCCACGGAATGGTCGGCACCGACCACGTAAACACCACTCAATTCACCGCTCTGCATCAAGGCGGAAACCGGGACCAGCAGGCGCTGGGCATCGCCGACCGCAAACGCCACCTTGACGGTCATGCCCGGATAAAGGCCGGTGATGTTGGCGGGCAACGGAACGCGGATGCGAAACGTGTGCGTGGCGGGATCGGCGTACGGGAGCACCGTGATCGCGGATACCAGTACGCGTTTCCCGTCGCCGGCCAATACCGTGGCGGTGTGGAACTGCCGGATCGAATCGACCGCGCTCTGCGGCACCACCACATCCACCCGCAACGCATCCAGTGCCGACAACGCGACAAGTGGCTGCGGCGCTGGCGGCCCGGATTGCACCGCCTCGCCCACATGCACGAAGCGGCGGGTGATGACGCCGTTGAACGGGGCCCGCACCACGGTGTAATCGGCCTGCTGGCTCGCGCTATGCAGCGCGGCGGTCGCTGCGTTCAAGGCCGCGCGCGCAGCGTCGCGATGCGCGGTCGCGGCATCCATCTGCGCGCGCGAAACGTAACCCTGGTCGACCACGGCCCGCATGCGCTTCCAGTTGACCTCGGCGTCCTGATACTCGGCATTCGCCGCGGCAACGTTGGCGGCGGCGGCCTTGCGGCCGGACTGCTGCTCGACACTGCTGAAGCGGACCAGCACATCGCCCTTGGAAACGTGGTCGCCCACGTCGAACGGCAGCGCCTCGACCCGTGCGTTCGTCTGCGCGGACATCGTGGTTTCATCCACGGCCTCGACCACCCCGTCCCAAACCTGCTCGCGCGCTGCCTGCGCGGAACCGACGGTCAAGGTTGCGAGCGGCGGTTCTGGCGGCATTGCCACGGGCTTGGGTGCGCTTCCGCAGGCCGCCAGCACCACCAATCCTGCAAGTGGCAATCCGAACCGCAATGGGTGGAAGGCACGCAGGTAGCGCATCACTTCGCCTCGTCGATCATCCGCCGGGTCGCGTCGCCGACTTCGCGCGCTACCTTCGTCAACGCCGGATCGCTCGACAGCAACTCCAGCATGCGCTCGGGCTCGATCATCCCGAGGCGGGTTTTGCCTTGCTCGGTGTACACGGAAATGCGGCAGGGCAGCGCGGTGTTGAGTCGCAGGTCGCTCGCGAGTACGGCCGCCGCATGCGCCGGACTGCACACTTCGAATACCTTGCACTCGCCTGCGAATGACTGGCCCTTGCCACGCAGCGTCGCGCCAATGTCGTGGACGTGCAGCACGCCGAACTTGTGGCGCTTGACCGCGGCATCCAGGGCTTCGACGGCCTGCGCAAACGATTTGTCCGAATTCACGATGTAGTACATGTCAAGTTTCCTCTTGGGAGGGATGTGATTGGACCGGGAACGCGCAGCCCGATTGCAAGCCGAACTTGCGCAGGATCCGAGCCAATGGGCAGAACCCCGTGAACGAGGACTGCAGCAGGTTGGCGCCGACGAACAACGTCAGCAGCAGCCACCACGGGGTAAAGAAATGCGCGAGCAGCACGCTTGCAATCACCATGCTGCCTGCGAAACGCATCACCATCCGATCGATGTTCACGGGTCACCTCTTCGCGGGTTACGTTCGTTGTATCTAATTTAGAGTATTCTAAATTAGTATGTGTTATGATGTCAACACTCGTAATGCGAACACCGCGGGAATCTGCTGCCATGACAAAACGACCCGACCTTGCCTTCGACCTGGAGGCCATGGAATCCCACTCGGACGAGGCCGCCGGCCTGCTGCGGGCGTTGGCCAACCCCCAGCGCCTGCGCATCCTGTGCATGCTGGTGGGTGGCGAACTGAGCGTGGGCCAGATCAACGAACGCGTGCCCGAGCTCAGCCAGTCGGCGCTGTCTCAACACTTGGCGCGGCTGCGCGCAGAGGAACTCGTGGTGACCCGGCGTGAATCACAAACCGTGTGGTATTCGTTGCGGCCCGGCCCCGCCGAAGCCATCATCGCCACGCTGCACGGGATCTACTGTGCTCCAAACCAGACGGCGAGGCGTCGGCCGGAAACCAAACAAGCCTGATTCTGGCTGCGAGGCTGGGAGAACGCGTTGCGTCTGGATTTTGACCGATCCACGGCTGCCTGCCAGCGTACTCATCCGCTGCGAGATGGCCTTGCAGTACTGGCTGAGAAAACGGCGCATCAACCGCAGCCGGACACGCCAGGCATCACGCCGGCTGCTTTCTCGGCGATCATGACCGTGGGTCAATTGGTATTACCGCCGATCAAGGTCGGCATAATGGAAGCATCGACGACGTACAAGCCATCGAGGCCATCCACTTCGATGTTCGCATCGACCACTGCCGCGTCATCCTCGCCCATTTTGCAGGTGCCGACCGGGTGGTAGATCGTCTCAACCTTGGTGCGCAGACAGGCACGCCATTCGACACCTTGAGCGACACTGCCAGCCCCGGGCCAATCCCGTCCGGTTGCACAGCACCAGCGTGATGACCCGCGGTCGCCAGGATCACGGGCAATGCCGGAGGAACCCCGCGCTGACGTGTACCGCCAGTGCAGAACGGGCGGCACCTGGCCGCCCGTCTCGTCATCGGACAAAAATCAAAGCTGCTATTTCGCGGGCTTCCTGAACCGATAGATGAACTGGCTGGTGTGGCCGCGCACCGCCGGATCGAACACCTTGATGGTCAGCGGATCCTTGGGGTTGACCAGCGCGTCGCTGGAACCGTCGAACACGAAGCCCGCGGCTTCCACTTCCTTCTTCACCACCGCGGGATCGATGCGGTGCAGCGTGTCCGTGTCGCGGGTGCCGGAACCCGCCGGCGCGATGTGGTCGACGATCACGAACACCCCACCCGGCTTCAATGCGGCGTAGACGGCCTTGTTGAACTCGGCCATGTCCAGCGGCTTATGCTGCGGACCCCAGAACGGATCGTGCAGGTCGTGGTAATTGTCGGCGGTGAACACGATGTCCACGGGCACCGGCGCGTGCGGCTTGCCCATGTATTCCTTCAGCATGGTCACGTCGCTGTAGTGCGGCGTCTTCACCAGCTTTTCCCAGTTCACCCAGTTCTTGTTGTCCGGTTTGGTGTTGGACGACCAGATGGTGTACACGTGCCCGTCGGGTTTGACGATCTGGCTGAACGCACGCGTCCAGTAGCCGGTCGCTGGAATGAGTTCCATGACCTTGTCGC
Source organism: Rhodanobacteraceae bacterium (assembly GCA_004299705.1). Lineage (GTDB taxonomy): Bacteria > Pseudomonadota > Gammaproteobacteria > Xanthomonadales > Rhodanobacteraceae > 66-474. Next base: position 45,105 of record SCQS01000034.1, on the reverse strand, counting down.
CGGGCTTGATGCCGGAAAACGTCAGCACCGCGGCCATCTGGCGGCGCACATCGTCTTTCTTGTCGGCCGCACGCGCGGGGTCGTTCATGGCCTTGCTGATGTACGCAGGGACTTTCACGTGGGCCGCGACTGGCATGGACCAGTCGGGGTGGGTCTGCGCGGTCGCGGCCAGCGGCAGCAACAACGCGCCCATCACTGCAATACCGATGCATCGCATGACGCTCTCCTCGAAGGACGGGATGCCCATTGTGCTCCCAAACTATGCCGCCCGGCGCGCCGGATCAGGGCAAGGCTGCGTCCGACGGTCTCCCGCCGCGTCGTCCCAGCAGCCAATCCAGCGCCCGATCCTCGGCTTCGAAGACATTGCTGCTGAATCCGGCATTGAGTCCCGCGGCAATGCCGAAGCGGTCGGGGTCGATGAATTCCGGCCGGGTGACCATGGCGACGCGCACGCTGCCGCGACCGGCACGCGCCCATTCGCCCATCAGCCACAAACGTGTCGTGACGCTCGGTGGCTGCACGCCGGTGATGTGGCGGATGTCGACCAGCAACTTGTCCAGGCCGGCTTGCTTGGTGCGAACGATTGCGTCGGCGATCTGCCGCACACCGCTTTCCAGCACCTGCTCCCCGGTCAGGCGGAATCGGGCCACGCCTTCGATCACGTCGAACGAAGCTTCACCCATGGAGCACCAGCCGGCGCGCACCGGGAAGTCGCGCCGATGGTAGCACCGTGGCCGAGCCCCGGATCAGGCGCCGCAACCGGCCTGCGTTGCCTCAGTTGGCCAGCACGAAACGGTTGCGCCCGGACAACTTGGCGCGATACAGGGCGGCGTCGGCATCCTTCACCCACTCGCGGGTGTCGCGCATCGCCGTATGGTGGCGTGCAAGCCCGATGCTCAAGGTACAGCGCAAGCCCGGAGCCCGTTCGAACAGCGAGCACGCCACGCTGGAGCGAATCCGTTCCGCCACCGTCGCGGCGGCGTGCATGTCGGCGCCGCACAGCACCACGCAAAATTCATCACCACCGTAGCGGCCCGCAAGGTCACCGTCGCGCAGGCTGGCGCGGATGACCTTTCCGACCTTTCTGATCACCTCGTCGCCCGCGGTATGGCCATGCTGGTCGTTGGCCCGCTTGAACTGGTCGATATCGACCAGCAGCATCACCGCGACGTCGCAGCAATGCCGCGACAGCGCCGCGTTCACCGCATTTTCCCAATGGCTGCGATTGAGCAGGCCGCTCAGGCTGTCGACGCTGCTCAACTGGAGCAACAAGTGGTTCTGTTGCTGCACCTGTCGTGACAGGCGATGCATGCTCACGCTGAGCACGATCGGGAACATCGTCAGCAACGGCAGCGTCGCCAGCATCTCGGGCAACCCGGTGCGCGGCGCGAAATTGAAACCGTCGGCCACCGCCGCGACCGCGCACGCCGTGGCTTGCAACGCCATGCCGCGCGCAAGCAGCCTGTATCCACCCACCGCAATCAAATCCATGCCGAGCATGGCAACCAGTGCCACGGACGGCAACAGGTTGAACTGCATCAGCGCGACCCAGACGCCGCTCATCGCAGCGTCCACCAGCATGTTGCGCTGCTCGGTCTTCGCGGGCTCCGCGCTGCGCCCGGACAGCAGGCGCGCGACATGCGGCCACACGAAACCGTGCACGACCATCAGCACCCACACTGGTGCCGGCGCGTCATTGCGCAACAGCACCGTGCCAACCACCACCGCACCCAGGGCCAACCCCAGCATACGGATGCCGTGGGCGCGCTTCACGAAGCGCAAGGCACGCTCTTCGCGGGTCAACGCGGCAGCCGGAAAGAATTCGCTGGACATGGAACAGTGCACCCCCTGGTTCACACAGGGGTCGTGGAGCAAAAACGGTGCCATCCACGACCCCGGCGCGGCCTTGCTCATGCATTTTGCCGCGACCTGTGACGCGCGGCGCACAGGGACACACTTGTTCACCGAAGCCGCCCCGCGACGCGCTCGGTACGCGTTGCCATTGGAAACAAACCGCGCCCGTTCAGGCTTTCAGACGCCAACCCGTCTTGAAAATCCACCACACCCCCGCCAGGCACAGCGCCAGGAAAAACAGCGTGGCGGCCACGCTGACGCCCACGTTCACGTCGGCCAGCCCGTAAAAGCTCCAACGGAATCCGGAGATCAAATACACCACGGGGTTGAACAGCGTCACCTTCTGCCAGAACGGCGGCAGCATGTGGATGGAATAGAAACTGCCGCCGAGGAAGGTCAGCGGCGTGATGATCATCAATGGCACGACTTGCAGCTTCTCGAAGTTGTCCGCCCAGATTCCGATGATGAAACCGAACAGGCTGAAGGCCACGGTGGTCATCACCAGGAACAGCACCATCACCGCCGGATGCGCGATCGAATAATCCACGAACAAGCGCGCGGTAACCAGGATGATCACGCCCACGATGATGGCCTTGGTGGCCGCCGCGCCCACGTAGCCGGTCACGATTTCCAGATACGACAGCGGCGCCGAATGCACCTCGTAAATCGTGCCGACGAACTTCGGGAAATAGATGCCGAACGAGGCGTTCGAGACGCTCTGCATCAACAGCGACAGCATCACCAGGCCCGGAATGATGAAGGCCGCGTAGCTCACGCCCTCGACGCTGGTGATGCGCGAGCCGATCGCCGAACCGAACACCACGAAATACAGCGAAGTCGAGACCACCGGCGACAGGATGCTTTGCATCAGCGTGCGGCCGGTACGCGCCATCTCGAAACGATAGATCGCGCGAATGCCGTGCACGTTCACAAAATGGAAATTCATGCGCCCTCCTTCACCAGTTCCACGAAGATTTGTTCCAGCGTGTCCTGGCGCGTGCTCAAGTCCTTGAACCCGATGCCGGCGGCGGCGAGATCGCGCAGCAACATCGTGATGCCGGTGCGCTCGCCCTGGGTGTCGTAGGTGTACGTGATCTCGTCGCGCTTGCCGTTGAGTTCGAGCTGGTAGGCGGACAATGCCTGCGGCAGCTCCGCAATGGCCTCGTGCAATTGCAGCCGCAACTGCTTCTTGCCGAGCTTCTGCATCAACGTGGTCTTTTCCTCGACCACGATCAACTCGCCCTTGTTGATCACGCCTACCCGGTCGGCCATGTCTTCGGCCTCCTCGATGTAATGCGTGGTCAGGATGATCGTCACGCCCGATTCGCGCAGCCGCCGCACCATCGCCCACATGTCGCGGCGCAGTTCCACGTCCACGCCCGCGGTCGGCTCGTCCAGGAACAGCACAGTCGGCTGGTGCGACAAGGCTTTCGCGATCATCACGCGCCGCTTCATGCCGCCCGACAGCATCAGGATCCTGGCGTCGCGCTTGTCCCACAGCGACAGGTCCTTCAAAAGCTGTTCGAGGTAGGCATCGTCAGGCGCCTTGCCGAACAGGCCGCGGCTGAAGCGCACCGTGTTCCACACCGTCTCGAATGCGTCGGTCTTCAGTTCCTGCGGCACCAGCCCGATGATCGTGCGGGTCTTGCGCCAGTCGCGCACGATGTCGTGGCCGTCCACCGTGACCGTGCCACTGCCGGGATTCACGATGCCGCAGATGATGCTGATCAGCGTGGTCTTGCCGGCGCCGTTCGGGCCCAGCAGCGCGAAAATCTCGCCGCGTCGCACGTCGAGGTCGATGCCTTTCAAGGCATGGAAACCGCCCTCGTAGGTTTTGTCGAGGCCGCGGACCTCGATCACCGGATCAGCGGCGACTGCCAAGGCTGGATGCATGGGTTTCATCAGATCGTCTCGGATTGGAGGCGGGTCGAGCATTACGCCCGGGCTCGAGTCCTAGCGTAATTGAACTAATCAGTATGGTATTTTCCGAGGCCACACATCGCAAGCCGCGCACGAACATGTTGCCGCCTTGTGACGGACGAACTCCGCCCGTATCGACAGGCGCCCAGCGAAGCCGAGCCGTGCAGAAGCGTCGTGGTTCGGATCGGCAGGCAAACAGCGATCAGCGCAACTGGCTGTCCTTGCTGCCCCTGCGGTTGTAGCCGCTGAACACGCCCTCCTCGCGGTCGCGCTCGGCCTGGCATTGCACGCACAGGCGCACGCCCGGCACGGCCTTGCGCCGCGCTTCCGGAATGGGCGCATCGCATTCTTCGCAGTGGCTCAGACCCGGCCCCTTGGGCTGCTTGCTGCGCGCACGCGCCACCGCATCGGCGACCGTCGCGTCGATCTGCTCCTGCACCGCATCGTCGTTGACGAAACCCTTGGCCATGGCTTCAACGTAAGGCCACGCGCGTCATCACGCAAGCCTGTTCCGACGCTGAACAAACGCTCGCTCGTCCCGCCTCGGAGGCTGCATCGTCACCCATAATGCCGCGCTTCTCACCTGCGGGAGCATCCGATGCAACTGATCTATCCGACGCCCGAACAGGGAAGGCTGGGACTGCGCGCGATGCGCATGGTGGCCGCGGCCGATGGGGTGATCCGGCCCGCCGCACGCGCGATGATCGAAGCTGCCGAACGCGTGTTGTTGCAACTGGATGAGCCCCTCGACGAATTTGCACCGATCGCGCCCGCCGAACTCGCCGCAGGGTTTCCGGCCGGACCGCTTGCCGAGCAGTTTTGCCAGGGCATGCTCGTGGTCAGCCTTGCCGACAGCCCGACCACGCCCGCGGCGTGGGAAACCGTCACCGCGTTCGCTAACGCGCTGCGCGTTCACATGCCGGCGCTGCAGACCATGCAGAAAATGATGGAACAGCACATGCTGCTGTTCCGCCTCGACTTCCTGCGCCATTCGCACATCGCGGACATGGTCAAGCACCAGTACCGCGACCATGGCGGCCTTCCCGGCGTTGCGGCCGGGCTGCTCGGGCTACGCGGCCTGTATGAGGACCCCGAACTTGCGGCGCGCTTCATCGCCTTCGGCAAGCTGCCCGAGGACACGCTGGGCCGCCGATTCTTCGAACACTGCCGCGAGAACCATTTCGGCTTTCCCGGCGAGAAGCACGGCTTTCCGCTGGCCGGCGTCTATCACGACTTCGCGCACGTGCTGGGCGGTTACCGCGCGACGCCCGGCGAGGAAATGCTGGTGGGCGGCCTCACCGCAGGCTTCCGCAGGATCAACCCGTTCTACGTGCTGCTGTTCGTGCAATTCACCTTCGGTGCCGGCATGAACATGACGCCGGTGCCGCAGCCCCGGATGACCGGCGTGCTGGCTGAACCGGGCCTGGCCGAACGTTTCCTGCGCTCCATCGAACGCGGCAGCGCGATGAACACCGACCTCGCCGACAACTGGGATTTCTGGCCGCTGGTGGCACGGCCGATCGACGAGGTACGCCGGCAACTGGATTTGCCGCCCGAGTGACGCGACACCGACGGGCCATTGTCGATTCCCGCTATCGCCAATCGTCGCGGAATAAAGTAGCCGTGCCCTGCGAAGCCCGTCCATGCCCCTGAAACTGTTCGGCCACCCGTTTTCGTCGTACACGCCAGAAGGCGTTGATCGCGCTGTACGAAAACGGCACGCCGTTCGAATTCCTGAACCTGTCGCCGGAAAGCCCCGACATCTACGCCGAGTTCGCGCGGCGCTGGCCGATCCGACGCTTCCCGCTGCTTGTCGATGGCGACCGCCAGGTGATGGAAGCCACCAGCATCATCGAATACTTGCACGTCCACCACCCCGGTCCCTCGCGGCTGATCCCCGTCGACGCGGATGTCGCGATCGACGCTCGGATGCTGGACCGCTTCTTCGACAACTACGTTTCGACGCCGCAGCAAAAAATCGTGTTCAACGCGTTGCGGAAAGAATCCGACCGCGATCCCTACGGCGTCAACGAGGCGCGCACCGTGCTGGACACCGCCTGCGCCTGGCTGGACGGCTACATGGCAGGCCGCGAATGGGCCGCGGGCAAGGCTTTCAGCCTCGCCGATTGCGCCGCCGCACCGTCGCTGTTCTACGCGGACTGGACACACCCCATCGACAGGAAGTTCGCCAACGTCCACGCCTACCGCGCGCGGCTGATCGCACGGCCCTCCTTCGCCCGCTGCGTCGAAGGCGGCCGGCCGTATCGCCCGCTGTTTCCACTGGGCGCACCCAATCAGGATTGACTTCGAGGAGAACGATCATGAGCACGCCGAAACTGGTTCCAGCCGCCGAACTCGCCTCCCGCAACCCCGTGCATTTCCCCAATGAAAGCGCCGACTATCGCCGCGCCCGACAGGCGCTGCTGGCCGAGGAAATCGAACTGCGCCGGCACATCGAACGCGTGGCCGAACTGCGCCGCGGCTTGCCGCCGGGCGGCGAAGTCACCGGCGATTACCGCTTCACGGGCGAGCACGGCGACACCGATTTCGCGAGCCTGTTCGGCGACAAGCAGACGCTGGTGATCTACAGCTGGATGTTCGGCCCGCAACGCGAACGCCCCTGCCCGATGTGCACGTCGCTGCTGAGCGCCCTGGAAGGCGAAGCGCGTGACATTGAGCAGAACGTGGCCCTGGCAGTGACCGCGCGCTCGCCGATCGAGCGCCTGGCCGCGTTCAAGCGCGGTCGCGGTTGGCGCAACCTCAATGTCTATTCGGATAGCGGCGGCGCTTACACGCGCGCCTACGTCAACCCGGACGACGGCGACACCCCGGCTTTCAACGTGTTCACCCGCCGCGACGGCACGGTCCGGCATTTCTGGGCGGGCGAGCTGTTCGCGACGACGCCCGACCCTGGCCAGGACCCGCGCGGCGCGCCCGACCTGATGCCACTCTGGAACGTCCTCGACTTGACCCCGGAAGGCCGACAACCCACCTGGTATCCGAAGCTCGAGTACGGCGACTGAGAGCACGTCCGGTTTGAGCACGCCGGCGGGGCATGGGACGATCCGCCGATGGCCAGCAAACCCGCGCCGACCCAACTTCGTGACTTCGCCCGCCTGCGGCGCGTGCGTGACCGTGCCATCCGCGACCCTGCCGGCAACCTGTTGCGCGTGCAGGAGCGGCGCTGAGCTTCGATACGCATTACCCACACAGGAAAACAATCATGGCAACCAAGAAGGCCACCCAGGCATCGAGCTTTACCGCCGAAGAACGCGCCGCGATGAAGGAGCGCGCGCGAGAACTGAAGAACGCGAAGCGTGGCGCGGACGGCGAGAAGGACGTGCTGGCCGCCATCGCGAAGTTGGCGCAGCCCGAACGCACGCTGTGCGAGCGCCTTCACCAGGTCATCCACGATGCCGCGCCGGGCCTGCTGCCGAGGACCTGGTATGGCATGCCCGCCTACGCCAACGCGGACGAAAAAGTGGTCGTGTTCTTCAAGCCCGCGTCCAAGTTCAAGGATCGCTACTTGACCCTCGGCTTCAACGATGCCGCGAAGCTCGACGACGGCGCGATGTGGCCGACGTCGTTCGCGCTGACGAAGTTGACCGCCGCCGAGGAAAAGCGCATCCGCGAACTGGTGAAGGAGGCCGCCGGGTAGCGTGGTATTCGTTTATGCCGTTATTTGCGGGACGCAGTGCCTCCCGACGTTCCTCTGCTACCGAGCGTGCGCGGCGGTGAAGACCGCCAACTGCGCTGCGAAGGCGCGTTGGTACGCGGGTCGCGCTTCGCCACGGGCGACATAAGCCGCCAATGCAGGAAACTCGCCCAGCATGCCCGACAGCTGCAGCCGCAGCAGCGCGTGCACCATCATCAGGTCGCCCGCACTGAACGCGCCGTCCAGCCAGTCGGCATCGCCCAGACGAACGGAAAGTTGGCCCAGCCGGGTACGGATGCGATCCATGACGAGCGGCAGGCGCTCCTTGCTCCAAGGCTTGTCGCCTTCCAGAATCTTGACGGTCACGAGTTCCAGGATCGGCGGTTCCACGGTATTGAGCGCGGCAAACATCCAGGCGATCGCCCTCGCCCGCGCGTTCGCGTCGTTCGGCAGCAGGCCCGCATGACGCTCCGCGATGTGAAGCACGATCGCGCCCGACTCGAACAGCACGAGATCGCCTTCTTCATAGGTCGGAACTTGCCCGAACGGTTGCAGCGCAAGATGCACGGGTTGCTTCATGGCCTCGAACGAAACCAGCCGCACCTCGTAAGGCTGGCCCACTTCTTCGAGCGCCCAGCGCACGCGCATGTCGCGCGCCAGCCCCTTGCCGCCGTCGGGAGATCGCTCAAACGCCGTGATGGTGGGGATCATCGGAACGTTCCTTCTGGATGCATGGCGAGAATCCGGCAACTGGCTAGCAATTAATTCTCCGCGATCTGCCGCAGCTCGCACTCCACTTCCCATTCATCGCCGTGCACGTCGAGGAAGCGGCGGGTCAGTTGCAGCGCGTGCTCCATCGAATCCGCCTGCAGCAGCGCGTAGCCGCCGATCACTTCCTTGGATTCGGCGAACGGACCGTCCGATACCGTTTGCCTGCCGCGCGAAAGCCGCACCTTCTTGCCTTCGGATGTCGGGCACAAGCCAGCCGTGTCCAGCAACGTGCCGTCCGCGGTCATCTCGGTGATCAATTGCGTCATGTCGTCGATCAACCGCTGGTCGGGTTTCTTGCCGGCACGCTCGTTGACTCGAACCAGGGAAAGAAATCGCATCGTCGTTTTTCCTCGCGAATGGATGGGTGAGGCACTCGCCTCCGACCAGACGACGAACCATCGGTATCGGAATCGACAACGCAGCTTTCGTCCCGCCGTAGAGGCGCGTTGGCGGGTCGACGCAGTCCGCACTCCATTGCGATCGCGACGGGCTCAGGTATCACCCGAGATCAGGGTCGCAATTCCGCGCCGTGCAAGGGCTTTTTGTTCATGTACCTGTTCCCATCCGGCGCGATTGGCGGTACGCTCGACCTCCCTGACCCCCAACCGGAGCGCCGCCATGGCCTTGTGGAAAGAACCCGTGAAATCCCCCTCGTCGCCATTGGCGGATCCCGCCGACGTCGCGCGCTTCGATACACCCGCGCCGATGGCGCCGGCTCCGGCAGCCCCGATCAAACCCGCCAATCCCGCCAATTTCGAAACGCAGGCTCCCGCCCGTTCGGCCGCGGAATCGCACATCTCCCCTGACCTCGTGATCGAAGGCAAGATCGAGGGCGCGGGCCACGTGCGCATCGCCGGCCGCTTCAAGGGCGACATCAACGTGCGCGGCGACCTGACCATCGAGAGCGGCGCCAAGGTCAACGGCAGCGTGCGCGCCGAACGCGTCACGGTGGCCGGCGAACTGACCGGCAACATCGAAAACGCCCAGCACGTCGAACTGCTGCAGACTGGTGCTTTGACTGGTGACGTGAAGTCGAAGACCTTCAGTGTCGCCAAGGGTTCCAGGATGCGCGGCAACGCCGAGTTCGGATGGGACGACGACAAGGCCGGTGTCACCGACATCCACAAGAACAACAATCTCGGCAACGGTCAGAACAAATGACCACCGCCGGTGCGGGCACGGCAGGCGCGACGCGCACGTGCCCGCATTGCCGCGAGACGATCCTCGAAAGCGCCGAAGTCTGCCCCGCCTGCAACCACCGGTTGCGTTATGGCGGGCCCGCGGCCGAGCTCGGGGCTGCCGCCGCACTGACGCCGCTGCGCGTCGAGGGCAGTTTCCGCAACCCCGACAGCGGCGCGTGGGAATACTCCATGGTGCTGACGATACGCAACGAGCGCGGCGAGGAAATCGCGCGGCGTCTGGTCGGCGTCGGTGCGATGCAGCCCGGCGAGCAACGCTCGTTCACGCTCGGCGTCGAAATGAATCCCGGCGGCAAGCGCACGCGGCACTGAGCCGCGTGCATCAATCAGCGCAGGGACTGCCCCTTCCATGGAAGGGGTCGCTGCGAAGCCGCGGGGGATGTTGCCGATACGGCGCGCCATCAAAAGCGAAAGCCATCCCCCTCAATCCCCCTTCGCAAGCGAAGGGGGAAAGCATGCTCACCTCCTTCCGCGGGAAAGGGGTCGCTGCTAAGCAGCGGGGGATGCTGCCGACATGGCACGTCATCAAAAAGCAAAGCCATCCCCCTCATTCCCCCTTCCTGCGGAAGGGGGATGCACGCCGACGCGTGGGTTTGCAATGCCGGCGTGCCTCCAATACGGTGGGGATTCAACGTCGCACCTTTTGCGCTTGCGCGCAGTTGACGAATCCGCCGGTCCAGTGCCTTGCGCTGCCGCTCGCCGTCGCGACCCCAGTCCCACCTGCACAGGACCAGCATGCAAGCATCGCGCTATCACATCCGTTTTCCCGCCGACAACCTCACCCGCGCCCGCCAGAACGAGGCGTACTTCACGATCACCGAAGGCGGCAAGGAGCGCCGCATCCTGTTCCACGACTACGCCGACATCTACAACCATCCCGGCCTGTACGAGCAACTGTTCTACCAGCGCCTCAAGTGCACCTCGCCGGCGAAACTGACTGAACTGCTGCGCGACGCCGCGCTCAAGGCCGGCGACGATCCCACCCAGATGCGGGTGCTGGACGTCGGCGCGGGTAACGGCATGGTCGGCGAACTGCTTGTGCAGCATGGCGCCGCGCGCGTGGTCGGCATCGACAACATCGAGGAAGCCGAGCGCGCCGCGGACCGCGACCGCCCCGGCGCCTACGATGCCTATTACGTCGCCGACCTCACCCACTTGTCGTTGGAATTGCTGGCCGAACTGCAGGGCTGGAACTTCGACGCGATGACCACGGTGGCCGCGCTGGGTTTCGGAGACATCCCGGTGGATGCATTCGCGGCCGCCTACAACCTGGTGAAACCCGGCGGCTGGGTCGCCTTCAACATCAAGGAAACCTTCCTCGACAGCGACGACACCAGCGGCTTCTCGCGGCTGGTCAAGCGCATGGTGCACGACGATTACCTGAAACTGCACCGGCTGGAACGCTACCGCCACCGGCTGTCTATCGAAGGCAACATGCTGTATTACTACGCGGTGGTCGGTCGCAAGCGGCGCGATATCGACGATGCCTGCCTTAAGGGAATCTGATGCAGCCTTCGCACTCGAGGGGGTCACCCGCGCGTTCGGCGAGGTGCGCGCAGTCGACAACGTCAGCCTGACGTTCGCGCGCGGCCGCACCAGCATCCTGATCGGCAGCAGCGGCTCGGGCAAATCCACCGTGCTGCGCCTGTTGCTCGGCCTCGAATGGCCGGACGCCGGCGTGGTTTTGTGTGACGGCGATCGGTTGCGGCGCGATGCGCTGCCGGAAGTCCGCCGCCGCGTGGGTTACGTGATCCAGGACGGCGGTCTGTTTCCGCACCTCAGCGTGCTCGCCAACCTCGCCTTGCTGCCGCGGCATCTCGGGTGGCACGCGGCACGCGTGCGCGAGCGCGCGTCGGAGCTGTCCGAGCTGACCCACTTGCACGCGAACCTGTTGACGCGCTTCCCGGCGGAACTTTCCGGCGGCCAGCGCCAGCGTGTCGCACTGATGCGCGCGTTGATGCTGGACCCGCCCACCCTGCTGCTGGACGAACCATTGGGCGCACTCGATCCATTGGTACGGCACGGCTTGCAGGATGAACTGCGCGAAATCTTCGGCCGCCTCGGCAAGACCGTGATCATGGTGACCCACGATCTCGCCGAAGCCGCGTTCTTCAGCCGTCGACTGATCCTGATGCGACGCGGCCGGGTGGTGCAGGATGGCAGCCTCGATGATTTCCGCATCGCACCCGCCGACGCCTTCGTGCGCGAGTTTCTTGCGGCGCACCGAAGCCTGCCGGGTGCGGCGACATGATTGACTCGTCGAAAAACTCTTCTCCCAGACGTCATTCCCGCGCAAGCGGGAATCCATTTGGGATTACTGCGAAAGCAATTTGGATTACTCGCGCCATCCATGGCGCTCGCCCTTCGGGTCGCCTGCGGCGTTCGTGTTTGCAATCCTGCAAACACAGTCCCGCTTGCGCGGGAATGACGCCTTGGGGAGTGTTGCGCAAGGTCCTGCAACGCCGTCTTGCTTTCATGGTGTTACTGCTGCTGTTGCCGGCAACGGCATTCGCGCAAAAACCCGCCCCGCCATCCAACACACCGACGGTCGTGATCGGCTCCAAGAACTTCACGGAATCGGTGGTGCTGGGTGAAATCGCACGACTGGCGGCGCGGCAGCGCGGCGTGCAGGTGCAGCACCGGCGCAGCCTCGGCGGCACCCGCATCCTGTGGCGCGCGTTGCTGCAAGGCGACATCGACGCCTACCCCGAATACACCGGCACCATCACCCACGAATTGCTGCACGACGTGCCGCCGGATGCCGGCATCGCCGTGTTGCGCAAGAGACTCGCACAATTCGGCATCGGCATCACCGATCCGCTGGGTTTCAACAATACCTACGCGATCGGGATGCGGGAGCAGGAAGCCGAGCGGTTGCACATCCGCAGCATCTCGGACCTTGCGAAACATCCGGACCTGAAGCTCGCGTTCTCCAACGAATTCATGAATCGCGCGGATGGTTGGCCGGGCCTGAAGAAGACCTACCACCTGCCGATGAACGCGCGCGGGATGGACCACGACCTCGCCTACCGCGCGCTGGCCGCGGGCGCGGTCGATGCCATCGACCTCTACAGCACCGACGCCGAGATCGCCTACTACCACCTGCGCGTGCTGCAGGACAACAAGCACTTCTTCCCGCGCTACGACGCGGTGTATCTGTACCGCCTCGACCTCGACCGGCGCGCGCCGAAATTCGTCGCGGCATTGAACGGCCTTGCCGGCCGCATCGATGCCAGCCAGATGCGCGCGATGAACAAGGCCGTGAAAATAGACGGGATGAGCGAAACGCAGGTCGCCGCCAATTTTCTCGGCATCAAGACGGCGCCGGATGCGGACAATCGCTTCTGGCCGCAGCTCGGCCGCTACACCCTGCAACACCTGGCGCTGGTCGGCATCTCGCTGTCGCTGGCCATCCTGATCGCGGTACCACTCGGCATCTTCGCCGCGCGTCGGCGCAGGCTCGGGCAGCTGGTGCTGGGCTTGACCGGGATCCTGCAGACGGTACCGTCGCTCGCGTTGTTCGTGTTCATGATTCCGCTGTTCGGCATCGGCGCGAAGCCCGCAATCGCCGCGCTGTTCCTGTACAGCCTGCTGCCGATCGTGCGCAACACCCACGCCGGCCTGACCGGCATCGAACCGTCATTGCTGGAATCGGCGGCAGCGCTCGGCTTGCCACCGCGCCTGCGGCTGTGGCGGGTGGAACTGCCGCTGGCGCTGCGTTCGATCCTGGCGGGCGTCAAGATCGCCGCGGTGATCAACGTCGGCACCGCCACCCTCGGCGCGCTGATCGGCGCGGGCGGCTACGGCCAACCGATCCTTACCGGCATCCGCCTCGACAGCATCCCGCTGATCATGGAAGGCGCAATACCCGCCGCGCTGCTGGCGCTGCTGATGCAGGGCGTGTTCGAGATCATCGAACGCGCGCTGACGCCACGCGGCCTGCGGCTGCGCGCGCAGGATTGAACCTCGTCCACGCCGCGCGGATCACATCGTGCGTTCCCGGTGCAATGAGTCCGTCAACCGGTGCCGTGAAGGTCCCGCAAACGCGCTTCGACCGCGAAAACGTGCGGGTCGTCGGCGCCCAGCTCGCGCAAGGCCCGCGCAAGATGCAGCACGTAATCGCTGTTGCGGCCGCTCGGGCCGGAGGCGGCGGCGACGTGGCGCGCTAGCGTCGCGTCGTCGGCCGGCCCCAGCCACGCGGCGTTGCCTTGCGCCGCGATGTAGACCAAGCCCGCCACGGATTTCCCGTTGCCGAAATCCAGCACCCCCTCATGGCGCAGGTAGCCATTCTTTTCGCGGTGATCGAGGTGCTCGAATGTCGCGGGCGCCACGTGATACGCCATGCCCACGCATGCCGCGCCTTCTTCCGGAATCAGCGTCGCCACCCGACCGGGATGCTCGAAGGTGCCGCGGTGATCGTGCGACCCCTGCCACAGGCGCCGCGACCAGCCATGGATCGTGGCGCGACGTCGTTCCAGGTACGGGAAATCGGCCTTGTAGATCAGCGATCCGTAGCCGAACAGCCACACGCTTTCGACGCCCGTGAAATCCTGGCGCAAACGGTTGATGCGGGTGGTGTCGTGCGGCGCGTCCATGGCGGGCAAGTATTGCACCACCCGGAGATGGCGGGCAGACCTTCCTGCAATGCGCTCAACTACGCACCGGCGGCACCAGCTTGAGTTTGGTGTTGCCGGGCTGGCGCTTGGGTCGCAACATGCGCTCCAGTGCGGTCGGTGGCAACGGATACGCATACAGGTACCCTTGCCCTTCCGCACATCCGGCATTCAGCAGGAATTCGTGCTGCGCCTCGGTCTCGATACCCTCGGCGATGGTGGTCAGGCCAAGGCTGCTGGCCATCGCCAGCATCGCGGTGGTGATGGCCGCATCGTTGCTGCTGCCGGGCAACCCTGAAATGAACGAGCGGTCGATCTTGAGGTAGGCCACGGCCGGCAGCTTCAGGTATGCCATCGACGCGTAACCGGTACCGAAATCGTCGATCGCCACGCCGATGCCGAGCGACTGCAACGCACGCATCGTGTGTTCGGTGCCCTCGCCCAGGCTCAGCATCGCGCCTTCGGTGATCTCCAGCACGACGCGTTCGGGCGCCACCGCATTCACCAGCAACGCGTGGCGCACGCTCTCGGCGAAGCCCGGATGGCCGAACCAACGCGCGGACACGTTGATCGCGACGCGGATGCGCGGCATGTCCTCCTCGTCCCAGGCATGGATCTGCGCACAGGCCTCGTGCATCACCCACTCGTCGATGCGATGGATCAGGCCGATGCTCTCGGCGATGGGAATGAACTCGCCCGGCATCACCTCGCCGCGTTCGGGATGCTGCCAACGCAGCAACGCCTCGACCGCGACGATGCGACCCGAACTCATCTCGATGCTGGGCTGGAAGGCAAGCCTGAATTCACGATTCTGCAAAGCCTGGCGCAATTCGGTGGCCAGCAACATCCGGTGGCGTGCATCGGCCTGCATCATCGGCACATAGAAACGCCAGGCATTGCGTTCCTCGGTCTTGGCCGTGTACATCGCGGCGTCGGCGTTGGCGATCAGGGTTTTCGCGTCCTCCCCATCCAGCGGGTAACCCGCAATGCCGATGCTGGCGCTGACCACGATTTCGTAATCGTCGACGTGGAACGGTTCCGACAGCGTGGCCAGCAGGCGCCCGGCCAGGGTCGCCGCATCCTCGCGGATCGCCAGGCGCGGCAGCAATACCGTGAACTCGTCGCCGCCGATGCGTCCGGCAACATCCGATTCGCCCAACTGGCGGGTGATGCGTTCCGCCACCTGCTTCAGCAAGCGATCGCCCGCGGCATGGCTGTAGCTGTCGTTGACGAACTTGAACGCATCCAGGTCGATGAACAGCACCGCCACGGCACTGCGATCGCGCGCGGCGAATTCGATGGCCGTCTCGCAATGGCGCTGGAACTCCGAACGGTTGGCCAATCCCGTCAAGGCATCGTGCGCGGCCAGGTGTTCCAGCCGATTGCGGTTGGCCTTGTCGGCCGAAACATCGTTGAACACCGCGACGTAATGCAGCACGCGCTGCTCGGCATCCCGGATCGTGCTGATGCTCAACTCCTCGGCATACACGCTGCCGTCGTTGCGGCGGCTCAGCACTTCGCCCGACCAATGGTGGGTGGCGACGACCTCGTCCCATATCGCGGCCGGCAACGGACCGCCATCGGCCATGATGCGCGTCGCATCCAGGCGCATGCCAGCCAGCCGTTCGGTGGTGAAGCCAGTCAACTGCGTGGCGGCGGTGTTGAGCGAAAGCACCTGCCGCTCCGCATCGGCGATGATCACGCCCTCGGCGATGCTGGCCAGCGCCTCGGCGGCCACGCGGCGCGCCCGGTCGCTTTCCACGCGTTCCGAGATGTCGCGGATGATGGCCTGGCGCACCACCTGCTCGCCCCACGACGTCATGCTGGTCTGGGTCTCAACCGGCCGCGAACTGCCGTCATTGCCGCGCAGTTCGCCACTGCCGGAGGAGCCCTTGCGGGCGATGCCCTGCTCGAACAGGCCGTTGTACTCGACGCCGAGCAAGTCCTGCAGCTCGCGACCCGTCCAGGTACTGGCGGTGCGGTTGGCATCGACGACGACGCCACTGTTTTCGTCCACCATCACGATCGCGTCAGGCGCGCTGTCGAACAGCAGGCGGTAGCGCTCCTCGCTGCCGCGGATGCGAGCCAGCAAGCGGCGCGCCATCAGCAACCACAGCACGAACGCCACTGCTGCCGCGAAGAGTACGCAGAAGAACAAGACCCTGCCGATGGCAACAGCGCCATTTGCGATACTCTGTGAAAACTGGTTGCTGCGCGGCTGGATGAACGCGTTGATCTGGTTGATGCGATCGCGCTGACGGATTTTCTCCGGCTCTGGGAGGAGTCCGGTCGCGTACGTGGCATGCAGATCACGCGCAATCGCCTGCAGCTCGGCAATGGAGGAATCGGTCGATCGCCACAGTTGCATCGCTTCCTTCATGTAGGGCGCGTTGGCGAAGTGATCCAGCATGAAGATCACGCTCGGGATCGCAACCGGCAGCGCATGGCTGCGACGCAGCTCGTCTTCGACGGATGCGTAATTGAAATTCCCGGACAACACCTGATCGCGCGCCGAGCGGAATGCATTCAGCGCGGCAAGATTACGTTGGAAATCGGCATAGTCGGCGGCATCGCCGGTGGTTGCATAGTTGAGCAAGTCGACCGTGGCTTGCTTTTGGGCCTTGGACCAAACGCTCTCGCCGTTCAGAAATCCGGCGAGAGCGGTCTGGACCTGCAAGGTGATCCACGTCAGCATCAGGATGAACGCCACCATCACCACGAGCGCATAGGCCAACGGCAACAGGCGTTTGGCTAGCGGGTTCTGCACGGTTGGGAGAGAGCCGCGGCGCATGGGTCAGGTGGACAATCATTGCAAGCTATGTCGTTCTCCTTGCATGCATTTTTCGTACCAATTCAGCCAGATCAGGCCGCAACCGCAGCCTGGTAGCCTTCCTGCGCTTCGAGCACGCGACTTGGCTGTACACAGCGATCCGCCAGAATGCGCATGCTGGTGTAACTGCGCTTGACACACTCCGCGATGTGTGCGACTTCGGTCGCCTTCGGCGCGTTGCCCAAAAGCGTGCAAACGATTTCCAGCGCCTCCCAGGGATGGGTGTCGTCATAGGCCGCGTGCAATTGCAACCAACGCAGGCTGCCCCGCCGCGTCGATTCAGGAAATTTTGCCGCATAACTCTCACTGTCGTAGAGGATGCGCGACCATTCCCCGGTTGCACCTTCCACCGCATAGTTGGTCGCGGCAATGCTTGCGGCCAGCGAACCACGGCTGCTGGCTTCCTCGCACCAGTTCGCGAGCCCCTGGGTGCCGGGCGGAACCATTCCACTCAACAACTCCTCGCGCGGGATGCCCGCGCCTTCGGCCCAATTCAACCAATATTCGGCGTGATTTTGCTCGACGCGGATATTGCGCACCAACCAACGCCGCGCGAGATCGTCGCCATCGCTGCGGCCGTAGCGGGTCTTCAGCAGGCTTTGCGCCATGTAGGCCGGAAACCGCTCGATCACGGGCCAAATGCCGATCATGAAATTGGCAGTGCTCTCACGGCTGGGCGTGCTGTCGCACATAACCTTCCACAGCTCGTGATCGACGACGGTTCGCTTGACGGGGTCGCACTCGGCAACCATGTCTTGCGCCCACTGCGGATAGCTGGCGATTTCGGTCAAGGGGCCACTACGTTCAAAACGCGCACTCATGACGTTCTCCTCGGGTCTGGGATCGAGCTTTTTGACAACGGGTGATGAAAGAAGAAGGACGCCGGTGAAAAGGTCATGCTTCGGCCTCCGATCCTCTGCTGCTTGCCGCCATCCGGATCGCGGGGGTGGGATACACACGCGTACACCGGGCTGCCTCATCTCGCAAAAAAGGATGCGAAAGATTCGGTAACCGATTGACGTCGATCGCCATGTTTCCCCACGAAAACCCGCTAACCCGAGCCGACGGCGGTTGCTACTTTACGCTTTGTTCATGAGAAATCCATCACAAATTTTTGGAACAGTGCGCCGCCCAAAAGCCGTTTTCGACCAAATCCATGATGAAAGCCTCTAGCCACACATAGGTCGGTACCAGAAAAACTCTTTATATACAACATAAACTTAATATTATAAATATATGTTTTAACTAAAGCTATTTAGAACATATTCCGGCTGACTCCCGCGCCATCACCAGGCGCGCAGCTGCCGCCCGGAGCCAGCGCGTGGCCCCGGGAGAACGTCGAACAAAAGCAATTCAGCTCAAGCAGGCAGCCGTGCGCCGGCGCTCAAACGTGCGCCAATGCGTAATCGACCGCGGCGCAAGCAGCCGCGACTTGTGCCGCGTTGCACTGTTCGGGCGTTGCGCGCGGGCTGTCGGGGTACACCTCGGTGGTGGTGCGGTAGCGCGCGGCGGTGATGCCCGCACACAGGCCCCACTTCACCACGGGATATTCGATGACGCCCGGTGCCACCACTTGAGAACCGATGATGGTTCCATCGGGATCGGCGGGCGCGATATGGGTGATCTTCGCCACCGCCGCGATCACCGCCTGCTGGAATCCTGGCGCGGGCTTCTCGCCGTCGGCACACAGATAAAAGCCATCGGGGATGGTGCCCGGCTCGAACGGTTTGCCATCGCGCGCGGCCAGCGCGGGGCGGAACTCGGATTCGTCGGTGTCGGTGGTCTCGTGCAGGTCGATGTGCATCAACACACCCTCGCGAAACGGCGCGACGAAACGCATCAACGCGGCCGATTCCGGCGCCGGGCTGCCCGCGGTGAAATTGCGGTTCGGATCCAGCGCGTACGGATCCCATCGGTGGATGCGTTCGTAACCCCACGGGCTGACGCACGGCACGATCACCACGTTGGCGCGGCCTGCGTAATCGCTTGCACGTTGTCCGGCGAAGCGCAGCGCGCCGTGCACGCCGCTGGTTTCGTAGCCGTGCACACCGCCCGTCACCAGCATGGTCGGCAATGCTTCGTTCCAGTCGCGGCTGCGCAGGGCAAACAACGGATAGCGTTCCGGCGCGTAATCGAGTTCGCCGTACTGCACCACATCGAAATCCGCCCGCAACCCTTCGACCACTCGCAGCACGTCATCGGCGTAACTGCGTTGCTTGCGCTGGCGGGCCAGCCATGCGGCTTTCTCGGCGGTGCCCCATGGTTGGCCGGGCGTACCGATGGGATAAAAGGCCTCGATCATGATTGCGCGCTTCCAGTGCTTGTCCAAAACAAGGCGAACACTCTAACAGCGCGTATCAGCAACAACTCGCGTGCGCTGCCCAAGCCGTCAGGGCCGGGCGATCCGCCAGATGTCGAACACGCCGCGGGTCGCATGGTCGTTGGCGTTGCCTTCGGGCAGCGCGATGCGTCCGTCGACCACGATCGGACTGTTCCAGTGGCCGCCGCCGCAATCGAGTTTGTCGATCTGGTGCCCGCTGACCGCGTCGTACACGTACAAACCGCCATGCGGGTCGTACACGAACAACATGCCGTCGGCGACCACCGGACTGGTGCCGGCGTGGCTGTTGCGCCAGCGGGGCTTGAGCGCGCCTCCGTCCAGGCTGAACGCCTCGGTGCCGTCGTTGTCCGCGACGAAGACCCAGGTCGTGCCGGCGTGCCGCCACCTGGCAGGCGCGGTAAACAACCGTGCGCCACCCGGCGTGGGCACGCTGGACGCTTCGCCGCCGCGATGCGGTGTCGTGCCTGCCATCTTTTGCCAATCGAGCACGTGCAGCAGGCCATCCTTGCCGCCCTGCACCATGTACGGCCCTCCCGCCAGCACCGGCGAGGTGGAACCGACGTCCTCGTCGTGTTCGTTGAGATATTCGGTATTCGCCGGCGTGAAATTGCCGAGGATCTGCGTGGCGTCGGGATCGAGTTCGATCACGGCGTCGCCCCAATTCTGCTTGCCATCCCACGGCGCATTCCCGGTCGCGACGAAGATGTTGCCCGTCTTCGCATCGATCACCGCGCCCGCGCGGCCCCAGATCGCGGCATCGCTCTCGGGGCAGGTTTTCGGATCGATCAATTCGTGGCGGTCGCTGCACAACGCGTTCCAGACGTGCAGCAGTTTGCCGCTCCTGGCATCCAGTATCGCGACGTGCCCCTGGTACGGCGGCTCGTCGCCGATGTAACCGCCGGTGGTCGCGATCACGCGACCCTTGAAGAAGCCGAGCGGCGAGGCGATCTTCTCGCGCGCCGGCAGCCGGGTGATCGACGTGCTCCACACGACCTTGCCATCGTCGATCGCGAGCTTGCGGATCATGCCGTCAGGCGACGCCGCATAGATGAACTTGCGATCGGGATCGGCCACGGGCGTGGACGTGGTGATCCGGTACGTGCCCTTCACGCTGTCGTAGCCCGGCGGCGTGAATTCCCACAACAGCTTGCCGTTGTCGGCATCGATCGCCAGCGTCTTGCCGTAGGTCGTGGTCACGAAGAAAACGTCGTGGGGCGCGCCCTTCACGGCCACGCCGTGCAGGTAGATCGCCGATGCATCCACGGTGCCGTCGATCCTGACCTGCTGGCGCTGCAACTTTCCCAGATCGTTCGCCGTGACACCCATCGACACGTCCGGCGCGCTGCTGCGGCCGACATCCCAGCCGAACATCGGCCAGTCCTGATGCGCGGCGGCCCGAGACGGCGAAGCCACCGCAACGGCAGCGAGCGAGCACATCGCCGCCAACATGAAACCGACGCGCCATCTCGCGTACATTTCATGCACCTCCGCACTGCGCAGAACCGTTGCATGTTACATCCGTGCGGAAGCGACGGCCTGGACGATTGACTTGCCGGCAGCCGCCTCCATATCGGCGAGACATCCATACCGTGCCGATCGCCATGCCAGCCCCTGCCCGCCTCCGTATCGATTTCGTGTCCGACGTCGCCTGCCCGTGGTGCGCGATCGGCCTGGCCAGCCTGCAACGGGCGCTGGAAAAACTGGACGGCAACGTCGCGGCCGACATCCACTTGCAGCCTTTCGAGCTGAGCCCCGACATGCCGTTCGAGGGCGAGGACGCGGTCGACCACATCATGCACAAGTACGGCATCAGCGAAGCGCAATCGGAAGCCAACCGCAAGGCGCTGCGCGAACGCGCCGCAGCGGTGGGCTTCGATTACAACATGCAACGCGGCAGCCGGGTCTGGAACACCTACGACGCGCACCGTTTGCTGCACTGGGCCGAAACGCAGGATCCGGCCAAGGCCGTGGCGCTGAAGCAGGCCTTGTTCCGCGCCTATTTCACGGACAACGAAAACGTGGCCGATCGCGAAATACTCGTGCGCATTGCGGGTGAAGTCGGGCTCGATGCCGCACAAGCCCGCAGCGTGCTGGAAAACAACCTGTATGCCGACGCGGTACGCGCACAGGAACGCCACTACCAGCAGGCCGGCATCCACTCGGTACCCGCCACCATCGTCAACAACGAATACCTGATCTCGGGCGGGCAGCCGCCGGAAGCGTTCGAGCAGGCGCTGCGCGAGATTGCAGCCAAGACGCCGAACGCGTGAACCGCGCCGGCAGGCAATGAATCCCATGAGCGACGCCCTGCACATCGTCTGTCCGCACTGCCTCGCGGTGAACCGCGTGCCCGCCGACCGTCTCGGCGCCGCGCCGACCTGCGGCAAGTGCCATCGGCCGCTGTTCGAAGGCCACCCCGTGGAGGTGAACACGGCGGCGTTCGACCGGCACCTTGGCCGCAACGACATCCCGGTATTGGGGGACTTCTGGGCCACCTGGTGCGGCCCGTGCAAGATGATGGCGCCGCACTATGCGCAAGCCGCCACGCAACTCGAACCCCGCGTGCGGCTGCTCAAGGTCGATACCGACGCGGAACAGGTTCTCGGTGCCCGTTACAACATCCGCAGCATCCCAACCTTGGCACTGTTCCGCGGCGGCCGCGAAGTGGCGCGCCAGTCAGGTGCGATGAACACCACCAGCATCGTGCAGTGGGCCCGCGCCCATGGCGCTTGAAGATGTTTGGATTTTGCTTTGCCTGGTTCGTGATCCGAGACGTCACACGAACTGAAAACAGCCTTGTTCAGAGGTTGGTCTGTGCACGCTCGCGCTGTCCGCCGCGCTTCCGACGGATCGAAGCGATCACAGCGGCTGCAACAGGAACAGGCGAATCACACCCAAGGCCGCCAACACGATCAGCAGGATCAAGGCGAACCCGGCCAGCGCGAACGGTTTTCCCCGCGCAGCCGGATCGCGCAGGTACGCGGGGATGTACCAGGCGCGCCCGACGATCCACACCAGCCCCAGGATTCCCGCCCAGGTGGGATTGCCCCAACGCGCCGCCAGCCACAACGCTGGCAGGAACATCAGCGTGTGCTCGAGCGTATTCATCTGAACCCGGTACGCACGCTCGAACATCGGGTGACCGCTGACGGCGGGCGCCTTGATGCCGTACTTGCCGCGCGCCCGCCCGGTCACGGTGGTCACGGCGAGCAACAACAACACGGTCAGCAACACCACGAGATCGGGCAAATGGGGCACGACGAATTCCTTGCGTCAAAGATCGGGCGAAGTCTCGCCCGACCAGACGGGCGTGTCCAGACCGGCCGGCGCCTTCACCCGCGTTGCGCTTGACCGGAAACGCGCAGACCTGTTCGCGCCACGCGCATTCTCGTATTTCGGTACATCCGCCACGCCTACAGCAGCCCGCAAGGGAGTCGACAACCTTTACAAAAATCAGTGTCCAAGCCGAAACAGCGTCGACAATTCTTACAAAACCCCGTGTCCGAACCCATGGGCCACGTTCGATTCAGGGCAAAAACGAGCCGCCTGCTCGCATGGCACATGAATTGCTTTTCCAGTCCTGCCGAAAGGTTCACGAAAGGTAACCGAAAGGCAGGCACAGGGGCTTTTCAAGTTCCACGGGGAGGTTGCAGCAATGAAAGCGAGGACTCCATCAACCATCAAGACCTGGCTTTGCACGGCGTTCGCGGCATTGGTCGCGTGTGCGTTCACAGCCAATGCCGGCGCCAGCGTGGTCAGGATCCACTTCAGCGGGGCACCGGGCAGCGGCTATGCCGACCTCACGCTCGGGGCGCCCCATGCCGGCGATGAAGTGAATCCCGACCACTCGCCCATGGCGATCACGGGTGCCAGCGGCATGTTCAACGGCGTGGCAATCACGGGGGTGCGGGGTCTCGATCCCACCACGGCAGCCGGTGAAGTACTGCCTTACAGCTACAGCCTGTTTCCGATCCCGGGCTACGGAGACCACGACGGAGTCAGCTACGACAACCTGTTCTACCCGACCGGATCGCCTTTGATCTGCTATGTGAATGGAGATCTCGTCTGGCCGTTTTCCGGCGGATTCCTGGATCTCATGGGCGTGATGTTCGCTCTCGACAACGGCGATTTCGTGGATCTTTGGAGTTTCGGGGTCGTCGACCCCGCGGCGGAGGAATTGCCGCCATTCGTAAGCGGCCTCACCTACGGGCTGAAAGTGATCCAGCCGAACGGCGCCGGCGGTTACGAGGTACTGGGCGCCCCGCCGTTCGCCACCGCATCCATTCCCGAACCGGATTTCTTCTGGCTGTTCGGCGCCGGCGTGCTGGGTCTGTTCGCGTGGCGTCGGTCGGTCGAAAAGAAAAGGGCGCGCATCGCTGGCTGAATCATGGCAGGGCGGGCCGCCGACATGGCGGCTCGCCCTGCCTTCAAGCACCCGCCATCAAGCATCGACCCAGTGGGTCTCGCCCCACTCGATGGGGATGTCCAGACGCGAGGCCGGGTGTTTCGTGCTGGCTTCGCAACGCCCGCCAGCGTGCAATGGACATGCGCCGTACCTGCCGAGCAGTCGACCCACCCCTTCAACGCACAGGCTGCCGCTTCTGCGTCGACATTCTTTACGCAACGGGCCGCTGCGCGTTGCGCGGTTTTTGTCGCACGCCGACAGCCTGCGACTTCGCCGTTCTTTCGAGAGGAAGCCCGCGTCAGGACAGGGTTCCGCGCTCATAAGCAGTGTGGAGATGACACCGTTCAGGAAGCCCGAACCCAGGCCACGCGTTTCGTCCGCGGGCGAACCCACGTCGCTCGACGTAGACAAACTTTACAAATTCATCTCTGCGGCCCAAGAAAGTTTTAGGAGAATCAACCACCTGCGATTTGGCACGCGTAATGCTTCTCTGTCCGCCCGAGAGTGCCCGCAGAGCGGCTTGCCCTGCCCCATGTGCAAAGTGGAGGTTGTGCGATGAACACGAAGAAGCGGCTGTTGACCCAAACCGGAATCCTGGCGGCCGGCGCGATGCTTGCAGCGTTTCTGCTGGCGCCCAATGCCCGTGCCAACCCGGTCGAAATCGGCTTCAATGGAGCAGGCGGCACCGGACATGCTTTACTGAATGTCGTGCCCGATACCACGGCAGGCGATCCGTCCGGAGCTCAACTCGTCATGGGCGCCAGCGGCAGCTTTTCAAACTCGGCCTTCGGCACGGTATCGATCACCGGGGTGCGGGCACGCAATTTCGCCACGCCTTTCGATGTCGCCGATGGCACATGGCAACCCGGTATGTTGCCATTCCCGGCGAGCTTCAGCCAGCTTGCCGCGTCCGGCACCTCGGCGCAGGACAATGGCGTGATCACGTACGACGATCTTTTTTACGCCGATGGCTCGCCGCAGACCTGCTGGGATTACCCATTCTTCGGTGGCTTCCTCGACCCTTACGGCGTGATGTTTTCGCTCAGCAACGGCGGCTTCCTGGACCTGTGGAGTTTCGGAGTGGTTCCACCTGACTTCTTTGGGCCAGGATCCGGCGGGCTTACCTATGGCATGGCGGTCTTGGAATTGACCTCCGACGGCGGCTACGCGGTTTTGCCGGGACCGCCGTTTGCCACCGCGTCGGTGCCGGAGCCCGATCTCCTGTGGCTGTTCGGCGCTGCCATGCTCGGCCTGTTCGCGTGGCGTCGGTCGGTCGAAAAGAAAAGAGCGCGCATCGCCGTGTGAACCATGGCAAGACGAGTCGCCGACAGGCGGCTCGTCTTGCCTGTCACGAAGCAGATGCAATGTGTCCGGCCATGGTTTGCGGCGCAGGGCTGCGTACTCATCATCACGCGTCGGTCCACTTGAACAGCGCCGCGTAATCCGCGCCGGTGCGCCGGCACGCACGCCAGGCAAGGCCGCCTTCCGCCATCGCGTCGCGCACGCTGGGCGCCACCAACCGCAATGCATGCGCAGCGCCGTGGTCGCGCCAACGCCGCAAGCGGGAACGTCCCATCAAGTCGAGTGCCCATTCCGGAAGCAACGCCGCCGCGGCACCCAGGAACAGGTCGCGGCTGAAACCGGCGAACGGAATGGGCAGGCGGATCGAGCCCAGGATTTCCAGCGTGTCGCGGGTACGCGCATCGAACGCCAATTCCGGCTGCACCGTGGCGAAGAAGGCGTCGAGTTGCGCTACCGATTTCGGAACCCCGCGCGCGCCCAGCGCTTCGGCGATCCGCGCGACCTCGGCCAGGTAACGATCCTGCAGTCCCGGCGGAATCCGCACGCCGCAATACGCCTCGTACGCACGCAGGAAGCACCAGCACTCGGCGCAATGCACCCAGGTCAGCAAATGCGGATCGTCCGCGCTGTACGCGCGTCCATCCGGCGTCGTGCCGCGTACAGCGTGGTGGATCGAGAGAACACGCTCGATTGCCGCTTCCGCCGGCACGCGCGGTGCGTAGGTCGTGCGTCCGACGAACGCGGAAGTGTTGCGCAACCGGCCGAGCGTATCGGTGCGAAAACTGGAATGGTCCCACACCCCCGCCAGCGCCAGCGGATGCAGCGCCTGCAACATCAGCGACGCCAGCCCGCCCACCATCATCGAAGGAAAATCCGCGTGGATTTTCCAGGTCACGCTGCCCGGCCCGAACAGGCCGGGGTCGCCCAGCGGCATGTCGTAGTCCGGCGCCGGCGCGTCACGACTCAGCACCGCCAGCACCTCGCGTCGCAAGTGCCGGCGCATGGGGCGCGGCAACAGTTTCAAGCCAGGCAAGCGTGGATGCCGGGAATACCCGTCGCGGTGCGGCGCGCGGCCATCGAGTGTCATGTCGTCGGGATCGCGCATGCTGCAACTTTACGCCGATGGCAGGCACACGACCCATACGCAAAGGCGGAACTGCTGGTCCACCGCACCGCAGTAGAATCGTCCTGCAACGTTCGCCGGCACACTGGGGTGAAGCATGGACGGACAGCAACTACATGACGCCATGGCGGAATGGGATGCGCGCGGCGTGCTTGCGCTACCGTCGTTCTGCAACGACGCAGAGGTCGATGCCGTGCTCGCGGACTATCGCGCAATTTGGCGCGACGGTCACGCCCGCGTCACCGTGGACGACATGGATGTCGACCGACGGATGCGCCTGCGCGACGTGCCCACGGACGCGCGCGCGTCGCATCGTTTCAAGGTCAATGACCTGTACCTGGAGCAGGCTTCGGTTCGCCGGCTGGCGCTCGACGATCGCATGGCTGCCTTGCTGCAACAGCTCCTGGGTGAACGGCCCGCGTTGTGCAATTCGCTGAGTCTGGAATATGGCACCGAGCAAGCCGACCACGTCGATTCGCTGTTCATGACGCCACGCACGCCGACCCATCTGGTCGCGGTCTGGGTGGCGCTGGAAGACTGTACGCCGGAATCAGGCTTGCTGCGGTATTGGCCGGGCAGCCACAAAATTGATCCGTACGTTTTTTCCAACGGCGCGCGCCACTACATTCCCGAGGAAATGGGCGCCTGGAGCGCCTGGATGCAAACGCAAGTGCAACAGCACGGCTTGCACAGCGAACTGTTCCAGCCCAACAAGGGCGATGCATTCATCTGGAACGCGCAATTGCTGCATGGCGGCAACCCGATTGCCGAGCACGGGCGCACCCGGCGCAGCATCGTGTTCCACTATTTTTCGGAATCCGACTGCCGGGCGATGGGCCACCGGCTGGTGCCGGAATCGGGCGGATACTGGATACGGCGTTCCCACCAGCCGATCCCGGGCAGTTTCAATGCGCGGATGCGCGGCCACGCCGGCCCAACCGTCCGCCGCATACGTGGATTGTTCGCGCGCAAGCGAAATGGCGGCGAAACCATGTAGTTCGTTTGCGGCACGCTTTGAACCGTTCTCGACGCAAGCGGCTTGCCCGTCAAGACGCCTTGAGGATGATACCTTCGACCCGGTCGCGACCGGCGCGCTTGGCCGCATACAACGCCACGTCGACCCGTTGCAGCAAACCGTCGAGGCTGTCGCCAGCGCGGGCCAGCGTCACCCCGCAACTGATCGTGGCGCGGCAGCGTCCGAACAAGGGTTCCGTCGCGATGCCCTCGCGCAGCGTTTCCGCCATGCGCTCGGCCGCCGCGGCATCGAGACCTCGCGCAATTGCCACAAACTCGTCGCCGCCCCAGCGCCCCAGGCTGTCGCCGTCGCGGAATAGCTTGCCCGCGCGCGCAGCCAATGCCGCGAGAACCTTGTCGCCGCCGCCGTGGCCCAACTGATCGTTGATTGCCTTGAAATGGTCGATGTCGAACAGCATGATCGCGAAACCGCCCCGACCGTCGCCGCAACGGGCGAGTTCGCCCGCGATGATCGCAGCCATGTGGCGGCGATTGGACAACCCGGTCAGGGCATCGGTGTTCGAAAGGTACGCCAACTGCTCGAGCGTCCGCTGCGCCTGTCCGAGGCGATGCTGGTAACTGGAAAAGAAATACAGCGCCGCGATCAGCACCGCGGAGACGAAATGCAGCTGCAAGGTCAGGTTGCCATAGGTCGCGGCCCTGCCGCGCATGAGATACGGCAGGCTGATTCCGAAGAACAGCAACAGCATCGCCAGCGACAGGATCAGGCCGGTCTTGTGATCGGTCAGCGTGAAGGCAAACACGTAGATGACCGGAATCCACAGATACAACGGCTGCAGATGCAGGCCCGCCCCGTAGCGGGGCGAGTACATGGCCAACGCCATGCACACCGCGCAGACGACAAACGCAACCAGCAGGCAACCCAACTCGATCGCGCGCTGCGGCAGCAACTTCCACCAGGCCGTGATCAGCAACGCCAGCAGCAGCAGGGTCGTGATCATCTGGACCCGGCCGAGCGCGGGCGTCATCATTCCGCGTGCACCCATCGCGATCCATCCGGCGATCGTGCTGAGCAGGGCCAGCACGATGATGACCAGCACCATCCCGCGCTTGAATGAATCGATGGAAGGTGTTGCGACGCTTTGCGAATTCATCGGCGAATACTGCCCGGAAACGGGGGCCGGCACATGCGACCGGACCTGCGAGGGGGCGGGGTCGCAACAGCCGGTGTTTCTTCACACCGGGTGCACGAAACGTGCCAAATGGCACCGTCGGGGCGGGATCGGATTCGTTCTCCGCACGCAAGGCTTCGATTTATTTCAGCGCGCGCCCGAACAACGCAAACATTTCGGACCAGCCGCGTTCCGCCGCCGCTTCGTTGTAAACGGGGAAATCGGTTTTCATCCAGCCGTGCGAAGCGCCACTGTAAACCTCACAGCGGTAACGAACGCCAGCATCGTCCAGTGCCCGCTTGAAGCGCTCGACCATTTCCGGCGGACAACTGCCATCCTTGTCGGCAACCGCGACGTACAACTCCGCGCGAATGCTCGGCGCCAGCAAATGCGGGCTGGTCGGGTCATCCGTCGCCAGACGTCCGCCGTGGAAACTGATGGCGGCACCCACACGGTCCGGGTACGTACCCGCGGCGGCGATCGCCATGCCACCGCCCATGCAGAAGCCGACCGTGCCGACCTTGTCGCCCACCACGTCGGTGCGCGTATCGAGGTACGCCAGGAACGCCTCGGTATCCCGCGCGGCTTTGGCGTTGTCCGTGGTCGCCATCAATGGCCCGACCATCGCGCGAAAGTCGCCGGCGAACGCTTGTTTCGGATCCAGCGGGCCATACGCGCCGTAGCGATAGAACAAATCCGGCACCAGTACCACGTAACCGCCACCCGCAAGGCGCTCACCCAGTTGCAGCAACGCCGGGCGGATGCCGAACGCGTCCATGTACACGATCACCGCAGGCCACGAGCCCGCGCCATCAGGCGTGAAGACGTGCGCCGGGCATTGCCCGTCGCGGGTGCGAATGGTGATGGTTTCATGTTTCATGACGCGGGTTCCTCCAGCAGTCGAAAAGTGGGCAGCGCGTGATCGCGCGAAAGTGGATGCCTCAGATCAGTTCCGCGACGATTTCCAGCGAATGCCGGCGTGCGGCATGGTCGTACATGTTGCCGGTCACGATCAGCTCGTCGGGCTGCGTCTTGTCGATGAATGCCCGGATCGCAGCGGCGATCGTGCCGGGTGCGCCAATGGCCGTGCACGCGAGCACGTGATCCAGCATGCCGCGCGCCTGCGGCGGCAAGGTTTCCAGATAACCTTCCACCGGCGGCGGCAGGCGCCCGGGATGCCCTGAACGCAGCGCCACGAACGCCTGCTGCCACGACGTCGCAAGGTAATGTGCCTCAGCATCCGTATCCGCGGCGAACACGTTGAAACCCAGCATCGCATACGGCTTGTCGAGATGGCGCGACGGGCGGAACTGCGCGCGGTACACCGCTATCGCATCCAGCATCTGCGCAGGTGCGAAGTGCGAGGCGAATGCATACGGTCGCCCCAACGCAGCCGCCAGTTGCGCGCCGAACAGGCTGGAGCCGAGAATCCAGATCGGCACCTCGTGGCCCGCGCCCGGTGTCGCGTGCACCGGCGCCGTGCCATCGAAATACGCCGCCAGTTCCTGCACGTCGTAGGGGAATCCGTCGGGATCGGCGCCGAGGTTGCGGCGCAATGCCCGCATGGTCGCCTGGTCCGAACCGGGTGCACGGCCGAGGCCGAGATCGATGCGGTCTGGATACAACGCGTCCAGCGTCGCGAACTGCTCGGCGATCACCAACGGAGAATGGTTGGGCAGCATTACGCCACCCGCGCCTACGCGGATCGTCGAAGTGGCCCCGGCCACGTGGCCGATCAACACCGCCGTCGCGGCGCTGCCGATGCCCGACATGCCGTGGTGCTCGGCCATCCAGTAACGCTTGAAGCCCCAGCGCTCGGCGTGCTGTGCAAGATCCACCGCGTTGACGAAGGTCTGCGCCGCCGAACCGCCTTCGACGATCGGACACAGGTCAAGAAACGAAAGCGGGATCATGGATATCGAACGTGCGGCGCCATTGGCAATGCGCTTCGATATCGAGGCACGTGCCCATCAAGTCAACCCACGGCGACGGTCAAAGGCAGAATCGCACGAACGGACACGTCATGGCTGCGCCGGCGCGTTAGTGGCATCGCTTGCCACGACTTCGGGTGGCGGCCCGCCCGGCCGCCTGCGCAGGAAGCGCGCGAAGCGCGGCAGGCCGCTGTTCGTCCGGCCATTGAACCGATAGGTCACCCATGATCCGATCGCGGGCGGGTGCGCACGATCGTCATCGGAGAACCCCGAGCCAATCGAAAAACGACGGCCAGCGGGCGTGCGCACCTTGATCGAGCCCATCAAGCCTTGGAGCCGGCCATGCCCGGGATGGATCGCGACCACCTTGGCCTCGGCGTCCTCGTAGGGTTTGAGCTTGAGCAGGCCGGCGCCACGCCCGGCCCGATAAGGCACGTCGCCACGATGCAGCACCAGGCCCTCGCCGCCCCTGTCCAGCACGCGCTGCAACGCCGCCTTGAGTTGCGCGTCGTCGGCAACATGAAACTGACGGACGGCGACGACCCACGGATCGCCGATCGCGGCCACGACCCTGCGGATGGCCGGCACCCGCGCATCGAAGTTCCCCGCCTCCGCGGGCAGGTCGAACACGCGATAACTGATCGCATGCCAGGCCGGATCGTCCGCGTCAGCAGACCGCACGATGGCCGAAGCCCGCTCGAACCGACCGTACCCCGCCCACAACTCGCCATCCAGCGGCGTGTCCGGCCAGTTGCGCGTGAACCAGGCCGGCACCCGCACGACGGTGCCTTCGCGGGTCAACAATCTGTGCCCGTCCCAATAGCCGCGCACGCCATCGAACTTTTCGCTGACCCAATAACGGGACAGCTCCACGCCGCCGTGATAGACATCCACCAGTTCGACCGGTGGCGGCACGGCCGCGGCAAGCATCGGCAAGCACGGTGCCAGCGCCAGCATTACCGACGCGATCCATTGCAGTATCGGACGCATGCGGGGCTCCAGGAATCCAAAGCACGGATTTTCGAATCACGTGCAACCATGCGCTGTCGGCTGGCCACCCTTCCGACGCGCATCAGTATCCGTAAGCTGTGTCAGCCATCCCCTACGACCACGGGTAGTCGCGGTGTGTCGCGTATCCACTGCCATGACCTGTACATTCAGATTCTGCGATGCCGGGAGCCAGACACTGCGGATCAACCACATGCACGCTGCAAGACGCGGCTTGACCAGCACGACGCCTGCCCGAAGCTAACGGCACATGTATGATCATGACATCACGCAGGCCTTGTTCCGGGCCATGCAGTGCCCGTGACGTCTTGTAATGGACCCTGATCCCATGGTGCGTTCGCGAGACCCGACTTGAGTCGAACCCTGAACCCGCCGCCGCGTTCTGATTCAACCTACGCCTGGGATCAGTACTGGCACACCGGTCGCCTGGCATCATGCGGCGGCGAAGGCGGTGTCAATTATCAGCCGTTCATCAGCGAGGGTTGGAAGCGCTTTTTCAGTAGGCTCTCCGACGGCGCACGCATACTGGACGTCTGTGCCGGCAACGGTGCGGTCGCACGGCTGGCAGCCGAGTCAGCCAGTGCCCGCAACCTGCACGTCGCCATCGAGGCGGTGGACTCCGCAGCGCTGCACCCGGCTGGACTCGAGTCCAGCGCGGGAATGATCCATTTTTCGCCACGTACCCAGGCCGAAGATCTGCCCTTCCCGGACGCTTCGTTCGACGTCATCGTCGGCCAATACGCGATCGAGTACACCGACGTCGAACGAACCCTGGCCGAGCTCCGACGGGTAAGCCGGCAAGCCACCACCATCAGGTTCGTGACACACGCCGCCGGCAGTGTGGTCGTGCAAGGCGCGAAAGACCAGCTTGACGATGCAGAACGATTGACGGCGACCGGGATATTCCCGGCAGCTGCGACACTTGCCAGGGCAGCCTCAGGCGATTCGTCGGCGCCAAGCTTCGATGTTGCGCGAGCAAACTTCCGCAATGCACTGCAAGCACTGCAGGTCGCGGCAAGCAGCACCATGGATCTGCGGATGTACCAGAACGTCGGTACGGTCCTGGTCGATGCAATCCAGAAACAACCACGCGCCGGAGTGCGAGCGGTGCTCGACAAGATCAACGAAACAGAATTGGCCATCAAGGCGCACCAGGCTCGCCTCTCAGCCATGCGGCGAGCCGCGCTCGATGCGGAAGGAGCACAAGCGCTCGCCGCACGGGCGGAGCGTCTGTGGGCCCGGAAATTCGAACTGGAACGCCTGGCACGACCCGACGGCGCACAGTTCGGCTGGGTGGTTGTGTCCGGGACAACGGAGGTCAGCACCATTCCAGCGGTTTAGCTGGGTGTTGAAAAACATCCTGCGAAACCGAGTACGGACATGTGCCGGACTCGGTGTGTTCAAAAAACGCAGGACAGCACTTTTCAACAACCTGTCAGGCGCCCAGCCCTCCGCGCGCGGCCAAAAAAGTCCCGGTTTCCTTCTGTCATGCGCGACACGGCAGATTGCCGCTGCGTGCTGACGCAGTGCGATCCGCATCATCGATACGGTCACGGTCTTCGCTACATGATTCAACACCCGCACACATGCCGCGCCGCTACCATGGCACTCGTCAGCCGCACCGGAGCCGCAACGCATTGGGAACCTTGATGAGTCTGGTCGCGGCCTTCGTGATCGCGGTCATATCGCAATTGCGATACCTCGGCGTCGCCTTGCTGATGGCGATCGAAAGCGCCTGCATCCCGCTGCCGTCCGAAGTCGTCCTGCCGTTCTCCGGGTATCTTGTCTACAAGGGCGAGCTGAACCTGTGGCTGGTCGGTATCGCCGGCGCGATCGGCTGTGTGATCGGATCCTGGGTCGCCTACGGCGTGGGCGCATGGGGCGGGCGGCCATTGGTCGAACGCTATGGCAAATACATCCTGGTCTCGCGCCACGACCTCGACCTGGCCGACCACTGGTTCAAGCGCCACGGCGAAATCACCATCTTCGTCGGACGCCTGTTGCCGGTGGTGCGCACCTTCATCGCCTTCCCGGCCGGTGTCGCGCGCATGCCGCTGTGGCGCTTCACCGCCTACACCTTCCTGGGTTCGCTGATCTGGTGCTGGCTGCTCGCATGGATCGGGCTGAAGCTGGGCGAACACTGGAACACGCTCGGCGGCTACTTCCACCGCTTCGACACCGTCATCGGCATCGTTTTCCTGCTGTTCGCGGCCTGGTACGTGTGGCGGCACGTGCGCAACCTGCGGCGCGCATGAGGCCGCCGCGCGCCCCCCTGCCCCAACCGGAGGTAAATCCGCCTCGACGATCCATCAAGGCCGAAATGCGCACGCGGGCCGAATCTCGGGTATCCTAGGCGGGCAGCGCTTGGGGCAACTTCGGATGCACTGCGTATCTTTGCGGCGAGTTCGCCTCACTCCATGCCGTATTCATCCACGTTTCAAAAGGTAATGTGTCATGGCGGATCGCCAGAGCGGTACAGTCAAATGGTTCAACGATGCCAAGGGCTTCGGCTTCATCACCCCGGAAAGCGGTGATGACTTGTTCGTGCACTTCCGCGCCATCCAGGGCAACGGCTTCAAGTCGCTGCAGGAAGGCCAGAAGGTCACCTTCATCGCCGTCAAGGGCCCCAAGGGCATGCAGGCGGACCAGGTGCAGGTGGCTTAAAGTCATCTTGCCAAGCTTGTGAGAAAGCCCGCTTCGGCGGGCTTTTTCATGCCTGTCATTTGTCTACGGCAGCCGAACCCGGCCGCGCTATCGTTGGATACGCATGCTGCGCCTCACCAACCTCAAGCTGCCGCTGGAGCACGCGCCCGACGCCCTGCCCGCCGCCATCTGCGCGCGGCTCGGCATCGCGCGCGAGGCCTTGCGCGCATTCACCGTATTCCGTCGCGGCTACGACGCGCGCAACCGCGGCGCGATCATGCTGATCTACACGCTGGAAATCGAAGTCGCGGACGAAGCCGGGCTGCTGGCGCGTCACGCCAATACCCGTGACTTGCAGATCGCACCCGACACGCGCTACCACCCGGTCACGCCTGCAAATAGGCGGCCCGAACATCGCCCGATCGTGATCGGCTTCGGACCCTGCGGCATCTTCGCGGCGCTGATCCTTGCCGAAGCGGGCACGGCGCCGATCGTGCTGGAACGCGGCAAGGCGGTGCGCGAGCGCACGCAGGACACCTGGGACCTGTGGCGGCAACGCCACCTGCACGAGGAATCGAACGTGCAATTCGGCGAAGGCGGCGCCGGCACGTTTTCCGACGGCAAGCTGCACAGCAACATCCACGACGCGCGGCACTACGACCGCAAGGTGTTGCGCGAATTCGTGGACGCCGGCGCGCCGGAAGAAATCCTCTACGTCAGCAAACCCCACATCGGCACCTTCCGGCTGGTCGGCATGGTGGAAAAACTGCGCGCGCGCATCACCGCGTTGGGCGGCGAAATCCGCTTCGGCCAGCGCGTGGACGACCTGATGATCGAAACCGGCGCGCAGGATGCACGCCGTGTGCGCGGCGTGCGCCTCGCCAACGGCGAAACCCTGCGCAGCGACCATGTCGTCCTTGCGCTGGGCCACAGCGCCCGCGACACCTTTACGATGTTGCACGCACGCGGCGTGTATATCGAACCCAAGCCGTTCTCGATCGGCTTTCGCATCGAGCACCCGCAATCGCTGATCGATCGAGCGCGTTTCGGCCCGCAGGCCGGCCATCCCATCCTCGGCGCGGCCGACTATCACCTGGTCCATCACGGCGACCGCGGCCGCTCGGTCTACAGCTTTTGCATGTGCCCCGGGGGCACCGTGGTGGCCGCGACCAGCGAAACCGGCCGCGTGGTGACCAACGGCATGAGCCAATACTCACGCAACGAGCGCAATGCCAACGCGGCGCTGGTGTGCGAGATCACGCCTGCCGACTACGCGGTTTACGGCGAAGGTCCGCTGGCCGGCGTCGCGCTGCAGCGGCACTGGGAAACCCACGCCTTCCAACTCGGCGGTGGCGATTTCACTGCACCGGCGCAACGCGTCGAAGATTTCCTCGCGGGTCGCGCGACGAAAGCACTCGGCGATGTCACGCCATCCTACAAACCGGGCGTGCGCCTGACCGATCTTTCCAGCGCCCTGCCCGACTACGCCATCGCCGCGATCCGCAACACGATACCGATGTTCGCGCGCCAGATCCGCGGCTACGCGCTACCCGACGCCATCCTTACCGGCGTCGAAACCCGCACCTCGTCACCCATCCGCATCCGCCGCGACGCCGCGAACTTGCAAAGCCTCAATACTCACGGCCTGTACCCCGCCGGCGAAGGCGCCGGCTACGCCGGAGGGATTCTTTCCGCGGCGGTCGATGGCATCAAGGTGGCGGAAGCGGTGACGATGGCATTGCGGCCGGCAGGAGCGTGACTCACTTCGTACATCACGCTGCCAACCGGAGGCTCGGCTTCAGACCCGCTCGCGCTGCCAAGGTCAGCAACATGTCGAGGCTGAAGTCTTCCCACTTGCCCTTGAGTAGCCGGGAAATGCGCGGTTGCGTCACGCCCAGCCGACGCGCGGCTTCGACTTGCGTCCAGCCTTTCGCCTTCACCAACCGCTCGATGCGGATCATCACTTCCGCCCGCAGTTTCATCACTTCAGCCTCGGCCGGTTCGAAGCCAAGGTCGATGAACACGTTGCCACTGCCCTTGATGCGGCGAACATCGTTCGCGCGGGAATCGGTCTTTTTCATGGCTTCACTCCAATCAACTTGTATCGCTTGGACGCAAGTTCGAGATCGCCTCTCGCGGTTTTCTGCGTCTTCTTCCGGAACGCGTGCAGCACGTAGATGGTGTCCACGAACTTGGCGACGTAGATCACCCTGAAAGCGCCGGTGGCATCGCGCTCACGAATCTCTCAGGCGCCCGAACCAACGCCCGGCATCGACTTGAAATCCATCGGTTCACCGCCGAACTGCACCCGCATCAACTCGATGCCCAACGCGCGGCGAACGCTGGCAGGCA
This sequence comes from Rhodanobacteraceae bacterium, assembly GCA_004299705.1. Taxonomy (GTDB): domain Bacteria; phylum Pseudomonadota; class Gammaproteobacteria; order Xanthomonadales; family Rhodanobacteraceae; genus 66-474. The sequence continues at coordinate 9,011 of SCQS01000034.1, read as the reverse complement.
TCGCGCGAAAATCGTCCTGACTGCTGCCGATAAACACGAGTCCCTTCATGGGCAGATTATACATTTATTTGCATATGAAGGAAAACCGAGCTCCGAGTCGGCTTTCCAGGCCCGCATGTTTCCTAACCCCGCAACAGGATCACCGGAAGCGCCACCAGGCCCAACGCGAGAAGTATGCCCAGCAAGGTCATCACCACGCGCAGCGGGTCGGAGCGAAGGATGCCGATGAACGTCTCCGCGGTGCCTTCGCGCCTGGCCGCGGCATATTCGGCCCGAACGCGGACGCTACGCTGCTGCTCGTACTCGTCGAACGCGCGCTTGGCGTCCGCGAAGTCGGCGTCTTCGGTCACCCAGATCCCACCGGCCGAGATGCCCCAGGGACTGGGCGTGGTTTCGTAGAAGGCGATCCGCTTCGCGTCGAGCATCGCGCGCACGTCGTCGGCCTCGTCATCGGGCACGTTGCGCAGGTTCAGGAGCAGCTTGGACATTCGGTCATGATAGCCGCCCGAGCTTCAGCGGCCGGGCCGTCCATTGATGTCGATTCCGCATGCGTTCCTTCGTCGCTTCACCAGCAGGTGGCCATACCGGCCGCCGTTCCCGCCGAGGAAACAACCATGTCCTACATCGATGGTTTCGTGATCGCCGTACCCAACGCCAACCGCGAGCAGTTCATCAAGCACGCGCGTACCTTCGACCCCCTGTTTCTGGAGTTCGGTGCCACGCGGGTGCTGGAATGCTGGGGCGACAACGTGCCCGACGGCAAGCTCACCGATTTCCGCCGTGCCGTGCAGGCGAAGCAAGACGAGTCCGTGGTGTTCTCCTGGGTGGAGTGGCCCGACCAGGCCACCCGCGACGCCGGCATGGAGAAATTCATGAAGGATCCGCGCATGGAGCAAGCCGCCAACTGCCCCTTCGACGGCAAGCGCATGATCTTCGGCGGCTTCGTGCCGGTGGTAAGCCTGCCGTAAAACCGGGGTCAGAGTCGACTTTTGCCGACAGCCACTTCCGGCGACCGCCGACAGCCGCGCATGCAAGCAAACGCGAGAATGCCACGATCCGCCTTGCAAGGATTGCAGCCATGCCCCGTTCCCTCCGGGTCGACCTGCCCGGCGTTGCACAACACGTGATCCAGCGCGGCAACGATCGCCGCCCGTGCTTCTTCGTCGAGATCGACTACATCCGGTATCTGCAAGACCTGCGCGAGATCGCGCGGCGCGAAGGCTGCGCCGTGCACGCGTACGTCCTGATGACGAACCACGTGCATCTGCTGATGACACCCGACTCCGCAGGTCGCATCGGGCGCACCATGCAGGCCCTTGGGCGGCGCTACGTCCGCTATGTGAACGATCGGCATGGCCGAACCGGCACGCTATGGGAAGGACGCTACAAGGCATGTCCCGTCGGCGATGACCGCTACCTGCTGCAGTGCCACCGCTACATCGAACTGAACCCGCTTCGCGCGAAGATGGTCGCCGACCCGGCCGACTACCCCTGGTCCAGCCATCGCTGCCACGCCCTCGGCGCACCCGATCCCCTGATCACCCCGCATCCCGCATTGGCGCGCATGGGCCGCACCGTCGCAGCACGGCGGCGGAACTACCGGGAACTCGTCATGCAAGCCGTCGATCCCGAAGAAACCGACGCCATCCGCCGACACCTTCAACACCAACGCATCTACGGCCCCGACCGCTTCCGCCTTGCGATCGAACGGCGGCTGGGACGGGGAACTCAGGCCCAAGAAGATCGGCCGGCCGAAAAAGGCCGTCATCGACACCGACGACCTGCTGGAAAGTCGACTCTGACCCCGGTTTTGCTCTCTTTTCAGAGCTTGTCCGGGCCTCGCATCAGCCATCGACGCAGCAGCGCCTTGTCGTAATACAGCGACGCACCCGTTGCGCCCGGCAGGCTCTCACCGCTGCTCAGGTAGCCCGGGTCGCGCAGCACCCGCTTGCCCTCGCGCAGCACATTGCCGTCCTGGTCGATCAACTTGAAATTCAGATCGATCCGCGGCGAGTAGATGTCGCGCATGATGCGCACGTAACTCCATTGCGGACCGCGCCAGGGCTCGTACGCACCCGCCAGCCGGATGTCGGTGATGTTGACGTGCAAGCTCTGCCCCGGCTTGAGGATGGCCTGCCCCTGCTTGATCAGGTAGGCCTTGAGCTGCGCCAGGTAATCGACCCGATTGAACCGATCCTGCCAGCCGTACAGGCGGTTTTCGGTGAATTGCTGCGGGTTGACGTACGTCACCGATACCGAGGATTGGGCAGGCGTGGCCGCAGTGGAAATCAGCGGCGCGATGCTGCCCAGCCACAGCGCGAGCGCGGCAAAAATGGCGATGGTGCCCCGATGGGATCCGGCCATGCGTTTCATGTTCCACCTCGCTTGCGACCTGCTGCATGGCAAGTTTGACACGATCGGCGTTGCGCTTCCGTGTAGCTTCCGCCGAGTTTGGCAAGCCGGCAAGCAGCGCATCCGCCGGAATGAGGTCAGGCTGCAGAATCGAGTTGCCAGCCGGGAAATATGAGGACAGCCGGGTGGCAGCGCAGGGCGACGCCCAGCACCTTCGCGCGTTCGACACCCAGGTTGACGCGACCATTCTCGATGCTGGAGATGGTGGTTTGGGGAATGCCGCACAGGGCCGAAAGTTGCGTCTGGCTGAGGCCCTGCAACTCGCGGATGATCCGCACCGATTCCCCGGGCGTGACATCGATGCGCTTCTTGGCGGGAATGAGTTTGCGCATATCAACGTTTCCGGTAGTCATGCGGTGTGACGCGTACGACTTAAACGATCATGACGTCAGACTCCACGGAGTAGATGACCCGCCATTGCTCGTTGAGCCGGGATGACCGATGGCCCTTCCAGTCACCGGACAGAGCCTCATCCCGAAAGCCCCTGATGAGGCGCAGGCCTTGGGGGTAAGTCGACTCCGACCCCTGTTTTCGTCAAGCCGCGATCTGCTCGTACGAAAACCCCGGAATGTCGGTGCGTTGGGACGCGTGCTCCATCGTCATGGCGCAGACGCGCCCCTGGTCATCCAGTTCCAGCAGGGTGTTCTCGTCCAGATCGCGTGTTTCCGCGATGCGATCGGCGCGAAATTCGATGTAGAGCGTGTCGGTGTCCTGGAAGTATTTGACCTTCATGACATTCTTCGGCTCACGCGGCCTTGGGGTCACGGCGCAACTTGCCGTCATCGCGCAATCGCTGATGCAATGAACCGGCGCTCATGTCGAACCCATTGGGCCAGGCAAGCGCACCGAGCTCGATGAAGCAGCGCTTGAAAAATGTTCGGTCACGCAATGGCTCGGTCATCTCGGTGCCGGCCTCGACGAAGGGTTTGAAATCGAAGACGCCGGATGCGCCGTCCGAAAAACGGAGCAGGATTTCGTAGCCTTGCTTCGGCTCGATGGAGATCAGCTTAATCATTGTCGGCTCCCGGAATGCGGCTCAACGGTTGCAATGCCTGCGCGTGTTTCCAATTCTGCCCCAGTTCGTCGCGGTGGTCGAGGCACCACTGACGCACCAAAACACCTGCGCGTTTGGGCAAGCGCCCTTGCAGGATTTCGCCCGAGTCGATCGCCACCAGCGCTTCGTGTCCTTGATACTCCACATGGATATGCGGCGGTGCGTGATCCGCGAAGTACATACGCACGTAGATGCCGAAGAAGCTGGAAATGATCGGCATGGCTACCGTGTCGAGTGCAGCCGTATCACTGACGGGCCGCCGTTCTCGCCGAAATGGCAGCGGACAGCATCGCGCACTTCGTCGCGCAACGCTTCCATGGAATCGGCCTGGGTGAAGATGGGCTCGCCAAGGGCACGGGCAACGGAACCGCCTTCATCGGATTCTTCGACGAGGAATACGATTTCCTTCACCGCGTTTCTCCAGCAGTCAGAAGGAGTATAGCCTCAATGCCGAGCGCTTCCACCGCGCGATCGAACAGCAACTGGGACAGAAACTAGGGCCAAGGAAGATCGGCCGGCCGAAAAAAGGCCGTCACCGAAACCGATGGCCTGCCGGAAAGTCGACGATGATCCCGTTCTTGCTGTTACAAATGTTCGGCCAGACGAGCCATCAGGTCCATGCGTTCGTGCAGGATCGCCACGATCAACGCGGGGCCGTGTTCGCGTGGCAAGCAAAAGACGTAGTGGTGCTCGCAGCGCACCACCCGTAGCGCCGGATGGATCGCGCCCAGTTCCTTGAAAGCACCCTGGCTGGCGGCGAGGCGGGCCATGCCCTGCTCCAGCTTGGTGACGTAGCGACGGACTTGAGCCTCACCCCATTCCCTCCGCGTGTGTCGAATGATTCCGCGCAGGTCGGTTTCTGCCGCACGGGTCAGGACATAACCGGGCCGGGTCAAGCGCGGTCGCCCGCCGTCAGTTCCTCATCGAGGATGTCGTGAACACTTTTGACGGACACATCCCCCGCCAGCCCCGCGTCGATTCGCGTGCGCAGCAGAGTCTTGAGCTGCTGCCATGCTTGATCGTCCCCGGCGTCCCCTGGGAACAGCCGTTCAAGCGTGTATTGCTTGATCGTCTTGCCTTGCAAGGCGGCCAGCGCCTTCAGGTGCTGGTGTTGCTGGCTGGTCATGTCGATGGTCAGGCGACTCATGCGAAAGCTCCGTGGTTACCACAAACCCACATTACCACATGCGCGGCCCCGAACGCTTCCGCCTTGCGATCGAACGGCAGCCGGGAAGAAAGCTCGGCCCAAAGAAGATCGGCGGACGGGAAAAGGGCGCCCGCGACACCGCCGACCTGACGGAAAGTCGACTCTGACCCCAATTTTTACCTCGTGCGAGAATTCCCGCTTCAATTCATCGGGCGTTGCACGGCATGAAAACCATCGGGCTGATCGGTGGCATGAGCTGGGAATCCACCATGCACTACTACCAGCGCATCAACGAGCTGGTTGCCGCGCGCCTGGGCGGCCTGCACTCGGCCAGGTTGTTGCTGTGGAGTGTCGAGTTCGCCGAGATCGCGCGCCTGCAACACGCCGATGACTGGGATGCGGCCGGCCGCATCCTCGCAGATGCCGCGCGCCGGCTGGAACATGCCGGGGCCGAAGGCCTGTTGATCTGCGCCAACACGATGCATCGGGTGGCACCGGCGGTCGAGGCGGCCGTCAGCATTCCGGTGCTGCACCTTGCCGACATCACCGCCCACGCCTTGCTGGCCGACGGCCACCGCAGCGCCGCGTTGCTCGGCACCCGCTTCACCATGGCCCAGCCGTTCTACCGCGAACGGCTGGAACGCCACGGCCTGTCCATCAGCGTGCCAACGCCGGAAGAACAAGACGCGCTGCACCAGATCATCTTCGACGAGCTGGTGAAGGGGCGCGTGGAAGCGGCATCGCGCGAACGTTTCATCACGATCATGCGCCGGATGCACACCGCGGGCGCGCAGGTGGTGATCCTCGGCTGCACCGAGTTCGGCATGCTGCTGCGCGCAGAGGACGCACCAGACATCCCGCGCGTCGACACCACCGAACTCCACTGCCAGGCCGCCGCGGATTGGATGCTCGCGAAAGGCTCCGGTTGCAAAGACGCGAACTGATCGGCTTTTAGTCGAGGTGCCCCCGTCGCCCTGTCAGAAAATTGTCCCTGACACCTTTTTTCGGACGACTCCGGCCGAGAAGCCGCGGCCTGACTGACGTTCAGTCGAGGCGCCCCGTCGCCCTGCCAGAAAATTGTCCCTGACACCTTTTTGTATCTACTGCCAGGAAATGAATCTGGCCCCGCTTTGTGCCCAAAAGGCCGTCATCGAAACCGACGGCCTGCTGAAAAGTCGATTCTGACCGCTGGTTTTCTACTCTTCTTCCCTACAGCTACATACAAAAAGTAGCAGCGCGTTCCGTCGTCCTTTTTGCCTCCAGTACTTCGACGATAAGAGTTCGGCTTCTTTTTCGTGGTGCGGTATTGAGGGTGGTCCACGAATTTATCAAAAAGCCTTTTCTCTAATTTCAGAGCGCAATCTTGCCGAACTGGCATATTCTCATTTAGCACTTTGAAATCCGTATAAAACGCCCCGCTCTTCTTCTTCAAATAGCTCGCACGTCGCCGCTTTGGCTTGCACGTAATCCCGACGAGAAATTCACAAGTAGAGTCACTTAACACAATTTTCTCAATTTCAAAACGCATCGAATCGAACAAACCGAGAAGCGCTCGTTCGCGCGGGCCGACTAAGGCATCAGAAAATTCGAAGGATTTACCCACATGCCCCTCACATTGAGACCGACGACCCGCCGAAAAGTCGACCCTGACCCCTGTTTACGCCAACGCAGGAGAGAATCGCGCCGGATAACGATAGAAATTATGCGTTAACCCAGAAATTGAGTCGGAACTGCGCGCGGCTTGGATCAATTGGCCCGCAAGAGCTTGAGGCAGCCCTAATTCAGGCCATGATTGGGATTGAGGTTGACGCAGATGCATTCATCTAATCCTTCAACTCATTATCACGCGTGATTGGTCTTACCACCATCTAAGCGAGCGGCGGTAAAGATTTGTCGCACCGTTGAGCGTTTGAGTGCGCCAGAACCTTGCCCACCGACGTAATCTGGAAGACACCGGGAATTGCATCCCACCATTGCCTGAGCTTCTTCAAATTGGATCTTTTATCCCACTCAGAAATGAAAGCCTCGATATTTTTGTTTCTTAAGTTCGTATCCTGATTGTAAAGGTCGTATATAGAATTGATAGAGGAAAACTGTATCTCAGATATGGGTTCAGGACAGAAAATAACCCCTCCTATTTCGACTTTCAACCGATGCAACTGAAACGAACGAATCCCATCTCTTCTAGGAACATTTATACGGACAAAGGAATCATTCAAAGCGTGATCGACCAAAACATCACGAGGAAGTCCATTATGCTGAAGTAATTCGATTGCCTTCTTATGATCGGTGGAGTTTTTCTCTATACCAACGTCCACATATCCAGGTAGTAACTCAGGATAATATTGCTGTATCTTTTTCAATCCGCCAAAGGAACCGATTCGTACCGCATCCAATATGTCCAAGTGATCGATCCAGTCTTGCCCTTCAGGTAGAGTTCCATAAATTACCTTCTCGTACAAGTTATCCAATATATTTAAGCCTTGAATAATATCCCCACTAGCTGGAATAAAAGCCGAAACAGCATGAGCTACTGTCAAGCCAGCATAGCATCATCAGAAATCTTATCAACTATCTCAACGGCGCGACTTATTCCAGCTCGCATGACGCGATTTTCGCCTTTCTCGAATCTATGGATTAGTAACTCAGATAATAGATCGTAGTCTGCAACTCTTTCGGTGGAGGCCGCTGCCTTCTGGGCCTCAACCAGAAGAAGCTGGAAACTCGGGTCGCCAAAAGCCTCCAGAGCTCCATTCACCTTTTCCATTTTAGGCATTAGGCTATTTTCAAATTGCCCTACTCTATCGCTCGCTATCTTTAGAGCTTCCTTAGAATATTCTTCTCTCAATTGCACGCTCATTTCTCGGTAGATTTCTCGTGCGCGCTTTTCGTCGATCCCGAGATTTACGATCATAGTACCGGCTTGCAAATTAGTCGAATCATCACCGCCTGATTGACTTTGTTTATTCGTCATTTTCTTTCCCACCAACTCGCATATCTCCGCCAACTTGTATGTTTGTCGAATTTTTCCCACCTCTTTGAATTTGCTTATTCTCATGATTCAACCGAAGCCAACCCACTATGGCCAACGGCACGGCCACGGCCACTCCTCCAAAGAGCCATTCTTTGTTCGCTATAATCCAGTCCATAAAGTCCCCTACTGAATTTAGATAATGACAGACCGGCTCACCACTATCGCTCGATCATGTTTGCCCTTCGTGGCAAGTAACTCAGGCCGGCGCCAGCGTGCGGATCACTACCAACTCTTCGATCCGATATTCCGCGTGCAGGCACAGCGGTCAGCACTCAGTCGGTGAAACTATGCGTACGTGGATATCGGAGAGACTTGAGATGATCACCGTGTCACATATTTCTACGATACTCCCCACCCACATCGTACAGCGCATGGCTGATCTGCCCCAGCGAGTGAGTCTTGACCGCCTCCATCAGCGCTTCGAACACATTGCGGCGTTCGCGGGCGGTGTCCTGAAGGTAGCGCAGGCCGTGGCCGTCATGGACTTGCTTGACGGGTGCGTCGGCGGAATCGACTTCGTGCGCGTGGCCGGTTTCGCCTGAAGGCGCCAGCGGGTTGCGGGCCTTCTGGAAGGCCTGCACGTTGGTGATCTGCTGGCCCTTCTCTTCCTCGGTCGAGCGGATCAGTTCGATGGTGGTGGCGGTTTCGCCGGCGTGTTCCTTGGGCAGGAAGGTGTTGACGCCGATCAGCGGCAGCGAGCCGTCGTGTTTCTTGTGTTCGTAGTACAGCGATTCTTCCTGGATCTTGCCGCGCTGGTACATGGTGTCCATCGCGCCCAGCACGCCGCCGCGGTCGCTGATGGCCTCGAACTCCTTGTACACGGCCTCTTCCACCAGATCGGTGAGCTGCTCGATGACGTAGCTGCCCTGCCACGGGTTCTCGTTGAAGTTGAGGCCGAGCTCGTGGTTGATGATGAGCTGGATGGCGACTGCGCGGCGCACCGATTCCTCGGTGGGCGTGGTGATGGCCTCGTCGTAGGCGTTGGTGTGCAGCGAATTGCAGTTGTCGAACAGCGCGTACAGCGCCTGCAGCGTGGTGCGGATGTCGTTGAACTGGATTTCCTGCGCGTGCAGCGAGCGGCCGGAGGTCTGGATGTGGTACTTCAGCATCTGGCTGCGGGCGGAGGCGCCGTAGCGCTCGCGCATCGCGCGCGCCCAGATGCGCCGCGCCACGCGGCCGATGACGCTGTATTCCGGGTCCATGCCGTTGGAGAAGAAGAACGACAGGTTGGGTGCGAAGTCGTCGATCTGCATGCCGCGCGCGAGGTAGTACTCGACGATGGTGAAGCCGTTCGACAGCGTGAAGGCGAGCTGCGAGATCGGGTTCGCGCCGGCCTCGGCGATGTGGTAGCCCGAGATCGACAC
>SCQS01000033.1 GCA_004299705.1 Rhodanobacteraceae bacterium | reverse complement strand
GCAGTTGCATCATCTCTTCGGTCATCGGTGGTTCCTCGGGTGGGGTCAGGTGTCGCAACCCAAACCCTAAACCCGAGCACCACCGGTGACCTCAGTTACACCACGTCAGGGGACACAACCTTCGCCGACGCGCCTTGCAGGCTCAGACGAGACGATCTGCCGCCAAGGCAACCGTCTTTTCCTGATTCCTTCTGCCGAGAGAACAGTACATCCCGGTCGTCGGCTAGTGTGCTGTCTCGGAAATACATCCATCGTTTTGGACGAGCCCGCACGGTGGGTCAGATCCGATTGCGAAGGCAGTATTGCCGAAGCGAACACCGGCGAAACGGGTGACCCAGAGGGCGAGCCACAGGATACGGCGCGTTTTATCTGCTCCAAAACGCGGGTCGCGCGCCTGCGCGCTCCACAGATATGCAGCTTGGTAGGCGCCGGCTTTCCGGCGAGCTGTCACCTGCTTTCTAACATGGCTGCAAGCAGCAGCAGATTCCGGGTTCCCGCGCCAGCCAGCCAGCCGGCGCGGGCCTTGGAATGACGACGTAAAAATTCTTTCGGGAAACCACACCCGAAAAAAAGCCGCGCGGCGTGAGCCGCGCGGCTTGAATACACGTCATCGAGTTCGATCAGAACTTCACAGTGGCACGTGCCCAGTAGAAGCGGCCAATCGTGTCATAAGTACCCACGTCGGTATCGGCATTGAGCACAATCGACTGGGTGAAGATCGGCGGCTGCTTGTCGAACACATTGTTGACGCCAACCGACAGCGTGGTATTGATCGGCTGGATGTCGTAGCTCACCTGCGCGTAGTTATACACGATGGTCGGGATGCGGAAGGCATACAACTGCGAACCGCTCTCGCCATTCTGGTTTTCGGCCGGGTTCATGCTGCCGGCTTCCTCATGCCCGATGTACTGGACGCGCCAGGAAGCGTTCCACGGGCCATCCTGCCAATCCAGGTGGACCTGTCCGCGTACCCGAGGATAGGAACCGAACCCGTTGTAGTAATGGCCGGCAATGTGGTAGACCTGTGCTCCCGGAATCCCCGGCGCTGTGGTGTCGGTGTACTCGGAAAGGTAGGTGCCCAACAAACCCACGGTGAATTGACCCGGCAACCAACTCATCTGCGGAATACGATAAGTGGCGTTGAAGTCGACACCGCGAGTATCGAGGCGACCCAGATTGAAATTCGGCTCCGAGAAGTAGGCCACCTGACCGTTGGCCCGGCGATGGATCAGTGCGCACAACGGACTGGAATTATCGGCGAAGCAAACCCCGGCAATCGTCGTCGCCGAGTTGATACCACCTGAAATGGTGTTGTTCAGGTAGATTCGCCACAGGTCCGCGCCCACCGTCAGGCCCGGGATGTAATGCGGACTGTACACCACACCCCAGTCGAACGACTTGCCCTCCTCAGGCTGCAGGTTGAATCCGGCCGCGACCGAACCGGAGACCACGCCCGTGGCCTGGGACAGACCGTTCTGCAACTGCTGGAACGTCGAGTTAGGCGCAACATTCTGGCAAGCGGCGGAGTGAGCCGAGAGTTCGGCTGCGCTCAGCCCGATGCAGGGGTCGTTGAAGGGCGGTGCACTACCCGCCGCGCCCCTGAACAGGTTGGTGAGGGTCGGGGCGCGGAACACTTTCTGCACGGTGCCGCGTATCAGCAAGTCATCGATCGGGCGCCATTCCACCGCGATCTTCCAGTTGCTGGTGCTGCCGGCCAACGAATACTTGGAATAACGGTCACCCAAATCGATGTTCAGTGCGCGGGCAAACGGCATATCCTTCAGGACGGGGATCAGCATCTCAGCGTAGACTTCCTTGACATTGAAGCCGCCTTGCAGAGGGGATCCGCAGGCCGACTGCGGCGCCGAGCAGGTGCCGGTGGTCGGGTTGGCGATGGCAAGATAGTCGATGAGATTGTGCGCGTATTCCTTGCGGTAGTCCGCGCCCACCGCCAACTGCACCTCGCCCGCCGGCAGGCTGAACAACGGGCCGTTGGCATCGACCGAATACTGGCGGCGCACGGTGAGGTCGCTCGCAAACAGCGTAGCCAGATAGGCCTCTTCATTGGCTATCGAAGCCGGGCTGTTGGCGTCGAAGATGTTCAGCGGCGTGCAGTTTGCGATCGCGGTGCTTGCATTACCCGGGGTACTCACGCAGGTCGGTACGCCGTTGACCAGCATGGACGGGCCGAGCGCCTGCTTGAACGCAGAGTTATAGATCAAATCGCCGATGGTGTGGGCCTGGAAACTCTCGTGGCCATACTGGTAGTTCGCGTCCCAGTTCCAACTACCAATGCTGCCGCGCAAGCCGAGGATGGCCTGATCGGTGGTGGTGGTGTTTTCACCCTTGCGCTGGCCGAGACCAACCCAGCGGTTCAAATAGTTGTACTGCAGCATCGTTGGGACAGGAGCAGGGTTGGCCTTCGTGCCCGGCGCCAAGTACGTGGCATTGTTCTGCGGCGGGCCGAAATCCACCCCGAACGGGTTGTACATGTTGTACTTCGAGATGGTCACGCCATCCGAGTTCGCATCGAAAGGCAATGGCGCCAGCGCAGAGGACGAAGTGGTCTTGTTGTGCAGGACCGTCATGTACGCCTGCACGTTGTCGGTCAACTGGTAATCACCCTTGAAGAACGCATTGGTGCGTTCCTGCGGGGTCAAGTCATAGTTGAGCAACTGGTAATTGTACGAATCGTTGGCGGAGCTGTAGCAGTGATATCCAGACGTCGCACCGCTGTTGCCACCGGGGTTCAAGGTGGCGCTGCCGCAGCCGGGGCCAAGGTTGTTCGGCGCGTAGAACGTGGTCTTGGTCCCCTGCGGCGTGCCGTCAGGGCCAATCTGGCCGTTGGCCACGCTCACGGTCGAGGACAAGAAGGCGCGCCCGAACGGATTGCGGCTGGAACCAAAGGCGTAGATGGTTCCGTAGTAGCGATACAGCGCGTACTTGGAAAAGTTGCGTGCGCCAGACAGGATGCCATCCTGCTTGTTGTAATCCACGCCCGCCAAGATGCTGCCCTTGTCGGAGGTCTGGCCGAAGATGAAGCTGGCACCTTTGCGCTCACCGTCGCCACGGTCGGATATGCCGTAATTGGCGGAGAACTGCGCACCCTGATAGTTCTTCTTCAGGATGAAGTTGATCACGCCCGCGATAGCGTCCGAACCGTAGGTCACGGCGCCGCCATCGTTCAGCACTTCAATGCGCTCGACCAGTTCGGCCGGGATGATGTTCAGATCCTGGTTCAACATGCGATGGCCGTCGATCAACACCAAGGTGCGGCCACTGCCCAAACCGCGCAGGTTGGCACCGGACTGGCCCGAGCCACCGCCGTTGTTGACGCGCGGGTTTTGCGGAGAACCGGTGATCTGGGGCAGATCCTGCACCAAGTCGCCCAAGGTCAGTGCACCGCTGTTCTGGATTTGGGCCGCGGACACAGTGGTCACCGGGTTGGCGGTTTCCAGGTCCACGCGGCGGATGTGCGAACCCGTGACCACGATGGTCTGCAGGGTTTGCGGTTTTTTCTGGTTGTTTTGCGTCGTGGTTGCGTTCTGCGCAAAGGCAGTACCGGCAACACCCACGGCAGCGACGGCACCCAGCGAAAGGGCCGTGGTTACGGCCTTGGACAGCTCACTGCGGTCGAGTCTCATTGCACTCTCCAAACGTCTGTAGATGTGTGAAACAGTTTCGGGAAAGGTCCCCGTCAGAAGCGCCGACGAGGCCTCATTGGAACCCTCGGCAGACCGCATGCTAACAACTTTCTAACCCGTTTGGAATCCCCATGTCACAAAAGGGGGAACGTCACGGACATGCGACTGGGCCACGAATCCGGCCGGGAACATTACCCGGCATGGCCAAAACCCGCCCTCCTCGGTTCATCGGTCCGCCCCCTGTGTGGTTGGGTGGTGCCGATGGCCCGATTTTATCGCACTTCGTGAAAAGAGTGTTAACGAAGCCCATGGCGGTTAATTCGGATTCAGGCCAGCGGGAGGGATGCTCAAGCGCACGTTCGCCCCGCCATAAACACAGAGCGAGTGAAGGGAGCCTTGGGTTATTTCACGAGGAGCCTTCGGCCTAAGTCAGACCGATACGGTGGCTGCGAGGGAAATCCTTGCAAAGCCAGTGGGAAGTCGTCCAAACGAACGCAGATGCCGAGCACCACCCGCAGCCGTCGCTTGCTCAGAAATCTTGGTGGTACTGCACGTACGGCACCCGCCCCTGGTCCGGCGTGGCGTTGGGGCCGAACAGCAGCGGCACGCGACCGGAGGTCCACACGTTCTGGGCGCCGAAGTTCAGCTCGCCGCGCCATGGCAGGCGCACGCTGACGCCCAGGTCGACCCCGCTCCAGCGCTGGGCTTGGCCGAGGGTTGCGCCGGGCAGGTCGGGTTCCAGCATGTGCCCGACGATGGCGCCGCGCACCGCGCCGTGCTGGATGCCAAGGCTCAAGGTAGTCTGGTCGAGCGTGTTGTCATCGGGCGCCACGCCCGATCCGGGCAGGAACCGCACCCGGCCGACGCTGGCGCCCAGGTCCAGACTGGTGTCTGGCGCGAGACTGACCTGGCCGCGCGCATTCAAGCTGGTCGCGGTGCTGCTGCGGAACCACAACGGCGCGGCGACATCGGCTCCACCTTCCGCCGGCAACACCCGCGGCAACGGCGCAGCACGCGATCGCGCGGCGGCAACCGGCGCATCGCTCTGGGCCTGGCCGATCGACAGATCCAGCTTCAGGCCATGCCCCGCGTAACCCGCGCCGACTTCGCCCCGCTGTACGCCTTCCACGGGTGCTATGCCAAGGCAGCTCGTGGTACCGGGCGTGCAAGCCGGGATCGCGGAGGTCCAGCGAACCTCGTTGACATTGGCGTGCGCGGTCAATCCCGGCTTGGTGGTGAGGCTGACGCCCGCGCCAGCCGAACGCGTCTGTCCGCCGAGCGGCGTCGCGGCACCCGCCGGAACGGTCGCCCCGGCATGGCCACTGGCCGTCACGGACAAGGTGTTGCCGTTATGCTGCCAAAGCGGGGCGCTGGCCTGGCCCTGCTTGACATGCACGGCCTTGACCGGCGGGATCACCGGGATCGCCGGCACTTGCTGCGCAAACGCCCACGCCGGCAGGGCCAAGGCCAAGCCGGTGAGCACTGCGCTGGCAAGCAATCGACGCATTCTCGAGGGTCCGAAAGAGTGTTTCCCAAGGTCAAACACGGAACGGAAAACCGTACCGCCTTTGGGTAGGTATTGTACGCCTAGAAATTACATTTTACTAACAATTCATGAACCGGAGGGTGCATGAAGTGACATCGCCATTCCAGACCCGAAGCGCGCTCACAACGCATCGCCGGGAAGCCTGCCCTGCGGAAAGCCTGATAAGCCATCCTGTCGTCATTCCCGCGAAAGCGGGACTGCGCAGGCAGGATGCCGGAGCGAACATTGGCGAAGCCAATGGCCCCAAGGGCGAGCCGCGGATGCGGCGAGTCAACCATTGTCCCATCTGCCACGCATTGAAGCTCAAGCAAAATGGATCCCGGATATCGCTGCGCGACTGCGTTTGCAGGGTTGCAAACGCGAACGCCATGGATGGCGTGAGTAATTCCGGGACGACGAGCAAAATCAGAACTTCCTTGGTGGATATTCCGAGCGGCGGCACTACCCATCACCGGGCGACGGGTTACACTCTGCTCCGAAGCAGGGGTTGGACCACACATGGCAGGCGACGTTCACCATCTGGCCGCAACAGCCAGCAAGCCGCCCTCCACAGCGGTTTTGTGTCACGCAATCACGGAACTCTGGGCCGCCCCCGACCTTGCCGGAGTGATCGAGGCCGCCGCCGCGCTGTTGTCCAGATTGACGCCGGGCGCAGCCATCCAGCGCCGCACCCTCGACGCCGGCGACACCGCTCCCAGCCTCGACAACTACGTGTCGCAAATCCAGTTGTCGGGACAGGAAACCCTGCGCATCACCGCGCCGGTCGCCAATGCCGAGGAACACGCGCTCATGGATCGCGCGGTGGAACTGGTGGGTGCGCGCATCCGCGCGTTGCTGCACCAGGACCTGCTGAGCGAATCGGTCAAGCAACTGGCGCGTGCCGAACGCCTGCAGCGTGCGCTGTACGCGATCGCCGACCAGGCCAGCGCGGTCGGCACGGATATCGCCCCGATGTTCAAGGCACTGCACGAGATCGTCGGCACCCTGATGTACGCCGAGAACTTCTACATCGCGTTGTACGACGCCTCGAAAGACAGCGTGCGGTTTCCGTACTACGCCGACAGCGTCGATCCCGACCTGCCCTACCCGTCCGCCGAAATGCCGATGGTGGAAATCGAGCACGGCCCGACCTGGTACGTGATCCACCAGGGCAAGCCGCTGATGGGCTCGCTGTCGGCGATCGGATCGCAGGTATCCGGGCCGTTCCACGGCTTGGGAGCCGAATGCGAGGATTGGCTGGGCGTGCCATTGCTGCGCGGAAAAGAAGTGGCCGGTTGCGTGGTGGTGCAGAGTTACGACAAGCAGCACCACTACGACGAGCAGGACAAAGCCCTGCTGATCTACGTGGCGCAGCACATCCAGACCGCACTGGAACGCCGCCTCGCGTACGCGGAGCTGGAACACCGCGTGGAGGAACGCACCGAGGCGCTGCGCGAAGCCAACCGCGTGTTGCAGCAACAGGTGCTGGAGCGCCAGCGCGGCGAACGGCTGCAGGCGGCGCTGTTCCGCATCGCGGAGCTCGCCAGCACCACCGACAGCATCGATAACTTCTACGCCGCCGTGCATCGCGTGGTGGGCGGCTTGCTGTACGCGCGCAATTTCTATATCGCGTTGCTTTCCGAAGACGGCGCGGAATTGGTGTTCCCCTACTGGGTGGATGAACGCGATCGCCAGATCCGGTCGCGCAAGCTTGCCAACGGCCTCACCGAATACGTGCTCAGGCACGGCACCGCGCTGCTCGCCAACGAACCCGAGCGCAACCAGCTGCTCGCCAGCGGAGAAGTGTCCGCATACGGCCCCGATGCCGTGTGCTGGCTGGGCGTGCCGCTGGTGTGCGCCGAGCGCACGGTCGGCGCGCTGGCCGTGCAGAGCTATTCGCCCGAGCACCACTACACCCTGCGCGACCAGGAATTGCTGACCTTCGTTTCCTACCACATCGCCAACGCGCTGGAACGCGTGCGCGCAACCGAATCCCTGCGGCGCGCGTATTCCAACCTCGAACATCGCGTGGGCGAACGCACCCGCGCGCTGGCCTTGGCCAACCGCGATCTGCGCGCGCAGATCGCCGAGCGCGAACGCATCGAAGCGCGCCTGAAGTACGAAACCCTGCACGATTCGCTGACCGGCCTGCCCAACCGCAGCCTGCTGATGCAGCGGCTGGAACACGCGCTGGAACGCTTCCATGCCGATCCCGCCCGCGGCTTCGCGGTACTGTTCATGGACCTCGACCGCTTCAAGGTCATCAACGATTCGGTCGGGCATCTGATCGGTGACGACCTGCTGTTCCAGGCCGGCAGCCGCATCCGTGCCTGCGTCAAGTCCGAGGACGTGGTCGCGCGCCTGGGTGG
This sequence comes from Rhodanobacteraceae bacterium, assembly GCA_004299705.1. Classification (GTDB taxonomy): domain Bacteria; phylum Pseudomonadota; class Gammaproteobacteria; order Xanthomonadales; family Rhodanobacteraceae; genus 66-474. Next base: position 21,044 of record SCQS01000033.1, on the reverse strand, counting down.
TGACGAATTCGGGGTGCTGCTGGAAGGCGTCGCGGATGCGGACAAGGCCTGCCTCATCGCCAAGCGCATCATCGACGACCTCAACGCGCCGTTTCGGCTGGCCGCCAAGGAACTGTTCACCTCCACGTCCATCGGCATCACGCTGGCCGCCGCGCATTACCGGCACCCCGAGGAATTGCTGCGCGACGCCGACTCGGCGATGTACCGCGCCAAGGCCGATGGCCGGCACCGTTACGCGGTGTTCGACGAAGGCCTGCGCCAGCAGGCGGTGTCGCTGCTGGAAACCGAGAACGACCTGCGCCGCGGCATCACCCGCCAGGAATTCGTGCCGTTCTACCAACCGGTCGTGGACATCCAGAGCGGCGCCACCATCGGCTACGAAGCCCTGATGCGCTGGCAGCATCCCCAACGCGGGCTGTTGCTGCCCGGCGAATTCCTGAGCGTCGCCGAGGACACCGGCGCCTCGGAAACCATCGACTGGCAAATCTTCGAGCAGGTCTGCCAGCAGGCCGGCACGCTGGCCGGGGACACCGACGCGTTCATCGGCATCAATCTGTCGGCACGTCACTTCCGCAACCCGGATCTCGACCGTCGACTTTTGCGCCTGCTCGCGGAACACGCGGTGCCGCCCCCTCGCATACGCCTTGAAATCACCGAGCGCGCGATGCTGGACAACCCGCCCGAGGCCAAGCGCACGCTGCAGATCCTGTGCAATGCGGGCATGCGCATTTCGCTCGATGATTTCGGCACCGGCTACTCCTCGCTTTCCTACCTGCACCAGTACCCGGTACATGCGCTCAAGATCGACCAGTCTTTCATCCGCGGCCTGACCAGCCAAAGCGAGGGCGGCAGCGGCGCGGTGATCCGATCCATCCTTGCCATGGCGAAGCTGCTCTCGATGCAGGTCATCGCCGAGGGCGTCGAAACCACCGAGCAACGCGACTTGCTGATCGACATGGGTTGCCGCTTCGCGCAAGGGTTTCTGTACTCCGCCGCGCAACCGCTGCAAACCTGGATCCACGACGCGGTTCCCGACGCTTCGGCATGACGGGTGCGCCAGACACCTCGCGCCGCGGCACGCGCGCGCGCCGCTGGCTGCACCGGCTCGGCTGGCTGGTGCTGGCGTTCATCGTCGTGACCTGGTTGCCGGTGTTGATCCTGCGTTTCGTGCCGCCGGTCACCAGCGCCTACATGATCGAACGCAAGCTGTCGCAAACGTGGCACGGCAATCACGCGTTCACGATCCACTATCACTGGGTGCCGTGGAAGCGGATCGCGCCAGTGGCGCCGCTGGCAATGGTGGCGGGCGAGGACCAGACCTTTCCGTTCAACCACGGCTTCGATATCGCATCGATCCGTTCGGCGATCGAGGTGGCCGACGCTGGCGGCCGCCTGCGCGGTGCCAGCACCATCACCCAGCAGACCGCGCGCAACCTGTTCCTGTGGAGTGGCGGTGGTTTCTTCCGCAAGGGGCTGGAAGCGTATTTCACGGTGCTGATCGACGTGACCTGGCCCAAGCGCCGGATACTGGAGGTTTACGCCAACATCGCCGAGCTCGGCAACGGCATCTACGGCGTCGAAGCCGCCGCGCAAACCTACTTCCACGAACCCGCATCGCGCCTGACCTCACATCAGGCCGCGCTGCTGGCCGCGGTACTGCCCGACCCGCGCGGCTGGCATGCCAACCAGCCTTCCGCCTACGTGCAACGGCGTGCGGCGTGGATCGAACAGCAGATGCGCCAGCTCGGCGGAGTGTCGTACATACTCGATCCGCATCCACCGCACCCGCGCTGAACGATCCAGTGCGGCCTTGCGTGCAGGGGGCTAGAATCGGGGGCACCTTCCGCGACCCGGAGGCACCCCATGCGACAGGTCAAACATCTGCTGGAAGACAAGGGCGGCGCGGTGCACGTCATTGCACCGGAGGCGCCGGTGCTGGACGCGATCCGCTCGATGGCCGAGCACGGCATCGGCGCGCTGCTGGTGGTGCGGGGCGATGCGCTCGCGGGCATCGTTACCGAGCGTGATTACGCCCGCAAGGTGATCCTGAAGGGCCACTCGTCGCGCGAGACGCCGGTGTCGGACATCATGACGCCCGCGCCGACCACCGTTTCGCTTTCGACCACGGTGGACGAATGCATGCGCCTGTGCACCGAACTGCGCGTGCGGCACCTGCCGGTGCTGGAGGGCAGCAAACTGGTGGGGGTCGTCTCGATCGGCGACCTGGTCAAGGCCGTGATCACCGACCAAGCGGCCGAGATCGACCATCTGCAGCGTTATATCGCGGGGTGACCGTCCCGCAGCGGAAGGTGCGAACGGCATGCCCCCTGAGGCGCGACCCCTTCGAGGCGAAAAGGCATGTTTACCTCCCCCTTCCAAAGGAAGGGGGATTGAGGGGGATGGCTTTTTCGCACGCGACATCCCCCCGCGCCTGCGGCGCGACCCCCTTCGTCCCGAAGGGGGTGGGAAGTACCGTCACTTCGCCTGAGAAACCATCCACTTCACGGTGGCTTCGATCTGGGCGTCGGTCAGGGCCGGATTGCCACCCTTCGCGGGCATCTGCGGACCGTTTCCGGTCGGTCCCTTGTAGCCGTGGATCGCGTGCTGCACCAAGGTGGCAATGCCTTCCTTGATGCGTGGCGCCCAGGCCGCCTTGTCGTGGATGTCCGGTGCGCCGGTGGCCGGGTTGGTGTGGCAGGTGGTGCAGAGGTTGTTGAAGATGGTCTTGCCATCGAGCGTGCCGCCATAGGCGACCTGCGAAGCCGCGGCCTTGGCTGCGGCCGTCTTGGCGGCTGCCATCGCCGCGCGGCCGGTGTCGCCGGCATACACCGCGCTGACCGGGCTGATGCGGTCGCCGGCGCGCTGCACCTCACGCTGGTTGCTGTCCTTTGGCAGGGATGCCCATACGAACGTGCCGATGATGATCAGAACCACCGCGGCGCCCGCGAGCATGGCAATCATGATCGCGAAGTGCCGCATGAAGGTACGGTCGGATGGGGTGAGATGCGTGCTCACTGGCGAACTCCGGTTGAAAGACAGGCAGTGTCCCGGGGCCCCCGCGGACGCCACATTCAGGCAAGTATAGCCTTCTGCCCTTGCCGCTCCAAATGGCGGGCGCGTAGGTACGTTGACTTGAACTGCACATACAGTCCGGTACAACTCCAAGCTTCACCGCAATGCGGTTTGCCCGACAAGGGACATGCCAGACAACCACTACGACCTCATCGTGATCGGCTCCGGCCCCGGCGGCGCGACGCTGGCGCAGCGGTTGGCGCCGGGCGGCAAGCAGATCCTGATCCTCGAACGCGGCGATTTCCTCAAGCGCTCGGCCGATAACTGGAACCCGAAGCAGGTCTTCATCGACAACGCCTACCAGGCCGACGAAACCTGGTACGACAAGGCCGGCAAGGCCTTCCATCCCGGCCTGCACTACTTCGTGGGCGGCAACTCCAAGATGTACGGTGCCGCGCTGTTCCGGCTGCGCGAGCGCGATTTCGAAAACCTGCAGCACGCGGACGGCGTGTCGCCGGAGTGGCCGCTGAAGTACGACGTGTTCGCGCCTTACTACGACGAGGCCGAAAAACTCTTCCACGTGCACGGCGCAGCCGGTGAGGATCCGACCGAACCCCCGCGCAGCGGGCCCTACGCGTATCCGCCGGTGTCGCACGAACCACGGATGCAGCAATTGTCCGACACCTTCAAACAACACGGCCTGCACCCGTTCCACATGCCGCTCGGGATCCTGCTGGACGAACAGGATGGCCGCGTGCTGCGGCACAGCCCGTGCATACGCTGCGGCGCGTTCGATGGCTATCCGTGCCTCACCAACGGCAAGGCCGACGCCGAGGTGATGTGTATCGATCCGACGCTGGACGCCCATCCCAATGTCACCCTGCTGACGAACGCGTATGTGTCGCGGCTTGACACCGACGCCTCGGGCCGCACAGTCAACACGGTGCAAGTGCAACGCGGTGGCGCGAAGGAAACATATTCGGCCGACATCGTGGTGGTCGCCTGTGGTGCGCTGTCCTCCGCGCTGCTGCTGCTGCGTTCGGCCAACGACAAACACCCGCACGGCCTCGCCAATGGTGCCGACCAGGTCGGGCGCAACTACATCCGCCACAACCAGTCGGTGCTGATGGCGATCACGCGCGAGCCCAACGACACGGTGTTCCAGAAGACCGTGGGGTTGAGCGATTTCTACTTCGGCGCCGACGACTGGCGCTATCCGCTGGGCCTGATCCAGATGACCGGCAAGTCGCACCCCGACACCATCCGCGGCGAGGCGCTGCCGGCGTGGCTGGAATGGCTGCCGAACAAGCCTTTCGAATATCTCGCGGAACACTCGCTGGATTTCTGGCTGTCCAGCGAGGACCTGCCGCGCCCCGAGAACCGCATCCGCTACGACGGCGAACGCGTGGTGGTGGAGCAGACCGACAACAACATGGAGGCGCACCGCCGCCTGCGCGCCAAGCTGGAAGCGCTGCTGGAACCGATCGGCGCGCACCCGCACCTGCTGGAACGCACCCACTATCTCGGCAAGGACATCCCCATCGGCGGCACCGCGCACCAGGCCGGCACCGCGCGCTTCGGCGTCGATCCGAAAACATCCGTGCTCGACCTCGACTGCAAGGCCCACGAACTCGACAACCTGTACGTCGTCGACGCGAGCTTCTTTCCCTCGATCGGCGCGGTGAATCCGACGCTCACCATCATCGCCAATGCGCTGCGCGTGGCGGACCGGATCGCGGAGCGGATGCAATGATGACATCCCCCCGCCGCTGCGCGGCGCCCCCCTTCCACGGAAGGGGGTGGGTAAAGCGTGGCGTCTTGCGCTTTCCCTCCCCCTTCCGCAGGAAGGGGGATCGAGAGGGATGACTTTTGTGTAACACAATGACATCCCCCCGCGCCTCCGGCGCGACCCCCTTCCGATGGAAGGGGGTGAAAACGAGGAGCAACCCATGTGGCTGAATCTCTACTTCATCCCCATCCTGATCCGCGTGTGCCTGGTGGTGCTGTTCCCCTTCAGCGCGCTGGACAAGATCGTGTTCTGGAAGGACGCGATCGCGCAGGCGGATTCCTCGTTCCTGCCGAAATCCAGCGGACCGCCGCTACTGGCAAGCGCGATCGTGGTGGAAGCCGTCGCGCCGTTCTGCATCGTGATCGGCTGGCATGACCGCATCGCCGCCTTGATCCTGGCGATCTTCTGCGTCGTCACCGCGATCTTGTACCACCCGTTCTGGAAGTTTTCCGATTTCTGGAAATCCGGCAACAGCGTCGCACGCAGCCACTTCTGGGATTTCCTCAAGAACTTCGGGCTGGTCGGCGGCTTGTTGCTGATCGTGTTCGCAACGCAACTCGCGCCTGCGGGCGTGATCGCGCGGCGGCCGCTGTCTTCGACCGCGGTGTACACGCCGGCCGGTACCGCGCCGCCTTCGGCGATTCCCGGCTGGAGGATGCCGAATGCCAATGGACACTGACGCGCCCACGCTCACCTACTGGCACGTCTTCGTCGACGACGCCGGCGTCAGCCGGCAGGAGCGCCGTGCGATCACGAATTTCGGGCAGCAGAGCATGGGCGGCGCGGCGCCGCAATGGAACGCGGCGCTGAAAAACATCCCCGCGCGCGCGATGTTCAGCGTGTTGCCGGTCGGCTGGACTGGCGACTGGCACGAGAACCCCGCGCCGCAATGGATCGTGCCGCTGTCGGGCCGCTGGTTCGTCGAGACCATGGACGGCACGCGCGTGGAGATGGGCGCGGGCGAAGTGTCGTTCGGCGGCGACCAGGGCTGCGTCGCCGATGCGAATGGGCACAAGGGCCATCGTTCCGGCACGGTCGGCGACACGCCCGCAGTCTTGATGATCGTACAGATGGATATCTGATTTTGATACGGAAATGACGAACAGCGAAGCCTTGACACGGATCAAGGCAGAAACATCGGATAAAGCTCTATCCGTGTAAATCCGCGTCGATCCGTGTCCAATGCTTTTTCGGCTTTGCTTCAGGCTTTCCAGAGCACGCTCATGAGCGATTACGAAATCATCGACCCGCGTTTCCGCACGATGGTGCTGCCGAACGCATCGCTGGAAAAACTCGCCGACGGTTTTCGCTGGCTGGAAGGCCCGGTGTGGTTCGCGGACCTGCAGTGCCTGCTGTTCAGCGACATTCCCGGCGACCGCATCCTGCGCTGGACCGCGACGGGTGGCGTGTCGGTGTTCCGGCAACCCTCGCAATTCGCCAACGGCCACACCCGCGACCGCGAAGGACGATTGATTGGTTGTCTGCACGGCGGGCGCTCGATCGTGCGCACCGAACTCGACGGCACGTTCACCACGCTGGTCGACCATTACCGGGGCAAGCGCCTCAACTCGCCCAACGACGTGGTGGTGAAATCCGACGGCACGATCTGGTTTTCTGATCCGCCCTACGGCATCCAGACCGACTACGAAGGTGGCCGGCGCGAATCCGAGCTGCCGGCAAACCTTTACCGTCTTGATCCGCTCGATGGCTCGCTGGACGTCGTCGCCGGCGACATTGTGGGCCCCAACGGCCTGTGTTTTTCGCCTGACGAGAAACGCCTGTACGTCGTCGATACCGGCCTGCAGTTCGATCCGGAGTCAAAGCGCTGCATCCGTGTGTTCGATGTGGCCGATGATGGCAAGACGCTACGCAACGCTCGCGAGTTCCACACGGTGACGCCAGGCAACGCCGACGGCGTCCGCTGCGACGAGGACGGCAACGTGTGGTCCAGCGCGGGCGATGGTGTGCACTGCATCGCGCCGGACGGCACGCTGCTCGGCAAGATCAAGCTGCCATGCACGGTGTCGAACCTCACCTTCGGCGACCGCCATTACAGCCGGCTGTTCCTGTGTGCCTCGCAGGCGTTGTACGCGATCTGGGTCAACCGGCGCGGCGCGGCGCGGCCATGAGCCACGGCGTGCAAGCGCTGCTTCGAATCGGGCGCAACACCGCCGACCTCGACCGCGCATTGGCGTTCTACTGTGACGCGCTGGGGTTCCGCGTGGACGATGCGAACGCCGCGCCGCCCGCGTGGACCCGCTTGCCGGGCGCAGGCTCGCCGCCAACCCGCTGTGCGCAGTTGTCGCTGGGCGCGCAACGGCTTGAACTGACCGAGTTTGCGGATGCGGAACCTTATCCTGCCGACAGTGACTCGTGCGACTTGTGGTTCCAGCATTGCGCGATCGTCGTCAACGACATGCAGGCCGTGTGCACGCGCGCGACGCAACACGGCGCCGCCCCGATCTCGCGGGATGGCCCGCAACACCTGCCGCCCTTCACCGGCTCGGTGATCGCCTGGAAGTTTCGCGATCCGGATGGCCACCCGCTGGAATTGATCCACTTCCCCGCGGGCACCGGCGACCCCATCTGGCAAGCGCTGCACACGTACGCATCGACACTCGGCATCGACCACAGCGCGATCAGCGTGGGCGACGCGCAACGCAGCATCGCGTTCCACGAATTGCTGGGCCTGTACGTTGCATCACACGGCCTGAACCGCGGCTTCGAGCAGCAACGCCTCGATGATTTGGATGATGTCGAAGTGGATGTCGTCGCGCTGCAGGGTACGACCCGCGCGCCGCACCTGGAACTGCTGGGCTATCGCCAGCCACGCGGTCGCGCGAACCCATCCACAGATACCACCGGGATCGCCGCCGACCGCGTGATCTGGCAAGCGCAGGGCATAGACGTGTTGCTCGATGCACTCACCGACGGCGATTTCACCGATGCCATCATCGCCAGCGGCTTCGTCGACGGCGCGATCGTCGCCTTGTTGCGCGATCCCGACGGACACCTCGTGGTGCTGGATGAATCCGAGTGATTACGGCCTGAACCACCACACGCCGTGGATGCCGCCTGAACACGATGCCAACACCGGGTTCGCTAACATCGGGCGTTCCCGTGCCGAGTGAAACCGCAAGTTGACGCGCAACCACCGCCCGCAAACATGGATACGCCGGTTCAGGATGCGGCGCGTGGCGCGACGTGTCGCACGAACCAACACCCGCGCGGCGCCGCGCGATCCCCTTGCCCCCGTAGTCCCCCGGCCGATTCCCGCGGCGACGCTTGCCCGCGAACACGCCAAGCTCACCCAGGCAGCCGCCTTCGACCTCGACAAGGCATTGTCGGCGCACGACCGCACCCTGCAACACGCCTACGCGGCGGCGCGTACCGCAGCGCTGGACAACCGCCGCGTCGAACCCGCGGCCGAATGGCTGATCGACAACGTCTACCTGATCCGCAATGACCTGCGCGAGGTGCGCGAGGCACTGCCTGCCAACGTCTGGAAACGGCTGCCGCGCAGCGAAGTGGACGGACAGGTGGTGCCGCGCATGCTGCGGGTGCTGCGCGCCTGCTTCGCACAGCTCGACGGCAACGTCGAACCCGCGGCGGTGGAGTATTACCTCGACGCCTACCAGCAGCACGCGACGCTCGACCTGGTCGAATTGTGGACCCTGCCGGTGCTGGTGCGGGTGGCGCTGATCGAAGGCCTGGCCTGCGACGCCGCCGCGATCACGCGCCGGATGCAGGCGTACTCCAGCGCCGAGTTCTGGGCCGAACACCTGATCGGCGTGGCCACCCGCGCACCCAACGACATGCTGGTCAGCGTCGCCGAGATGGCGCGCACCGACGTGTTCGCCTCGCCCGCGTTCGCGGCCGAGTTCTATCGATTGCTGGAGGGCAAGCATCCCTCGCTGAAACTCGCGCTCACCTTTGCCGAACAACAGCTGGAACAACGCGGCACCAGCGTGGCGCGGGTAATCGACGAGGAGAGCCGCGCGCAGGCCGCGGACCAGGTGTCGATCGCCAACCGCATCAACAGCCTGCGCCGCATCGGCGAATACAACTGGTCCGAATTGCTGGAACGCGTCGGCGCGGTCGACCGCATCCTCGGCGAGGATCCGGCCGGAGCCTACGCCGGGATGGATTTCGCCACGCGCGGGCGTTATCGCCATGCGGTCGAGGCTCTGGCGCTACGCAGCGGGCGCGGCGAAGTGGACGTTGCGCAACGCGCGGTCGAACTCGCCCGGCGCGATTGCGCGCCCGGCAGCGATCCGCACCGCCGCCACGTCGGTTACTTCCTGATCGGCGCGGGACTCGCGAGCTTCGCGCACGCACTGGGCGCGCGTCCACCGGCCGAATACCGGATCGCCGAGCGCCTCAGGCGCTGGCCCTCGACCGCCTATCTCGGCGGTGTCTTCCTGGCCAGCCTGATCGTGACCTTGCTGGTCGCGGCCGGTCGCCACTGGTATTTCGCATCGATGCCACTGGCGATCGATTTCGTGTTGCTGGTCGCGGTGTTCGTCGCGGCCAGCCAACCCGCCGTCGCGCTGGTGAACTGGCTGCTGGGCATGCTGATCCCCGCACGCACGCTGCCGCGGATGTCCTTCAGTGGCGGCATCCCCGACGACTGTCGCACGCTGGTGGTGGTGCCGTGGCTGCTGGGCAACACGCAGGGCCTGGCCGAACAGCTCGACACGCTGGAAATCCGCTACCTCGGCAACCGCGACCGCAACCTGCACTTCGCGCTGCTCACCGATTTCCCGGACGCATCGGAACGCGACATGCCCGGTGACGCGGCGCTGCTGGAAGCCGCCACCGCCGGCATCGACCGTCTCAACGCGAAGCACCCTTTGTCCGGCAGCACGCGCTTTCACCTGTTCCATCGGCCGCGTGAATGGAACCCGCGCCAGGCGGTGTGGATGGGCTTCGAACGCAAACGCGGCAAACTCGGCGACCTCAACAAGGTGTTGCGCGGCACGCGTCCGGAACGCGCGTTCAGCGTGGTCGTCGGGGACGTCGAGGCGCTGCAGGCGGCGCGTTACGTGATCACGCTGGACGCCGATACCCAGTTGCCGCCCGAGGCCGCGCGCAAACTGGTGGAGACCATGGCGCATCCGTTGAACCGGCCGTGGTTCAGCAAGGGCTCGCGACGGGTGGTCGCCGGCTACGGTTTGCTGCAGCCGCGGATTTCGGTGACCTACGGCAGCACCCGCCCGAGCCGTTTCGCGCGCCTGTACAGCGATTCCACCGGACTCGATCCATACACGCGCGCGGTGTCGGACGTGTACCAGGATCTGTTCGGCGAGGCCTCGTTCGTTGGCAAGGGCATCTACGACATCGACGCTTTCAGTCGTTCGGTCGGCACGCGTTTTCCGAACGACCTGATTTTGTCGCACGACCTGCTGGAAGGCTCCTACGCGCGCAGCGGGCTGGTCAGCGACATCGAATTGATCGAACACCAGCCGAATCGCTATTCGGTGGACGTGCGTCGCCGCCATCGCTGGACCCGCGGCGACTGGCAGATCGTGCAGTGGCTGCTGCCGATCGTGCCGGGCCCGCGCCGACGCGGCCTGCGCAACACCCTGAAGGCCCACCACCGCTGGAAGATCCTCGACAACCTGCGGCGTGGTTTGGTGCCGCTGGCGATGCTGGTGCTGTTGCTGCGCAGTTGGGTGCTCGACGACGTGCCGGTGTACTGGACCCTGGTGCTGGTCGCCTTCCTGCTGGGGCCACCGTGCGTGACTTCGTTCGCGCAGGTGCTGCGCAACGCCTGGGGGCGGGTGCCGCCGCGGCGTTGGCGCAACACCTGGCGCGGCATCCGCGACGTGTTGCTGCGCGAACTGTTCGCGATCGCGACGCTGCCATTCGAAGCCATGTTGAACATCGACGCGATCGGACGCAGCGCCGGCCGCCTGTTGTTCACGCGCAAGCACCTGCTCGAATGGACCCCGATGACGGACGCGATGCGCGGCGCCGCATCGAGTCTCGCGGGTTACCTGCGCCTGATGTGGGTGGCGCCCGCGACGGCGATCGTGGTGGGTGTCGTGCTCGGGTTGCACGCGCCCGCATCGCTGGCCGCCGCGCTGCCGTTCCTGGTGCTGTGGTTCGTGGTGCCGGGCATCGCCTGGGCGATCAGCCGTACGCCGCCGCGCCCACCCTTGCCGCTCGACGCCACGCAGCGCGAATTCCTGCACGGCGTCGCGCGGCGCGTGTGGCTGTGGTTCGAAACTTTCGTCAATGCCGACGAGCACTGGCTGCCGCCCGACAACTGCCAGATATTCCCGGTCGAGCAGGTCGCGCACCGCACCTCGCCTACCAACATCGGCATGGCGTTGCTGGCCAACCTCACCGCGCGCGACTTCGGCTACCTCACACACGGCGGCCTGCTGCAACGCACCGCCGCGATGCTGGACACCCTGCAGAACCTCGAACGCCATCGCGGGCACTTCTACAACTGGTACGACACGCAGACCCTGCAACCGCTGCCGCCGCGCTACGTGTCGGCCGTGGATTCGGGCAACCTGATGGGCTGCCTGCTGGTGCTCGCCAACTCGCTGGAACACGGCGACGCCGAACCGCTGGTGTCGCGTGCGCTCGGCGGCGGCCTGCGCGACACCGCGCGCATGCTGGCCGAGCAGTTGCCTGGTATCGAAGCCAGCGACCCGCACGCCAACCTCGCACTGGCGGCAACCCTGGAAGAACTCGACACCCTGGTCGCCGACGCCATCGGCAACGCCGACAACCTGCCGGTGCTGCACGGCCTGCTGGCGCGCATCGACGCCGAGGCGCAGCGGATCGCGCAGCTCAACGCCGACAACGGCATCGCGGGCGAATTCGCGGAATGGGCGCGCGCGCTGGTGCGCCAGACTTCGGCCGCCTGCGAGGAACTGGACGAACTGGCGCCGTGGCTGGCGCTGGGCGATTGCGGCAGCGACGACGAGGCCACCCGCGCGTTGCTGAAGGAGCTGGAAAGCAATCCCACCCGGCAGCGCGCACACGCACTCGCCAGCGAGATCGTCGCGCGGCTGGAAAGCCACGGCAGCGCACACGCCCCGGATCTGTGTGCGGCGTTGCGCGAGGCCGGCGCCACCTTGAATCGCCGCCGCGACGATGCGCGTGCGCTGGCCACGGCTTGCCGCGAACGCGCCGGGATGGACCTCAAGTTCCTGTGGGACGAAGACCGCGAACAGTTCGCGATCGGCTACAACGTCGAACGCGACAAGCGCGACGCCGGGCGCTACGACCTGCTGGCATCCGAGGCGCGCATCCTCTCCTACGTCGCGATCGCGCAGGGACAGGTGCCGCCCTCGCACTGGTTCAAGCTGGGTCGCCTGCTCACCATCGCGGCGGGGCGCCCGACACTGGTGTCGTGGTCGGGCTCGATGTTCGAGTACCTGATGCCGGGCCTGTTGATGCCGGCTTACCGCGGCACCCTGCTGGACGACACCTGCGGCGCCGCGGTCACCCGCCAGATCCGCTACGGCGCGCAGCAGCAAGTGCCGTGGGGCGTTTCCGAATCGGCCTACAACGCCACCGACGCCCATCTCGTCTATCAGTACCGCGCATTCGGCGTGCCGGGCCTCGGCCTGAAGCGCGGCCTCGGCGAAGACCTCGTGATCGCGCCGTACGCCACGGTGATGGCGCTGATGGTGGACCCCGCGGCCGCCTGCGACAACTTGGAAGCGCTGGCCTCGATGGGCGCGCTCAGCCGCTACGGTTTCTTCGAGGCTCTCGACTTCACCGCCGGCCGCGTCAGCGAGGGCGAGGACTTCGCGCTGGTGAAAAGCTGGATGGCGCACCACCACGGCATGAGTTTCCTTGCCTTGTCCTCGCTGCTGAACCGCCAGCCGATGCAACGCCGCTTCATGCGCGAGCCGATGTTCAGCGCCTACGAACTGCTGCTGCGCGAACGCGTGCCAGAGACGCGCCCGCGCCATCCGGCCGCGCTGGACATCGAGCAGCCGCGCCAGACCCGTGCGCGCGTGCACACCGAGCTGCGCGAAATCACGCAGATGGACACGCCGCTGCCGGAGGCGCATCTGCTGTCGAACGGCAACTACCACGTGATGGTGACCCAGACCGGCGCCGGCTACAGCCGCTGGCGCGACCTGGCCGTGACCCGCTGGCGGGGCGACGCCACCCGCGACGACGACGGCACCTTCATCTACCTGCGCGACGTCGATTCCGGCAAAACCTGGTCGGCGACCCGCCAGCCGATGGGCGACGTGGCTGGCAACTGTCGCGCGACCTTCTCGCAGGCGCGCGCCGAGTTCCATCGCGAAGACCACGGCATCGCCACCGAATTGCTGGTTGCGGTGTCGGCCGAGGACGACATCGAGCTGCGCCGGGTGCGCCTGACCAACCGCACCGGCAAGCCGCGCACCCTGGACATCCTCAGTTACGCCGAGCCGGTGCTGGCTTCGCCCGAGGCCGACGCCGCGCACCCGGTATTCAGCAAGCTGTTCCTGCAAACCGAAGCGGTGCCGGAACTCGACGTGTTACTGGTTTCACGCCGGCCGCGCAGCCCGGACGAACGCCACCCGTGGCTGCTGCACCAGATGACCACCCGCGGCGGCATCATCGGCGAAGGCAGCTTCGAAACCGACCGCGAAGCATTCCTCGGCCGGCTTGGACGGCTGGCGTCACCACGCGCACTCGGCCTCGCCACGCCCGACGCCGGCCGCACCGGCGCGGTGCTCGATCCGATCGTGTCGCTGCGGCGACGCATCCGCATCCTGCCGGGGCACACCGCGGCACTCGACATCATCACCGGCGTCGCACCCGACCGCGACGCCGCGCTGGCACTGGCGCGCAAATACCGCGAGCGGCACTTGCATCAGCGCGTGTTCCAGTTGGCCTGGACCCACGAACAGGTCACGCTGCAACAGCTCAACATGAGCGCGATCGAAGCGCAGCGCTACGACCACGTCGCCAGCTCGCTGCTGTACGGCCCGATCGCCGCGCGCAACGTCTCCGACACCGCACTGCCGCCGCAGTCTGCGCTGTGGAAGCACGGCATTTCCGGCGACCTGCCGATCGTGCTGGCGCGCATCGCCAACGCCAGCCAGATCGACCTGGTGCGGCACCTGATCCAGGCGCACGGTTTCTGGCAGGCCAGCGGGCTGGATGCCGACCTGTTGATCTGGAACGAGGAACTCTCGGGCTACCGGCAGGAATTGCAGGAGCACATCCTGTATCTGATCGAATCCGGCGCCGAGGCGCGTGGTGGCCAAGGCCGCGGACGCATGTTCGCCTGGCGCATCGAACATCTGTCGGCGCCCGACCGCGCGCTGATGCTGGCGGCGGCGCGCTGCGTGTTCTCGGGCGACGAAGGTCGGCTGCGCGACCAGATCGCACGGATGCGCACAACCACCGAAGAAATCACGCCCCCCTTGCGCCTGTCGCTGCGCAAACCGCAGCCGGGCAGTTACGCGCTGCAACCGCCCTCGGAGGACCTGCGCGTGGCCAACGGCGTCGGCGGCTTCCGCAACGACGGCAGCGAATACGCGATCTGGCTCGGCGAGGCACCGACGCCCGCACCATGGTGCAACGTGCTGGCCAACCAGGCCTTCGGCAGCGTGGTCAGCGAATCCGGCGGCGCGTACACCTTTTCCGAAAACGCCCACGAATTCCGACTGACCCCTTGGTACAACGACCCATTGCGCGACCTCTCCGGCGAAGCGGCGTGGCTGCGCGACGAGGCCACCGGCGAATACTGGTCGATGACGGCGCTACCGACGCCCAGCGGCGATCCCTACAGAACCTGCCACGGTTTCGGCTACAGCCGCTTCGAGCACGCCCACGCCGATCTCTACAGCGAAGCCAGCGTATTTGTCGCGCGCGAGGCGCCGCTGAAAATCACGCTGCTGAAACTCGTGAACAAGAGCGATCGCGCGCGCCGGGTTTCCCTGACCAGCTACGTCGAGTGGGTGCTGGGCGAGCAGCGTGATCGCGCCAGCCGGCACGTACGCACGCTGCTCGATGCCGAAAGCGCCGCCGTGTTCGCGCACAACTCATTCAACGACACCTTCGCGGGACGCGTCGCGTTCCATCGCCTGTGCACGCCGCGCGCCGAATTCACCTGCGACCGTCGCGCCTTCCTCGGACGCAGCCGGGCAGCGGCCACGCCGCTGGGCATGCGCCTGGAAAAGCTCGACGGCAAGGTCGGCGCCGGCCTCGATCCGTGCTCGGTGCAGCGCGCGGTGTTCGAGCTGGCGCCGGGCGAGGAACTCGAAACGGTCATCGTGCTGGGCGCTGCAACCGGCGTGGATGAAGCACGCACGCTGGTGCGTACCTTCGGCGACACCGATGCCGCGCGCGCCGAACTGGAACGCGTCTGCGGCGACTGGCGCGGCACGCTCTCGCAATTGCACGTGCACACGCCCGACGGCGCGGCCGACCTGCTGGTGAACGGCTGGCTGCCCTACCAGGTACTGGCCTCACGCCTGTTCGCGCGCAGCGGGTACTACCAGTCCGGCGGCGCCTGGGGCTTCCGCGACCAGTTGCAGGACGCGATGGCGATCCTCAGCGCGCGCCCGGAACTCGCACGCGCGCAACTGCTGCGCTCGGCGCGCCACCAGTTCCGCGAGGGTGACGTGCAGCATTGGTGGCACCCGCCCACCGACAAGGGCGTGCGCACGCGCATCACCGACGATCTGTTGTGGTTGCCGTGGTGCACGGCTGAGTACGTGCGCGTCACCGGCGATGCCGCGGTACTGGACGAGCACGCACCCTTCATCGAGGGCCGCGCGCTCGCGGCCGACGAAGAGTCGGTCTACGAGGACGTCCGCACCTCCGGCGAATCCGCGAGCCTGTACGAACATTGCCTGCGCGCGATCCGCCAGTCCTTGCGCTTCGGCGTGCACGGCCTGCCGTTGATCGGCGGCGGCGACTGGAACGACGGCATGAACCGGCTGGGCATCCACGGCCATGGCGAAAGCGTGTGGCTGGGCATGTTCCTCGCCGACGTGCTGGAACGCTTCGCGCCGCTGGCCGAAGCGCGCGGAGATACCGTGAGCGCCGCCGATCTCGCGGCCACCGCGGCCGAACTGAAAGGCATGCTGGAACGCCATGCCTGGGATGGCGACTGGTACCTGCGTGCGTGGAACGACGACGGTGTCGCGATCGGTTCCGCGCGCAGCCAGGAATGCCGGATCGATTCGCTGCCGCAAAGCTGGTCGGTGCTGGCCAACCTCGACGACCGCGCGCGCAGCGAACGCGGCCTGGATGCGGTGCTCGCGCAACTGGTCGATCCCGATGCCGGCATCGTCAAGCTGTTCACGCCACCGTTCGACAAGACCCCGCTCGATCCCGGCTACATCAAGGGCTACGTGCCGGGCGTGCGCGAAAACGGCGGCCAATACACCCACGCCGCGGTGTGGGTGGCGATGGCGCTGGCCAAACTCGGACGCGTCGAGGACGCATGGCGGATCGCGCGCATGCTGAATCCGATCCGGCACAGCGGCGACCCCGAAGCCGCGCAGCGTTATCGGCTGGAACCCTACGCGATCGCCGCCGACGTCTACGCAGCCGACGCCCATGCCGGGCGCGGGGGCTGGAGCTGGTACACGGGATCGGCGGGCTGGATGTACCGCCTGCTCACCGAATCGCTGCTGGGCCTGCGCCGCGAGGGCAAGCTTTTGCACGTCGCGCCACGCGTGCCCGACGACTGGACGCGCTGGTCGGCGGACTGGCGCCACGGCGGCAGCCGCTACCACATCGAATTCGTGCGCCAGCCGGGCGACAGCGGCGTCGCCGACGTGAGCGTGGACGGCGTGCTGCAGCCAGCCTGCGCGATCGAACTGGCCGACGACGGCAATGCGCATGAAGTGCTGGTGCGGTTCGCCGCATCCCCTGATCCGATGCACCAGGCAGCCGCCGACGACAGCGAACGCGCCGCCCGGCCGGAAGCGCCGACGGCCTCGCATTGACGCCGCACTCACATCCACCCCAGAAAATGATCTGCTTGCCACAAGGAGTGATGCATGACGACCACCTTCACCACCAACCTCGACGCGCCCGGTAGCGAACTTGCGCACGTCTGGAGCCACACCGTGGGCAGCGGCCGCGCGGCACTCGCCCTGCGCGCCGACTGGCAAGCGCAGATGCGCAAGACCCGCGCCGAGCTCGGCGTGCGCCACGTGCGCTTCCACGGCCTGCTCAACGACGAGCTATGCACCTACCTGATCGAGTGCGACAAGGATTTGTACTCGTTCTTCAACGCCGACCAGATCTTCGACTTCCTGGTTTCGATCGGGATGAAGCCGTTCGTGGAACTGTCGTTCATGCCGACCGCGCTGCAGACCGGCGGCGACATCGTGTTCTTCTACAAGGCCAACGTCACCCCGCCGCGCGACTACGCCAAGTGGGCCGAGCTGATCACGCGGCTGGTCAAGCATTGGGTCGAACGCTACGGCATCGACGAGGTGCGCTCGTGGTACTTCGAGGTCTGGAACGAACCCAACCTCGACGCGTTCTGGAAAGGCAAGCAGGCGGATTACTTCAAGCTCTATCAATACACCGCGAACGCGATCAAGGGCGTCGATGCGCAGATCCGCGTGGGCGGCCCAGCCACCGCCGACGACGAGTGGGTGCCCGAGTTCCTGCAGTTTTGCGATACCGGCAAGCTGCCGGTGGATTTCGTCTCGACCCACCACTACCCCACCGACGCGCTCGGCAAACCCGGCGACGACACCGAAACGCAACTCTCCGATGCACCACGCGACGTGTTGATCCAGCGCGTGCGCAAGATGCGCCAGACCGTCGGCAACCGGATGCTGTGCTACACCGAGTGGAATTCGTCGTCCAATCCATTCTTCGAATTCCACGACCAGCCCTACGCTGCCGCGTTCCTGTTCAAGAACATGCTGGACGTGGCCGACCTCGTGCACTGCTACAGCTGGTGGACCTTCAGCGACATTTTCGAGGAAAACTATTTTTCGTCCACGCCGTTCCACGGCAGCTTCGGCCTGCAGACCATCCACGGCATCGCCAAGCCCAGCTACCGCGCGATGCAACTGCTGCATGGCCTCGGCCACCAGCGACTGCAGGTTTCGGGTTCGCACCCGACGGTCGATGCGTGGGCCGTGCGCGTGGACGACGGCCACGTCGATCTGCTGTTGACCAACCACGCTTTTCCGCACCACGACATCGCACCGGAAGCCGTGACCTGGCACGTCCAGAGTTCACGCAAACCAAAGACCGCCAGCGCGCAGTGCATCGACGACGACCACTGCAACAGCCGCCAGGCGTGGCTGGACATGGGCTCGCCCGATTACCTCGACGCCAAGCAAGTGGCTGAGCTCGACGAAGCATCACAACTGAAATCCGAACCGGTCGCGGTGCAGGCGCACGACGACGGCTTCGACATCCCGTTGAACCTGCCGCCGCACGGCATCGCGGCGGTGCGCGTGGAGCTGGCGTGATGGTGACCGGACGCCGCGCCACCGCGAGCATGGCCGACGACGACGATGCGATGCTCGATGACCTGGAGCGCAAGGCGTTCCGGTTTTTCGAGCGCCACACCAACCCGAAAAACGGGCTGGTGCTGGATTCGACCCAGCCCGGCCAGCCGGCCAGCATCGCCGCGGTCGGTTTCGCGCTGTCGTGCTATCCGGTCGCGGTCGAACGCGGCTGGATGCTGTACCACAACGCGCTCGCGTGGACACTGGCGGCACTGCGTTTCTTCGACAACGCCGACCAGTCGGGCGCCAAGGACGGCGTCGGCTACAAGGGTTTCTTCTACCACTTCCTCAAGGCCGACACCGGCACGCGCGCGTGGAACTGCGAGTTGTCCACCATCGACACCGCGCTGCTGCTGGCGGGCGTGCTGCATGCCGCGCAGTATTTCGCGGGTGACGGCGCCGACGAACGCGAAATACGCGAGCGCGCGCAGTCGATCTACGCACGCGTGGACTGGCGCTGGGCGCAGAACGGGCAGGACGCGATCGTGCTGGGCTGGAAACCGGAGACGGGTTTCCTCGTGAACCGCTGGCTTGGCTACAACGAGGCGATGATCCTGTACGTGCTGGCGCTGGCGGCGCCGGAATTCCCGGTGACACCCGCCGCGTACCAGGCGTGGACTTCGACCTTCAACTGGAAGCGCATCTACGGTCGCGACGTGCTGTACGCCGGGCCGCTGTTCATCCATCAGTACTCGCATATCTGGCTGGACCTTGCCGGCATCCAGGACAAGTTCATGGCCGGGAAGAAAACGGATTATTTCGCCAACAGCCGCGAAATGACCCACGTTCACCGCCAGTACGCGATCCGCAACCCGCACAAGTTCACCGGCTACGAAAAAAATTGCTGGGGTTTCACCGCCAGCGACGGCCCGGCCGACTCCGTGCAGAAATTCAATGGCCACGACCAGACTTTTTTCGACTACACCGCGCGCGGTGCGCCGTTTGGTCCCGACGACGGCACCATCTCGCCGTGGGCCGCGATCGCGTCGCTGCCGTTCGCGCCGGAAATCGTGCTGGACGAAATCCGCCACCTCGAAGACCTGATCGGCCACAGCCCCGCGGGTTACGGCTTCCATGCCTCGTTCAACCTGTCGTGGCCGGAAGTCCACGCCACCTGTGTGACCTGCAACATGGTCGACGGCAACAAGGTTCGCGCGTGGGTGTCGCCGTGGCACTTCGCGCTCAACCAGGGTCCGATCGTGCTGATGATCGAGAACTATCGCTCGCGCCTGGTCTGGAACCAGATGCGCGAGTGCGCGCCGATCAAGCTCGGGTTGCAGCGCGCAGGATTTCGCGGCGAGTGGCTGGGACAGACAACAGGAGTTCCCGAACCCATGCCGACGGACGAGCCGCGTGCTTGAACCCCTCGCCCGCCGCAATTCTCATCCATCGTCATTCCGGGGCTGCCCGCGTTGTTTGCGGGCAGAACCCGGAATCCATTTTGACCTTGCGGGTTCAGAATCAAAATGGATTGACTCGCGCCATCCATGGCGCTCGCATTTGCAATCCTGCAAATGCAGTCGAATCGCCGCTGTGCGGCGTCCGGAATGACGAATCCTTTTTTCAGCTTCGATCCAAAGGAGTCGCCATGAACGCACCATCCACCCCCCAACGCCTCGCCGGCCAGAACGCTCTGGTCACCGGCGCCAATTCCGGCATCGGCGAAGGCATCGCGCGGGAACTGGCCGCGCAGGGCGCCAACGTCGTCGTCAATTACGTGGTGCAGCCCGACGTCGCGCAGAAAATCTGCGACGGCATCAACAAGGCCGGCGCCGGCAAGGCCATCGTGATCCAAGCCGACGTCAGCAAGGAAGCCGAGGTGCAGGCGATGTTCGCCGCGGCCATCAAGCAGTTCGGCACGCTGGACATCGTGTGCTCCAACGCCGGCATCCAGCGCGACTCGCGCCTCGTCGACATGACCCTGCAACAGTGGGAACAGGTGATCGGCGTGAACCTCACCGGCGCGTTCCTGTGCGCGCGCGAGGCCGCGCGCGAATTCACCCGCCGCGGCATGCGTGATGTTTCCAAGGCGCTCGGCAAGATCATCTTCACCAGTTCCGTGCACCAGGAAATCCCGTGGGGCGGCCACTGCAACTACGCCACCACCAAGGGCGGCATCATGCAGTTGATGGAATCGATCGCGCAGGAACTGGCGCCGCAGAAGATTCGTGTCAATTCCATCTGCCCCGGCGCGATCGAAACCGCGATCAACCGCAAGGCATGGAGCACTCCGCAAGCCGCCGCGTCGCTGGAAAAACTGATCCCCTGCGGACGCATCGGCGTGCCCGCCGACATCGCGAAAGTTGCGGCATGGCTGGCATCGGACGAATCCGACTACATCGTCGGCGCCTCGATCTACGTCGATGGCGGCATGACGCTGTATCCGGGGTTTGCTACCGGCGGGTGAGCCGCTGACGTCGAACCTCTCTCAGGCAACCATCGTGGTACCCGGGTTGCAAGCGGCATCCCCCCGCCGCTGCGCGGCGACCCCCTTCCCTTGGAAGGGGGTGGCTTTGCTTCCCCCTTGTAAGTTGGTTGCACCCCGTACCAGACCGATACCCCCTTGATTGCGAGATCGTAACGAAGCATGGGTCGGTGCGGGTTTTTCCTTTCATCCCGAACAGTTGCCAGGGTTTTGAAGCCCGTTTCTGCAAGGCAGGGAACACAGGAGAGCAAACGATGAGCAAGGGTTTCGTTGGAGTGGATGTCTCGAAGGCGCGTCTGGACGTGTTCGTGTCGACGCAGGCGGGCGTGGCCGCGTTTGGCAATGATGCGGC
>SCQS01000032.1 GCA_004299705.1 Rhodanobacteraceae bacterium | reverse complement strand
GCAAACACCCGATCAGGTCTACTTCAACCAACCGCTGCCTCTACCCAAGGCAGCTTGAACCGAGCAGGCATCCACTTATCGAACCGGGTTCGACTGTTCAAACGAGCGGGGCCACTTCTGTCATCCCGGCCAGTGCAGGGATGTGCGTTGAGCCGGGTCCAGTGTCGCGTATCTTCATCCCGTGCAGGGCGAACCACTGCGTTTGCGAGGTGCGATCAACGCACCTCGCGCAGTGGCGAGCGCCGTAGGCAGGACGCCGGAGGCCGGCCATAAGTCCGAGGCAGGATGCCGAGGCTGATGGTCGATGGCCGTTGACACGGGATCCAGGACGAGGACTGTCAGTGCAGCGTCCGCCGTGCGCGCTCGATCGGAACGACGTTGTTGTCGCCAGGCTCTGGCCGCGGCGACCAGGTAGCGTATGGAACGGCAGCGGACGCGGTACCAGGGACGGGAGCCGCGGGTTCGCGTTCGGGCAGGCTGACATGCATGACGTGGTCGCCGCGCAGCGTCAAGCTCGCGGTGCGGCGGTCGTTGCCGCCCAGGCTGGTGTCGAAGCGGTATTCACGCAAGACCTGCCACTTGCCGCGCTGACGCTGCAGGCGCAGGCGGTGCAGCGCCACGCTGTCATCAAGCATCTGCAGGCCATGCCGCTCGCACAGTCGGCGCGCGTGCAGGGTGGCGCGTTCGCGCAGGCGCAGCACGTGGTACCAGGTGGCGCCCAGTGCGAGGCAAAACAGCAGTGGCCAGAAGACTTCCTGCATTCCTGACGTTCGAGCGTTGGCGCTGGCGCGACCCCTCCATCATGGGGGCTGCGCCGCGAAAAAGACAGGATTCGGTGGAAGTTGCCGCCGGGACTACTTCACGCGCTCGACGCGCACGCTCTGGTTGCAGCCCTGCACGTACATCAGCCAACTGCCAAGGATCATCGGCTTGATGGTGACCTGCGGGTTGTCGACGCTCGGGCACGAATACGCGCCGGATTCGGCCTGCTTCCAGACCTGGCCGTTGTCGAGGTTGAACACGGTGTGCCCGGCCCAGCCATCGAAGTGGCCGACCAAATGCGTGACGAATTTGTCGCGCGGCTGGTTGTCCGGGTAGAACACCGGTTGCCCGCTCGCGGAAACCATCTTGGTTTGCTCGTGCGTGCGCAGCCAGTTGTCGAGGTACTGGAGTTCCTGCGGGGTCAGCTTGTCCAGGCCCGCTGCCTTGAAGTCGGCCGCCGACATGCGTTCCTCCAGGGAGGAAAACTGTTGTGCCATGAGAGGCAGGGCGGTGAGAAACAAGGCCAGGGCGGCCGGCAACATCAGTCGGGTGCGCATGGTCGGCGATGATAGCAGCGCCCCATGTTGGTCGCACGGGGTATTCGCGGAGTCGATTTAATACACTGGAGGCCTTTCGCGGGCCTTTCCCGCAGCGGCGCGCAACGCCGGATGTGCTGGCAACGATGCAACCGTCACGAACCGAGTCGCATTCCATGGCCGCGCCGCCGCTCGCCGCGCTGCCGGAAAATGAGCGCAGCCTGTACGAGGAAATCGACACGCTGCTCGCGGCCGTGGGTTGCGACGACGACACCCGCGCCGCGGCAGCGTGGTATGCCGTGGCCCGCGCGCAGCCGGATGCCTGGCAGGCGCAAGCGGCGAGTGCGTCCGAATCGCTGCGCAGGCTGGTCGAGGGCCAGCAACAGGCGGAGCGGGTGTGGGCACTGCACGCCACGCGCGATGCCGGCGGCAACGCGGAAGGCCTGCGCCGGCTGCTGCTGGCGCTCATCCGCGATCTGCGCGTGGTGTATCTGCTGCTGGCACGCCAGCTCGCACGGATGCGCGCAGCGGCGGCATTGCCGGAAGCAGAACGCCGCCAGTTGGCGCAACTCACCCGCGACATCCATGCGCCGCTCGCCAACCGGCTCGGCATCGGCCAGTGGAAATGGGAGCTCGAGGATCTTGCGTTCCGTTACCTGCAACCCGAAACCTACCGTCGCATCGCGACGCTGCTGGACGAGCGGCGCGCCGACCGCGAGGCCTGGATCGCACGCAGCGTCGCGCAACTGCGCGAGGCGTTGTCAGCGCAAGGCATCGCGGCGAGCGTCAACGGTCGCGCCAAGCACATCTATTCCATCTGGCGCAAGATGCAGCGCAAGCGCGTTGGCTTCAGCGAGTTGTACGACATCCGCGCGTTGCGGGTGCTGACCGGCAGCGTGGCCGACTGCTATGCGGTGCTCGGTGCCGTGCACGGGTTGTGGCCGATCATTCCGCAGGAGTTCGACGATTACATCGCGCGGCCCAAGGGCAATGACTACCGCTCGCTGCATACCGCGGTGATCGGCCCGGATGGCAAGACGCTGGAAGTGCAGATCCGCACCGAGGAGATGCACCGTGGCGCCGAACTCGGCGTGGCCGCGCACTGGCGCTACAAGGAGGGCGGCCAGGGCGACGCGGCCTACCAGGCGCGCGTCGCGTGGATGCGCAGGCTGCTGGAGACGCGCGCCGAGGGTGATGACGATGCAACGCTTGCGGCCGAACTGCGCGCGGAACTGGCGGAGGATCGCGTCTATCTGTTGACGCCGAAGGGCGAGGTGATCGACCTGCCCGCGGGCGCGACCGTGTTGGATTTCGCCTACCACGTGCATTCCATGGTCGGGCATCGTTGCCGTGGCGCCAAGGTCAATGGCCGCATCGTGCCGCTGACGCACCAACCCGCCAGCGGCGACCGCATCGAGATCCTGACCGCGCGCGAACCCGCGCCCAGCCGCGACTGGCTGTCGCCGCAGTTAGGATATCTCGTTACCGCCAGCGCGCGCGGCAAGTTGCGTGCGTGGTTCCGGCATGCGGATCTCGCCGCCAACCTCGCGGCCGGCCGGCAAATCCTCGAGCGCGAGGCGCGCCGCCTGGCGGTGCCGGACGAGGTGCTGGAACGCTTGCCGGCGAAGCTGGGGCGCAAGGGTCGCGATGACCTGCTGGTCGGCCTGGCGCTGGGCGAGGTGGGTGTGGCGCAGGTGACGCGTGCGCTGCTGGACACGCAAGCCCCGACACCGGCAGCGCCGGCCATCACGCAACCGCGCCGCTCCGCACGCATCGCCGACAAGCCCGGCGAATTGACGGTCGAGGGCGTCGGCAATCTCCTGACCACGCTGGCGCGCTGCTGCCGGCCGCTGCCGGGGGATGACGTATCCGGCTACGTCACGCGTGGGCGCGGGGTTACGGTGCATCGCGCGGATTGCGCCGCGCTGGCGCGACTGCGCGAACGCAATCCGGAACGCGTGATCGAGGTGCGCTGGCAAAGCGCGCCGGATCGTGCCTACGAAGTCGCGATTGCCGTGCGCGGCTACGACCGCCGCGACCTGCAGCGTGACGTCACCAACGTCGTCACCAATGCGGGTGCGCGAATCGTCGCCTCGGACAGCCACAGCGACCGCGACCTCGGCGAGGTGACGATGCACTTCACGTTGCGCCTGCACGATTTTGGCGAGCTGTCGGCGCTGCTGGCGAAACTCTCGGCGGTGCCGAACGTGACGGAAGCGCGACGGCTGGCCGGAGGCTGAACGGGGGCTTGCCGCCGGCCTTTGCGCAAGGGGCGAATGCTAAAATGCGCCAGTGCGCGCGGGACTGGCAGGTGGAACCGGAAGCCCGTCGCGAAGGTCTCATGGACGGAGCATTCCACGACAGGCATTTTCCGGTGATGGATTCGGAATGAACGATCGCAAAGACGCTTCCCCGCACGGCAATCCGCGGCGCACCGACCCCTTGATCGGCAACCTCGATCACCTCGACGCCGGCGTGCGGCAGCGGGCTTTTGCTCGCGAGGACACGCGTACGGAGTCGCGGACGCGGACACCGCCGTTCAACGCGCGCCCGCACCGCGAGCCCCCGCCGCGGCGCCGGCGCTGGTGGCCCGCGCTGGTGGTCGTGGTGGTGCTGGTCATCGGCGGCAGCTGGGCGTGGAATCATCAAAGCATGCTGAGTTCGCTGTTGCCGCAGACCCAGTTGAACTCACTGCTGACCCGCGCCGACAAGGCCTATGCGGCCGGCAAGTTGTCCGGCAGTCCTGACAGTGCGCGCGACCTGTACGAGGCCGCGCGCGCGCTCGACCCCGACAACAATCAGGCGCTGACGGGCTTGCAGAATGTCGGCAATGCCGAACTTGCCAAAGCCAAGGCTGCGTTGAAGCAACACGACTACACCGCCGCGCGCGCGTCGCTGGAAGAAGCGCGCAGCCTGCTGGGTGGCGGCGCCGACGTTACGGCCGTGAACCAGGCACTGGCCAAGGCGGTGCTGCACAGCGCCAACATCGACGTATTGATTGGACAGGCGCGCGCGGCGCTGGCGAACGGCCGCATCGACGGCAGTGACGGTGCGGCGGCGCTGTTCGGCAAGGTGCTGGCCGGTGATCCGCACAACGCGGTTGCACGGCATGGCATGAACCAGGTCGGCGACGTGCTGGCCAACCACATCCAGGCCCAACTTGGCAGCGGCGACCGCGCCGGCGCGCACAAGACCCTCGACAACCTCGCGAGCCTGCTGCCGGGCTATGCGCAGTTGCCCAATCTGCGCGCAACCGTCGCCGCCGCCGACCGCGCCGCGGATGCACAGCGCGATCAATACCTCGCGCAGGGCCAGGCCGACCTGCGCGCGGGCAAGGTCACCGGCACGGGCGACGACAACGCCGAAGCCCAGTTCAAGGCGGCGCTCGCGGCCGACCCGGGCAACGCCAAGGCCCAGGCGGGCTTGGGCCAGGTCGCGGAAGCGCTGATCATGCAGGCCAATGCCGCGATCGACTCGGGACATCCGCACGCTGCCAAGGCGCTGCTGGACCAGGCCGCCGCCTTGGCGCCCAAATCGGCCGATCTCGCCGCCGCGCGTTCGCGTCTCGCGGCCGGCGCAAGCACCCGGCAGGCCGCGGCGTCGGCCGCCCCCGCGGCGCCGGCATTGTCACCCGCCGATTCGGCCAAGCTGGCGCGACTGGTGGCGCGTGCCAAGGTCGCCGCGCGCAAGGGCGACATCATGCTGCCGCCGGGCAACAGTGCCTATGACCTGTATCGCGCCGCGCTCGGCATCGATGGCAACGATGCCGCGGCGCAGGCCGGCCTGCGCGCGCTGCCGCAGATGACCCGCGACCAGTTCGGACGTGCGCTGCACGCCGACAACCTCGACCAGGCGCACGACATGCTGGAGACCCTGGAACAGCTCGATCCGGGCGATCCGGTCGAGGCGTCGATGCGACACAGCCTGGGCAGTGCCTGGCTCGATCGCGCTGACCACTATGTCGGCCTTGGCGAGGTCGGTGCGGCGCGCGCCGCGCTGCGCGAAGCCGAACGGCTGGTGCCGCAGGATCCGCGCATCAGCGAAGTGGGCGCACGGATCAGGCACGACAATTGACATGCACGACTGGCGCGGGGGAAGCGTGCTGGTCTGTGGCGCCAGCAGCCAGATCGGCTATTTCCTGTTGCCGGAACTCGTGCATGCCGGGGCGCGGGTGCTGGCGTTGTCGCGTCGGCCACGGGCTGCGACGCCCGGGGTAGCATGGTTGCAAGGCGCGTTGCCGCGGCCACCCGAGGCGGTCGATGTTGTCGAATCGGTGTGCAGTTTCGCGCCGCTGGAGGCACTGGCGGCATGGATCGATTCCGGCGCGGCGACGGGCCTGCAGCGCGTGGTCGCCACCAGCTCGATGAGCGCGGAAAGCAAGCAGGCCTCGCCTGTTGCGGCCGAGCGCGAGGTTTCGCGGCGCCTGCGTGACGGCGAGGCTGTGCTGGCGCGTGCCTGTGAACGCCGCGGCATCGCAGGGACGGTATTGCGGCCAACGTTGATCTATGGCGCGGCGCGCGATCGCAGCCTGACGCCGCTGGCGCGTCGCGCCGCGCGCTGGCGCGTGTTCGGGTTACCCACGGGAACCGGCTTGCGCCAACCAGTGCACGCTGCCGACGTCGCAACGGCTGTGCTGCGCGCGCTGGATGGCGCGGCCGCCGGGCATGTGATTCCCATCGGCGGTGGCGAGCGCCTGCCGGCGTCGGAGATGTTCACGCGCGTGCGCACGAGCCTGCCCTTCGCGACGCTGCCGGTAGTGGTACCCGCGTGGGTCGTCGCCGCGGGCACGCGCATGTTGCCGCCGCTGCGCGGGCCGCTCGCGCGACTTTCGCATGACCTCATCGCCGACAACGCGGAACTGGAGCGCCTGCTGGACGTGCACCCGCGCGGGTTCCGGCCGGATCGTGCGTGCTGGGGGCTTTGAAGTCCCGGGTCCGTGCCGCGACAATCGCGGCGTGACTCCGCCATGGATGATTCGTGACTGATTTCGTCGCCCCCGCCGACACGTTGGCAACGCGCGCACACGATGTGTGCGCGGTGCTGGTGACCTATCACCCCGACCTGGATGTGCTGGCCGAGCAGCTGACTGCGCTGGCCGCACAGGTGACTCGCATCGTGCTGGTCGACAACGCCAGTCCCGATCCGCGCTTGCGCGATGTCTGCGCGAGGCACCCCGGCCTGTCACGGCTGGCGCTGTCCGAAAACCGCGGCCTTGCGCATGCGCTGAACATCGGGATCGCGCATGCGCGCAGGCTGGATGGCGTGTCGCACGTGCTGCTGATGGATCAGGACAGCGTGCCGGAGTCGGACATGCTGCAAAATCTGCGCAGCGCGCTCGCGAAGTTGGCGGCGAACGAAAAGATCGCCGCAGTCGGGCCGTGTTTCCGCGACGCGCGCGAATCCGCGGATGCGCCGTTCGTGCGCATCCGTTTTCCGTTCAACCGCAAGCTGCGTTGCGACGGCCGTTGCGAAGGAATCCGCTGCGACTTCCTGATCACGTCCGGGTGCCTGATTCCGCTTGCGGTGCTCGACGCCGTGGGCGGCATGGACGACGCGTTGTTCATCGACAACGTCGACCTGGACTGGTGTTTCCGTGCCAGCGCTGCCGGTTACGCGTTGTTCGGCGTATGTGGCGCGCGCATGCGACACAGCCTCGGTACCAGTCGCCGGCGCGTGCCGGGCTTGCCGCGCGGGATCGTCGTACACGCCCCGCGGCGCCTGTATTACATGATGCGCAATCGCGTGTTGTTGTACCGGCGCGCGTACACGCCGCGGCGCTGGATCGCGCAGGACGTACCGCGGCTGGTGGTCAAGTTGCTGCTGTTCGCGTTGCTGGTGGCGCCACGCCGGAAGAACCTGCGTTGCATGCTGGCGGGCCTGCGCGCGGGCATCGCCGGTCGTGCCGCACCGCCACCCGGCATCGACTGAAACGGATCAGGCGACACCGACCCGCTCGCGCTCCAGTTCCTCGAAGTGGCGCCAGCGGTTGACGATCGTGCAGAACAAGGCGGCGGTGCGCTCGGCGTCGTAGACCGCCGAATGCGCCTCGTCGGCGTTCCATTCGAAGCCCGCCGCCTGCACGGCGCGCGACAGCACGGTCTGGCCATAGGCAAGTCCGCCCAGCGTCGCGGTGTCGAAGCACGAAAACGGATGGAACGGGTTGCGCTTGTGACCGGTGCGTTGCACCGCGGCGTTGAGGAAGCCGAGGTCGAATGCCGCGTTGTGGCCGACCAGGATCGCGCGCTGGCAGCCCGAGGCCTTGAGCGCGGTGCGCACCGGCTTGAAGATCAGTTCCAGCGCCAGGCGTTCCGGCACCGCGCCGCGCAGCGGCTGGTCCGGATCGATGCCGTTGACCTCCAGGGCCTTGGGGTCGATGTGCGAACCGGGGAAAGCTTCGACATGGGTGGAAACCGCGGGTTCGGGCGAGAGCACGCCGTCGCTGTCCATGCTCACCATCACCGCGGCGATTTCGAGCAGGGCGTCGTGGCGCGCATCGAACCCGCCGGTTTCGACGTCCACCACCACCGGCAGGAAGCCGCGGAAGCGCGTGGACAGGTGTTCCGCGTAATCTTCGATCTGCTTGTGCATCGCGCGAGGATAGCAGCCGGTTGTGGCGCAACGATGAACGATACGCCCGCACGGCGGGTCGCGCGCAGGCGCGCTCCTACAAAAAGCCGCTTCTGTAGGAGCCGGCCTGCCGGAGACCCGTGGGGCGTTTCAATCGACGGTCTTGTATTTGTATACGCACAGATCGCGTATGGGACACTCGGGGCATTTCGGCTTGCGTGCGGTGCACACGTAACGGCCGTGCAGGATCAGCCAGTGGTGCGCGCCGAGCTTGTATCCGTCGGGCACGATCTTCTGCAACTTGTCCTCGACCGCGCGTACTGTCTTGCCGGGCGCGAGGCCGGTGCGGTTGCAGACGCGGAAGATGTGGGTGTCGACCGCGATGGTCGCCTCGCCGAACACCGTGTTCAGCACGACGTTGGCGGTCTTGCGGCCGACCCCGGGCAGCGCTTCCAATGCCTCGCGCGTCTGCGGCACCTCGCCGGCGTGGCGTTCCAGCAGCAAGGCACAGGTCGCGATGATGTTTTTCGCCTTGGCGTTGTATAGCCCGATCGTCGAGACGTAACGCTTCAGCCCGTCCTCGCGCAGCGCGAGGATTTTTTCGGGTGTGTTGGCGATCGGAAACAAACGCCGGGTCGCCTTGTTGACGCCGACGTCGGTGGCCTGCGCCGACAGGATCACCGCCACCAGCAGCTCGAACGGCGTGCGCCAAACCAATTCCGTGGTGGGGTTCGGGTCGAGTTCGCGCAGGCGACGGAACAGTTCCGCGACGTTTTCGCGTTTCATGGATGCTTCCCGCGCCGCCGGGCTTTGCCGCGCGCGATGGCGGCCAGCACCTCGGCATGGCTGATGGTCTGTGCCGGCAGCGCGGCGGCCACGGTCGGGCGGACTTCGCGGCGGGCGGCCGCGCGTTCGGCGCGTTCGCGCACGAGCCGCGCGTCGCGGGCCAGATAGCGTTCGCGTGCGGCCTCGGCACGGGCCCGTGCTGCTTGTTCCGATTTGCCCCAGCGCAACCAGTCCAGCAGGGGGATGTGCGAGGGACACACTTCCACGCAGCGATGGCATTCGCTGCAGGCGTCGAGGCGTCCGTCGCGCGCAGACGCGAAATCGTCGCGCACCAGGGCGAAGAACAAGGTCTCAGGGTTCAGCGCATCGGGACACACCCGCACGCATTCGCCGCAATGGACGCAGGGTTGTTGCGTGGGGTGCCCGCTTTCAATGGCCATGTTTGCGCAATTCCAGCACGTCGATCACCGGCGGGTCGTTGAAACGCAACGGCACGCCGGTGACGCCGACGCCCGTGGTCACGAACAGTTTCCCGGTCGGCGTGTCGTAGTAACCGCCCACGTAGCGCTCGTCGCGTGTGAGCAGGAACACCTCGTCGGTGAGCCACGGCAGGTACACCTGGCCGCCGTGGGTGTGGCCGGCCATCGCCAGCGCGAAATCCACGCCACGCAGCGCACGCAGGCTGTGCGGCTGGTGCATCAGCACCAGCAACGGCTTGTCGTGTGGCAGCGCTTTCAGGAACGCGGTGTCGTCGCGTGCGCTCCACCAGTCGTACAGGCCGGCGAGGCGGAAGCTCGGAAAATCGATGACGCGGTGTTCGATGAAATGCACCGGCGAGCCCGCCAGTACCCGATGAATCTTGTTGGCCAAGGGCGGACCCGGCAACTCGACGTCATGGTTGCCCAGCACCGCGTACATGGGCTTGTTCAATCGCCACAACGGCGCCAGCGCGGCGGCGAGATTCTTCGGCGGATCGTAGGTGAGGTCGCCCGCGAACAGCACCAGGTCGACGTGCATGGCGTTCAATCGGTCGACCACCTGCGCGAGCTTGGCCGGGCGGGTGTAGATACCGACGTGGATGTCGGCGACCACGGCGATGTTCAAATCGATCGGTGCCGGAATCACGGTGCGGCGCACCACCAGCTCATTGGGTTCGACGAAACGCGCGTAACACAGCAGCACGCACACGACGGCCAAGGCGGTCGCGCCCGTGCCGCGCCATGTGCGGTGCTCGCGAAAGCGCCGCCACGCCTTGACCGCCGATTGCACCAGCAACGGCCACAGCAGCCACGACCCGTGCAGCAGCAACAGTTGCAGGAAGGCCTTGGCGCGCTCCTGCGGTTCGATGTCGAAGTTCGGGTATTCGAGTCCCGGCCAGACGATGCAGAACAGCACGATGCCGACGATCCACGCGGTCCGTACCAGCCAGCGTGCACGTCCGGTGTTCATGGCGGACATGGCAATTCGGGGCGTGGCAGGCGTTGCGTCGCGTCGGATGCCGGCACCATCGCGATGCAATCGACCGGGCAGGGCGCGATGCACAGCTCGCAGCCGGTGCAGAGATCGGCGACGACCGTGTGCATCAGTTTGTTGGCACCCACGATCGCGTCCACCGGACAGGCCTGGATGCATTTGGTGCAGCCGATGCACACGGCTTCGTCGATCAACGCGACGCGTGGCGGCGCCTCGATGCCGCATTCCGGGTCGAGCGGCAACACCGGCAAACCCGTCAACCGTGCCAACGCACGCACGCCGTCCATGCCGCCGGGCGGGCAGCGATTGATCGCGGCCTCGCCGTGCGCGATCGCCACCGCGTACGGCCGGCAGGCCGGGTAGCCGCAGCGGCCGCATTGGGTTTGCGGCAGCAGGGCGTCGATGCGATCGGCCAGCTGGTCGATCGACTGCGTTGTCGCGGAGGATTCCATGCTCATCGCTCCATTGTAGTCGTGGCGTGGTGCGCATCCCGCGCGCGCGGGTATGCTCGCGTTCCCATGCCTGCAGCGGAACCGTCCATGACCGCCCTTGCCGAACTGCGCGCACTCGACCGCACCCAGCGCCATACCGTGGCCGCAACTTTTCTCGGCTGGACGCTGGACGCGTTCGACTATTTTCTGCTGGTGATGGTGATGCCGGCGGTGGCGCAGAGCTTCCACGTTCCGTTGCCGGATGTCGCCATCGCGCTGCTGCTGACCCTGGCGTTCCGGCCGCTGGGGGCCTTGATTTTCGGACGCCTCGCCGACCGCTACGGGCGGCGTCGCATCCTGATGATCGATGTCACGCTGTATTCGGTGCTGGGGCTCGCCTGCGCGTTCGCGCCATCGCTCGCCGTGCTGCTGGTGCTGCGCTCGCTGTTCGGCATCGCGATGGGCGGCGAGTGGGGCACCGGCGCGTCGCTGGCGATGGAATCGATCCCCGCCAGCTCGCGCGGCATCGTCTCCGGCATCCTGCAGTCGGGCTATCCCTGCGGTTACCTGCTGTGCGCGATCGCCTACGGCCTGCTCTTCAACTCGATCGGCTGGCGCGGCATGTTCGTGCTGGGCGTGTTGCCGGCGCTGCTGGTGTTGTACCTGCGCCGCAGCGTGCCGGAGTCGCCGGTGTTCGAGGCGCGCGAACACGCCGGCGTGCGGCGCGGGATCCGGGAGACGATGCGCGGGCACTGGAAACTGTTCGCCTACATGATCGTGCTGATGGCGGTGTTCAACGCCTTCAGCCACGGCTCGCAGGACGTGTATCCGACCTTCCTGCAGGAGCAACTTCATTTCGATACCCACGTGAAAAGCCTGCTGACGATCATCCTGAATCTCGGCGCGCTGGTCGGTGGTCTGACCTTCGGACAGTGGTCGGAGAAGATCGGCCGGCGCCGCGCGATGACAATCGCGAGCCTGCTGGCGCTGCCCGCGATTCCGCTATGGAGCTACGGCGGTTCGATCGCGCTGCTGGCGATCGGTGCGTTCTGGATCCAGATCGCGGTGCAGGGCGCCTGGGGCGTGGTGCCGAGCTATCTGAACGAACTGTCGCCGGACGACGTGCGCGGCACCCTCCCGGGCTTCGCCTACCAGATCGGCAACCTGCTGGTAGCGTGGACCGTCTATGCGATGACCAGGATCGCCCATTTGAACGGTGGCGATTACGCGATCGTGCAGGCGGTCTGGATCGCGGTGGTGGCGGTGCTGCTGGCCTTGCTGACGTGGTTCGGGCCGGAAGCGCGCGGGGTGCGGTTCGGCGTGACCGGCGCCGCGGACGCCGCTAGCATGGGCGGCTTGCCGATCTCCGAGTGATCCGTTCGATGCGTGCAGAAAAAGATTCCGTGGTGAGTTTCCATTACAGCGTGCGCGACGCGGTCGATGCCGCGGCCGAGCCGTTCGACGATTCGCGCAAGCGCGGCGAGCCGATGCTGGCGTTGCTGGGCCACGGCCAGCTGGTGCCGGGTGTCGAGAAGGCGCTGACCGGGCGCGAACCCGGCGAGAAGTTCGAGGTCGACATCGCGCCCGAGGACGCTTACGGCGAGCGCCAGGAAGGCCTGCTGCAGCGCGTGCCGAAAAAGTATTTCCAGAACGCCCAGCGCCTCAAGCCCGGCATGACCACGGTGCTGCAAACCAAGGATGGCGGCCAGCGCCTCGTGACCGTGCACAAGGTCGGGATGAGTTCGATCGACGTCGACCACAACCACCCGCTGGCCGGCAAGACCCTGCACTTCGACATCGAGGTCACCGATGTGCGCGCCGCCGCGCCCGAGGAATTGCAGCACGGACATGCGCATCCTGGCGACGGGCACGCGCACGGCTGATTGCGGCATGCTTTGCTTCCCTCCTTCCGCAGGAAGGGGGAGCGAGGGGGATGGCTTTTGTGCCGTGCAACCGAGGCGGGCATCCCTCCGCGCGCCAAGGCGCGCGACCTCCTTCGTCCCGAAGGGGGTAATGACGAGACGAACATCGCGCGCAACGATGAGGCGGCGATCAGGGACGATCGCACAAGTAACGTCTCAGAAAAAAATCTTCTGCCGTTGCTTGCGTCGGCGCAGCCATGCATCCAGCGACAGGCCGCCCGCGCCATGCACGGCCAGCACCAGGAAGCCGCCGGCGATCGCGAGGTTCTTCATGAAGTTGATCCACTGCTCGTGGTCGGCGAAGTGGCCGTGGAAGATCACCGCCGTGAGGATGCAGTAGATGAACAGACCGGCTGCGGCCCAGCGCGTCAAAAGGCCGCACAGGATTGCGAGGCCGCCGCCCAGCTCGGCGAAGATCACCAGTGGCAGCAGCCCGGGTGGCAGGCCGTGCGCCACCAGCAGTTTGGCGGTGGCGCCGTAGGCCGTGAGCTTGCCGATCCCCGACAGGATGAAGATCAGCGACAGGCCCAGGCGTCCGATCAGCAAGGTGAAGTTCTGCATCGTGGATTCCGGGGAACGGGCTGCCCGCAGCGCGGGGCGGCGAACGGCGTGGTGCGCATCCCGCGCGCGGGTCAGTTCGCCGCGAGCGCGGCGCGCACGCTTGGCGTGAGCACGCGTTTGGCGAACAGGTAGTGGTCGCGCCAGTAATAGCCGTCCAGCCGATCCAGCCGGACGGTACCGCCGGTATCGGGCGCGTTGACGAAACGCCCGTTGCCGACATAGATGGCCACATGGTTGACGTGGTGACGGTGGCCGAAGAACAGCAGGTCGCCGGCCTTGAGATGCTTGATCGATATCCTGGGCGCGTCCAGCGCTGCGATCTCGCGCGAGGTGCGCGGCAGGTCGATGCCGGCTTCGGTGCGGAACACGTAGTCGACCAGGCCCGAGCAATCGAAACCGGATTCGGGCGTGTTGCCGCCCCAGTGGTACGGCGTGCCGACCAGGCCGATCGCGCGGATCAGTACATTGTTGGCGACCGTGGAGGGTGGTGCGGAGATGGGCCCGACCGGCGACCGCACCGGACTGACGGTACTGCAGGCTGCCAGGCATGCGACCAGCGCCAGCGCGGCAAGCCGGATGAGATGGCGGGCCGCGATCAACCCCGGACGCCCCGCTGGCGTGCGGAAGAGTACCGCGACGAAGGTTGCTGGTTGGCGGGCATCGAACTGCGGACGTGGCTGCGGCGGGCAACGCGACGGTAACCGATGGCGCCGGTCGCGTCCAGCGCGCAGCGCTACGGACAATCGCTGAGGGGGCTTCAGCAAGCGACCCGTTGGTCCATGGCTCGCTGGTCGTCCTGCATGGTCGCCGACAGCACTTCCTCGAACTGGATCGTGCGCTGGCGCGCGGCTTCGGCGATCGCGACCGGTACCGCCTGCTCGTCGAGGCAGCGGGCCAGGATCGCGCGGTGGCAGGCATTGAAGTCGGGGTCGCGGCTGGCTTCGTCCAGCGCGGACAGCAGCGTCGCCAGCCAGCCCGCGCCGGGCGCGCGCAGCATCAGCAAGACCTCGGGAACGCTGCAGAAATCGGTGTCGTTGAGCGTGTTCATGTGGATTCCCTCTGTAGTGTCACGATCCAAGCACGAATGATGCCAACCCAAGGCGTGACGCGGTATGCAGGCTGGGCAGAGGCCGACGGCCGTGCGCACCGGCGGTCCGGGCGGCGTTTGAGCTGTGCGGGGCGCACGGCACGGCGCAATGTGACGCGCGCGGGCACGGCCGACGACGGTGCGTGCGAAAAATCGCGACCCGGACTTAAAATGTCCGGATGGATGCAGTGCGTAGTGACGTTCTGGTGCTGGGTGGCGGCGTGATCGGACTTGCCTGCGCGCTGGCGCTGCTGCGCCGGGGCGTGTCGGTACGGGTACTCGACCGGGGCGAACCCGGTTGCGGCGCGTCGCACGGCAATTGCGGCACCCTGACCCCCAGCCACGCGATTCCCCTGACCGTGCCCGGCATGCCGTGGAAGGCCGTGCACTGGATGTTGCGCCGCGACGCGCCGCTGTATGTCAATCCGCGTCCCGACTGGGATCGCTGGCGCTGGCTGCTCGGCTTCGCGCGTCGTTGCAACCTGGCCCTGGCCGAACGCGCCGCGCTCGCGCGGGCTGCGATCCTGCAGCGGTCGTGGACCTTGCTGCCGCGCGTGCTGGTGGAGGAAGGCATCGAGTGCGAGTACGCGCCCGCGGGCAACTTGATCGTCTATCGCGACCCGCGCACGCTCGCGCACGAGCTGGGCGAGGTCGATTGGCTGCATCGCCTGGGTATCGCCGCGACGGCCCTGCGTGCCGACGAAGTGGAAGCGCTGGAACCCGCGCTGTTGCCGGGCGTGGCGGGCGGCATCCTGCACCCCGACGACGCCCAGCTGCGTCCCGACAAACTGGTCGAGGGGCTTGCACGCCGCGTGCGCGAGTGCGGCGGGGTAATCGAAAGCGGGGCCGCGATCGAGGGGTTCGCTTGCAGCGGCCAGCGCGTGACCACGGTGCGCACGGCGCGCGGCGAGTTTGCCGGCGAACGCATCCTGCTGGCGCTGGGCGCGTGGACGCCGCCGATCGCGGCGCGGCTCGACCTCAGGGTGCCGATCCAGCCCGGCAAGGGTTATTCCATCACGATGTCGCGCCCCGATCCGTGTCCGCGGCATGCGCTGGTGCTGCGCGAACCCAGCGTGTGCGTGACCGCGTGGGGTTCGGGTTATCGACTCGGCAGCACGATGGAGTTCTCGGGTTACGACGAACGCCTCAACCACACCCGGCTGGATGCGTTGAAACGCGGCGCGGCCGGGTACCTGCGCGCACCCGTGGGCACGGAGCTGCGCGAGGAATGGTGGGGTTGGCGGCCGATGTGCGTGGACGAGGTGCCGTTGATCGGGCCGGTCAAGCGCTGGAACAACCTGATGCTTGCGACCGGACACGGCATGTTGGGCGTCAGCATGAGTGCGGCGACCGCGGAACTGGTCGCGTCGCTGGTGGCCGGCGACAAGCCCGAGCTCGACCCGGCGCCCTATGCGCCGACGCGCTTCGCGAACATGTAAGCGAACAGCAAAGGCATTGGACACGGATAAGAGCGGATAAAAGCCGATGGCGCATGAGCCACGCTGCAGACGGGGCACGCAAGCTCAAATCAGTCTTATCCGATTTTATCCGTGTCAAAGGCGCTTTGCTTTTGCAGGTGGATTCGTGGTGGGTTGAATCACCCACGCGCCGTGCACAAGTTTTCCACAGACTTGTTGTCTTAAGCATTGAGACCCGCGCGCGTATGATCGTGGGCATGCCGAACCCGTCCTGCGTCGTGCGCCGATGAGCGCTGTCCTCCCCGAACGCAACCCGCCGCCGCGCGTCGACGTGCTGCGGGTGCCGCCGCATTCGATCGAGGCCGAGCAGTCGGTGCTGGGCGGCCTGATGCTGGTGGGCGAGGCGTGGGACCAGGTCGCCGACCGGGTCACCGAGGAGGATTTCTACCGTCGCGAACACCGCCTGATCTTCCGGGCGATCGGCGAACTCGCGATGGGCGGCAAGCCCTGCGACGCGGTGACCCTGGGCGAATGGTTCGAGCGCCACGGCGAAACCGCCAACATCGGCGGCGTCGCGTATCTTGCGGAGCTGGCCAACAACACCCCCAGCGCGGCCAACATCGCGGCCTATGCCGACATCGTGCGCGACAAGGCGGTGCTGCGCAAACTGATCGAGGCCGGCACGCAAATCGCCGGCGACGGCTTCAATCCGGAAGGCCGCAATACCCCGGAAATCCTGGAGGCCGCCGAGCAACGCGTGTTCAAGATCGCCGAGGCCGGCGCGCGCGGGCGCAAGCAGGTGATCCCGGTGCGCCAGTCGGTCAAGGAGGCCGTGGAGTTGCTGGCGCAGCGCTACGCCAACCGCGGCCAGTTGAACGGCCTCACCACCGGCTTCAAGGATCTCGACGAATTGACGTCCGGCATGCAGCGCCAGGACCTGGTGATCGTGGCCGGACGACCGTCGATGGGCAAGACCGCGTTCGCGCTCAATATCGCCGAAGCCGTGGCGATGCGCGCCAAGCAGCCGGTGCTGGTGTTTTCGATGGAAATGTCGGCCTCGCAACTGGCGTTCCGTTTGATTTCTTCGCTGGGGCGCATCAACCAGAAGGATTTGCGTTCCGGTGAACTCGCCGAAGAGGAATGGCCGCGGGTCAGCCAGGCCGCCTCGCTGCTGTCCGAATCGAAAATCTTCATCGACGACACCCCTGCACTGTCACCCGGCGAATTGCGTTCACGCGCGCGCCGCATGATGCGCGAGCACGGACTCGGCCTCGTGGTGATCGATTACCTGCAATTGATGCAGGTGCCCGGCAACAAGGAAAACCGCGCGACGGAAATTTCGGAAATTTCACGCAACCTGAAGGCCATGGCCAAGGAACTGGACGTGCCGGTGATCGCGCTGTCGCAGTTGAACCGCGCGCTGGAACAACGCAACGACAAGCGTCCGGTGATGAGCGACCTGCGCGAATCGGGCGCGATCGAGCAGGACGCCGACCTGATCCTGTTCATCTACCGCGACGAGGTCTACAACAAGGAATCCAACCACAAGGGCATCGCCGAGATCATCATCGGCAAGCAGCGCAATGGCCCCATCGATACCGTCAAGCTGACCTTCCTCGGCCAGTACACCAAGTTCGAGAACTACGCGCCCGAGGCGTACGTGGGGAGCATGGAGTGAGAAACCGGGGGAAACCGGGGTCAGAGTGCAATTTCGGACGCAGCCGTTCGTCAAACAAGCTCTTCCCGCGAAATTGCACTCTGACCCCGGGTTCCCCTGACCCCGGTTTTCAATGAGCCGCTCCGCCACCGCCACGATCCACCTCGACGCCTTGCGCGCCAACCTGGCCCGCGTGCATACGCTTGCGGGCGACGCCAAAATCATGGCGGTGGTGAAGGCCGATGCCTACGGCCATGGCCTCGAACGCTGCGCGCGGGCATTGGGCGATGCGGATGCGTTCGGCGTGGCGTCCATTGCCGATGGTCTGCGCCTGCGCGCGGCCGGGCATCGCCAGCGCATCGTGGTGTTGAGTGGTCCCGATGCCGCGGGCGACATCGCCGAGATGCGCCGGCTGCAGCTGGAGGCCGTGATCCACCACGACGCCCAGCTCGCGATGCTGGAAGGCGAGAACGGCGGTGCGCCGCTGAAAGTCTGGCTGAAACTCGATACCGGCATGCATCGATTGGGCTTTGCGCCCGAACGCGCGACGGAACTGCATGCTCGCCTGCGCGCGTTGCCCGCGGTCGACCCCGACATCGTGTTGATGACGCACTTCGCGTCTTCGGACGAGTTCGACAACGATCTCACGGCACGCCAGACGCAGCGTTTCCTCGATGCGTCCAGGGACTTGCCCGGCGAACGCGCACTGTCCAACTCCGCTGGGCTGCTCGGCTGGCCACAGGCACGGGGCGAGTGGATCCGTGTGGGCGGCTTGCTGTACGGCTTGTCGGTGGCGGAAGGCAAGACCGGCGCTGATTTCGGTTTCGCACCCGCGATGACGCTGACCACGCGGCTGGTCGCGGTCAAACGCATCGCACGCGGCGAGCGTGTCGGCTACGGCGCGACCTGGGCGTGTCCGGAAGACATGGACATCGGCGTCGCCGCGATCGGCTATGGTGACGGCTATCCGCGCAGTGCGGAGTCCGGCACGCCGGTGCGGGTCGGCACAGCGCCGGCGGCGGTGATCGGGCGTGTCTCGATGGACTTGCTGACGCTGGATTTGCGCCAGGCTCCGAATGCGAAGGTCGGC
The DNA here is from genome assembly GCA_004299705.1 of Rhodanobacteraceae bacterium. GTDB lineage: Bacteria > Pseudomonadota > Gammaproteobacteria > Xanthomonadales > Rhodanobacteraceae > 66-474. The sequence goes on along the minus strand of SCQS01000032.1, from coordinate 167,051 downwards.
GATGTGGTGACGTTGTGGAGCCTGCAGCTGCCGGTCGAAACCATTGCCGCACACGCCCACACCATTTCCTACGAACTCACCTGCGGCGTCACCCGTCGCGTGCTGTTTGCCGAGGAGGGCGCATGATGGCCAAGGCCAAGACTGCCTACGTGTGTTCCGATTGCGGCGCCGAGTATCCGAAGTGGCAGGGCCAGTGCGATGCCTGCGGTCAATGGAACACGCTGTCCGCGTTCGTGGTGCAGCCGGCGAAAGAAGCCGGGGGCGCGGTGCGGCGCGTGGGCTACGCGGGGATCGAGGCCTCGAAGGTGCAGCCGCTGGCAAGCGTCGCAGGTGAGGTCGAGCAACGACACCTGATCCGGATCGGCGAGCTTGATCGCGTGCTGGGCGGCGGCCTGGTGGAAGGTTCAGTTGTTCTTGTGGGCGGCGATCCCGGCATCGGCAAATCGACGCTGTTGTTGCAGACGCTGGCCGCCTTGGGCGAACGCCTGCCGGGCTTGTATGTCAGTGGCGAGGAATCGCTGGCGCAGATCGCGGCGCGCGGGCATCGGCTCGGATTGGAATTGGCGCCGTTGCGCGCGCTCGCGGAAACCTGCGTCGAACGGATTCTCGAACATGCGCAAAACGAGAAACCGCGCGTGCTGGTGATCGATTCGATCCAGACCATCTGGACCGAAACCCTGCCGGCGGCGCCGGGCTCGGTGTCGCAGGTGCGCGAGTCGGCGGCGCGGTTGGTGCGCTACGCCAAGCAATCGGGTGCGTCGGTGTTTCTCGTTGGCCATGTGACGAAAGAGGGTGGCATCGCCGGCCCGCGCGTGCTGGAACACATGGTCGACGCGGTGCTGTATTTCGAGGGCGAAGTGGGTTCGCGCTTTCGGGTGCTGCGCGCGTTCAAGAACCGCTTCGGCGCGGTCAACGAACTTGGCGTGTTCGCGATGGGCGACAAGGGCTTGCGCGAGGTGCCGAACCCGTCGGCGATTTTCCTGTCGGCGCAGCAGGGTGCAACGCCCGGCAGCGCGGTGATGGTGACGCGCGAAGGCACGCGTCCGCTGCTGGTAGAAGTCCAGGCGTTGGTCGATCAATCGAACCTTGGCAATCCGCGCCGCGTGGCACTGGGTCTGGAGCAGAACCGACTGGCGATGCTGCTGGCGGTGTTGCATCGCCACGGTGGTGCGGCCGTGTTCGACCAGGACGTGTTCGTGAACGTGGTCGGCGGCATCCGGGTGCAGGAAACCGCGGCCGACCTGCCAGTATTGCTGGCGGTGTTGTCGAGTTTCCGCGATCGCGCCTTGCCGGAAAAGACCGTGGCGTTCGGCGAAGTGGGTTTGTCCGGCGAAGTGCGGCCCGTACCGAACGGTGAGGAACGCCTGAAGGAAGCCGCGCACCATGGCTTTCGTCGCGCAATAGTGCCGCAAGCGAATGCGCCGAAAAAATCCGCGCGCATGGGGGACATGCAGGTGATCGGCGTCGAACGCTTGCGCGAGGCGATCGACGCCTGCGGGTAGGCGGTCAGGTGGGCGGCAGCGCCATGAAATCCGGCAGTCGCTCCGCACGCGTGGCGAATCCTGAAAACGCCGGGTAGTCGCGCGCGGACACGATCTCCGCAGCAACGATCTGCGTGAAAGTCCACGCGACCCCGACGCTGATGTCGGCCTGCGTGACGTGATCGCCACACAGCCAATGATCGGCAGGCGCCGCGTGCAGCGCATCGTCGAGCAGCGCGCAGGCGTCGCGCAGTTGCCCTTGCACGCGTTGCTGCCACGATGCGTCCCGCAAAGCCTCGGCCCGCTTGAGCTCGTAAAAATGCTGCACGGCCTTCTCGCACGTCACCAGTGCCAGGCCGATCAGCCTCAAGGCGCGGCGGTGCGCCTCGGAATCGCGCGGCATCAGGCTGCGCGCGGCAAGCGTTTCCGCGTAATCGATGATCAGCGTGGAATCGACCAGCACGCAACCGTCGTCGCAGACCAGCGTCGGCGCCTTGACCAGCGGGTTGATGGCGCGGAACGCGTCGAAATCGCGGAACACCGAAAGCGGGCGAAGTTCGAACGGGACGCCGAGCATCCGCAGCGAAATCGCGGTGCGACGTACGTAGGGCGAATCGAGCATGCCGATCAGTTGCATGGTGCCTCCGTCAGTGGGGAGCCAGAGCGGCGAGCGTGGCGATGTCTCGATCCACGCGCAACACCGAACCCTGCACGTACCAGTCGCCCAGCACGATGCGTTGCGCGGGTTGGCCGTCCAGGATGAAGTCGTGGGTTGCGGGACGGTGGGTATGACCGTGGATCATGCGTGCGACGCCGGCTTCGCGCAGCGCGCGTTCGACCGCGCCTTGATTCACATCCATGATCGCCATGTCGGCGATGGATGTGTGCGCGCGGCTGGCGTCGCGCGCCTGCGCGGCAAAAGCCCGGCGTTCCGAAAGCGGGCGCGCAAGGAACGCGGCTTGCCAGGCCGGATCACGCACCTGCTTGCGGAATGTCTGATAGGCCACGTCGTCGCTGCACAGCACGTCGCCGTGCAGGATCAGCGTGGGCGCGCCGTACAGATCGATGATCGTGCTTTCTTTCAGGATGTCCATCCCACAACGGTGTGCGTACGCGTCGCCCAGCAGGAAATCGCGGTTGCCGGCGATGAAATGTACCGGCACGCCGGTGTCGGATATGTCATGCAGCGCTGCAGCCACGCGCGCGTTCAACGCGGCATCGTCATCGTCGCCGATATAGGTTTCAAACAAATCGCCGAGAACGTACAGTGCCTCGGCGCGCCTCGCCTCGCCGGCGCAGAAACGCTCGAAATCATCGACGAGGTGCGGGCGTGCGTCGTCGAGGTGCAGGTCGGAAACAAATAGAGTGTGCACTCAACCCATCCCCACCCCGACGTTGCTACGCTCGAGCGTAATGCCCTTGCGAAGCAACCCTGCCCTCGGCGTCCTGCCTCGGGCGCTCAGCGATGCGCGAACCTGCGGTTCGCCAACGCATAGCCTCGCCCCCTTGAAGGGGAGGGAGAGCAACGTCACGCTCAATGGCTGCTCCCCGGCTTCTTCTTCGAGGCGGGCGTAGAAGCCGGCGCCTGCCCCGTCACCGGCGACACCGGTTCGGCCACGGGATGCGCGGCTTCGCCGATGACCTTGGCGCTCTCGATCACCACCAGCGGGCGCGGCACGTCGCCGATGAACGGCCCCTGCGGGCCGGTCGGCAGGTTGTCGATCTTGTCGACCACGTCCATGCCTTTCACGACTTTGCCGAACACCGCGTAACCCCAGGTCATGCCACTCTGGTTGCCGACGTAGTCGAGGCGCGGATTGTCCACCACGTTGATGAAGAACTGCGAGGTCGCCGAATCGGGATCGGGTCCGCGCGCGGCAGCCACGGTGCCGTGCAGGTTCGACAACCCGTTGTTGGCCTCGTCGGGAATCGGCGGCAGGGTGCGTTTGGGGCGCAGTTCGCGGGTGTACAGGCCGCCCTGCACCAGATAGCCCGGAATCACGCGATGGAACACGGTGCCGTCGTAGAAACCGTCCTTCACGTATTGCAGGAAGTTGGCGACGGTCTTGGGCGCCTTGTCGGGGAACAGTTCGATCACGATGTCGCCCATCGAAGTCTTGAGTTCGACTTGCGGGTGCGCGACCGGCGCGGTATTCGCGGCCGATGCTGCCGAAGCGTGGGCGGGTGGCGCGGCCTGCGCGGTGAACGCGGCCAGTGCGAAAAGGGCGGGCAACAGCCGTGTGAGCAATGGCTGGATCGAAGTTCGGGTCAAGGTCATGGTGCGGGCGGCGGCGGACACGAAAGCGGCATGATACGCGAGCGTCCCGCCGCGCACATCGCGCCCGGCGTGTTCAGGGCTGCGAGCACGTGGCGCCGGCACAAGTACTGAAATGCAACCCGGACTTGTGATCCTGCCCGCGCAGCGAATTGAGGTCGTTGCCGTCGCCGTTCTGGCCCTGGTCGAGGTGCCGGCGCCGGATCTCCAGCACGATCGGCGTGATCTGCGCGATGCGCGAGTCGATCTGGGCGCGGGTGTAATAGTCGAGATCCTTGCGTTTCAGCAGGCGATGCAACTGGTCCAGCGAGTCGGCGGCATGGCCGGACAGGAATGTGGCATCCGCGTAGGCGATGCCGGCGTGCACTTCGTCGCCCGCGACATGGCAGGCGTGGCCATAGGTCGCGTACAGCGACGGTTCGGAGTCGTCATTGAGCAGGGGTTTGAGCAAGGCCTGCGCGGTCTTGGCGTCGATCTTGGCACCGCTGTCGAGCAACGCACGGCTGTAATCCAGCACGATCGCGGGGTCGTTGGGCCAGGTCGCGTTGAGCGCGGCGTAGCGTTTGAGGGCCTCAGTGCGCAGGCCGGCGTGGCGTTCCGCGTCGGCCAGGCCCAGCGCAAGGGTAAGGTCGTCCGGTTTTTGCTGCACCAGTTTCGCCATCACCGGCACGGCTTTCGAAGCTTGCCCGAGTTGTATCAGCGCCAAGGCGTAACCGTAACGGTTGTAGGTGGCAGATGCGAACTTGCTGCTGTCGGCCATGTTGCGCTGGTAGTAATTCAGCACCGTGTGCGGGTCGCTGGCCGACAACACGCGTATGCGTTCGCGCATCAGCGTGTATTGCAATTCGCTGGGGCCGCGCTGGGGGTCACCCACCACCGCGGTGCCGCCCTTCACGAACGGCAACGGCAAGATCCCCGGTGCGGGCGACGCGCCGGTGTTGGTCGATATCCTGTATTGCTTCTCGCCGTTGACTTCGGCGGTGCGTGATCCCATTTCCTTTTCCAGCACGCGCGCGCGTGCGCGTGCATCGGCGATGCGCACGCTGGTGACCGGGTGATCCTGCAGGAAGCTGGGCATGTTGCCGGCCGCCATGCCGCCTTCGCCGCCGGGGCGGATCATGGCTTGCATGCGGGCGAACATGTCGGCCATGGCTTCCGGATCGAAGCCGGCCTTGGCCAGGGTATTGATGCCGACGTGGTCGGCCTGGGCCTCGTCGGCGCGGGTGAATTCGATCTGGTGCTGCTGCATCATCGCCATCACCGACACCAGCGCGCCCATCGCGGGGTCGACGCTGCCGTAGTCGTAGGGCACGTTGTTGCCGTAACCGTAGCCGTACGGGTTGCCCACGTAACCGTTGTTGTGGTTCGAATCGACCCGCGATGCCGCCATCGCCGCGGCGAGCGCGCCGATCACGTACAGCGGCGCGGATTTCTTCTGGTCTTCCATGGCCTGCTGCAGGTGGTGCAGGTCGACGTGCGAGAGTTCGTGGGCCATCACCGCGGCCAGTTCGTCCTGGTTCTGGGTCATGGTGAACAGGCCCGAGAAGATGAAGATGTAGCCGCCGAAGGTGGCGAACGAGTTGATCTCCGGGATGTTGATCAAGGTGAAGGTGATGTGCTTGCCCGGATCGGGACTGGCGGCGACCAGCCGATAACCCACCGCATTCAGGTATTGATCCACCAGGGGATCGTCCATGACCAGGTGCGCCGCACGCAGCTCGCGCTTGAACTCCGCGCCGTAGGCTTGCGCTTCCGCCGGCGACATCACGGTGTCGAACGAACTGCCAAGGCTGGGCAAGCGCACGTCCGACTGTTGGCCGAACGCGGGCAGCGACAGCGCCAGCGTGGCGGCGAACGTGAGCAGGAACTGTGGACGTAGGCGAAACGGCATGGCCGGTGGTCTGGATTGGCTGGGCCCGCTGGTGTTCAGACCCTGCGGAAAGCGGTTGGTTCGAGTGTAAGCGCAAACGGTCGGGGGACGGAAACCGGGTGCATGTCCGTTCGCGGGGATGCAACGGCTGTAAAATGCTGCAAACCGATCCCGTTGCCCCGTCATGGCCGACATCGAAATCTACTCCACCGCCGTTTGCCCCTACTGCATCGCCGCCAAGAATCTTCTGAAGTCCAAGGGACTCGCCTGGCAGGAATTGCGGATCGACGCCGATCCCGCGGCGCGCGCGGCCATGCAGGAACGTGCCCCCGGCGCGCGCACCGTGCCGCAGATCTTCATCAACGGCGTGCACGTCGGCGGCTTCGACCAATTGGCCGCGGCGGATCGGAGCGGCAGGTTGGCGGAGCTTCTGGCCGGCGCCTGATGGCCTGATGCCGCAGGATCGGCGATAATTCCCGGTTTGTTTCATCCGCATCGCCACGCGGCGATGCCCGAAGGAGTTTGCGCGTGAGCAAAACGATTGCGGTGATTCGTGGCGACGGCATCGGCCCGGAAATCATGGCGGCCACCCTGAAGGTGCTGGATGCGCTGGATTGCGGGTTCGACTACGAATTCGTCGAAGCCGGCATGGTGGCGCTGGAAAAGCAGAGCGACCTGTTGCCCAAGGCCACGCTGGAGTCGATCGCGAAGCATGGGGTTGCGCTGAAAGGCCCGCTGACCACGCCGATCGGCAAGGGCTTTTCATCCTTGAACGTGGCGCTGCGCCGGCACTTCGACCTGTACGCCAACGTGCGTCCCGCGATCAGCTTCCCCGGCACCCAGGCCCGTTACGAGAACATCGACATCATCACGGTGCGCGAGAACACCGAAGGCGCGTACCTGCAGGAAGGCCAACTGGTGTCCCAGGATGGCGAGATTGCACAGTCGCTGGTGCGCAACACCCGCCACGGCGCCAGCCGCATCGTGCGCCACGCCTTCGAGCTGGCGGTGCGCAAGAACCGCAAGAAGGTCACCGCGGTGCACAAGGCCAACATCATCAAGACCGCGTCGGGCCTGTTCCTCGATGTCGCGCGCGAGGTGGCGAAGGAATATCCGCAGATCGCGTTCAACGAGATGATCGTCGACAACACCTGCATGCAGCTGGTGATGAACCCGTGGCAGTTCGACGTGATCGTCACCACCAACCTGTTCGGGGACATCCTCTCGGACCTGTGCGCCGGGTTGGTCGGAGGACTGGGCCTCGCGCCCGGCGCCAACATCGGCAAGGACGCCGCGATCTTCGAGGCGGTGCACGGCTCCGCGCCCGATATTGCCGGCAAGAACCTCGCCGACCCCTGCGCGCTGCTGCTGGCCGCGGCCGAGATGCTGGATCACCTCGGCATGGTCGAGAAAGGCACGCGCATCCGCAGCGCGATCCGCGCCACGCTGGAAGCCCGCGACCGCGTCACGCCGGACCTCGGCGGCAGCGGCACGACCGAAACCTTTGCCGACGCGCTGGTGGAACGCTTGCGGACGTGATTTGCGCAGCCGGGGTGGCCACCTGCGCGCCCTGTGCCCGACTCTACAGATCGGACACCGCACGCTGCTTCCGGGTAAGCTCGTTGCGGGCAGAGGGGTGCCATGGTTCGTCGAGCAGCTCCGCCGAAAACGAGTGACGCCACGAAGTCGCATGACATCGGTTGGCGCCATGCCGCCATGCTTGGCTACTATCTGCATCTTGCGCTGCGCGCTCTGCGGCGTGCCCCGATATTGACCACGTTGATGGTCGTGACCATCGGTCTCGGGATCGGCGGGTCGATGACGGTGCTCACGGTGTTTCGCGCGATGTCGGGTGATCCGATTCCGGCCAAGTCATCGCGGTTGTTCGTGCCCCAGATCGACCCATGGGGGCACGGACATGGCTTCGGCGATCAACCGCCTGATCAGTTGACTTACATCGATGTCGAGCAGTTGCTGCGCCAGCGCATCGCGCAGCGGCAAACCGCGATGTATGCCGTTCACTTCACGGTAATACCGGACAACGTCTCGCGATCGCCTTTCCGCGTGGATGGTCGTGCGGTCGATGCTGATTTCTTTCCCATGTTCGACGTGCCATTTCGCTACGGATCGGCATGGACGGCCGATGACGATCGCCGTGCGGCCAATGTGGCCGTCATCAGCCGAAAACTCAATGACCGGTTGTTCGGTGGCGTCGACAGTGTCGGCCGCAGCATTGACCTGGACGATCACACGTTCACCATCGTAGGTGTACTCGCCGACTGGCAACCGGTTCCCCGTTTCTATGCCGTGCCGGACGGCAATCCCTTTGGCGACACGGAAGGTGTGTTCCTGCCGTTCACGCGTGCGATCGCAAGTCACATGGAGTGGCAGACCATCAACTGCAACAAACCACCCGGACCAAGTTGGCAGGCGCACCTGCGCTCGGACTGCGTGTGGCTGGATTTCTGGGTGGAATTGCCCACTGCCGCTGCGGTACAACGTTACCGGCGCTTTCTGTACGACTATGCCGAGGCGCAACGCCGTAGCGGACGTTTCGATTGGCCTCCCAATGTTCGGCTGCGCGATGTACCGGAGTGGCTGGCAGCCGAGCATGTGGTACCGGATACGGCCCGCATCATGGTGCTGGTGGCGTTCGGGTTCCTCGTCGTTTGCCTGGTCAACGCGACCGCCTTGCTGTTGGCGAAATTTCGGCGTCGCGCCGGGGAATTCGGCGTGCGGCGTGCGCTGGGTGCGAGCTGCGGTGCGCTCTTCGCGCAATGCCTTGTGGAAACCGTCGTGATCGGCATGGTTGGCAGTTTGCTGGGTCTTGCGTTCACTTGGCTGGGCCTGGTCGGGCTACGTGCGGTGCTGACCCCCGATATGGCAAGTTTGGCGCATTTGGATGTGGCCGACGTCTTGATCGCCATCGGGCTGACCCTGCTGGCGACACTCGCCGCGGGTCTGTATCCGACTTGGCGCGCGGCGCAGGTGCAGCCCGCTTGGCAACTGAAGACCAGCTAGGAGTCGCGCATGGGTATCCATCCTGTGCTTTCGGCGATGCGTCGCGACAAGGTTGGCATTCTGCTGATCGTGCTGCAGATGTCGTTGACGCTCGCGATCCTGTGCAACGCGCTGTTCATCATCCACCTGCGGCTGCGCGACAGCGCAAGGCCAAGCGGCATCGCCGACGAAGCCAATGTCTTGATCGTGACTGGCAATTGAGTTGGTCGACCATCGGATATCGCATCACGGCAACAGGCCGATTTGGCCGCGCTGCGCGCGCTGCCGGGTGTCGTCGGGGCCTATGCGGATTTTTCGTATCCACTCGAAGGAGGCGGTTGGGGTTGCGCCATCCGGAAGGCACGTGATCAACACTCGCCAAGCGCGACATGCGCCCTCTATCTGGTTGGCGATCATGCGCGAAAAATCCTGGGCGCGCGCCTGCTCGAAGGCCGTTGGTTCAAACCGGGCGAAGTCGTCGAACGTCACGAAAACGATGTGATACCGCCGGCACGCGTGATCATGGTGACCCGCGCGTTGGCGCGGGAACTGTTTCCGAATGGCGGTGCACTCGGCAGCACCTTGTACATGGAAGGTACGGCACAGACGATCGTGGGAATCATCGCGCGCCTGCAAACGCCGGCCGCCGCGGGCGGCAGCGCGGACGGTGAGTATTCGGTGTTGCAGCCTGACCGCTACGTCGGCGCCGACTACACCTACATCATCCGGGCGCGCCCAGGCCGTGTCGAAAGCATCAAGGCTGCAGTACCCGATGTGCTGCGCAAGCTGGGGGGTGCGCGGGTGATCCGGTACGTCCGGACTTTCCCCGAAGTGCGCGCGATTGCTTATCGCGGCAGTCACGGTTTCGCGTCCGTTTTGGCCACGGTCTGCATGATCCTGCTGGCTGTCACTGCATTTGGCATCGTCGGGCTGACCAGTTCGTCGGTGTCCCGTCGCCGTCGCGAGATCGGGACACGCCGCGCGCTTGGCGCTACGCGTCAAGCCATCCTGCATCAATTCCAGATCGAACATCTGGTTGTCGCGATCACTGCCTGCGGCATCGGCATCGGTTTTGCGATCGCAGCCAATCTCTGGCTCGTCGGCCACTACGAAATGCAACGGATGCCGCTGCTGCCAGTGGCGGTGGCTGCCTTCGTGATGCTTGCGCTCGGCCAAGTGGCAGTGCTGTGGCCCGCACTGCGCGCGGCGTCCGTGCCGCCATCACTGGCGGCCAAGGGAGACGGTCGCTGATGACGGGCAGGATCAGCGCAGTAGCGGCCACGGCGCCAGCAGCAATACCCACAGCACCGCCACCGCGCCGACGAACTTCATGCCCTTGAACAGCTTGCGGTGGCGCTGCTTGAAGCCGCGGCTTTTGTCGCGGCGTTGGCGCAGCGCCGAGAACAGGCGGTTGACCGCGCCGGTACGTTCGCTGACCTGGTTGGGCGAGGCGGTGATCGCGCCCATGAAATTGCTGACGTGGTGGTTGATCCACGCCATCGCGCGCGAGCGCAGCGGGCGTTCGAGGTCGGCGAAGAAGATCACGCGGGTCATGTCGGTCTTGTTCTCGACCCAGTGCACGCAGGTTTCGTCGAAGATCACGTCCTCGCCGTCGCGCCAGAAGTATTCCTGACCGTCCACGAAGATGTGGCAGTCCCGCGAGTTCGGCGTGATCAGGCCCAGGTGATAACGCAGCGAACCCGCGAATGGATCGCGATGCGGGTTCAGCGTCACGCCCGGCGGCAGCAGCGCGAACATTGCGGCCTTGCACGAAGGAATGCGGTTCACCAGTTCCACCGTCTTCGGGCACAGTTTCTGCGCCGACGGCAGCGGTTCGCCGTACCACTTCACGTAGAAACGCTTCCAGCCGACCTTCAGGAACGAGGCAAAACTGGCGTCGTCGTCCTTAAGCGCATCGCGGATATGGCCCTGGTCGAACAAACCGGCGGCTTCGTCGCGGATCGTCTGCCAGTTGTCGCGCAGTGCGTCCACCTCGGTGAAACGCTTGCGCTCGGGAAACGCACCGGCCGGCACCGCCGAGAACGCGTACATCAGAAGGTTGTACGGCGCGAACAGGGTCGCGTGGCTGGAAAGCTGACGCCCGAGTTTCAGGCGCACGCGCGAACGCAGGTGCACGGCCAGCGCCGAGCCCAGCAGCACGACGATGATGGCCAGGATCACGAGACGGATGACGAACAGCGTGGTCATGGGGAACGACGGTCGGATACTGCACGAATTCTAACGCGCGCGCTGGGCCAGCATCCTGAGCCCGGTCATGCCGGGGGTGTACGCATGCGCCAGCGCGCGTTGCACGAAGGCGATCGCGCGGCGCACCGCCGTGCGTGGCGCCCGGCCTTTCGCCAGTTCCGCGGCCAGCGCAGCGGAAAGCGTGCAGCCGGTGCCATGAGCCTCGAATGGCAGCCTGCGGTGGCGGGCTTCAAACGTACCGCGCGCATCGACCCAGCGATCGATCACTTCACGGCCGCGGCCGTGGCCGCCTTTCAGCAGCACGGCCCCGGCGCCGAAGTCGCGCAACAGCGCGGTGGCGCGTTCGCCATCGCGCGCATTGTGGATCGCGATGCCGGTCAGGGCCTCGGCTTCGGGCAGGTTGGGGGTCAGCACGTTGGCCAATGGCAAGAGTTGCTCGATCAGCACGCGCACGGCGGCCTTGTCCAGCAGGCGCGCGCCGGAGGTCGCGATCATCACCGGGTCGACCACCAGCCAGCGCGGTTTGTGAAGTGCGAGTTCACGTGCGACGCAACGCACGGTGCGCGCGTCGCCCAGCATCCCGGTCTTGACCGCGGCGACGTTGAAGTCGGCGAAGACGGCGTTGAGTTCGGCGCGCAGGTGTTGGGTGGGCACCGGATGTACGGCTGTCACGCCTCGCGTGTTCTGCGCGGTCAGCGCGGTGATCGCGCTCACGCCATGCACTCCCAGCACAGCGAAGGTTTTCAGGTCGGCCTGGATGCCCGCGCCGCCACCGGAGTCTGATCCTGCGATGGTGAGGCAGGCGATGGGATTAGGGATTCGGGACTCGGGATTCGTGGGGCGCATAATAAGTTCGTCATCCCGGCGAAAGCCGGGATCCATTTTGCTGTTGAGAAAACGACAATCGAAATGGATTCCGGGTTCTACGCGTCGCTGCGCGACGCGCAGCCCAGGAATGACGAAAATTGTTGTCGGGTTCCCGTTCTTACAGCGCCTCGGAAGCGAAGTCCGCCAACCGCGACCGCTCGCCCCGCCGCAAGGTGACGTGCGCAGCATGCGGCCATTGCTTGAAGCGATCCACGGCATAGGTCAGGCCCGACGTGGTTTCCGTCAGATACGGCGTGTCGATCTGTTCGACGTTGCCGAGGCACACGATCTTGGTGCCGGGGCCGGCGCGGGTGATCAGCGTCTTCATCTGCTTGGGCGTCAGGTTCTGCGCCTCGTCGATGATGAGGTAGCGCGACAGGAAGGTGCGCCCGCGCATGAAGTTCAGCGAGCGGATCTTGATGCGCGAGGCCAGCAAATCGTTGGTGGCCTGGCGTCCCCACGAACCGCCGTCCTCGGGGTTGGCGAGCACTTCCAGATTGTCGGTGAGCGCGCCCATCCACGGCGTCATTTTTTCCTCTTCGGTGCCGGGCAGGAAACCGATGTCCTCGCCGACCGAAACCGTCGCGCGGGTCGTGATGATTTCGCGATAGCGCTGCTGGTCCATCACCTGCGCCAAGCCCGCGGCCAGCGCCAGCAGGGTCTTGCCGGTGCCGGCGGTGCCGAGCAGGGTGACGAAGTCGATGTCGGGGTCCATCAGCATGTTGAGCGCGAAGTTCTGTTCGCGGTTGCGCGCGGTGATGCCCCACACGCTGTGCGCGCTGCCGGTGTAGTCATGCAGCAGCGCAAGCTTGGTCTTGGCGTCGGCGTGCCCGAGCACGCGCAGCTCGACCGAATTCTCGCCCGGCAGGTACAGGCACTGGTTGGGTTGCCAGACTTCGTCCTCGCGCGGTTTCAGCTCGTAGAACGTCTGCCCGCGTTCGGACCACGAGCGCAGTTCCGGATGGCGATCCCAGAAATCGGCGGGTAGTTCGGCCGCGCCGGTGTACAGCAGCGAGAAGTCGTCCAGCGCGCGGTCGTTTTCGTAATCCTCGGCGGCGATCCCGAAGATGGTCGCCTTGATGCGTAGGTTGATGTCTTTCGACACCAGCACGACCGCGGCGTCAGGGTGCTGTTCGCGCAGTTCCAGCACCGCCGAGATGATCTGGTTGTCGGCTTTGCCGTGGCCGTTGCCGGTGCGGGTCTGGAAATACAGCCGGCCGCCGGCGGCGCCGGAACGCAGTTTCACCCCGTCGGGTTGCGCAAGCGGCACGCCGTGGGCGATGCCGTGGCTGTTGTTGCGCTCGATCAGTTCGTTGAGGAAGCGGCTGGCCTGGCGTGCGTTGCGCGCGACTTCCGACACGCCCTGTTTCTTTTCGTCCAGTTCCTCCAGCACCGTCATCGGGATGAACACGTCGTGTTCCTCGAAGCGGAACAGCGCGGTGGGATCGTGCAGCAGGACGTTGGTGTCCAGCGCGTAGATGCGCTGGCCCTTGACCTTCTGGGTCATCGACGGGTTGGCCTCATTGGAGCGGGAAAGGGGAAAAGCATTTGACACGGATCAACACGGATCAATGCGGATGAGAATGGTTCGATCCGTGTACATCCGCATTTATCCGTGTCCGGTTGCTTTGCCGTGGTTTTTTCAACGAGAAGGGATCGCGTCCAGCACTGCCTGGGCGTGGCCCGGCACTTTCACGCCGCGCCATTCCTGCGTCAGCTTGCCGTCGGGATCGATCAGGAAGGTGCTGCGGTCGACGCCGAGGTATTCGCGGCCGTAGAGTTTTTTCTTGCGGATCACATCGAAGGCCTTGCACCACGCTTCGTCGGTATCGGCGACTAGCGTAAAGGGCAGGCCCAGTTTTTCCTTGAAGCCCGAATGCGAACGCGCGCTGTCACGCGACACGCCCACGATCGCGGCGCCGCGCCGCTTGAATTTCGTGTAGAGGTCGCGGAAATCGCCGGCCTCGCGGGTGCAGCCGGTGGTGTTGTCCTTGGGATAGAAGTACAACGCCACCCATTGGCCTCGCAGGTCGGCGAGTTTCAGGGTGTCGCCGGACTGGGTGGTTCCGGAGAGTTTGGGAGCTTTGCTGCCGATCTTGATCATCAAAGTGGATCCCGGCTTTCGCCGGGATGACGGTTAAAGGAAGGTTGCACTTTAAAATTTCACCGGGTCCATGATCGCGTCGAGGTTCAGACCATCGCACATTTCCATGAACTCGTCGCGCAGTTCGGCGATGCGGGTGTCGGCCGGGATGCCGATGGTGATCTGGGCCTGGAACATGTCGGCGCCGGTCTGCATGGCCTGGTAGCGCATCGAGGACATCTGCTCGATGCTGATCTTGCGGCGGTTGAAGAAGTCGATCAACTCCACCAGCACGCCGGGTTTGTCGGCGGCCACCACTTCGACCATGTACGGCAACAAGTGGCTTTGCTGGTTGCGCGCCTGGGTGCGGTAGCTGAGCAGGTGCAGGTTTTCGTCGCGGCCGACGCGGGCCAGCGCGGTTTCCAGCTTGGCGATCGCGTCCCATGCGCCCTTCGCCAGCAGCAGTACCGACACGTCCGCGCCGACCGTCGCCACCCGTGATTCCACGAGGTTGCAGCCAGCGTCGGCGATCCGTCGCGACAGCACCAGCAACGGCGATTGCGCCGCGGGTGCGACCGCCTGGATCAGCAATTGATGGTCGGCGGTGGGGCGTGCCGCAGGGGTGTTCACGTGGGTGACGGTCTTGAGGTTCACGCGGGGGAGAATAGTGGTGTTGGTGAAGGTCTGTCACGTTATGATGCGTTTATTGGGTGCGATCATCCATGATCGCTGCATGTCGGGATGGAGCGGTTGGCATCACGTCCGAAGGCCATGCGACACCAGAGCGGCCTTCCCTGGCCTGACTGTTCACAACAGCTGCTTCGAACGTGCATTTACAGCCGCTTCGGGTGCCGTATCATGCAGCGTTTGCATCGACGCGGAATCTGACGTGGAAATTGCAGGCAGCCTGTGCGCGATCGCGACGCCGTTCGACAAGGACGGCGCGCTCGATCTTCCCGCTTTCGGGCGTTTGCTCGATTACCAGCTCGATGGCGGTACCCAGGGCATCGTGGTCGCAGGTTCTACCGGCGAAGCCCACATGCTGGACGAACACGAATACGAACGCCTGCTGACGTTCGCGGTGGAACGCGTCGCGCAGCGGGTGCCGGTGATCGCCGGTACCGGCGAAGCCGCGACGTCCAGGACCATCGCCATGACCCGCCACGCCAAGACGCTGGGCGCCGACGCCGCACTGGTGGTGACGCCTTATTACGTGCGCCCGACCCAGGACGGCCTGCGCCGCCATTACGGCGAAGTGGCCGCGCATTGCGACATCCCCGTGGTGATGTACAACGTGCCTTCGCGCACCGGCTGCGACCTGCAGCCCGAAACCGTGGCCGGGCTTCGCGACACCGCCGGCATCGTCGGCATCAAGGAAGCCGTGGGCACGCCTGAACGCATTGCCGCGCTCGCGCAACTAAAACGCCCCGGCTTTGTCTATTTGTCCGGTGACGATGGCAGCGCGGCGGACGCGATGCTGGCAGGCGCGGGAGGCGTGGTGTCGGTGGCGAACAATCTGGTACCGAGAGCATTTCGTGCGCTGTGCGACGCGGCGCGTGGCGGTGATCGCGGCGCGACCATGCAACACGCGGCCCGCATCCAGCCCCTGCTGGAAGCCCTGAATTGCGCCCCCAATCCCATTCCGCTCAAGGCGGGTCTGGCCGAACTCGGTCTGTGCCGTGCGACCCTGCGCTTGCCGCTGGTCGAACTGGCGCCAGGCCCCGAACGTGCCCACCTGCGTGAAACCTTGGCTCCCCTCGCTGGCGCCACCATGCCATGATCGTGCACAATGCGCCCATGAAACGAATCACCCTGACGCTGCTGCTGCTCGCCCCGATCGCGCTGGCCGGTTGCCAGACCATCAAGGCCCACAACCCGTTCCGGCACAAGGAGCCTTCCTACAAGTCGGCGCAACAGGAACAGCCGCTGGAAGTGCCGCCGGGCATGAACCAGCCACCTACCACCGACGCGTTGGCGATCCCCAACGCCGGTACGGGCACGACTTCCGCGCCGGCGAGCCAGTCTGGATCAGGCCAATCCGAAGCGGGCACGCCGCCTGCAGCCACCGAAGCACCGTCTGCCGCTACGGCCGGCGCGGCTGCCGGCAACAGCCTGACGCTCACGGATACGCCCGACAGTGCCTATCACCGGGTAGGGTTGGCGTTGTCGCGTGGTGACGTCGGCCAGGTCACCGCGCACGATGACAGCGCGCATACCTATGAGGTCGCAGTCGACACCACCGTGACGCAGAAACCCGAAGGCGGCTTCTTCCACCGCATGTTCCACCACGGCACCACCGAAACCGTGAAGGGTACGGTCACCGTCAGTGTCGCGCCGTCCGGAACCGGCAGCGTGGTCACGGCGTCGGGCAATCCCGATGCGGCCGCGCGGGTGATTGCCATGTTGCAACAACGGTTGCAGTGAGCCAGGACCGGCCTCCAACAGAAACGCCGCCCATGGGCGGCGTTTTCGTTTCAGCGTTCAAGCAACGGAAGCTTGTCCGGCTTGCCGTCCCACTCCTTTGCATCGGCCGGGGCATCCTTGCGCTCGCTGAGAACCGGCCAGCTCTTGGCCAGTTCCTTGTTCAGCGCGATGTACTGTTCCTGCCCCGCCGGCACGTCGTCCTCGGGGAAGATCGCGCGCGCCGGGCATTCCGGTTCGCACAGCGTGCAATCGATGCACTCATCGGGATCGATCGCGAGGAAGTTCGGGCCCTCGTGGAAACAGTCCACGGGGCACACTTCCACGCAGTCGGTGTACTTGCACTTCACGCAGTTGTCCGTAACAACAAAGGCCATGGCTATTGGAGGTCGGTTGGTTCGGAGCGGCTTTTGTGAAAAGTCAGGCCAGGGAAGGCCGTTCCGATATTGCAGATTGCGAGTGCCCGGGTTCTGGCAGCGTGTGTGAAACGAAGCAGCGATCAGGGACGATCGCACGAATAAACATCCTTGGCGCTCCCTGCGAGACTCGAACTCGCGTTACCGCCGTGAGAGGGCGATGTCCTGGGCCACTAGACGAAGGGAGCGTGGCGTCGGTGAGCGCGCTAGTGTAACGGACTTCGTGCCGCGAATACGCGGCGCATCGCCCGCATGGATGTCTCTCGCTTGAGTTCCGATTCCGACGTTTCCCGTACGCAACCCATGCCCCGCGTGATCCCGCGTGAACAGCACAACCTGTCGCGCAAGCAGATCAGCCGCGGCGCGCTGAAGGTGCTGTACGGGTTGAAGGACGCCGGCTTCCGGGCCTGCCTGGTCGGCGGCGCGGTGCGCGACCTGCTGTTGGGCAGGCAACCCAAGGATTTCGACGTGGCCACCGATGCCACACCCGAAGAAGTGAAGAAGGTATTCCGCAACTGCCGCCTGATCGGGCGGCGCTTCCGCCTCGCGCACGTGGTGTTCGGCCCGGAGATCGTGGAAGTCGCGACCTTCCGCGGCACCGGTGACGGCGAGTCCGGCGGCGACCGCCACGTCGTCGACGGCCGCATCCTGCGCGACAACGTGTGGGGCACGATCGAGGAAGACGCGCTGCGCCGCGATTTCCGGGTCAACGCGCTGTACTACGACATCGCCGATTTCAGCGTGCTCGATTACGTCGGCGGCATCGATGACCTCGAACAGAAGTGCTTGCGCCTGATCGGCGATCCCGCCACGCGCTACCGCGAGGATCCGGTGCGGATGCTGCGCGCGGCGCGGCTCGCGGCCAAGCTCGAGTTCTCGATCGATCCTGCGGCGGCGGCACCGTTCAAGGAGCTGGGACACCTGCTGGCGGACGCGCCGTCCGCGCGTCTGTTCGACGAATGCCAGAAGATGTTCCTGGCGGGTTACGGCCTCGCGAGCTTCAGGATGCTGGCACGCTACGACCTGCTGCGGCACCTGTTTCCAGGCACCGTGCACGCGTTGGCGCACGATGCATCCGGCGCGTTGGAGCAGTTGATCGAGCGCGGCTTGGGCGGCACCGACGCGCGCGTCGCCGACGGTCGGCCGGTGACACCGGCGTTCCTGTTCGCGGTGTTGCTGTGGGGCGAAGTCGCGGCGCTCGCCGCGAAACTTCAGGACGAAGGCGCCGTACGCTCGCTGGCGTGGCAGCGCGCCGCGCATCGGGTGATGGCCGAACAGGGCAAGCGCGTCGCGATCCCGCGCCGCTTCAGCTACGCGATCGAGGAAATCTGGGCGCTGCAGCCGCGCTTCGCGGAGCGCACCCGCAAGCGCGTGTTCCGGCTGATGGCGCACCCGCGCTTCCGCGCGGCCTACGATTTCCTGCTGCTGCGTTCGGGCGAATCCGGGGAATTGCGGGCCTGCGGCGAGTGGTGGACCGAGGTGCAGGCACTGTCGCCGGAACAACTGTCCGAGTCGCTGGCGCCCAAGTCGACCGCCGGCAAACCCGGCGAGAAAACCGGCAGCGGCAAGCGCCGGCGTCGGCGCGGCGGGCGGGGACGCAGGACCTCGGCGCCGCAATCCGATTTGCAAGAGTGACGCATGTCTGACCCGGTAGGTGCGTACGTCGCGCTGGGCAGCAACCTCGACGATCCGCGCCGGCAGGTCGAACACGGTTTCGAGGCGCTGGCGGGGTTGCCCCGCACCGCGCTGCGTGCGCGCTCGCGCCTGTACCGCACCCCGCCCTGGGGTGTCGTCGACCAGCCGGATTTCATCAACGCGGTCGCGTTGGTCGAAACCTCGCTCTCGCCGCGCGCACTGCTGGAGGCGCTGCTCGCGATCGAAGCGCGCGCGGGCCGGGTACGGGGACAGCCGAACGGCCCGCGCGTGCTGGACCTCGACCTGTTGCTGCATGGCAATGCCGTGCTCGACGAACCCGGCCTCGTGATTCCGCATCCGCGCCTGCACCAGCGCGCATTCGTGCTGGTGCCGCTGGCTGATCTTGTGCCGGGCCTGGAAGTGCCGGGACGCGGTCGCGTGGCTGATCTGTTGGAGCGGGTGGATACGAAAGGTTGCGCGCCTCTGGCCCCTTGATGCCCGGGAGCCCAAGATATACTGGACGGATGCGTATTTTTCGCAACATCACGGGGCCATGCCTCGCGCCTTACGGCTGCGTGCTCACCATCGGTGCGTTTGACGGCCTGCATCGCGGTCACGCCGCGTTGCTTGCAAGGACGCATGAACGCGCGAACACGCTCGGATTGATGCCTGCGGCGATCACCTTCGAGCCGTTGCCGCGCGGGTATTTTTCGCCGCAGCCGCTCAAGCGTTTGTCGTCGGTACGCGAAAAGCTCCGGGGGTTCGCCGACGCCGGCATCGAACTGCTGTTGCTGCTGCGTTTCGATGCTCCGCTGGTCGCGATGAGTGCCGAGGATTTCGTGCGCCGGGTGCTGGTGGCGCGGATGGGTGCGCGCGAAATCTGGGTCGGCAAGGATTTCCGCTTCGGCCACAACCGGGTGGGCGACGTGGCCCTGCTGGAAGCCATGCAGGGCGAGGGCGGTTACGAGGTGCGCGTGATGGATGCCGTCTCAAACGGCGACGGCGAGCGGATTTCGGCCTCGCGGGTGCGCGGTGCCTTGGGGTCAGGTGACTTCGCGCACGCGGCCGAGCTGCTGGGACGTCCGTTCACGATCGGCGGACGGGTGGTGCGCGGCCAGCGCATGGGCCGCAAGCTTGGCTATCCGACCGCCAACGTCCGATTGGGTCAGCGCGTGTCCCCGATCGCGGGCATTTTCGCGGTGCGCGTGCGGGTCGATGGGCGATGGCTGCCCGGCGTCGCCAGTCTGGGCGTGCGCCCGACCATCGCGGGCGGCGGCGAGCCGCTGCTGGAAGCCCACCTGTTCGATTTCGATGGCGACCTGTACGGCCAGCGCATCGAGGTCGAGTTCGTCGCCAAACTGCGCGATGAGGAAAAATTCGCCGACCTGGAAGCGCTGCACGCGCAGATGGATCGCGATGCGACGCAAGCAAGAGAAATCTTGAACGCCCAGCTTCGTCATTCCGGGGCCGCCGAAGGCGGCCCGAAGGGCGAGCCGCAGGACGCGGCGAATAATCCAGCTCTTTCCGGCTATTCATGAAGCTGGATTCCGGATTGCCGCTACGCGACGCCCGGAACGACGAAAGGTTGGTTGGCTGCTCCAAACCCACATTGCATTCAAACCATGTCCAACGACTACAAGCACACCATCAACCTGCCCAAGACCGACTTCGCGATGAAGGCCGACCTGGCCCGGCGCGAGCCGGCGATGCTGGCCGAGTGGGGATCGGCGCAACGCTACGCCGAACTGCAGCGCCGCACCGGCAAGCGCGAGCACGGTTTCATCCTGCACGACGGCCCGCCGTATGCGAACGGCAAGATCCATCTGGGCCACGCGGTCAACAAGATCCTGAAAGACATCGTGGTGCGCTCGAAGCTGATGGCCGGGTTCCGCTCGCCCTACGTGCCGGGCTGGGATTGCCATGGCCTGCCCATCGAGATCGCGGTCGAGAAGAAATACGGCAAGGTCGGCCGCAAGATCGACGCGGAAACCTTCCGCCAGCATTGCCGCGAATACGCCGCGCAGCAGATCGACCTGCAGCGCCGTGACTTCAGGCGCCTCGGCGTGCTGGGCGACTGGGAACATCCGTACCGCACGATGGATTTCAGCTACGAGGCCGACATCCTGCGCGCGCTGGCCAAGGTGTACGCGAACGGCCACGTCGCGCGCGGCTTCAAGCCGGTGCACTGGTGCTTCGACTGCGGCTCGGCGCTGGCCGAAGCCGAGATCGAATACCAGGACAAGCAGTCACCCGCGATCGATGTGGCCTACGACGCGCTCGATCCCAAAACGCTGGCCGCGAAGTTCGGCGTGAGCGTGGACGACGACACGATCGTCGCGGTGCCGATCTGGACCACCACGCCGTGGACCCTGCCGGCCAGCATGGCGGTGACGCTGGGCCCGGATCTTACGTATAGTCTTATCAAAGGACCGAATCGCGGCGAGCGGGAGGTTTGGCTTGTTGTTGCGACAGCTCTTGCTGATCGTTGCGCCGGACGTTACGGCTCTTCCGAAGAAAACGGCGCTGCGCTTACACGAGGGAAGCCCGTAGAAGGCCGTGAGCTGGAAGGGCTGGTGTTGCAGCATCCGTTCTACGATCGCGAAATCCCGCTGATCCTGGGTGACCACGTGTCAGCCGAGGACGGCACCGGCGCGGTGCATACCGCGCCCGGCCACGGCGCCGACGACTTCGTGGTCGGCAAGCAATACGGCATCGTGGACGCGACGCCCGCCAACGTGCTGAACCCGGTGGGACCGAACGGCGTGTACCTGCCGGGCACGCCGATCTTCGCAGGCCAGCACATCTGGAAAGCCAACGATGCGGTGATCGAGCTGCTGCGCGAACGCGGCGCGCTGCTGGCCGCGCACAAAATCACTCACAGCTATCCGCACTGCTGGCGCCACCACACCCCGATCGCGTTCCGCACCACGCCGCAGTGGTTCATCGCGATGGATGCCGAAGGCCTGCGCGCCAACGCGCTGCACGCGATCCACCATGACGTGAAGTTCTATCCCGCCTGGGGCGAGGAGCGCATCAACAACATGGTGGAAGGCCGCCCGGACTGGTGCATCAGCCGCCAGCGCACCTGGGGCGTGCCGATCGCGCTGGCCGTGCACAAGGTGACCGGCGAGCCGCACCCGCGCAGCGCCGAGTTGCTGCAAAAGGTTGCCGAGCGTGTCGAGAAGGATGGCGTGGATGCGTGGTACGCGCTCGACCTTGCCGCCTTGCTGGGCGACGAGGCCAAGGATTACGACAAGGTCCGCGACATCCTCGATGTGTGGTTCGATTCCGGCGTCACGCACTTCTGTGTGCTCGACCAGCGCCCGGAACTGCACCGCAATCCCGGCGACCAGGTGATGTACCTCGAAGGCTCCGACCAGCATCGTGGCTGGTTCCAGTCGTCGCTGTTGACCAGTTGCGCGATGCACGGCCACGCGCCCTTCGACGAGGTGCTGACGCACGGCTTCACCGTCGATGCGCAGGGCCGCAAGATGTCGAAGTCGCTGGGCAACGGCATCGAACCGCAGGACGTGATGAACAAGTACGGCGCCGACATCCTGCGCCTGTGGATCGCGTCGGCCGATTACCGCAACGAGATGGCGCTGTCCGAGGAAATCCTCAAACGCGTCGCCGACAGTTACCGCCGCATCCGCAACACCTGCCGGTTTCTGCTCGGCAACCTCGATGGTTTCGATCCGGCTTCGGACCTTCTGACCGTCGATCGTTGCCTGCTGCTCGACCAATGGGCGATCCGCAGCGCGCGCGACGTGCAGGACGCTGTGGTCGCGGCCTACGCGCGTTACGATTTTCCGGAGGTGGTGCAGCGCGTGCAGAACTTCTGCACCAACGAGATGGGCGCGTTGTACCTCGACATCACCAAGGATCGCCTGTACACGATGCCGACCGGCAGCCATGGGCGGCGCAGCGCGCAGTCCGCGATGTTCCGGATCCTGGAGTCGATGGTGCGCTGGCTGGCGCCGCTGTTCGCATTCACCACGGAGGAAATCTGGCAGGCGATGCCGCGGCAGATGCACATGCCCACCGAAATCCGCGGTGGTTTCACCACGCGCGACGCGTCGGTGCTGTACGAAACCTGGTACCAGGGGCTGCGCGAAACCCAGAACGCGCCCGACCAGCGCCGCTGGTGGGCCGACCTGCTGGCGATCCGAGAAACCGCCGCGCGCGTGCTGGAGGGTATGCGTCGCGACGGCCGGATCGGCTCGTCGCTGGATGCAACACTCACCCTGCACGCCGATCCCGCGGTCGTCGAACGCTACAAGCAGGTGGCCGACGAGTTGCGCTTCTTCTTCATCGTGTCCGACCTGCGGCTCGACGTGGGCGAGGCGCCCGCCGACGCGGTGCTGACCGAACTCGAGGGCGCCAACGTATGGGTGTCGGCGGCCGTCAGCGATGCGCCCAAGTGCGTGCGTTGCTGGCACCACCGCGAGGACGTCGGCAAGCACGCCGACCATCCCGAACTGTGCGGACGCTGCGTCGAAAACGTCGCGGCCTGCGAAGGCCACGGCGCGGGCGAGGTGCGGCGCTGGTTTTGATCAATCCCACTCGCCGATCCGGCCCATCCTGATCCGGTTGGCGAACAGCGAGAACGCGAGTTTGCCGGCGAGGCCCTGCGAGTGTTGCAGCCACGGCGGCAGGAACTTCGGCGGCGCGACGGAACCATCATCGAAGCACGGGCGCAGCGCGATCGCGTCGTCCAGCGCCAGTTTGCCGGCAAACAGGTGCTGCAACAGATTCAACCTGCGCCGCTTGAAGGCCCAGCGGAAAAACGTGTGCACGGTCAGCAGGCCGGCCAGATACACGTTGTCCTTGGTGAACGCCGCACCGCCGGTGACCGGCACGCCACGGAACACGCGCTGGGTGGAATGGAAACTGTCGGCGACGCCTTGCCCCTGCGCCCGGAACCAGCGGTAGACCTCGATGAAATCCGCGCCGTCCAGCGCCATGTCGATCGCGAGGATGCGCAGGCTGATGCGCTGCAGGCGCGCGATGTCGATGGAGCCCGACATCAGTTCGGCGAATACCGCCAGGCCTTCCTGTGTAGCGGTGGCGCGCGGCGAGGTGCGTGCCAGCGATTTCAGCACCGGCTGAGCGCGCCCGTTGCGGGCGGTCAGGGTGTGCACGAATGCTTCGTGCGCCAGCAGTTGCGAGCGGTCGTATTCCGAAAAACAGGTAGCGCCGCGCAGGCGGATGCGGGTGGCGCCGGCGGCGGCCTTGGCGGTCAATTCCGGGTCGATCTCGACGCGCACCTTGGTATTGCCGAAGAAAGTGTCGACCTCGGCCTGCACTTCATCGCGCAGTACCGCGGCGGGGATGCAGTAATCGGCCTCGGGCAGCGCCTCACCGTCGCCCAGTTCACGGGCGATTTCCAGGAAATATTTCGCGGCGTCGAGGTTGGTCTGGCCGCTGCCGGGCAACGCATCGCCCGGCCTGCCGTACAGCTCGATCGACAAAGCGGTGACGCCCGCGGTGCCGACGGCTTCCAGCATCCGCGCGGCGGTTTGCCACGAACCCGCGTTGCGGGTGATGAAGGCGCCAAGTGGATGCGCGGAATCGGCTTGCTCGACGATGGCTGCGAGTTCCGCGCGCTGCGCGGAAAAGTCCGGCGCACGGTATTCGAAGCGCGGCAGGCTTTCGTGGCCGCGGTGCAGGTCATCCAGGAAACATTGCTCGACCGCGAGCGGCCAGGTCACGGTCGCCAGCACCCGGATGCCGCGTACCGCCTCGACCAGCCGCTTGTCCAATGCGGCGCAGTGCTGCACGACCGGGGCGAGCGCGGTGTCGGCCATCACGGGCGTCGCTATTCGCGCTCCTGCCAGTCGCGTCGTCGCTGCGCGCGGATCGGTTCGTGGCTGGCACGCAGGCGATCCTCGAAACGCGTGGCTTGTTCCTCGCGTTGGCTGCTGAGCTTCTGGTAATGGCGCCAGCGTTCGGGGTCGAGTTCGCCTTCCTCAAGCGCTTCGCGCACTGCACAGCCGGGTTCGTTGCCGTGGCCGCAATCGGCGAAGCGGCATTGCTCGGCCAGTTTCTCGATGTCGGAAAACAGGTCGAGGTCTTCGTCGCCGGTCAATTTCAGTTCGCGCATGCCGGGAGTGTCGATCAGGCAGGCACCGCTTGGCAGCGGCAGCAACGCGCGATGGGTGGTGGTGTGGCGGCCGTGGTCGTCGCTGGCACGGGTCGCCGCGGTGGCCATGCGGTCGTGGCCCAGCAAGGTGTTGGTAAGGGTGGATTTGCCCGCGCCCGATGAACCCACCAGCGCGGCGGTGGTTCCGGGGGTCAAAAAACCCGCCAACGTAGTAGTGCAGGCCGCATCCTTGCCGTTGATCGCGTGCACCGGGGTGTCATCCGGCAGTCGTTCGTGCAGCGTCGTCAGGGCCGCGTCGACGTCTTCCGCTTCAGCGAGATCGCGTTTGGTCAGCAGCACCACGGCACGTGCGCCCGAGCCTTCGATCAAGGCGAGATAGCGTTCGATCCGGGCCGGATTGAAATCGCCGTCCAGGCCCGTCAACACGAATACCACGTCGAGATTGGTGGCGATGGTTTGGCGCGCGTAGCGCTCGCCCGCCGCCGCGCGCGTCAATACCCCGCGTCGCGGCAGTACTTCCGTGATGTGCGGTGGCGAGCCGGTTTCGATCAGCACGAAGTCGCCGACCGCAGGGCGATCGGCTGGGTCGAGGTTGCGCTTCAGGAATTTCGGCGCGGGCTGTGCGTTGAAGGCATGTTCCCCGTCGTGAACTTCGTAGCCGGCGCGGTGCTGGGCCGAAACGCGGGCCAGCGCGTGGCCGGCGGGAAGGGTTGGAAGGTTGCCTTGCCAACCGATGCGTTGCACGCTCGGTGTCGACTGCGAAGGGGTGGGTTTCATGGCGCGGAATCGCCGAAACGGGGAGGTCGAGGTGTTTTCATGCACCGGAATCGCCATTAGCATGCCCGATCCTGTGAGTATTTGCAGCCATGCGCCCACCTGCCGTTCATCCCAGCTTGCACTTGGCCGACGTCCGTTACGAAATCCGCGGGACGCTGGCGCGTCGCGCGCGTGCCCTGGAAGCCGCGGGCCACGCCGTGCTGAAGCTCAACATCGGCAACCCCGGCCGGTTCGGGTTCCGGGCGCCGGCGCATCTGGAAGCCGCGATCACTGCGCATCTGGCCGACAGCGACGCCTATTGCCACGAGCAGGGGCTGGAATCGGCGCGCGAGGCGATCCTTGCCGTGCAGCGGTCGCGTGGAGCGGCGGTGCCCGGCATCGAGCACGTCTTCATCGGCAACGGCGTCAGCGAGCTGATCGACTTGTCGCTGCGGGCATTGCTCAATCCCGGCGACGAGGTGTTGCTGCCCGCGCCCGACTATCCGTTGTGGAGCGCCGCGACCATCCTCAACGACGGCACGCCGCGCTATTACGCGTGTCCCGCGTCGCGTGCGCACCTGCCCGATCCGGACGAGATCGCGGCGCTGTGCGGGCCGCGCACGCGCGCCATCGTGCTGATCCACCCCAACAACCCGACCGGGGCGTGCTATCCACGCGAACTGCTGGAACGCATCGTCGCGGTCGCGGCGCGCCACGATTTGCTGCTGCTGTCCGACGAAATCTACGATGGCATTCGCTACGACGGCGCACCATATACGCCGCTGGCATCAGTGGCAGGCGAGCTGCCCTGCATTGCGTTCGGTGGGTTGTCGAAGGTGCACCGCGCCTGCGGCTTCCGGATCGGCTGGGCCACCCTGTCGGGTGCGGGCGAACGGGTCGATGCTTATCGCGACGCGATGCAACTGCTGGCCGCGTTGCGCCTGTGCGCCAACGTGCCCGCGCAGTGGGCGATCGAACCCGCGCTGACCGGACCCGACTCGATTGCCGCGCTGACCGCGTCGGGCGGACGCCTGTACGAAGCGCGGCGTGCGGTGGTGGAAGGCGCCGCGCGCAGCCGTTTCCTCGAATGCGTGACGCCGCGGGGTGCGCTGTATGCATTCCCTTCGGTGCGCGCCGACGTGCTGCCCGATTTCGATGACAATGCCTTTGCACTGCGCTTGCTCGAAGAAGAACACGCGCTGGTGGTGCCGGGTTCCAGTTTCAACCTCAAGGACAGCCGGCATTTCCGGATCACGTTGCTGCCCGAACCCGCGCAATTGGCCGACGTGTTCGCGCGGATCGAGCGGGTGTTGGCGCGCATGGAGGAAGAACAGCCGGCATCGAAGGTCGCTTGAGGCATGGCGAACGGGTTTCTGGCACTGGGCGATTCCTACACCATCGGCGAAGGCGTGGCCGCCGCCGAACGCTGGCCCGCGCAACTGGCCGTGCGCCTGCGCGATGAAGGCATCGACATCGCGGACCCGCAAATCGTCGCGACCACCGGCTGGACTACCGACGAGCTGTCGGCCGCGATGGATGCGGCGACGTTCGTGCCGCCATACGCCTTGGTCACGCTGCTGATCGGCGTCAACAATCAATATCGCGGACGGCCGCTGGACGAATATCGCGCGCAGTCCCGCGCGTTGTTGCAACGTGCGATCGGCTTCGCAGGCGGTGATGCGAAACACGTTGTGGTGGTGTCGATCCCCGATTGGGGGGTCACGCCGTTCGCGGTGAGCGAAGGTTGCGATGCCGCGCTCGTTGCCCACGGTGTCGATGCATTCAACGCCGCGGCACGGGCGGAAGTCGAAGCGACGGGTGCGCGCTGGGTCGATGTCACCGGCATTTCGCGCGCGCCGGAATCGCGCAACGAGCTGGTCGCCGATGGCCTGCATCCGTCGGGCGTGCAATACGCGCGCTGGGTCGCAGCAATCCTCCCGGTTGCGCGCACCGCTTTGAAAGCTGGGTGACGCGAGCTTTGCCTCCCCCTTCGCGTGCGAAGGGGGATCGAGGGGGATGGCTTTTGGTTTTGCACGTCGTGCGACGGCATCCCCCCGGCGCTGCGCGCCGACCCCCTTCCTGCGGAAGGGGGTGAGTCAACACGCCGTTATCATGCACGCTGCATCGGGACGCGCAGTGTCTCCGCAAACAGGAAATCCGCTTGAGCCTTCCCAAACCCAACGCCCTGCCGTGGCTGATCGTCTCCGCCGTGGTGATCGGTTTCGATCAGCTGACCAAGGCCATCGTGCGCCATGCGCTGGTACCGTACACGCCGCATGAAGTGATCCCCCACGTGCTGAACTGGACGCTCGCGTTCAACCGCGGCGCGGCTTTCAGTTTCCTGGACGATTCCTCGAACTGGCAAATCTGGTTGTTCAGCGTGCTGGCCCTGGTGGTGAGCATCGGGCTTGCCGTGTGGCTGGCGCGCACACCGCGCCGCGACTGGCGCACCGCACTGCCGCTGGCACTGATCATCGGCGGCGCGCTCGGCAACATGATCGATCGCGTCGTGCATGGCCAGGTCACCGATTTCATCCAGGTCTACTGGCACGCGTGGTCGTACCCGGCGTTCAACGTGGCCGATTCCGCGATCACGGTAGGGGCGGTATTACTTATCTTCTTTGGTTTGTTCGCCGGCAAACACCAAAGTTGAATCGAAGCGGCTGTCGTGAAAAGTCAGGCCATGGAGCTCTTGGCCATGGACGGCGGCTTTGGCCGCTCTGAGCCTTCCCGCATAGATTGGGGTTGAGTTCGAAGGCTTGTCGCGGCGAAGCGGCGGTCAGGGACGATCGCACGGATAAGCCTGTTCGGTGGACATCAACCCCGTACGCGGCAACAATAGGCGGCTGTCGTGCCTGCGTGACCTCTGCCCGCGGCACGGGACGGCGGCCCCGGCCGCTGCCGGCAACTTTCCGAATCACGAGGCTCCTGCATGAATTTCCACGAATATCAGGCCAAACAACTGTTCGCCGAGTTCGGCATCGCGGTGCCGCCGGGCAAGGTTGCCAAGACCCCGGCCGAAGCGGTGGAAGCCGCGCGCGCGCTGGGTGGCGAGCAGTGGATGGTGAAGGCGCAGATCCACGCGGGCGGGCGCGGCAAGTCCGGCGGCGTGAAGTTCTGCGACTCGCTGGACAAGGTCAAGGCCGCCGCCGAAGGCATGCTCGGCAAGAACATGGAAACCTACCAGTCGGGCGGCCGTGCACTGCCGGTGAACCTGGTGCTGGTGACCGAGGCCACCGACATCGCCAAGGAGCTGTATCTCTCCGTGTTGGTCGATCGTGGCGAGAAGGCCGTCACCTTCATCGCCTCGGCACGCGGCGGTGTCGACATCGAACAGGTCGCGCGCGAGACGCCGGACGAGATACATACCGTCACGGTCAACTTCACCGAAGGCCTGCAGCCCTATCAATGCCGCGAGCTTGGCTTCGCACTGGGGCTCAACGCCAAGCAGGTCAATCAGCTCTCGAAGATCATGCTGGGCCTGTACAAGCTGTTCAATGCGAAAGACCTGTCGCTGGTCGAACTGAATCCGCTGGCGATCGTCGCATCCGGCGACCTGATGGCGCTGGACGGCAAGGTCAATTCCGACGACAACGCCGAGTTCCGCCATCCCGAACTCGCCGCGATGCGCGACGTGTCGCAGGAAGACAAGGCCGAGGCCGAAGCCGCGGCCGAACATCTCAACTACGTCACGATGGACGGCAACATCGGCTGCATGGTCAACGGCGCCGGCCTTGCGATGGCGACCATGGATGTGATCAAGCTGGCCGGCGGCGAACCCGCCAACTTCCTCGACGTCGGCGGCGGTGCGACGAAAGAGCGCGTCACGGCGGCGTTCAAGCTGATCCTCTCGTCGCCCAAGGTCAACTGCATCCTGGTCAACATCTTCGGCGGCATCGTGCGTTGCGATCTGATTGCCGACGGCATCATCGCCGCGGTCAAGGAAGTGGGTTTGAAGATTCCGGTGGTGGTGCGCCTCGAAGGCACCAACGTCGAGAAGGGCCGCGAGCTGCTGGGCAATTCGGGCTTGAAGATCACGCCCGCCAACGATTTGAACGACGCCGCGCAGAAAGCGGTTGCCGCCGCGAAAGCTGCGTGACTACGAAGATGTGACAAGAGCTTTTGACACGGATCAACGCGGATCAAAGCGGATGGACGCTGATCAAAAAGCTCTATCCGTGTTCATCCGCATTTATCCGCGTCAAAAAAGCTCTCTGGTAAAAGGATCAGCGAATGTCCGTTCTTGTTAACAAAAACACCAAAGTCATCTGCCAGGGCTTCACCGGCCAGCAAGGCACCTTCCATTCGCAGCAGGCGCTGGATTACGGCACCAAACTGGTCGGCGGCGTCACGCCTGGCAAGGGCGGCAGCGAACACATCGGCCTGCCGGTCTACAACACCGTGCGCGAAGCAGTCGACGACACCGGCGCCGACGCCTCGGTGATCTTCGTGCCGCCGCCGTTCGCGGCCGACGCGATCATGGAAGCCGCCGCGGCCGGCGTGCGCGTGATCGTCGCGATCACCGAAGGCATCCCGGTGCTCGACATGCTGCGCGTCAAGAACGTGCTGAAGGACTATCCCGACACCGTGCTCATCGGGCCCAACTGCCCCGGCATCATCACCCCCGGCGAGTGCAAGATCGGCATCATGCCCGGTCACATCCACCAGCCCGGCAAGGTCGCGATCGTGTCGCGCTCGGGTACGTTGACTTACGAGGCCGTGTTCCAGACCACCAACGTGGGCCTCGGTCAGTCCACCGTGATCGGCATCGGCGGCGATCCGATCAACGGCATGAACTTCATCGACTGCCTGAAGCTGTTCCAGTCTGACCCGCAGACCGAAGGCATCATCATGGTGGGCGAAATCGGCGGCAGCGCCGAGGAAGAGGCCGCCGAGTTCATCGCCGAGCACGTCAGCAAGCCGGTGGTCGCGTTCATCGCCGGCGCGTCGGCCCCTCCCGGCAAGCGCATGGGCCATGCCGGCGCGATCATCTCGGGCGGCAAGGGCACGGCCGCGGCCAAGTTCAGCGCGCTGGAGAAGGCCGGCGTCACCACGGTGAAGTCGCCCGCCGACCTGGGCGCGACGCTGGCGAAGAAGATGCAGCACTGAGCTGTCGGCGCCGCCGGAGTAAAATGACAAGGCCGCGATTCGTCGCGGCCTTTGTCTGTCCGGAACGTCCATGACCACACTGCGGCTTGCGCTTGCGCAATTCGATTTTCCGGTCGGCGCGGTCGCGGCCAACGCGGGTCGCGTGCGCGCGCTGCTGCGCGAGGCACGCGCGGGCGGCGCCGATCTGCTCGTGTGTCCGGAACTGACCCTGAGCGGCTATCCTCCGGAAGACTTGCTGCTGCGTCCGAGTTTTCTGGCCGCCTGTCAGACGGAACTCGACAAGCTGGCAACGGAAACCGACGCTCTAGCCGCGCTGGTTGGCTTCCCGCACAGCGAGGGCGTGGTGTACAACGCCGCCGCGTTGTTGCGCGAAGGCCGCGTTACCCAGGTCGCGCACAAGCACGCGCTGCCCAATTACGGCGTGTTCGACGACAAGCGTTACTTCGAGCCCGGTCACGCGACGGCGGTGGCCACCTTGAACGGCGTGCGCATCGGCTTGCTGGTCTGCGAGGATGCCTGGCAACCGGAGTCGGCCGCGGCCGCCGCACGCGCCGGCGCCGAGCTCCTCATCGTGATCAACGCTTCGCCTTTCGATGCCGCCAAGCAGGCGCAGCGCGAAGCGGTGTTGGCCGCGCGCGCGCGCGAAACCGGCTGCGCGATCGCCTATCTCAACATGGTCGGCGGCCAGGACGAGGTGGTTTACGACGGCGCTTCGATCCTGGTGAACGGCGACGGCCTCATTGCGGCGCGCGCACCGGCGTTCGTCGATGCGCTGCTGTGGACGGAGTTCGATTCCGCCTCGCGCACCTTCACGGCGCGCGACTGGCCGGTTGCACGCGACGCTTCGCCCGAGGCCACGCTGTACGCGGCGCTGGTGCGCGGCGTGCGTGACTACGTGCACAAGAACGGCTTCGAGGGCGTGCTGCTGGGGCTTTCCGGGGGCATCGATTCGGCGCTGACGCTGGCCATCGCGGTCGACGCGCTGGGTCCGGACAAGGCCACTGCGGTCATGTTGCCTTCGCGGTACACGTCGGACCTGTCGCTGCGCGAGGCGCACGCGCAGGCACGCACATTGGGCGTCGAGTATTTCGACCTGCCCATCGGCGGTGTCGTGGACGCAGCCGCCGCGACGCTCGCGCCCGCTTGCGGTGAGGTGGCTGATCTCACCGCGCAGAACCTGCAGGCGCGCAGTCGCGGCCTGCTGCTGATGGCCTTGTCCAACCAGACCGGAAAACTGTTGCTCACCACCGGCAACAAGAGCGAGATGGCGGTGGGTTACGCCACGCTGTATGGCGACATGTGCGGCGGCTACGCGCCGCTGAAGGACGTGTACAAGACGCAGGTGTATGCGCTGGCGCGGTGGCGCAACGGAAAACTGGGGTCAGAGTGCACTTTCGTGGAAGCGACAGTCTCCACACATAGCCGCCCTTCGAAAATGCACTCTGACCCCGGTTTCCCTGACCCCGGTTTCCCGATTCCCGAAGCCGTGATCGAACGTGCGCCTTCGGCAGAGTTGCGCGCCGACCAGACCGACCAGGATTCGCTACCACCCTACGAGGTATTGGACGGCATCCTGCAGCGCTGCATCGAGGGCGCCGAATCGCAGGCCGAGATCGTTGCCGCGGGCTTCGCACCGGACGACGTGCAGCGCGTGGTGCGCATGTTGTACGCCAGCGAGTTCAAGCGCAGGCAGGCCGCGCCCGGGCCGCGCGTTTCAGCCTGCGCATTCGGCCGCGAGCGGCGCTATCCCATCTCGAACGCCTGGCGCTGACGCGGTTTTCCCTCTCCCTCCGGGAGGGCCGCCATCCATGGCCTGAGAGCTCCGTGGTGCCCAAAGGGCGGGTGAGGGTTCGGGCCTTGCGTCATCCCCCGCGTGTCTTCGACACGCGACCCCCTTCGTGCCGAGGGAGGTGGTCAATGCGCGCTTGTCAGCGGAATCAGGCGGTACACCCAGGTATGGTGGCTCGGCCACTTCTTTGGGTTGCGCAGGTACGGGTGGTCCGGGTAGTTGAGCTTCAGCACCTGCGTTGCCTGGTCGGCGAGTTTCTGCTGGCCCAGCAGGTGGTAGCTCTTGGCCAGCACCGCCAGCGCATCGGCCACCTGCGGCGAGCGCTGGTAGTGCGCGACGATGTACTTGGCACGGTCGGCCGCGGCGACGTAGGCCTTGCGTTGCAGGTAGAACTCCGCGACGTTCAACTCGGATTGCGCCAACTGGTTGCGCAGGTAGATCATGCGCTGGCGCGCGTCGGCGGCGTAACGCGTGTCGGGAAAGCGGGTCACCAGCGTGTTGAAATCATCGAACGACTGCAACGCATAGCCCTGGTCGAAACGCGACGGGCTGATGCCGGCAAAGTGCTGCAGGCCGGTTTCGGTACGGTCGAAGTTGATCAGGCCACGCAGGTAATACGCGTAGGCGATGTGCTTCTGGGTCGGGTAGGTCTTGATGAACTCGTTGATGGTCGAGTAGGCGTCCTCCGACTTGCCGTCCTTGTACTGCGCGTAGGCCAGCTCGATCTGGGACTGCTCGTTGTACGCGCCGTAGGGGAAGCGCGCGATCAGCTTCTGGTACACGGTTTCGGCTGAACCCCAGTTGCCATCCTGCGACAATTTGTGCGCACGCTGGTACAACTGCTCGACGGACATGTTGTTCAGCGTCTGGCGTTCCCCATGATGGAACAGCGAGCAGGCGCCGAAGGCCAGCAGCAACGGCAGCAACAGGGTGAACTTCAACAGCGGAACGGAGCGTCGGAATGGCATCGGGCGGGTCTTGGCAGGCAAGGCAGGCAGAACGGGACATGATAGCGGAAACCGTCTTGCCCAACCGGTGGAGCCGCCGGCATGGCTGAACAACGGGTCCACGCGGAGATCCCGGCCGAGCTGGCCGGGCAACGCTTCGACCAGATTCTGCCGCGGTTGTTCCAGGGCTATTCGCGGGCGCACCTGGCGGGCGAGCTCAAGGCCGGGCGCATCCGGCTGGATGGCCGCGCGGCGCCACCCCGCACCCTGGTCAGCGGCGGCGAAGCGGTGGAATGGGATCGCATCGAACAGGCACTGCTGGGTGACCGGCCCGAGGCCATCGAGCTGGACGTCGTGTTCGAGGACGCCGACCTGATCGTCGTCGACAAACCCGCCGGGCTGGTGGTGCATCCGGGCGCCGGCAATCGCGATGGCACCTTGTTGAACGCGTTGCTGCACCACGACCCCGATCTCGACAAGGTCCCGCGCGCCGGCATCGTGCATCGCCTCGACAAGGACACCTCCGGGCTGCTGGTGGTTGCACGCACGCTGCCCGCGCAGACCGCGCTGGTGGCGATGCTGGCCGCGCGCGACATCCACCGCCGTTACGCCGCCATCGTCAACGGCGTCCCTGTGGCCGGCGGCAGCGTCGACGCGCCGCTGGATCGGCATCCGACCGACCGCCTGCGCCGCGCGGTGCGCGAAGGCGGGCGCCCGGCCGTCACCCACTACCGGGTGCGCGAGAAGTTCCGGGCACACGCTTTGCTGCAATGCGAACTGGAATCGGGGCGCACCCACCAGATTCGCGTGCACATGGCGCATGCCGGTTATCCGCTGGTGGGTGATCCGTTGTACGGACGCGGCTTGAGGTTGCCGCGCGGCGCGACGACCGAACTCGCCGGAGCCCTGCGCGGCTTCAAGCGACAGGCGTTGCATGCCGAGCACTTGGCGTTCAAGCATCCGGTCACGGGCGAATCGCTGGCGTTCGACGCCGAACCGCCGCGCGATTTCCTCGAACTGCTGGGCGCATTGCGGGAAGATGCAAACACCTGACGCGAGCCGGCATGTCCTTTCCGTTCCTCTCCCCCGAGCAGTTTCATCGCTTGGGGGAGAGGGCCGGGCGAAGGGGGATGGCCGGGCCTCACGCAAACGCACATGAATATCGACTGGATCAAACCCGCCTGGCCCGCGCCGCCTCACGTGCAAGCGATCGTCACCACACGCGACGGCCCGGGGTTCGCGCGGCAGTCGCCCTGCGGCTTCAACGTCGGCGCCCGCTGCGGCGACGATCCCGCGGCCGTCGCGGAAAACCGCACGACGCTCCGCGAGGCCCTGTCGCTGCCCTCGGAGCCGCGCTGGCTGCGGCAGGTGCACGGAAACGTCGTCGCACGGTTTCCTCCTCTCCCGCTTGCGGGAGAAGGCAATCCACGCGCAGCGCGGATGGCTGAGGGGAAAATCGCGCAGGACTCGCGGGAACCCCAAGCCGACGCCGCCGTCACCCGCGCGCCCGGCGTGGTGCTGGCCATCCAGACCGCCGATTGCCTGCCGGTGCTGTTTTGCGTGGACGACGGTTCGGAAATCGCCGCCGCCCACGCCGGTTGGCGCGGGCTGTCATCCGGCGTGCTCGAAGCCACGCTCGCCGCGATGCAGAGCCCGCGCGAGAACATCATGGCTTGGCTCGGTCCGGCGATCGCAGCTAGCTCCTACGAAGTCGGCGACGAGGTGCGCGATGCATTCCTCATGCACGATTCCGCGGCACGGCCGGCGTTCACCGCCACCCGCTCAGGGCACTGGCTGTGCGACCTGGACGCGCTCGCGCGCCAGCGCCTGCGGCGCGCGGGTGTCACGCGAATCCATGGCGGAACCTTCGACACCTTCACCGATTCGCGCCTGCATTCCTACCGTCGCGATGGCGCGCGCAGTGGCCGCATGGCCAGCCTGGTGTGGGCGGTGCCGCAGACAGGTTGAGCTTTTCAAAAAAGCCCCCGTTGCCGGGGGCTGTTGGTTATTGCTCGAATGGAGGCCGGATCAAACCACGCGCCGGCGCAAGCCAAGGAACAGGCCGATCGCCAACAGGCCGATTCCGAACATGCCGAGGTTGGTGGGTTCCGGAACGTTGGTCGGTGGCTCTCCGCACGTTTCGAAGCCGGTCGTGGGGAGGGTTCCGTTCCCCGACACGATCCACCCGCTGCAGTTAGCACTGGGGCCGATCCCCTGCACATGCGCCACCGACCACCAGCCGCTGCCATTGGCCGCGAACGGGTCGCCGGTCAGGGCGCTGCCAAAGGTCAAGGTATAGGTGGCAGAATCCGTGCCATCGAAGCGATTGCCCGATGTCCAGCCGAAGGTCAGGTTGAACGGACTATGCACCGGCCCGGCCTTGCTGATGGGGGCGGTCGAGACGCCACTCGCGCAGGCCCCTCCGGTGGCACAAGACCAACTGGCGAGAGTTTCATTCAGGTAAAAGGACCAGCCGGTGGCGGTATTGGGTCCGTCTTGGCCTTTAACGAAGTCCGATTGTTTCAGGTTCGATTTCAGCGTGAGTGTTCCTGTCGTCGAACCCGTGCTTGACGTAAACATCGCCTTAAGCCACGGCGAACCGCCGTCCGGCGCGCTGCCTGCATACAACTGGCTCAACTGGATGGTTGTCGAAATGGCGGTGGCTTGCGCCGCCGGTGCCAGCGCACCGAGTGCCAAGGCCGCCGCGAACATCGAGAACAGCGATATCTTTTTCATGAAAGCTACTCCGTCGGTTCTGAGCGCCAGACTGGGCCGGTACTGAGAGGGCGGCCAGCATTGCGCCCGTTTTGTACCAAGACAGAGAGCAATTTCTGTGCCATCTTGTATCTATTTGAATTTGCTAATGCTGAGTGCAAGCGCCGGCGCCGAACTGTAAAAATTACCGACGGCTGGTTCTTCCGGGTTGCTGCCCAGTGCCTGGAATCCATTGTTCTCGGGGCCGTTCCGGGGTACTGACCGCAATGGCAAACCGTAAAGTCTGCCGACGTGGAGCGGGCGTGCGTCCGTTACGGGCCATAGGCTCGAGGAGGTCTCGATTTCTACTGCATTTTGGACCCGCACAACCAGCCGGCAGTCACGCAATCTTTGCGTACTCGGTGGTTGATGTCCGCGATGTGCCGGCGTCGGTCGTGATCTTCGGCGATGGCCCCGTCTTGGTTGGCGCGTGTGCGCACTCATTCCATCGCAGTCGTGCGCTCAGTGGACGGGCGCGGGCCTGGCGCGGGTCGACCGCGAACGACACGGGCAGGCCGTATTAGTATCCACGAATGTGTTCAGAAGGCGGCTTGTTGTTGCGTCGTCCCCACGCGCGATTTGAGCGAAAAGACCAATTCCCTGGACACACCGCGTGCGATCCGGGATTCCCTTTGGATTTCAAAAAACGGTTCGATTTCACGTCGCGCTTCTGCCAGGGAACAGAAGCATTTCGCGACGGGCTTGCAGCCCGTGATCTTGTTGCGCACTCGCTCCCGCAAGTTGTGATATGCCGTATCGATTCCGTACGAAACCAATGCGAATGGTGCAACCCGCGAAAACTCCCTCAGCATCCTGCACCTGATTCCGGGTGGAACCCGGTGCAAAAGCCGCAAACAGACAACAACGTCGAATGTCGCATCAGCAAAATGATTCAGGTTCACTGCGTCGGCGATGGCATATTCGACATTCGCATAATTGATTCTTAGATATTCTTTTTTTGCGATCTCCAGCATGTTGCTGGAAACGTCACACGCCACGACGTGCGACCCCGATCGCGCAAAAACGTCGGCCAGTTTGCCAGTTCCGGCAGGGATGTCGAGTACGTGTCGGTGCACGACATTCCCCAGGAGCGTGCCGACGATTCGTTGTTCCCGGCGCGCGACGAATCTGAACGGGAAGGTCCTCAGTCCCTTCGAAGCCGTGTACAACCTGTGGTAACGGCTCGCGATGAGGTCGTTCTGATAATACTTTTTCGTGTCGCGCTCATAATCAAAATACATGACTCGTCTGCCACACCCAAGTAGCCCCGTAAATTGGGGTTGTATTCTTAGAAAATGCTTAGCAGCTTGACGCTCCATTCAGGCATCAGACGTTCCGGTTCAGGTGGATTGGGTCGCGGAGCGGCTGCGGTGTTTTCGCGCCGTGCGATTTGATGCAACTTGCCGTGGCGCCGTGGATGGCAGGGGCGCGCGGAGTCGACCGGCTGGTTGCTTTATCGTCTCAACAACCGCAGGGGTGAAGTACGCAACACGCGCCGGGTTCCGACCAAACCCAACATTGCGACAACCACGGCCGCGACCGCCGCGGCGACGATCAGCGGCGGCCACGGCGGCGCGAACGCGCGAATGCGGAATACCGAATGCGCGAGCCACGCACCGGCCGCAGCCGATGCCAGCAGCGCGGTCAGACCCGAAATCGCGCCCAGCAATCCGAACTCGCACAGCGCGGCCATCCGCAACTGAGCGCGGCGTGCGCCGAGGGTGCGCAGCAACGCGGCTTCATGCCGGCGTTCGGCGGCGCTCATGGTCAGCGCGGCGGCCAGTACCAGCGCGCCGGCCAGCAGGCTGAAGCCCAGCACCCAGCGTGCGGCGGCGGTCACCTGGTCCACGATTTGGCGCGCGCGGTCCAGCAATTCGTCCACGTCGATCAATGACAGGTTGGGATAGTCGCGTGAAAACGCCGCGAGTGCGCGCGCGTGGCCGGGTGGCAAATGGAAGCTCGCGATCCAGGTGTGCGGCAAGGTTTGCCCGTGCGCGGGATCGAGCAGCACGAAGAAGTTGACGTTGAAGCGGCTCCAGTCCACCTCACGGATACTGGTCAGCCGCGCCTCGATGTGCTGGTTGCCGATCAGGAACCCGAGGGTGTCGCCAAGCTTGAGATCGAAGCGATGGATCCAGGCGACGTCCAGCGACACTTGCGGCGTGCGCGGGTCGGCCGTGAACCAGTGTCCCGCGATCATGCGATTGGCCGGCGGCAGCGTCGGGCTCCACGACAAGCGCAACTGTTGCGAGGCGTCCCGTTTCACGTCGTGGCCGCGAAAAGGCTGGTTTTCGACGTCCACGCCATTGACCGTGACCAGCTTGCCGACCGCGACCGGCATCTCATTGTAGCGGGTGGCGCCGAGCCGAGCGAGCGCGTCGCGCACGCCGTCGCGCTGCGCGGCCTGCACGTTGACCACGAACCAGTTGGGGGTGTCGGGCGGCAGTTCCTGCCGCCAGTTGTCCAGCAACGCGGGCGCGACCACCGCCAGCAGCAGCAACGCGGTCATCCCGAGTGCGATCGCGCAACTTTGCACGAGGCTCAAGGCCCGCCGCCGCGTCAGCGCGCTGGCGCCGAGGCGCAGGGCCGGGTGCAGGCGCGCGACGTAACGCCTGACCAGCCACATGATCGCGAGCGTCACGACCAGCGTGAACACGGCGGCACCCGCAAGGCAGGCCGCGAGCACGCCCGCAAGTTTCCAGCTTCCGGTTTCCAGCGCGATCAGCCCGATCGCGACCAGCACCGGCAATGCGTACAGGACGTCGAAGCGCCGACCGGTTGTCGCAGCGCTGCGGCGGAATACCGCGATCGGCGGCACCGATTTCAACCTTGCCAACGGTGGCAGCGCGAAGCCGATCAGCACCGCGAGGCCCACGCCTGCCGCGGCAAACGCCGGCCCTATCGGGAGTGGCGTGTTTCGTGCCGAGGGTGGCAACAGTCCGTGCGCGTACGCGAATGCAATGGAAGCCAATCCCAATGCGATCCCGACGCCGACGAGTGCCGCGAGCAGCGCGGGCACCGCCAGCGACCATGCGAGGTTGCCGAATGTGTAACGTGACGACGCGCCGATCGCACGCAGCAACGCGATCTCGTCGGTCTTGCGACGCGCGTAACGCTGTGCCGACAACGCGACCGCGATGCCGGCCAGCAACGCCGCCAGCAAGGCCGCCAGGCGCAGGAAGGTCCCGGCACGATCGAACGCGACGGCGAGACGTTGCTGCACTTCCTGGGGGGTAATCAGGTGCGCGTCGTTTGGCAGGTGGGCCGTGGCCCAGGTGCGCCAGGCGGCGACCGCGCTCACGTCGCCCGCAACCAGCAGTTGATGATGCGCGCGGCTGCCGGTACCGAGCAGGCCTGCCGATTCGGCATCGGTCAACGCCATCACCGCGCGCGGTGCCAACGAAATCAGGCCGCTGGAGCCGGGTTGTTGTTCGAGCTCGCCCGCGACGACGAGGTTCATGCCGCCCACCTGCACCCGCTCGCCCGGCTTGAGCTGCAAGGCCACCAGCGCGCGGTGGTCGAGATACACACTGCCGGTGTGTGGCGCATGGCTGGCGACACTGCGGCCGTCGCGCCCCGCGATCAACAGCTTGCCGCGCAGCGGCCACGCAGCATCGCCGGCCGTCACCGAAAGCAACTGGCTGCGATCGTGCGCGAATGCGACGCTGGGGAAGCTTGCCAACTTGCTGGTGCGCAGGCCGAGCGCGCGTGCCTGTTGGACGAAGTCTGGGGGCAACGGCCTTGCCGCATCGATGCCGAGGTCGCCGCCGATCAGTTCGGCCGCGCTCATCAGCACCGCGCGTTGCACGCGTGCGGCCAGCGTGCCGACCGCGCCCAGCGCGATCACCGACAACAGCAGCGCGGCGATCAGCGTGCGCAGTTCCGGCAAGCGCCACTCGCGGCGCAGCGCGCGCAGCGCGAGATTCGGAACGATCATTGCGCGTGTGCCTGCAAGTGGCCGTCCACGAGGTCGTGCACCCGTGCGCAACGCGCGGCCAGCGCGGGGTCGTGGGTGACCAGTACCAACGTGGTACGGTGCTCGCGGTTGAGCGCGAACAACAGGTTCGCGATCGCGTCGCGCGAATGGTGGTCGAGGTTGCCGGTGGGTTCGTCCGCGAACAGGATGCGCGGGGCGTGCACGAAGGCGCGGGCAATCGCCACGCGTTGCTGCTCGCCGCCGGATAACTGGAACGGAAAATGTGCGGCGCGTTCGGTGAGGCCTACCGCATCCAGCGCCGCGCCTGCGCGCGTGGTTGCGTCGGGCGTGCCGTCCAGCTCCAGCGGCAGCAGCACGTTTTCCTCGGCGGTCAGTCCAGGCAACAGGTGGAACGACTGGAACACGAAACCGACCAGCCGCAAGCGCAGGCGCGCGCGGCCTTCCTCGTCCAGCGCATTCAATGCGTGGCCATCCAGGCTCACGCCGCCGGTGCTCGGCAAGTCGAGTCCGGCCAGCAGGCCGAGCAGGGTAGTCTTGCCGGAACCCGAGGCGCCGGTGATCGCGACGGTTTCCCCGGCATTCACTTCCAGGCTGACATCGTCAAGAATGTCCAGGCGGCCCGTCGGCCCCTCGACGTGCTTGCTCAAACCCTGCGCGGAAATCAACGCCATGCCTGTCCGGTTGCCATCGTCCATCCTGCTGTCATCCATCTTGTTGTGCCTGATGTTGGCGCGACCGGCGCTGGCCACGCAGCCGGCGACGATCCTGTTGCTGGGGGATTCGTTGTCCGCCGCCCAGAATATCCAACTGGATGCGGCGTGGCCCGCGTTGCTGCAGAAACGCCTTGCCGATATGCGTCCGCCGCGGCGTCTGGTCAATGCCAGCATCAGCGGCGAGACCACTGCATCGGGGTTGGCGCGGCTGCCGGGCCTGCTGAAACAATACCGGCCGAAACTGGTGATCCTGGAATTGGGTGCCAACGATGGCCTGCGTGGGTTGCCGCTGGCCGAAATCCGCACGAACCTCGTGGCGATGGTCAAGCAATCCGAAGCGAGCGGGGCCAAGGTGCTGCTGCTAGGCATCGAGCTGCCGGTGAACTACGGCCCGCGCTACCGCGATGGCTTGCGCGCGATCTACGC
Source organism: Rhodanobacteraceae bacterium (assembly GCA_004299705.1). Classification (GTDB taxonomy): domain Bacteria; phylum Pseudomonadota; class Gammaproteobacteria; order Xanthomonadales; family Rhodanobacteraceae; genus 66-474. Next base: position 126,261 of record SCQS01000032.1, on the reverse strand, counting down.
GGACCTCGCCAGGCAATATCGCACGGGTCTGGTGCCGTTCCTGCTGCAGGGCATCGCGCTGCATCCCGAGTTGATGCAGGCCGATGGCCTGCACCCGACCGCAGCCGCACAGCCGCTGGTGCTGGACAACGTGTGGGCGGCGTTGGCATCGATGATCGGGGCAAAACCGCAGGTGCGGCCGGAATCCTGACGCGAAGGACTGCGAGGGTAACGCCGCATGGCGCCACCATAGGCGGAGATCAGCTCAGCATCGCCGCCACCGCGTCGTGCGCGCGTTGCGCCAGCGCGTGGCGGTCGCCGGCGTGCAAACCCGCGGTTGCAATCGGCTCGCCGATGCGCACGTGGATGGTGCCGGGCCGCACGCTGAAGCCGGAAGCCGGCAACACCGCGCCCGAGCCCGCGATCGCGATCGGCACCACCGGCACGCCGGCTGCGAGCGCCACCTGGAATGCGCCACCCTTGAACGGCCCGACGCTGCCGTCGCGACCGCGCGTGCCTTCCGGAAACGCGCACAAGCTGGCGCCGGCCCGCACGACCGACACCACGCCGTGCAGGCGCTGCGCGGCTTCGCGCGCGTGGCCGCGCTCGATGAACAGCATGCCCATCGCGCGTGCGTACCAGCCGATGAAGGGCACCTTCGCGAGTTCCTGCTTGATCACGAAACGGATCGGAACGGGCAGGGCCCGGAACAGCGCGCAGATGTCGATCATCGACTCGTGGTTGGCCACGAACACGTGCGGCTTCGAGAAATCCACGCGTTCCACGCCCTCCACTCGCAGCTTCGCCCCTGCGCCGAACATCAGCCCGGGTGCCCACAGTCGCGCGGCCATCCGGAGCGGGATATGGCGGTTGCCGCTCGTCAGCAGCAGCACCACGAGTGCAAGGCTGATCCAGCCTGCCGTCCACGCGACGGTGTAAACGAGTTGTACGGTATTCCAAGCGCGCCAGCCCCACGGCGCCAATCCCGGAGCTCCCACGGTTCAATTCCCCGACGTGCCTTTGCCAGCGCGGAATTCTAAACTCGGAGTCCGGTCGGCGGGTCGCAGCGTTGAAGGGTGGTGTTTGCGGCCCCATGTTTCCGCGATCGGCGGCCATCACCACCTTTCCTCGAGGATGCCCACGTGAGAATGGACAAGCTGACTTCGCGGTTCCAGCAGGCGCTCAGTGATGCACAATCGCTGGCGGTCGGGCGCGACCACAACATGCTGGAACCCGCGCATGTATTGGAAGCCCTGCTCGATCAGCAGGGCGGGTCGACCGCGCCGATGTTGGCGCAGGCCGGCGTCAACGTGCCGCTGCTGCGCCAACGCGTCGGCGAAATGCTGGACAAGTTGCCGCGCGTGTCCGGGCAGGAAGGCAACATCAATGTCTCGAACGAACTGACGCGGCTGCTCAACGTCACCGACAAGCTGGCCCAGCAGCGCGGCGACCAGTTCATCGCGTCCGAATTGTTCGTGCTGGCCTGCGTCGAGGACAAGGGCGACATCGGTCGCGCCTTGAAAGCCGCCGGTGCCAGCAAGCAGAACATCGAGGCCGCGATCGACAAGTTGCGCGGCGGCGAGAAGGTGCAGTCGGAGAGCGCCGAGGACCAGCGCCAGGCGCTGGAGAAATACACCATCGACATGACCGCGCGCGCCGAAACCGGCAAGCTCGATCCGGTGATCGGCCGCGACGAGGAAATCCGCCGCGTGATCCAGGTCTTGAGCCGCCGCACCAAAAACAATCCGGTGCTCATCGGCGAGCCCGGCGTCGGCAAGACCGCGATTGTCGAAGGGCTGGCCCAGCGCATCGTCAAGGACGAAGTGCCGGAAGGGCTGAAGAACAAGCGCCTGCTGGCGCTGGACATGGGCGCCTTGATCGCCGGCGCGAAGTTCCGCGGCGAGTTCGAGGAACGCCTGAAGGGCGTGTTGAACGACCTGTCCAAGCAGGAAGGGCAGGTCATCCTGTTCATCGACGAACTGCACACGATGGTCGGCGCGGGCAAGGCCGAAGGTGCGATGGACGCGGGCAACATGCTGAAGCCCGCATTGGCGCGCGGCGAGCTGCACTGCATCGGCGCGACCACGCTGGACGAATACCGCAAGTACATCGAAAAGGACGCCGCGCTGGAGCGGCGTTTCCAGAAAGTTTTTGTCGGCGAGCCGACGGTGGAGGACACCATCGCGATCCTGCGCGGCTTGAAGGAAAAGTACGCGGTGCACCACGGCGTCGAGATCACCGATCCGGCGATCGTCGCGGCGGCCACGTTGTCGAACCGCTACATCACCGACCGCCAGTTGCCCGACAAGGCCATCGACCTGATGGACGAAGCCGCCTCGCGTATCCGCATGGAGATCGACTCCAAGCCGGAGGAACTGGATCGCCTCGAACGCCGGCTGATCCAGTTGAAGATCCAGCGCGAAATGCTGAAGAAGGAAAAGGACGCGGAATCGAAGAAGCGACTTGCCGATCTAGAAGGCGACATCGAAAAGGTCGAACGCGAGTTCTCCGACTTGAATGAAGTCTGGAAGTCGGAAAAGGCCGCGCTGCAGGGCGATGCCAGCATCAAGGAGCAGATCGACAAGACGCACCACGAACTGGAAGCTGCGCAACGGCGTCAGGATTACGCGAAGATGAGCGAGATTCAGTACGGTCGCCTGCCGGAGCTGGAGAAACAGCTCGCCGTCGCGCAGTCTGCCGACCAGCGCGAGTTCAAGCTGGTCAAGGACAAGGTCACCGACGAAGAAATCGCGGAGGTCGTTTCGCGCTGGACCGGCATTCCGGTTTCCAGGATGCTGGAAGGCGAGCGCGAAAAACTGCTGCACATGGAAGATGCGCTGCACAAGAACGTGGTCGGGCAGAGCGAGGCCGTCACCGCGGTGTCGGACGCGATCCGGCGCGCGCGTGCGGGCCTGTCCGATCCGAATCGCCCGTACGGTTCGTTCCTGTTCCTCGGCCCCACTGGCGTCGGCAAGACCGAGCTGTGCAAGGCACTCGCAAATTTCCTGTTTGACACCACCGAGGCGATGGTGCGCATCGACATGTCGGAGTTCATGGAGAAACATTCGGTCGCGCGGCTGATCGGCGCGCCTCCGGGCTACGTCGGCTACGAGGAAGGCGGCTATCTCACCGAAGCCGTGCGCCGGCGCCCGTATTGCGTGATCCTGCTGGACGAAGTCGAGAAGGCGCACCCTGATGTGTTCAACATCCTGCTGCAGGTGCTGGATGATGGCCGGCTTACGGATGGCCAAGGGCGAACGGTGGACTTCCGCAACACCGTGATCGTGATGACGTCGAATTTGGGTTCGCAACAGATTCAGGAGATCGCATCGTCAGGCATCGACGAGGATTCACCCGAGGCTTACACGCAAATGAAGGCCGCGGTGATGGGCGTGGTGCAGGCACACTTCCGGCCCGAGTTCATCAACCGCCTCGACGAGATCGTGGTGTTCCATCCGCTCGACAAATCGCAGATCCGCGAAATCGCGCGTTTGCAGACCAACTACCTCGCCAAGCGTCTGCAGGAGCGCCAGATTGACCTGGAGATTTCCGATGGCGCGTTGATGCTGCTCGGCAACGTCGGTTTCGATCCGGTCTACGGCGCGCGCCCGCTGAAGCGCGCGATCCAGACGCAACTGGAAAACCCGCTGGCGCAGAAGATCCTTGCCGGCGAATTCACGGGCGGCGATACCATCAAGGTCGATGCGGAACACGGCAAGCTCGCGTTCCACAAGCGCTGATCGCGCGCAGGCGCGCTCCTACGAAAACAGCTCTTGTATGAGCTGGCCTGCCGGCGACCACGACGGTACTCCTCCCCCTTCCGCAGGAAGGGGGACTGAGGGGGATGGCTCTATTGCGTTTCCCGCAGCGCATCCCCGATGCAGTTGCGCCGCAACTGCATCGACCCCCTTCGTGCCGAAGGGGATGGGCTGGCTTGCTTACCACCTGTACGCCACGCTCGCATACCAGTACGAGCCGTTGAAACCGAACGGCGATGACAGCGGGTAGGCGATGATGCCGTGGTAGTTGTTGGCTGCGTCATTCTTCGCGGGGTACACATTGGTGATGTTGTTGCCGCCCAGCGTGAAGTGCCATTGATCGAGCGCGTAGCTTACCGAGGCATCCAGCAGCACGCGCGAGCTGTAGCTCTGGTCACCCGAGGGCGTCGAGCCCAGCGTTTTCCATTCACCGTAGCGCGTCAGTTGTCCGTGCAGGGTCCAGTTGCCGATGCCCCAGTCGGTCGCGAAGAACGCCTTGGTGCGCGGCGTGCCGACGGTAATGTAGCCCTGTTCGGTGCGGTCGATCACCGGCAGCACCAGCCCCGCCAGGCCGAGTTGCGGCGGGTTGGGTTTGATCGAGCGGATGTCGGTCTTGTTGTAGTTGATGCCGCCGGTGAACTTCAGCGACGAGCCCGACAGTTGCAGCGGCCAGGTTCCGATCAGATCCGCGCCGCGCGTGCGCGTATCCACCGCATTGGTGAAGAAGCGGCCGCCGCTGACGAACGGAATGCCGACCGAGGTCAGGTAATCCTGCACGGCGGTGCCGACCAGGTTGCCCGAGAGGATGATGCGGTCGTTGACGTCGACCTGGTAAAAGTCCAGCGTCGTGTAGGGTCCGACCGTTGGCGTGAACACCAGCCCTACGCTGTAGTTGCGCGACTTCTCGGGTTTCAGCGGCTGCGCGCCCAGCGCCACCGCCGCCGGGTCGGAAACCGGGAAGGTGCGGATGGTGTACGGAACGAGGTTGCCGCTGCCGTTGTTGACGAAGTTGATCGCGGTCGAGGAGTAATACTCCTGCTGCAGCGACGGCGCGCGGAAACCGGTCGAGATGGTGCCGCGCAGCGCGACCACCGGCGTGAACGCATAGCGGCCGGACAGCTTCCACGACGTGGTGTTGCCGAAGTCGCTGTAGTGCTCGTGGCGCGCCGCGAAACCGGCCGAAAGTTTCTGGGTGAAGTCGGTTTCGAGGTCGATGTATTCGGCGCTGTTGCTGCGCGAATGTGCACCCGCGTCGCTCGGCTGGTAGCCGGGGAATACCTGCGCGCCCGCGCCGTAATACGAAGCGGGATCACCTTGCTTGATCGCGAACTTTTCATGCCGGTAGGCAAGGCCCCACGCGACCGTGAGCGGGTGGTACCAGCCCATGTCGAAGTCGCGGCTGAAGTCGGCGTTGAACTCGTTCTGGCGAATCGTCAGCGTGCCGATGTAGAACTCGGTGGGCGATTGCGCGCCCAGCGAATAGTTGAAGGTGTCGGTGGTGTGCAGTTTCCAGTGGCTGCCGCCGGTATCGCCGCTGATGTCGTAATGCCAGCCGCCGAGGTCGCCCTTGATGCCGAGCACGGTGGTGTCGTCGCGGATCGCGCTGTTCTCGATCGGCAGGTAGCCATCGGGATACACCGCGACAGCAGCCGGGTTGGCGGCGTCGTATTGCGACAGCGAGCGGAAGAAACCGCCGGCTTCGACGTCGCGATGGTTGAACAGGCTGAAGGCGTACAGCGTCGCGTTCTCGCCGAGGTTGTATTGCGCGTTGATCGCAGTCTGCTTGGCGATTTCCTTGGGCAGGCCGTAGTGGAAGGTGACCTGGCCGTAGGTCGGGTCGCCCGGATAGCGGATGTCGGGGCCGGCGTGGTTGGTCGGGTCCTGGTTGAGGTAATTGGCGGCGAGATGCACCCAGCCGTTGCCGTGGCCGAACGCGAATCCGCCGTCGGCGCCGCCCTGCCAGGTGTCGCCCTGGCCGCCGTCGTGCTGGCCGTAGGTGACGTTGGCGCCGCCGTGGTCGGCGCCGCCCTTCAGGATGATGTTGATGACGCCCGCGATCGCGTCGGAACCGTATTGCGCCGCCGCGCCGTCGCGCAGCACTTCGATGCGCTGGATCGCGTTGATCGGAATCGCGGACAAGTCGACGGGCGATGAACCGCGCCCGATCGAGCCATTGACGTTGACGATTGCGGTGGTGTGCTGGCGCTTGCCGTTGATCAGCACCAGCGTCTCGTCGGGCGAGAGGCCGCGCAGTTGCGCCGGCTGGGTCGCGTCGGTGGCATCGGTCAACGACGGCTGCGGAAAGTTGAACGAAGGCAGCAGCGTGCGCAGCGCAGTGGTGAGGTCCGGTGCGCCGGTGCTCATCAACTCTTTCGGCGTCAGGATGTCGATCGGCGCCAGTGAATCCGCGGCGGTGCGGTCGAACGCACGGGTGCCCGTGACGATGATGGTCTGCAGCGTGGACGGCTGCTTTTTCTGCGTCGACGTGTTTTGTTCAGGCGCATTTTGCGCGAAGGCTGGCGGTGCCAGCAACACCGCGCAAGCGGACGCTGCGATGACGATGCCTCCGATGCGTACGGACATGCTCGATCTCCCCGTTATGGATGAAGCCAAGGCACGGCTCGCGTGCGATCCTGTGCGTCAACGATGCCGGCAACTGCCCCGCAAAACCCTGTGCCGGCAGGCTAGGTGTGTCCGGCGGGGGTTGTCAATCGCGCAACTCGAGTTCACGGTCGAGGTCGATCCGGAACGGCCTGAACTCGTGTGATGCCGAGTGCAGTGTTCGTCGGGGCCGGCTACGGAGTATCGGCTCCGGGTGGCGTGTCGGACTGGCTCCGCCGAGCGACTGGAATCACGGCAGGTTTGTAGCTGGCATATTTCTTGAGCAGCGCCCGGAAGCGCGGATCGTGGCGGACCGGATCCAAGGTCGGATCGAGACGCAATATTGAAGGCGAAAGCCAGGTGCTGCTCCCGTACTGCGCGAAAAACCGCGCAAGGACGTCGATGGCCGCTTGCGCGTTGCCGAGGGCAAGCTGGATCTTTGCGAGATTGAGCCTGCGTACCTGATCACCCCAATTTACGTGATGCGATTTGCGAACCAGCGCCGCGGCCGTCTGGTTTTGCTTGAGCGCGGCCTCACCCTCACCAAGCCGCGCATAGGCCAGGCCAAGCTGCAGGTGAGCAGGGACGCTGTCATCGAAACCGGGTTCGGTGGTCAAGGGCTGGATCGTTTTTCGGTAGATCGCGCGGGCGGCATCCTGCTTGCCGGCCAGCCACTCGACGTTGGCGCGGCACATCGCGATCAGCACCGCCGCCTCGCCACTCGTGAATTCATCCGCGTACTTCGCCGCCAGTGCGCGCGCGGCGCCGAAGTCGCGGCGATACAGCAAAAGCTGGATGCGCAGTTGCGCAACCTCGGCGTTCAGTGGCGTACCCGGCGCCATGTTGTCCAGTACCCGCGTGGCGGCCGCCACGTCGCCATCCTGCGCGACGTCGATCCGGGTCAACAGCACGTACGCCCGGGCGTTTTGCGGATCGATCGCGAGTGCTCTCTCCACAGCCTGCCGGCCGCCCGTGTAATCTCCCCGGTTCGCCCGCATCACACCCAAGTAATATTCCGGGAAGCTTGCCGTCGGGTCTAAGGCAATCGCCCGTTTCAGCGCCTTGCGCGCCATGTTCTCGTCGTCGATATTGTCGCTTTCGATGGCCAGGTCGGTCCATGCGCCTGCATCGTTCGGCTGCAGCTCGGCGGCCTGCCGTGCCTGATCGCGCGATGCCACGAGGTCGTGGTCGAGGAATCGTTCCACCCCACTCATCGCGAGGTGTGCGTCGGCCGACTTAGGGTCCAGCGCCAGTGCGCGCTGCGCGGCGGCTGCGGCCGCACGCATGTTGGCCTCGGATCGATCCAGACCGCCGAAATAGGCATCGGAGCGTGCGTTCGACAATCCCGCCCAAGCGGCTGCGTAAGTCGGATCTTCTGCGACGGCTTTCTGGTAGGCGGCGATGGCGCGCGGGATGAAGCTCATCCAGGCGCCCTGGTTCGCCTGGTTGTCGAAGTAATTTCCACGCAGATAATCGTCATAGGCCTGCGGGTTGTGCGTCGCCACCCTGGTGACTGCCTCCGTTTCGGCCGTCGTGAGCTTGGCGTCCAACGCGCCGGCAACCTTGGTCGCCACCTCGCCCTCGACGCCGAAGATGTTGTCGAGCGTGCGTTGGTAACTCTGTGCCCAGATGTGGCTGCCGGTGCTGGCGTCGATCAACTGCACGTTGATCAACACTTCGTTGCCGGCCTTCTGCACGCTGCCTTCCAGAAGCGTGGTCACGCCCAGCCGTTGCGCGATGGCCTTCAGATCATCGGGATGACTGCCGTAATTTTCGGTCGCGGTACGCGCGACGACTTTCAGGTCGCCGATGTCGGCAAGCCGGGTCAGGATCAGATCCTGCATCCCGGCTACGAAGTAGGCGTTGTTCTTGTCGTTGGAGAGGTTCTCGAACGGCAGCACCGCGATGGATTTGGCGGGAATGGATGTCGCGCTCTCCTGGACGGGCGACATGTGACGATGGATGAAATAACCCGCACCCAGCAACACCACCACGATGATCAGTGCGCCGATGGCCGCCAAGGCCCACTTGCGGGCGCTTGGACGCGCGCCAGATTCGGCCGGCGGTTCCACGGCCGCATCAGCGATACCGGCTGGCGCTTGCGACGGCCCGGGTTCTTTCGACTCCGGTTCGTCTGGCGCAACCGTGCGCACCTGTTCCGCAAAGCGATAACCCTGCCCGGGCAGGGTCACGATGTAGCGGCGCGTGTCGTGGGTGTCACCGAGCAGCTTGCGCAACACGAAGATGCACTGGCTGAGGTTGGCTTCTTCGACCACGCGATCGGGCCATACGGCCTGCATCAATTCGTCCTTGGACACGACCTCGTGGTTGCGTCGCACCAGTGCCAGCAGCACTTCGAATGCCTTGGGGGTGATCGCGAGCGGCTGGCCATCGCGCAGCACGAGCCCACGGTCGGGGTCGATCCGGAACGGCCCGAACTCGTAAAGGATGTTGGGCGCGACATTCATCCGTGCCACTCGCGAGCCAGTGTTGAGCCGGAGTCCGCCAGGCCCCCCGCCCGAAAACTCACTCTATCACCTTGATCCCATGGGCGAACGACGGTGTTTGTGGGGAGTCACGGCGGATTGGCAGGTCGGGACTGCCGGCGGATCGCAACGATGGCGGACTGTGTCCGCTCTATGGCGAGGCGGCGGCGGGGGTAAGGATGGTTCGTGCATTCCAGTCAGTTACGCGGCGAAAACATCCTGCAAGGTTTGCAGCACCGCTGCCAAGGTCGCGGTGCTGGTGTTGCCGAGCCGTTTGATCAGGCGTGTTTGGTCGAGCGTGCGGATCTGGTCCAGCAGGATCAAGCCAGACTTGCCCTGAAACCGTATGTGCACGCGGAACGGCGCGGGGCGGCTGCCGGTCGTCATGGGCGCCACGATCACGGTGCGCAGGTAATCGTGCATTTCCGGCGGTGACACCAACACGCACGGCCGGCTCTTGCGGATTTCGCTGCCGACCGTCGGGTCGAGCGCAACCAGCCAGATGTCGCCGCGTTTCACCATTTCAGGTGCGCGTCGTTGGCGTTGGCGAACTCTGGCCATGTCAGTGCATCGTCATTGCTGTCGGCGATGCGCCGACTGGCCGCGGCCCAGCCTTCGCGCCGCGACCGCCGGGCGGGCCGCAACACCAGCGCGTCGTTCTCGATGGTCATCACGGCCTCGTCCACCAAGCCGACCTGCGCGAGGATCGGCTTGGGGATGATCACACCCTGCGAATTGCCCAGCTTGCGGATGGCGGCTTTCATGTTCGGCTCCAGCTTCGAAGTTGGTACAATGTTATTACGTCGCGGGTCGGCTGGCAAACCCTGTTGCAGGATGCAGGGCTCGTCGCGTTCCGACCGTTGCCGGGACAACACTGCGAGACGACGTGGAATGGACCACCGCAGGTCTGTACTTGGCGTATTTTTTCAGTAGGGCCTGGAAGCCCGGGTTGTGGCGGATCGGGTCCCATGCTGGGTCGATCCAGAGCATCACAGGTGAGTAATAGCCGCCGATGCCGGGGCTCACGAGAGCCTTGGCCAGAATCGAAACGGCGAGGCCGGCGCGATTGGCTTTTGCGTAGAAAGCAGCGCTGAGTTCCATCAATACGGGACCGTCCACGGAGTCATGGCTGTGCTTGTTGATAGCCTGGGCTTCGGCGACCGCCGCCATTGCTTGCGCAGTGTGGCCGAGCCCCAGTTCGGCGGCAGCGAGATTTTGCCAGACGAGTGCTTGAACGATGCCTTGTTGCTGCGCCAGTTCTGCGCGAACCTGCGGCAGCACTTGCGCATACAATGCTCGCGCCTGCGTCATGTGGCCCAGCAGCCTGTAAAGTTCGGCTTGCGACAGGCTCTTGGGGCCGCGTCTGGTGGTGGGCCCGAAGTTGTCGGGCGTATCCGGCACGCTCTCCAGCAACGCCAACGCGTTCTTGTATTTGCGCTGCCAAGTCAGCAGTGTGACGCGTTGCAGCTTCAACTGTGGTTCGTCACCCTCGGACGCGGCCAGCGCACGCGGGATATCGCCGCTCGCCAGCACGATGGCATTGGAAAGTCGGATCTTCGCGTTGCGGTTGTGCGGATCCAGCGCTTGCGCGCGCAGGAATGCGCGTTCGGCGTCAGGGTAGCGGCTCATCATCATATATGTGGTGCCGAGATAGAAAGCCAGCGTGGAATTGCGTGGATCCAGCGTCGACGCCTGTTGCAATGAAATGATCGCCGCATCGAAACGGCCTTGGCGGCGCTCGACAAACCCTTGCGCCGTCAGGGCGCCGGCATCATTGGGGCGTAGCGCCAAGGCCGCCGCGAAGGCTTTCAAGGCGTCGGCGTAATCGCCGCGGCCCCAGTAGTCGTTGTAGCCGAGTGCGAGGTGCGCGGCAGGCAGGTTTGGCGCAAGTTTTAGCGCCTGTTTGGCGTTGCTGCGTGCATCGGTGATGAGTTGCTTCACGTCCATACCGCCACCTCCGAACCACGCCAGTACGCTTTGCGTGTCGGACAGTCGCGCGTACGCCAACGCGAAATCCGGCGCCCTGGCGATGGCCTGTTGGTACAGCGGGATCGCGGCCTTCCAGTTTGTAGTGTCGTAATTGGTCTGGCCTTGGTTCCCCTGATATTCGGCTTGCAGGAACAGGTCGTTGGCGGCGGCATCAGGGCTGAGCTTGCTGGCGAGGCGTGCGGTTTCGGCTGGTGAAAGCTTGGCTTTCAATGCCGACGCCACCTTTTCGGCCACGTCTCCCTCGACCCCGAACACGTTGGTGAGCGTACGGGTATAGCTTTTGGCCCAGATGGGGCTGTCGGTTTCGCAGTCGATCAACTGCACGTTGATCAGTACCTGGTTTCCCGCTTTCTGCACGCTGCCTTCCAGGATCGTGGAGACGCCGAGCTGTTGGCCGATCGTTTTGAGATCGTCGGGATGGCTCGCGTACTTCGAGGTCGAAGTGCGTGCGATGACCTTCAGCCCACCGATATCGGCCAGCTTGGTCAGGATCAGGCCCTGCATGCCCGCCACGAAGTAGGCGTTGTTCTTGTCGTTGGAGAGGTTCTCGAACGGCAGCACCGCGATGGATTTGGCGGGAATGGATGTCACACCCTCTCGGACGAGCGAAGTGTGACGGTGGAAGAAATAACCGGCACCCAGCATCACCAGCACCGCAATGAGTACGCCGATGGCCGCGAACATCAGTTTGCGGGCGACCGGACGCGTGTTGGATTCGACCAGCGGGCGCACTACCACATCGTCGTGACCGGCTTCGGCTGGCGCGCCGACGGCCGCAACGGTATTGACGGGAACGTTCCTCGGCGTCTCGGCTTCCGGTTCGCCTGGCGCAACCGCGCGCACCTGTTCCGCAAAGCGATAACCCTGCCCGGGCAGGGTCACGATGTAGCGGCGCGTGTCGTGGGTGTCGCCGAGCAACTTGCGCAACACGAAGATGCACTGGCTGAGGTTGGCCTCTTCGACCACGCGGCCTGGCCACACGGTCTGCATCAACTCGTCCTTGGACACGACCTCGTGGTTGCGTCGCACCAGCGCCAGCAGCACTTCGAATGCCTTGGGGGTGATCGCGAGCGGCTGGCCATCGCGCAGGACGAGCCCACGGTCGGGGTCGATCCGGAACGGCCCGAACTCGTAAAGCATGTTGGGCGCGACATTCATCCGTGCCACCCGCGAGCCAGTGTTGAGCTGGAGCCCGCCAGGCCCCCCGCCCGAAAACTCACTCTATCACCTTGATCCCATTGACGAACGTCGACGTCGGCGGGTTGGAACTTGATGCGGCGTGCCCGCGGCAACACCCGGTCTGAAAAGTTTTGAGAACAATTGAGGCGATTTCTGAGGATTTCTGACGCGGCTACCGCGCAGCCTGCTTAGGCGGCAAGCGGCCGCGGTCAAGAGGAAGCCATCATGAAACTTCGCACAATCTCCATCGCCATTCTCCTGGTCGGCATGACCGGCGTCGCCGTGGCCGGCAATTCCACCCATCTCATGCAGCCGGTGACGGTTTCGGCGGCTGGCATCTCCGCCTGCACGCCCCCCAACGGCGGCACCGGCCATGCCTGTGACGCGTACGACCAGATGCTGCGCGCCAACTTCACCCCACGCCAGCTTGGGATGCTGTTCGGGGATCAGACGTCCTATCCCGAGTACCTGAGCGGTGGCATCGAGCGCTTGCAGAAGCGCTATGACGCGCTGGTACAGCAGTATCTGGCCGCGCAGCGCCGGGCTGCCAACGAAACGTCGGTTGCGTCCGCCAAGTAACCCGGGTGCCTGTCGGCTCTCCAGCCGGCTCCCGGTTTCACGCCCCGCTTTGCGGGGCGTTTTTTTGCGGCCGGCCTTGCGCGACGGCCGCGGTAGTCAATGCCTGTCGAGCCGCCGTTCGTAGCGGACCACGATGCCTGCCGCGAGCAGCGTGCCCAGCGCCAGCACAAACCAGGTGATCGCGTAACCAAGGCTGTGGTTGTAGATGGAGACCTTGGTGAGTCCCGCTGCCGGCCAGCGCGCGTCTCCGGCCGCGGCAGCGGCGTCGACGAAGTAGGGCGCGACGTGGTCGGCCGGCAGGTCGCGTGATGCGGCGATCGCTGCGACATCGCGTGAATACCACAGGTTTTTTCCAGGCTGGTTGTGGCGAAGGAAGCCGCCGCCGGGTTCGCTGGAACGCAGCAATCCGGTCAGTGCTACTTCTCCTGCGGGCGGGGCAAGCTTCGCGGATGCCGGCGCGTCGGCGAGTCCCGGCGGTACGTAACCGCGATTGACCAGCACGATGAAACCGCGGGTGGTCTGCAATGGCGTCATCACCCAAAAGCCATAGCCGTCCGGGCTGGTGCCGTGCACCAGCGTCTGCTTGCCGGGCAGGTAGTGGCCGGCAAGGCTGACATGCAGGTATTGCAGATGGCCTGCCGCGATGCGCGGCCATTCGGCCGGTCCGGGGGCCGGCACCGGCGCGGCGTGCACGCGCGCCTGCAGCGCATGGCTGATGCGCAGCTTCAGGTGATAGCGATACACCTGCCATTGGCCCAGCCAGATGAAGCCGCCGAACACGCAGGCCAGCAGCACCATCCAGACCGCGAACTTGACCTTGCTGCGCGGCGCCGGGGCAGGTGCCGGCAGCCCACTCATGATCCCGGCGAGTGCGGTGGCGCGGGGGCGTGGTACTGCTGGATCGGCACCGACATTGTGGGCATCATGAGGTTGTTTTCGTTGAACATGGACCAGATGGATGCGCCCAGCACGATCACCACCAGGGTGATCGTGAACAGCAGGCCCATCAGGTTCCAGCCGCCCTCGGATTGCACGTTGACGTGCAGGAAAAAGATCATGTGCACGATGATCTGGAGGGTGGCCAACGCCAGGATCACGAAAACCGCGACCTTGAAGTCGCCGATGATGTGATCCAGCACCAGCCAGAACGGAATGACGGTCAGGATGGCGGCCAGCACGAATCCGGTCAGGTAGCCGCGCAGGCTGCCGTGGTTTTCGTGCATGGCACCTTCGTGGCCTTGCGCGGGGGAGTGGCCGGGTGCGGACGGGTTGCTCATCGCAACACTCCTATCAGATAGACGTAGCTGAAGACCCCGATCCATACCAGGTCGAGGAAGTGCCAGAACATGCTGAGGCAACGCAGGCGCCGGATGTTGACCTCGGTGATGCCGGAGCGGCCGGCCTGCACCATCAACACGATCAGCCAGATGATGCCCATGGTCACGTGGAAACCATGGGTGCCGACCAGCACGAAGAACGAGGTCAGGAAGGCGCTGCGCTCGGGGGTTGCGCCTGCCGCGATCATGCCGATGAACTCGTGGATTTCCAGGCCCACGAAGGCCGCCGCAAACAGGCCGGCCAAGGCCAGCCAGCCCAGCATGGCGCCCTTCCGCTGGCGCGCCATTTCCAGCATCGCGAAGCCGAACACCACCGATGAAACCAGCAACAGCGCCGTGTTCAGGGCCAGTCCCGGAATGTCGAGCACCTCGGCCCCGGTCGGGCCGCCAGCATAGTTCGTGCCCAGCATGGCATTCGCGACGAACAGCGATGCAAAGATGAAGCAGTCGCTCATCAGGTAGAACCAGAATCCCAGCAGGGTTCCGTTGTGAGCCGGCGGTTCCTGCCGGCAGTAGAACTCGATGGGCGCGGAGCCGGTCGTGTCGATCGTCGTGGTGTTCATGCGGCCACTCCCTGTTGTTCGGGGTTCCAGTTGCCGGTGTGCTCGAAATGGCTCACGTCCGCGGCGGGGATGTGGTGGTCACTGCGGTAGGTGAAGGCGTGGACGATGATCGCGACGAAGATGCCGATGAAAGAAGCGATCGCCAGCCACCATATGAACCACGTCAAGGCGAACCCGCAGATGCAACCCAGCGCGGCGATGACCACGCCCGAAGCGGTGTTCTTCGGCATGTGGATGAGGTTGAATCCTTCCATCGGACGCCGGTCGCCGCCGTTCTCCTTCATGTCCATCCAGGCGTCACGGTCACGCACGTTCGGAATGAATGCGAAGTTGTATTCCGGCGGTGGCGAGGAGGTCGACCATTCCAGCGTGCGGCCGTCCCACGGATCGTTGCCACAGGCCAGCTTCTTGCGGTCCTTGATGCTGACCGCGATCTGGATGATGAAGGCGGCGATGCCGCAGAAGATGATGAGGGCGCCGATCCACGCGGCGATTTCCCACTTCTGCAGGCTCATGTCGGTGAAGTGGCTCAGGCGGCGGGTGACGCCCATCAGGCCCATGATGTAGAGCGGGCCGAAGGCCACCCAGAAACCGATGAACCAGCACCAGAACGTGACCTTGCCCCAGAACTCGTTGAGCTTGAAGCCGAACGCCTTGGGGAACCAGTAGTTGATCGCGGCGAAGATGCCGAACACCACGCCACCGATGATGACGTTGTGGAAGTGCGCGACCAGGAACAGGCTGTTGTGCAACAGGAAGTCGGCCGGCGCCACCGACAGCATCACGCCGGTCATGCCGCCCAGCGAGAAGGTGAACAGGAAGCCCAGCACCCACAACATCGGCACGCTCAAATGCACGCGTCCGCGGTACATCGTGAACAGCCAGTTGAAGATCTTCACGCCGGTCGGTATCGAAATCAGCATGGTGGTCAACGAGAAGAACGAGTTGACCGCCGGGCCCGAGCCCATGGTGAAGAAGTGGTGCAGCCACACCAGGTACGACAGCACCATGATCGCCACGGTCGCGTAGACCATCGACGAGTAGCCGAACAGCGGCTTCTTGGAGAAGGTGGGAACGATTTCCGAGTACACGCCGAACAGCGGCAATATCAATATGTACACCTCAGGGTGGCCCCACACCCAGATCAGGTTGATGTACAGCATCAGGTTGCCGCCCATCCCACTGGTGAAGAAGTGGGTGCCGAGGTAGCGGTCGATCGACAGCATCAACAACGAGGCCGTCAGGAACGGGAACGACACCACGATCAGTCCGCTGGTGCACAGCGTGGTCCAGGTGAACACCGGCATCTTCATCAGGGTCATGCCGGGCGCGCGCATCTTCAGGATCGTGACGACGAAATTGATGCCGCTCAGCAACGAGCCGACGCCCGACAATTGCAGGCCCCAGATGTAGTAGTCGACACCCGGCCCTTGTTGCAGCTCCGAGACGGGCGGATAGCCCAGCCAGCCGGCGGTGGAGAAGTCGCCCACGAACAGCGAGATCATGAACAGCACCACGCCGCCGAAGGTCAGCCAGAATCCCAGGTTGTTGAGGTACGGGAAGGCGACATCGCGCGAACCGATCTGCAGCGGCATCACGTAGTTCATCAAGCCGATGATGTACGCCATCGCCACGAAGAAGATCATGATCGAGCCGTGCGCGCTGAAGATCTGGTCGAAGTGGTGCGGCGGCAGGTAACCCATGTTGGCGCCGAACGCGAAGGCCTGCTGCGAACGCATCATGATCGCGTCGGCGAACCCGCGGACCAGCATCACGGTGCCCAGGATCATGTACATGATGCCGAGCTTCTTGTGGTCCACCGTGGTGAACCATTCGCGCCACAGGTAGCCCCATTTGCGGTACTTGGTGATGGCGGCAAGGATGGCCACGCCGATCACGACCACCCCGATGAAGGTGAACTGGACGATGCGATCCTCGAGGTTGCTGCCGAGAGGGAACGCGGCGAGCGACAGGCGTCCGAAAATGAAATTCCAGATCGCGGCGCGGTGGGGCATGGTGTGTGGAAGCATGGGGTTGAATCTCGATGAATCGGGTGAGCAGGTTGTTGAAAAAGGGCTGTCCCGCGCTTTTCAACGTGCCGAGTCCGGCAGGCCCGTACTCGGCTTCGTCGAACCCGGCACGCGATGTGTCGGGTTCACGGCGGGCCATCCGTGCCCGCGCTGGCAGGGTGTTTCAGTTCCCTGTCAGTGCACCGTCGTGACAGGCGCGGCGGCTTTGGATGGATCGGAATCGGCGGTGGCACCCGGCTGGCCGCGCGGTTGCATGGATGCCATGTCGGACGCAGCCCCGCCCCGCGCATCCTCGGCCATCAGCATGCTGCGGCATACCTGGCCCGGCTCGACGCAGCGATTGAGGATGCGCTGGAACAGGTCCGGCTGGAAGTGCGCGTAATAACCGACGGGCGCGTTGCGTTCGGGTTTCGCCAACTGCTCGTAGCTGGCCGTATCGAGGCTCTGCCCGCTGCTGCGAACCTTGGCCACCCACTGGCTGAAATCGGCCTGGCTCATGCCGAGGAACTTGAAGCGCATGTCGGTGAAGCCTTCGCCGCTGTAGTTGGCGGAAAAGCCGCGGTAGCTGCCCGGCTTGTTGATCACCGCATGCAACTGGGTCTGCATGCCGGGCATGGTGTAGATCTGTCCCGCCAACGCCGGCACGAAGAACGAGTCCATCATGGCGTCGGAGGTGAGTTTGAAGGCGATCGGCCGGTCGACCGGCGCGGCCAGCTGGTTCACCGTGGCGATGCCGTATTGGGGATAGAAGAACAACCACTTCCAGCGCAGCGAAACCACGTCGACCTGCAGCGGTGGATCGTTGGCGGGGACCGGCGTGCCCTTGGCGACCTGGGCCAGCGGCTGATAGGGATCCAGCCGGTGGGTGCCCACCCAGCTGATTCCGCCCACGGCCATGATGATCAGCACCGGCCATCCCCACACCAGCAACTCCACCTGCGGCGAGTGATCCCACTTGGGATCGTAGGTGGCGCGCTTGTTCGAGGCGCGGTACCGCCACGCGACAACGAAGCAGGCGACGATCACGGGGAAGATGATCGATGCGAGGATCGCCGTGGTGACGATCATCATGTGGCTTTGCTCGCTTGCAACGAGCCCGTCGGGATGCAACAGAACCATTTTCTGGCAACCGCCAAGCAACAGCGCGGGAGCGGCCAGCAACAAGCCGAGTAGACGTTTCACAGGCATGGATGCACGTAGAGAGGGTCGACAAATCGCGCTTATAATACTCGCTCGAACCACATTTGCCGACTGGAAAATTGGCGCCGTGGTTGATTCCGGTCAATGCAAACGAAGCGTGCGCCGGATATAGAAGTCGCCGCCACGGCAGTCGCTGCGCTCGTTTCGCGCAACATTCTGCCAACCCAACAACGGCCGCGAGGCCTTTCCCACGGAAACATCATGTCGAGCAGCCATACCCTCCCCGCCGATTACCCGGCCATCAAGCAGGCCGCGCACAATCGCGACCAGGACATTTCGTCGGGCGACATTGCCGTCGGCGTGGTGATCGGACGCGCGGTCGGATTCTTCGACATGTTCGTGTTCGGCATCGCCTGCGTGATGGTGTTCCCGAAGGTGGTGTTTCCGTTCGCCAGCGAGGCCGACGGCGTCCTCTACTCTTTCCTGGTCTTCGCGCTCGGCTTCGTCGGACAGCCGCTCGGCTCGATGCTTTTCCTGGCCATACAAAAGCGCTATGGCCGCGGCACCAAGCTGACCATAGCCCTGTTCCTGCTCGGCTTCACCACGGTCGGCATTGCCTTCATGCCCGACTACGCGGAGCTGGGCTGGATCACCATCCTGTGGCTGGCGATATTGCGCTTCGGCCAGGGCTTCGCCATCGGCGGCAGCTGGAATGGCCTGGCGTCGTTGCTGGCGCTGAAGGCGCCGGCCCACCGGCGCGGCTGGTTTGCCTCGATTCCGCAGCTTGGCGCGCCCATCGGGTTCGTGGTCGCCGGCGTGATGTTCGTGTTCCTGTGGGCCAACATCACGCACGCGGAATTTTTTGCCTGGGGCTGGCGCTATCCGTTCTTCGCCGCCTTCGGCGCCAACCTGTTCGCGTTGTTCGCGCGCCTGCGCCTGGTGGTTTCGCCCGAATACGCCAAGCAGTTCGAACAGCGTGACCTGGAGCCCGCGCCGCTCGGCGAGCTGATGCGCGAACAGGGAAAATTCGTCGTGCTGGGCGCCTTCGCGCCGTTGGCGAGCTATGCGCTCTTCAACCTGATCACCATCTTCGCCCTGGCGTGGGCGCTGTTGTTCACCAAACAGACGCTCACCAGCTTCCTGGTGGTGCAGATCATCGGCGCGTTCGTGGCCATTCCGTGCATGCTGGCGTCCGGCTGGATCGCCGACCGCATCGGCAGGCGCACGACCCTCGGCATCTTCGCTGTCCTGATTGCGGTCTACAGCGGCTGGACGGCGTTGATGCTCGCCGGCGGCACCTTCCAGAGCTACGTGTTCATCATTGTCGGATTCGCACTGCTCGGGTTTTCGCATGCGCAGTCGGCCGGCGCGGTCAGTTCGAGCTTCCGCAGCTACTTCCGTTACTCCGGGGCCCGCATCAGTTCCGACATGAGCTGGTTGATCGGCGCGGGTTTTGCGCCGGTGGTGGCGTTGTTGCTGGCGCGCCACCTGGGCACCGATTACGTGGGGCTGTACCTGCTTTCGGGTGCGGCCTGCACGCTCGGCGCGCTGTGGTTCGCGCGCAGGTGGAACGCGTTGCCCGACGACTGAGCGGGCGCGTCCCGCGCGGCCGTCATTCGTCGTCGCGGGGTGTTGCCGGCATACGCAGCAACCGCAGCACTGCGGGGGTGGTGCGCAGCATCGGGCGGAAACGGCGTTTGCGCAACGGCACCCGTTGCAACGCACCGCAGCGATACGCGGCGTAACCTGCGAGCAGGGTGTGGATGCCGGCGAACCACGCGAACAGCGACCACGCCCCGACGCCGGACATCAGCGCGCCCGCCGCCAGCGGACCCAGCGCCGATCCGACGCCGTAAACCAGCAGCACGCTGCTGCTGGCCGCGAGCAGGTTGTCAGGTGCCACGTTCTCGACCAGGTGCGCGACCACGATCGGATACACGGCGAACGCCATCCCGCCATACAGGAACACCAGCGCCATCGCGGGCCACGCGTTCCCGCCGGCAGCCAGCGCGGCCAGCGCCAGCAACGCCGCCGCCGCGGCCACCCAGGTCAACACCATGCGCCGGTCGCGGTGGTCCGACAGCAGGCCCAGCGGCCATTGCAATGCGGCGCCGCCCAGGATCGCGACGCTCATGTAGGTGCCGACCGTCGCGGTGTCGAATCCGATCCGGCGCGCGTACACGGGCAACAGGCCCCAGAATGCGCCCATCGCGAGTCCTGAAAGCAACGCGCCGGCTCCCGCGGAGGGCGCGACGTCGAACAGCAGGCGCAGTTGCAGTTTCGGCGTCGCCTGCGCCTGCGGCTGCGCCTGGCGTGTCAGCAATACCGGCAGCGTTGCCGCGCACACCGCCAGCGCCACCACGGTGAACAGCACGAACGGTTGTCCGCCGATGCGCAGCAATTGTTGCGCCAGCGCCAGCGCGCACAGGTTGACCACCATGTACGCCGCGAAAACGGTGCCGCGCTCGGCAGGTGCCGACTGTGCATTGAGCCAGCTTTCGATGATCGCGTACAACCCCACCAGCACGATGCCGGTGAGCAGCCGCAGCAACAGCCATGCGATCGGGTTGCTGCCCAGCGCGTGCAGCAGCACCACGCAGGCCGCGCATGCGGCGCAGAATGCGAATGCGCGGATGTGCCCGACACGGCGCACCAGCGGTGGCATCGCGAAGGTGCCGATGAAATAGCCCGCGTAATACGCCGATGTCAGTCCGCCCAGCAGGGTTCCCGAATACCCCGCCGCCATCCCGCGCAGCGGGATCAGCGTGTTGAGCAGGCCCACGCCGACCAGCAGCAACGCGGTGCCGGTCAGCAGCGAAGCGACGGGGCGCAACGTGCGAAGCATTGCCTCTCGGTTCGAGTGCGGGGCTTCACTGTAACCGGCGCCGCCCGAACCCGCGCCGAATCGCGCGTGCGTGTGCCACGACGATCGGTTAACATGTGCGTTGCCCAAGGTGACCGCCCGCTCTGCGGACGGTTGAAACGGGAATCCGGTGAAGCCTTCCAGGTGTCTGGATGGCCATTCCGGAGCTGCCCCCGCAACGGTAGGCGAGTCAACGTTCCGCACTTTGCCACTGTGCTTCGATGCACGGGAAGGCGCGGATCGGAAGGTTCCACACCTTCGCTCGCGAGCCCGGAGACCGGCCTTGAGCTGGAGCCTCGGCTCCTCTAACCGGACAAGCGGCGGGCTTGTGCACGGGGCCATGCGTTCTTGCATGACGCCGCTCACTCCTTCCACCTGTCCTTGACCTTGACCCAAGCCGCGCGGGCAGGCGCGGACAGGAGTGTTGCGTGAAGATGCACCATCGTTTGCTCGGCCGCTGCGTGCTGGCCGGGCTGGGCCTCGTTTCCCTCGCCGCGTTCGCTGGCGGCACCCCCACCACCTTGAGCCAGATCGTCGTCACCGCGACGCGCACCGCGCAGACCGAGGATCAAACCCTCGCGCCGGTGACCGTGATCACGCGCGCCGAGATCGAATTGCTGCAGCCGTCGTCGCTGCAGGATCTGCTGAACGACACGCCCGGCATGTCGATCAGCAATTCGGGCGGCCCCGGCAAGGACACCGCGATGTACCTGCGCGGCACCAATGCCGACCAGGTGTTGGTCCTCGTCGATGGCATCCGCGTCGGCAATGTCACCGCCGGCACCGCACCGATCCAGGACATTCCGGTGGACCAGATCCAGCGCATCGAAATCGTGCGCGGGCCGTTTTCCAGCCTGTACGGTTCCGACGCGATCGGCGGCGTGATCCAGATTTTCCTGCGCCACACACCGGGCACGTTCGTACCGAACGCGAGCGTCGGCGTGGGCAGCTATTCGCACTGGAAGGCCTCGGCCGGTTTTTCCGCGGCCAGCCAGAAGGGCTGGATTTCGGTGCAGGCCGATCACGAACAGACCAAGGGCATCAATGCCTGCCGCATCGGCGCGGCGGAATTGTTCGTGGCCTGTTTTGCCGACCAGCCGGACCGCGACGGTTTCCACGACAGCGCGCTGACCGTGCACGGTGCGTACCAGTTCAACGATCAATGGAGCATGGACGCGCTGGGCATGCGCAGCGAAGGCTTCAACAAGTACGACGGTACCTTCAGCGATTCCGACGATTACGTCAGCCAGGTTGCAGGCGGGCAGTTGCATTACCGCCCGAACGACAAGTTGAACCTGACCCTGCGCGTGGGCGGCAGTTCCGATTTCGACGCCGATTACCTGCAGGACGTGTACGTGGATCATTTCGATACCCGGCGCACGCTGGGTTCGCTGCAGGCAGACGTGGCGCTTGCCGGGGGGCTGCTGAGCACCGGCGTCGACTGGCAGCGCGACCGCATCGCGGCCAGCACGGTGTATGACCAGGATGCGCGCACCAACCGCGGCGTGTTCGCGCAGTACCAGCGCGGCTTCGGCACGCAATCGTTGCAGGCCAACGTGCGCCACGACGACAACAGCCAGTTCGGCGGCAAGACCACCGGCAGCCTGCTGTGGGGCTGGGACTTCGCGAAAAATCTGCGCCTGACCGCCAGCTGGGGCACGGCCTATCACGCGCCGACCTTCAATGACCTGTACTACCCCGGCTTCAGCAACCCCAAGCTGCGTCCGGAGAGTTCGCGCAACTTCGATGTCGGCCTGCGCGGCACGCCGGAGTGGGGCTATTGGTCGCTCGACGTGTACCGCGACGACATCAATGACTTGATCGTGCTGGATACCGACTACGTACCGGCCAACGTCGGGCGCGCGCGCATCACCGGACTGGAGGGCGTGCTGGGCACCAAGCTTGCGGGCTGGAGCCTGCGCGCGACCGCGACGTTGCTGAACGCGCGCGACGATGCCGCGGGCGACGTCAACTTCGGCAACGAGTTGCCGCGTCGGCCGCGCCAGAGCGCGCGTTTCGACGCCGACCGCAACTTCGGCCGTTTCAGCCTCGGCGCAAGCTGGTACGTCAACGCGCATGCCTGGGACGGCATCGCCAACCGACACCGGTTGGGCGGCTATGCGTTGACCAACCTGCGCGCGGGCTGGCAGCTCAGTCATGCCTGGAAGTTGCAGCTCGCGCTCGACAACGTGTTCAACAAGGACTACGAAACGGCTTATTACTACAACCAGCCGGGGCGCAACTTCATGTTGACGCTGCGCTGGAACCCCGCGCACTGACGCGCATCCCCACGAGCGAAAAAGGAGAATCGACATGCAAGGCATTTCGCGCGACATCTCGCGTAAACGGGCCCTGACGGCGACCGGATTGCTGGCGTTGCTGATGTTGCTGACCCGTACCGGACACTTCGGCGACGCGTTGCACATGCCGGATGCGTCGATGGCGGTGTTCTTCCTGGGCGGTGTGTACGTGCGCCGACACGGGGCGCTGGCGGTGCTGCTGATCCTCGCGGTTGCGATCGACTACGTTGCGATCCGCTACGCCGGCGTCAGCGATTTCTGCGTGACCGCGGCGTACGCGTTCCTGCCGCTGGCCTACGCCGCGTTGTGGTACGGCGCCAGCGCGTGCACGCGGCTGGTGCGGCATGCACGCCCGTTGCCTGCATGGCTGGGACTGACCGTAGGCGTGGTGGTGTTCGCGAGCCTGTCGTTCCTGATCTCGAACGGCTCGTTCTACTGGCTGGGCGGACGCGTGGCGCACCCCGATCTCGCGGGCTGGGCCGCGAATGCATGGCAGTGGGGGCCGCGTTTCGTCGCGACCACGCTGGCCTACGCGGGCAGCGTGCTGCTGGCGCAAGCGGTGTGGGTGCAGTTGCGCGATGCGCGCCGCGCGCGCGACGTGGCGGCATGAACGCGGAAACCGCTGACGCCCGCCATCGCGAACGCATGCAGCGCAAGAAGGCGCTGGTCGACGCACACATCGCGAACGCAACCATCGACCGCGGCGTGCTGGTGGTGAACACCGGGGCCGGCAAGGGCAAGAGCTCTTCCGGTTTCGGCATGCTGGCGCGTGCGCTGGGGCATGGGTTCCGCTGCGGCGTGGTGCAGTTCATCAAGGGCAGTTACGCCACCGGCGAGGAAGCGTTCTTCCGGCGCGTGGGCGGCGAGCAGCTGGAATACCACGTGATGGGCCAGGGCTTCACCTGGGAAACCCAGGACAAGACACGCGATATCGCGGCGGCGCACGCGGCGTGGAACATTGCTGCACGCATGCTGACCGACCCGACTTTCGATTTCGTGCTGCTGGACGAATTGAACGTCGCGCTGGCGCACCGCTACGTTGCGCTCGCTGCCGTGCTGGATGCACTGCGCATGCGACCGCCGCGCCAGCACGTCGTCATTACCGGACGCGCCGCGCCGCGCGACCTGATCGACGCCGCCGATACCGTCAGCGACATGCGCGTGGTGAAGCACGCGTTCGCGGTCGGCATCAAGGCGCAGAAAGGCATCGAGCTGTGAACGCGTCATGCCGCCGTCCGGCACTCATGGTTGCAGCGCCGGCTTCGGGGCAGGGCAAGACCAGCGTGACCGCGGCGCTGGCGCGTTGGTACGCGCGGCAGGGTCGACGCGTCGCGGTGTTCAAGACCGGTCCGGATTTTCTCGACCCGATGGTCACCGGCCGCGCGGCCAGCGCGCCGGCGTACCAGCTCGACCTTTGGATGGGCGGCGAAGCCGATGTGCGTGCGCGTCTGTACGCGGCGGCGGAAAGCGCCGAGCTGATCCTGCTCGAAGGCGTGATGGGGCTTTACGACGGCGAGCCTTCCAGCGCCGATCTTGCCTTGAGGTTCGGCCTGCCGGTGCTGGCGGTGATCGACGGCAGCGCGATGGCGCAGAGCTTCGGCGCGGTGGCGCAAGGACTCGCGCACTACCGCAAGGGCGTAAATCTTTACGGCGTCGCCGCCAACCGCATCGGCGGCGACTATCACGCCAAGCTGTTGCGGGAGAGCCTGCCCGATGGCGTCCGCTGGATGGGTGCCTTGCCACGCAATCCCGCGCTCGCGTTGCCGGAACGGCATCTTGGCCTTGTCACTGCGGCGGAACTCATCGACCTCGATGTGCGCCTCGATGCGCTGGCGGATGCGTGGGGCAAACATGCGGATCACGCGTTGCCACCAGAAGTCGCATTCGCTGCTGCCGAGCCCATACCGGTGCCGCCACGTCTGCGCGGCGTGCGCATTGCCGTCGCGCGCGACGCCGCATTCTGTTTCCTGTATCCGGCCAACCTCGATCTGCTGCGTGAAGCGGGTGCGGAAATCATCTTCTTCTCGCCGCTGGCGCGCGACGCATTGCCGGAATGCGATGCCATGTGGCTTCCGGGCGGCTATCCCGAGTTGCACTTGCGGGCACTTTCACAAGGCACCGATCTGCACGCCGCGCTGCACGCGCATCGTGACGCCGGCAAACCCCTGCTGGCCGAGTGCGGCGGCTTGCTGATCTTGCTGGATTCGCTGTCCGATGGCGAGGGCCACGCGGCACCGATGGCCGGCCTGCTGCACGGACGCGCCGCGTTGCAGCAGCGTTTGGTCGCGCTCGGGCTGCAGGATGTGGCGTTGCCGGAAGGCGCATTGCGCGGACACACTTTCCATCACGCGCAAGCGGAGATCGATGCCGCGCCGCTCGCCACCGCGACCAACCCCAACGGCGCGCCGAGCCGCGAGGCGGTGTATCGCGATCGCCGGCTGACCGCGAGCTTCGTGCACTTCTACTTCCCGTCGAATCCCGACGCCACGGTGCGCTTGTTCCTGCCATGAGTGCTCGCGTGCTGATGGTGCAGGGCTGCACGTCCGACGCGGGCAAGAGCACGCTGGTCGCGGCGCTCGGTCGTTGGCTGCATCGGCAGGGCGTGCGGGTCGCGCCGTTCAAGCCGCAGAACATGGCGCTCAATTCCGCGGTCACCGCGGATGGCGGCGAGATCGGTCGCGCGCAGGCGGTGCAGGCCGAGGCCTGTGGTCTCGCGCCAGAACGCGATTTCAACCCGGTGTTGCTGAAGCCGCAAAGCGACATCGGCGCGCAGGTGATCGTCGACGGCCGCGCGATCGGCAGCATGGACGCGGTGGGTTACCACGAATACAAGCGCGTGGCGATGCAGGCGGTGCTGGCCGCGCACGCACGCCTGATCGAACGTTTCGATGTGCTGCTGGTGGAAGGCGCGGGCAGCCCCGCCGAGGTCAACCTGCGCGAACGCGACATCGCCAACATGGGCTATGCCGAGACGGTCGACTGCCCGGTGATTCTGATCGCCGACATCGACCGCGGCGGGGTGTTCGCGCACATCGTCGGCACGCTCGCTTTGCTCTCCGACAGTGAACGCGCGCGGGTGCGGGGCTTCGTCATCAACCGTTTCCGTGGCGACCTTGCGTTGTTGCAACCGGGATTGGATTGGCTGGAACGCGAGACCGGCAAGCCGGTGCTGGGCGTGCTGCCGTATCTCGCCGGGCTGCATCTGGAAGCCGAAGATGCATTGCCGCGCGAATCGGCACCTGCAAAGCCGGGCGCCCTGCGCGTTGCCGTGCCCGCGCTGCCGCGCATCAGCAACCACACCGATTTCGATGCGCTGCGCGCACATCCGCAGGTCGAACTGCGTTTCGTGGGTCCGGGTGAGGTGCTTCCGGCGTGCGACCTGATTGTGCTACCAGGCTCCAAGGCGGTGCGTGATGACCTGGCGTGGCTGCGCGCGCAAGGTTGGGATGCGGCGATCGCGCGGCACTTGCGCTATGGCGGCAGGGTCATCGGCATTTGCGGCGGCCTGCAGATGCTGGGCAACGTGATCCACGACCGGCGCGGCGTTGAGGGTGCACCGGGTTCCAGCGAAGGTCTTGGCTGGCTCGATCTCGAAACCGAGCTCGCACCGGAAAAGCAGTTGCGCAACGTCACCGGCCGCCTGGCGTTTGCCGATGCCGTAGTGCGCGGCTACGAAATCCATTGCGGCGTCAGTCGCGGGCCGGCGTTGGCGCAGCCGGCTTGCAGGTTGGAGGATGGCCGCCGCGACGGCGCGCTGTCGGCGGACGGACAGATTCTCGCGACGTATCTGCACGGGCTGTTCGACCACCCCGATGCCTTGCGCGCGTTGCTGGAATGGGCCGGATTGCGCGCTGCCGCACACTTCGACATCGGTGCGCTGCGGGATGATTCGCTGGAACGCTTGGCGGACGCCGTCGAAACCCATCTCGATACCGGCGTGCTGGGCGAGTTGCTGGGGGTGGCGAAATGCAGACGCTGATCCTGGGAGGCGCGCGTTCCGGCAAGAGTGCATGGGCCGAACGGCTGGCGTCTGCGAGCGGATGCGATGTCGTGTACGTGGCCACGGCGCAAGCAGGTGACGATGAAATGCGTGCGCGCATTGCCAACCATCGCGCACGTCGACCCGCGCAATGGTCGTGCGTGGAACAGCCGCTGGCGCTGGCTGCGACGCTCGCTGCGCATGCGTGCGTCGGTCGCGTGTTGCTGGTCGATTGCTTGACGCTGTGGCTGAGCAACCTGCTGCACGCCGGCGAAGCGCGCTTCGAATCCGAGCGCAAGGCCTTGCTCGACACCTTGCCGAAATTGCCGGGCGAGCTGCTGCTGGTCGCCAACGAAGTCGGCCTCGGCGTGGTGCCGCTGGGTGCGCTCGCGCGCCGCTTCGTCGATGAAGCCGGGCGGCTCAATCAATCCGTCGCCGCCGTGGTCGAACGCGTGTTGTTCGTCGCGGCGGGTTTGCCTGTGGCCCTGAAGGGAGGACTGCCATGAGTCGTGAATCGTTGCTGGTTGCCTGCGCCGTGCCGGATGCATCGATGGCCGAAGCCGCCTGCGCGCGGCAGGTGCAACTGACCAAGCCGCCGGGTTCGCTGGGCGCGCTGGAACACGTCGCGGTGCAACTGGCGGGTCTGCAGAAGACGCGCACGCCCGCGGTGGATCGCGTGTGGATCACGGTGTTCGCGGCCGACCACGGTGTCGCGACCGAAGGCGTGTCGGCGTTCCCGCAGGCAGTGACCGGCGAGATGGTGCGCAACTTCGCGGACGGCGGTGCCGCGATCAGCGTGCTGGCGCGCACGCTCGATGCGACCCTGGAAGTGGTGAACCTGGGCACGATGAACGATCCTGGAGAATTGGCGGGTATGAAGCGCGCGTGGATCGCGCCGGCCACGGCGAACTTTTGCGAGGCGCCGGCGATGACCGATGCGCAGCTCGCGGCCGCGTTGGGCGCCGGACAGGCCAGCGTGCGGCGCGCGCTCGCGGCCGGCACGGAATTGTTCATCGGCGGCGAAATGGGCATCGGCAACACCACTGCCGCAACCGCGTTGGCGGCGGCCGTGCTGGGCGAGCCGGCATCCGCGTTGACCGGCGCCGGCACCGGTCTGGATGCCGCCGGCATCGCGCGCAAGCAGCGCGTGATCGAACGCGCACTGGCGCGACACGCGCACGTGCGCGGGCCGCTCGAACAACTGCGCTGTCTCGGTGGTTTCGAAATCGCGGCGCTGGTCGGCGCCTATGTGGAGGCGGCCCAGGCCGGCTTGCCGGTGTTGGTGGATGGTTTCATCACGACTGCTGCCGCGCTGGTGGCGGTGCGCCTGCGCCCGGACGCGCGACCGTGGCTGCTGTTTTCGCATTGCTCGCAGGAACACGGGCACGCTTCGCTGTTGTGGGCGCTCGAAGCCGAACCGCTGCTGGACATCGGCATGCGTCTCGGCGAAGCCAGCGGCGCGGCGGTGGCGGTACCGTTGCTGCGGCTGGCCTGCGCACTGCACAACGGCATGGCGACCTTCGCCGAAGCGGGTGTGTCCGATTCGGCGGCGTCGGTGACCCGCGTGCAGGCGTGACCGCGGCCGTGGCGCTGGACCTGATGCGTCACGGCGACACCGGTCGGCGCAGCTATCGCGGCCAGCTCAATGACCCGCTCAGCGCGAGCGGGTGGGCTCAGATGCGCGCGGCCGTGACGGGGCGCGCGTGGGATCGCGTCGTGTCGTCGCCGTTGCAACGCTGCGCGGCATTCGCCCGCGAACTGGCGCAGCAACGCAATCTGCCGCTGACACTGGATGCGCGCCTGGCCGAATACCACTTCGGCGATTGGCAGGGCGTGCCGATCGAGACGCTGGCCGCGCGCGATGCCGGCGCGCTGGAGCGTTTCTGGGCCGATCCGCTGGCGCATCCGCCGCCGGGTTCGGAAGGCATACCGGCGTTCCGTGCGCGGGTGTGCGCGGCGCTCGATGACCTCGCGCAAGCCGCCCATGCGGTGCGCGTGCTGGTGGTGACGCACGGCGGCGTGATCCGGATGCTGCGTTGCGTGATCGAACAGCGTTCGCTGCGCGACATGGCCGGCATCGAAGTGCCGAATGCATCCCTGCATCGCGTGGCATGGCCGGTGCCGGCGTGACGCGCGGCTTGTTGGTGGCGATCGGTTTCCTGACGCGCATTCCGGTACCGGCAAGCGCGTTCGAGGATGGCGCTGCGCGCGAACGTTCGCTCGCGTGGTATCCGCTGGTCGGCGCGCTGATCGGCGGGGTGCTGGTCGCGTTGGCGTGGGGCCTGCGCGACGCCGCCCCGTTGCTGCGCGCGGCATTGCTGCTGGCCGCGTGGATCGCCCTGACCGGCGCCATGCATCTGGACGGGTTGGCCGACAGCGCCGATGCATGGGTCGGCGGCATGGGCGATCGCGCGCGCACGCTGGCGATCATGCAGGATCCCGCTTCAGGCCCGATGGGCGTCACCGCGATCGTCGCGGTGTTGCTGCTCAAGTTCGCGGCGCTCGCCAGCGCGTCCGCGTCCGCCTGGCCGGCCTTGTTGCTGGCGTCCTTGCTGGCGCGTGCGATGTTGGTGGCCTTGTTCCTGGCCACGCCTTACGTGCGTCCCGGTGGCCTGGGCGATGCGCTGCAACGTGCGCCGCGTACCGCATGCGGGCTGGCATTGCTGGCTTCGGTGATCGTGGTCGCGTGCTGCGGGCTGCGCGGAGTGGTCGCGTTGGCGGCGGCGCTGCTGGTGTTGGCGCTGTGGCGACGTGCTTGCCTGGCCCGTCTCGGCGGCTGCACCGGCGATACCGCCGGTGCGCTGGTCGAAATGGTCGAGGTCGCGGTGCTGGTTGCTTCAGCGTTTGCTTGATGCGGTCGCGCTGCCCGCGATGTAGCGCCAGTGCCACGGCTCGTATTCGTAGCCGTAGATGTTGCCGGGCGGGAACGACAGGTGGAAGCCGTAGGTCGCCGCGTGTTGCTGCAGCCAGGCGAAGGCCTTGCTCTTGTCGAAGACGGTATCGGCCGCGGGATAGCCGGGGGTGTCCAGGTCCATCGCGCAGCCGGTCTGGTGCTCGCTGTAACCGGGCACGGCATTGATCGAGAGCGCCTTCTGGATGCTCATCCCGCGGTTCAGTTTTTCCCGCACCAGGTGGGTCTGGTACGCAAAGCTGCGGTAACCCGACACGGTTTCCAACTTGATGCCGTCGCGCGCGGCGGCGGCGAACATGCGTTTCAGCGCGGCGGCGGCCGGCGCGACCATTTCCTGCTTGCGCCCGTACACGTCGCGCGGCACCTGCACCAGGTCTTTCGCTTCCGGCTGGATCGACAGGTGGTGTCGCGCGGCGTAGTCCGGCGGGATGCCGAGGCTGCGGTTCACCTGCTGGACGTGCGCGACCCAGCCTGCGGGTTGCGGCGGCGGCGTGGCCGGGCACAGCGGTGCGGCGGCGTGCGCGAGCGACGCGAACGGCAGGGCCGCGGCAAGCACGAGGGCGAGACGGGTGGTGCGGGTGGACGGCATCGGGGGTTCCTTGTGGCAAACGTGAACGATGAAACCGCGCATGATAGGCGGTGCGCCGGAATGCGTGCATAACGGCGCATCACCGGGCGCGGCGGCGGTATCATTGTCGGATCACATCAGGTTCGATTGGCGATGCCCATCTACGTGTTCCGCTGCGACGACTGCGGCGAAAAGTTCGAGCGCCTGCAGAAGTTGTCCGACCCCGACCCCGACACTTGCCCGAATTGCGGCAAGCACGACAGCGTGCACAAGCAGGTGACCGCGCCTGCGTTCCGCTTGGCCGGCAGCGGCTGGTACGAAACCGATTTCAAATCCGACAAGGAAAAGAAGCACAATCTTGCGGGCGACGCGGCCAAGCCGAAATCACCCGGTGACAAGCCGGCGGAGTCCACCAAACCCGCCGCGACCGAGAAGGCCAGCAAGGCGGCCGAGGATTGAGTCGCGCGGCAGCAGCGTGACGTTCCAATCCCGGTGCGGTTTTCGGTGTCGAAATGAGCGGCATCAGACAGACATGGCCTCGGTGCAGCACGACGCAGCGGATGCGACGCTCCTCGAGGCTTGATGCTGCTGGACGTCACGCGAAGGCAATCGCGGCTGAATAAGCCGCGATTGCGGTGCCGGGGAAGCGCGCCGATCCGTTAAAATCCGCCGACGCCTTTGGATAGATAAGCCACCTTGTCCTGGTTCGAGCGCGTGCGCGGGTTTGTCGCCCGGACTTGGCCATTCGCACGCTGGCCCATCCTGCTCGGGATCGGTTTCGCGATCGGTTTCGTGCTGCCGTACACGCTGGTGCTCGACCATCGCGTGAAGACCCGTGTCACCGAAATCGACTTCTCCCAGCCGACCCGGGTGTACGCGCGTCCGCAGTTGCTGGAAGCCGGCGTGCCGATGAACAAGGCGACGCTGGAGCTGGAACTGCAGATGGCCGGCTATACCGAAGCCGCGCACGTCGCGCAGGTGCCCGGTACCTGGAGCGCGGATGGCGACACCTTCACGATCGCTTCGCGCGGCTACATGGATCCGGTCGGCGGTGAACTGCCGCGTCGGGTGCGCGTGACGCTGGCGGCGGGACGCATCGCGTCGGTGTTCGACCTCACCGCGAACAAACCGCTGCACAAGACCCACCTCGATCCCGCGCGCATCGCGACGATGTACGGCGCCGAGCAGGAAGAGCGCATCGTCGTGCAACTGGCCGAGCTGCCGCCGCTGCTGGTGGAGGGCGTGCAGGCGGTCGAGGACCGCGACTTCAAGAACAACCACGGCATCGATTTTTCCTCGATCGCGCGCGCGGCACTGGCCGACCTGCGCGCGGGGCGCAAGGTGCAGGGCGCGTCCACCATCACCCAGCAACTGGTGCGCAACCTGTTCCTGGACCGCAACAAGACGCTGGTGCGCAAGTTCAACGAGGCGCTGCTGTCGATCCTGCTGGACGCGCATTACAGCAAGGGCCAGATCCTCGACGCGTATTGCAACGAAGTGTTCATGGGCCAGCAGGGCGGGCAGGCGGTGCACGGCTTCGCCGCCGCCAGCTGGTTCTATTTCGGACGACCGGTGCAAACCTTGCGCCCGCAGGAAATCGCGCTGCTGGTCGGCATGGTGCAGGGGCCCAGCTACTACGACCCACGCCGTTATCCGGAACGCGCGTTGGCGCGCCGCGACGTCGCGCTGGATGCCTTCCACACCACCGGCCTGTTGAACGACGCGCAATGGAAGGCCGCGCGCGCCGCGCCGCTGGACGTGACGCCCAAGCCGCAACTGGTGGTCGATCGCTTTCCCGCCTTCATGGACGTGGTGCGCAAGCAATTGCAGCAGGACTTCAGCGAACAGCAACTGCGCAGCGGCGGCCTGAAGGTTTACACCACGCTCGATCCTGCCGCGCAGGTCTACGCCGAACAGGCGCTGGACGACACCTTGCACGGCCTCGGCAAGCGCGGCAATGGCCTGGAAGGCGCGGTGGTGGTGGTCGATCCGGGCGACGGCGACGTGCTGGCGATGGTGGGCGGGCGCGAGTCCGACACCCACGGGTTCAATCGTGCCTACGACGCGCGCCGCCCAGTCGGTTCCAGCCTCAAGCCTTTCTATTACCTGATGGCGCTGGCCGATCCGTCGCGCTGGAACGTGGCGTCGCTGCTGGACGATTCGCCGGTGGCGCTGAAATTGCCGAACGGCAAGCTGTGGACGCCGCAGAACGATGACCACAAGTCGCACGGCGAAGTGCCGATGGTGGTGGCGCTGGCCAAGTCCTACAACCTCGCCAGCGTGCATCTGGGTCTGCAGTTGGGCGTCAATCGGGTGGCCGCGTTTCTGCGCTCGTTCGGCTTGACCGATGTTGAAGCCAACCCATCGATCCTGTTGGGCGCGGTCGACATGTCGCCGTTCCAGTTGGCGCAGTTGTACGAGTTCATCGCCGACGATGGCCACGCGTTGCCGTTGCTGACCCTGCGCGGCGTGCTGGATGCCAAGGGCCACGTGATCAAGCAATACGCGGTGCGCCCCGGCAAGGGCCAGTACGTGCAGGCGGTGGACCTGGTGCGCTGGATGATGCAGCAGGTCACCGAGTACGGCACCGCGGCGGCGATCGGCAATTCCAGCCTCGCGTCGCTGCATGTGGCGGGCAAGACCGGCACCTCGACGGGCCAGCGCGATTCGTGGTTCTCGGGCTTCACCGGCGATCGCCTGGCGGTGGCGTGGATGGGCCGTGACGACAACAAGCAGACCCACCTGTGGGGCGCGAGTGGTGCGCTCAAGGTGTGGATGAACCTGTTCGAGAAACTGCCGACCGCGCCGCTTTCCACCGCGCCGGGGCCGGGCATCCAGTACGCGTGGGTCGATCCCGCGACCGGCCAGGGCAGCCTGCCGCAGTGCGACGGCGCGCAGCAATATCCCTTCATCGACGGCTACGCGCCGCCGGTGCAGAACCACTGCTATCTGCAGCGTCTCGAAAACCTTTTCGGCGGCGGCGGCAGTGCCTCGACACAACCGGCTGCGGGCACCCAGCAGCAGCCTTGACGTTCATTCCGGAGCATTACCCATGATTCGCAAAGTGACAGGAGCCGCGCTCGCCGCGGCGGGGTTGGCCGCGCTGCTGGCCGGCTGCTCGCATCCGCCGATGCCCGCGCCCGTGACCCATCGCATTTCGCCCACCGCGATGGTCGAGGCGATCCGCGCCGCGCGCGCCAACGACAAGTCGGTGCTGGAAATCACGCCGTTGCGCGACCCGAACGTGAATGGCTTTCTTGATGGCGCACACGCCGACGAGAACGCCGGCAAATATCAGGATGCGCTGGCCAAGGTGGACAAGGCGCTGA
Source organism: Rhodanobacteraceae bacterium (assembly GCA_004299705.1). Taxonomy (GTDB): domain Bacteria; phylum Pseudomonadota; class Gammaproteobacteria; order Xanthomonadales; family Rhodanobacteraceae; genus 66-474. Next base: position 92,670 of record SCQS01000032.1, on the reverse strand, counting down.
AGCTGTCGCCGAATTCACCGGACATCCTGCAGTTCCGCGCCGAGATCGAAGTGTTGCTGAAGGATTTCCCGGCGGCCGACGCCGATGCGCGGCGATCCTGGGTGTTGGGATCGAAGGTCGGCGGACTGTGTGCCAGCAACTGGCAGACCGTGCTGGAGATCGCCCAGTCTAAGAACGACCAGGCCGGGGTGCAGACGGCACGCAAGGCGCGCGACGCCTGCACCGAGCCTCCGCAGCCGAGCTTTTGATCGGGTGTGACTGCCTCCCCCTTCGCTTGCGAAGGAGGCGCTTTTCTTCCCCCTTCCGCAGGAAGGGGGATCGAGGAGGATGGCTTTTGGCTTGGCCGCGGACATCCCCCCGCCGCTTCGCGGCGACCCCCTTCCTGCGGAAGGGGGTAACTGCGCGTGCGAGGCGTCATGCTTTTCCTCCCCCTTCGCTTGCGAAGGAGGCGCTTTTCTTCCCCCTTCCGCAGGAAGGGGGATGGAGGGGGATGGCTTTTGTTTCGCGCGTTGCCGCGTGTGGAAAGAGGTGATCCCGTTACTGGCGAAACACGCACAGCACCACCAGCAGCGCGATCCCGAACGCAGCTATCAGCATCGAGAAACTGAAGGCCAGCCATGGCGTGTGGTACCACACGTAGCGGGGATTCTGGCGGTGCCACTTGAGGCCGTAGGCGAGGAAGCGGAAGCCGGTGGCGAGCAGGATCAACACGCCCATCGCCACCAGCACCACGCCGCCCAACGTGGACAGCGGGTTGGGCAGCAGGTCGCTCAGGTCGGCGACACGCCACGGCGGGTGGTTCATCAACAGGCCGAAGCGGTCCACCGCGATCCCGAAAATCATCAGCGACAGCGCGGTGCGCGTCCACACCGCCAGCGTGCGCTCGGTATTCATGTACGAGCGTTGCAATGACAGTTCGACCAGTTCGTGCGCGGTGCTGGGTCGTGGGATGGAGCTTTCGTCAGCCACTGCGGCGTTCCTGCTTGGCGTCCGGCGTGGCAAATAGTTTGTCACGTGGCGGGCGGCTTGACGACTGGCTGCGTCAACCGCGGAACACCAACAGTACGACCAGCAGCGTGCAGCCGGCGATGATCGTCATGGCCGCGAACACGAACGCCAGCCACGGTCCGTGCCAGCCGGGGTGGTCGTATTCGCGTATCCACTTCCGTCGATAGGCCTGGTGGCGAATCGCTGCCGCCGCCGCGAAGCACACGCCCAGCGCGACCAGCAGCAACCCCGCGATGCTCGACTCCGGGTTCATCGCCAGCAGCGTGCCGACGTGCGCCGCGTGGTTGCGGGTCAGCAACAGGCCGTAGCGGTCGACCACCGTGCCGAACACGATCAGCGACAGCGCGGTGCGCGTCCACGTGGCCAGCGTGCGATCGACGTTCATGTAGCAGACCTCGGCCTGCAGTTCGACGATTTGTCGAACATTGATGCCAGGTTCGGCCGGTGCGGCCTCCGCCATCATCGTGTCCCGTTGTGTGTGCCTGCCGACAGTTTGTCACTTCGATGGGTGGCCGGCTAGCGCCGCGGAAACCACGCCATCCCGATGTCGTCCTCGAACACGCCGTCCAATCGATGCACGCGGCGGCGGAAGCGCGCTTCCTCGACGAAGCCGAATTTTTGATAGAGGTGTTGCGCGCGCAGGTTGCCCGCGCGCACGTTCAATTCCACCTTGCCGACGCGGGCGTCGCGTTGTGCCCAATCCAGCAGGTCGCGCAGCATCGCGTTGCCGATGCCGCGTTCGACGTGGCCCGGGTGCACCACGATGGTCAGCGTAAACACGTGTGCATTGGCGCGCATCGGCATCGGGTCGAGAAATGCGTGCCCGACCAGCCCGCCGTCTGCCTCGGCCACGATGTAACGCCCGTCCGTCGCCAGCTTCGCAATCTTGCTGCGGTAGGCCTCGACCGGAATCTCGCCCGGATGACCGACCAGCAGCCCAGGCGTGCGCTGGGTTGCGGCTTCCGCCGCGGCGATGGCATCGGCGTCGGCGGGAGTGGCGATGCGGATTTGCATGACAACATGCCCCATGGCGATGGCGCGGTTCCCGCGCCGACACAATTTCTTCATTCGTCATTCCGGGGCCGCCCGCGCAGTTGGCGCGGGCGGAACCCGGAATCCATTTTCAAGTGCTTGGTATTGCGAAATCCCATCGGAAGCCGGAAGGGCACGCAGCCGCTCGTGCTGGCAAAATAGCGGGTTCGAGATTCTACTGCCCGCATGTACGCCATCAAGGAAATCTTCTACACCCTGCAAGGCGAGGGCTTCCACGCCGGGCGTCCGGCCGTGTTCTGTCGCTTTGCCGGCTGCAACCTGTGGTCGGGGCGCGAGCAGGATCGCGCGACGGCGGCGTGCAACTTCTGCGACACCGACTTCGTCGGCACCGACGGCGAGAACGGCGGCAAGTATCGGGATGCCGATGCGGCCGCCGACCAGATCGCAGGCCTGTGGCCACGGGACCAAAACGAAAGCCGCTACGTGGTGTTCACTGGCGGCGAACCGCTGCTGCAACTCGATACGCCGTTGCTGGAAGCGATGCACGCACGTGGTTTCGAATGCGCCGTCGAAACCAACGGCACACTCGCGGCACCTGATGGACTCGACTGGATCACCGTCAGCCCCAAGGGCACCCAGCCGGTGAACCTGGAGCGTGCCGACGAACTGAAACTGGTCTATCCGCAGGCCAACGCGCCGCCGGAACGTTTCACCGGCTATCCCGCGCGGCTGTTCTTCCTGCAACCGATGGACGGCCCGCGCGCCGCCGAAAACACCCGCGCCGCGGTCGATTACTGCAAGGCGCACCCGCACTGGCGCCTCAGCCTGCAAACCCACAAGTACCTTGGCATCCCATGAGCGAATCGAGATCGATCGCCTGCTTTGCCGTCATTCCCGCGAAAGCGGGAATCCATTTCGACTTGGCACGCCATTGCTCCAAATAACACCATTGCCCGGAATTAAGAAATTCCCATGAGCGAACAACTCTTCAACGTCTGGAAGACTTTCTACTTCGACGCCGCGCACCAGCTCGACGCCGGTCCCGGCGGCGACCCGCGCTACCGGCGCATGCACGGCCATTCGTACCAGGTGGAGGTGTGGCTGCGCGGCCCGCTGACCGAACGCGGCTGGGTGGTTGACATGGGCGACCTCGAACGCGGCATCGACACTGCGCGCGACGCGCTGGACCACCGCCTGCTCAACGACGTGGAAGGCCTCGGCATTCCTACCATGGAAAACATCGCCCGCTTCGTGTGGGAAAGACTCGATCACCTGCCGCAACTGCAACGCGTGGTGGTGAAGCGCGAGCAGAACGGGGAAGGGTGCGAGTACCTGGGGCCGGGTCGTTGAACGATTGGCGCGTGGATGGGGTGAGGCCGAAAGTCAGAGCGATTTGCCCTTGCCCGATCGGTGTTGCGCGCCAGCAGATGCTTGCGCAACAAGCCATCGCGCCATGCGCTTCTTGGCCTGAGCGTGACTGACCACTCTGCCCTCAGCCACGGCCTGTTCACCACGCGCAATGGCTTTCAGCAGCGCCATGCGTTGATGGGTAACCTGCATGGGTTCTGTGTCCATATCAACGCTTGAGGTGACCGGCGCGAACCCGCGTAGCGGGTGAGCGTCCGGTTGACCGAATAGTTGGACGGCACTATAGGCCGGTTAGCGCTCGCCGGGCAACAGGCGCCGATGCAGGAAGTTTGACCAAAATTGGTAAGTGGCGCCGATTACGCACCCGACTACAACAATTTCGAGCGGAGCCCCGCGGATACTAAGGAAGTACCAGAGCCCGCCCACCAGAAGCGGCAGATACAAAATAGCCCCGGTAACTACCCCGGGAGAATATCTGTGTGTATGTAGTGCACCGTGTATGTGCCAGACAGCGTTACCTGCCAACAAACCGGCAAGCACGAACCAGAGCGACAAGCTACGGGACCAGCTTTGACCCATTACGCCTAGTACCACGGTTGCCGCAATAAGCACGAGGTTGCCAATGACTGCAAAGCGAGGCGTAATACTTTCCGCAAGCTCGTGTCGATAGATACGGTCCCAAGCTAGTATTCCTCCTGGCCAAACGAACTCCTCAAAAACGTGCAACACGACGCACGCACATGGGAGCCAAAACGCAAAACGCACGACTACATCGCTTGAAATCGGTGCCATGATTGCGGCCCCAAAAATAATGACACCGCCAGTCTATGTGTCTGGAGCAGTACGAATAGTTGCCACCGTCAGACATCGCTCCTGACAATCATCACAAACGCCAGTTTGGAGTGCCGCCCAACTACAATTGTGCCCCAAGTCGGGGCGGTAACGAGATCGTCCAGTCGGGCTGCGTCGTTGTCAATCATGGGTTTCCGGTGCCGTATCGAGCGCCTGGCCGATCCCGTTTCGTGCCGAAACAGGGTAACGCTGCCGGGTTATTCCGCACTTCGGGCGTGATATGCAATATCACCGACGATCCTCGGTGACAATAAGCGCGGACGGGAAGGTAGGCACTGGCGAAGGTTTCGCCATCCGTCCCGCTCCGCGATACTTGCGCGATGAGCCTGAAAGTTGATGATCCCACCGCAGCCGTACTGCTCGGCACGGATGGCCCATTCGCGCGCGAGGTGCCGAACTTCGCGCCGCGCGAGACGCAGCAGCGGATGGCGGACGCGGTGGCCGGGGCCATCGCGGATCACGACGCGCTGGTCGTGGAAGCGGGCACGGGCACCGGCAAGACGTTCGCGTATCTCGTTCCCGCGTTGCTGTCGGGCAAGCGGGTGATCGTTTCGACCGGTACGCGCAACCTGCAGGACCAGTTGTTCCACCGCGACCTGCCGCGGGTGCTGGCTATCCTGAGCGTGAAGGCTGATGTGGCGCTGCTCAAGGGCCGCGCCAATTACCTGTGCAAGTACCGCTTGCAGCAGACGGTCGAATCGGGCCAGTTCAAGTCGCGCGCGCAGGTGCATGATCTGCAGACGGTGCGGGCTTGGGGTGCGCGCACCCGCACCGGCGATCGCGCGGAACTGGCCGAGGTGCCGGAAGGCTCGCCGCTGTGGCCGCGTGTCACTTCGACAGCGGAAAACTGCCTTGGCACCGAATGCCCGTTCTACGACGAGTGTTTCGTGTTCAAGGCGCGGCGGCGTGCGCAGGAAGCCGATCTCGTGGTGGTGAACCATCACCTGCTGCTGTCAGATCTGGCGCTGAAGCGCGAAGGCTTCGGCGCGATCCTGCCGGAAGCCGAGGCGTACGTCCTGGATGAAGCACACCAGTTGCCGGAACTCGCGGGCCAGTATTTTTCGGTGGGCATCAGCGCGCGCCAGGTGAAGGAACTCGCGGCCGACACGCTGGCCGAGTGCGCGGGCCAAGCGGGCGCGCTTGCATTGCTGCAGCCAGCGCTGGATGCCGTGAACGACGCGCTGCGCAAGGCGCGGCTCGCCTTCGACGCCTTGCCGAAGCGCGGCGCGTTCGCGCAACTGGAAGCCGACGCAGGTGCGGCCGAGGCGTTGGAACATCTCGGCGACGCGCTGGACGACCTGTCGGGCGTGCTGGTCGGGCAGGCCGAGCGTTCCAAGGGGCTCGCCAGCGTGCACGCGCGCTGCGTGGTGCTGGACCAGCGCCTGCAGCGCATCGCCGGCCGCGACGGCGAGGACGAGGTGCGCTGGTACGAATTGTCGGACCACGGTTTCGAGTTGAGTTCGACGCCGCTGGACCTCGCGCCGCAGTTGCAGACCCTGCGCGCGGCGACCGACGCGGCGTGGATCCACACTTCGGCCACGCTGGCGGTAGCGGGACAATTCGATCACTTCACGCGCCAGATGGGCTTGGTCGATCCGGTGACGCTGGATCTCGGCAGCCCGTTCGACTACGCGCACCAGGCACTGTGCTGGTTGCCGCAGGGCCTGCCGGAACCTGCGGCGCGGGACTACACCCAGCGCGTGATCGAAACCGTGCGGCCGGTGCTGGAGGCCTCGCGGGGTCGCGCGTTCCTGCTGTTCACCTCGCATCGCGCGCTGAAGCTTGCGGCCGACCTGCTGGCCGACGCACCGTGGCCGCTGTTCGTTCAGGGCACTGCCCCACGGCACCAGTTGCTTTCGGACTTCCGCGATTCCGGCAACGGCGTGCTGCTGGGCGCGGCGAGTTTCTGGGAAGGCGTGGACGTGGCCGGTGAAGCATTGAGCGTCGTCGTCATCGACAAGCTGCCATTCGCGTCGCCCGACGATCCGGTGTTGCAGGCGCGGCTCGACGCCGTGCGCCGCGCCGGCGGCAATCCATTTCGCGACTGGCAGATTCCGGCCACGGCGATCGCGCTGAAACAAGGCGCGGGGCGGCTGATCCGCGACGTGCACGACCGCGGCGTGCTGGTGTTGTGCGACCCGCGCTTGTGCAGCAAGCCCTACGGCAAACTGTTCCTCGCCAGCCTGCCGCCGATGCCGCGCACGCGGGAGCTTGCAGATGTGCAACGATTTTTTGACGACCGTATCGCGTGAGAGGTGATACTGGTTTTTCTTCCCCCTTCCGCAGGAAGGGGGATTGAGGGGGATGGTTTCTTGCTTCGACGCGCATCCCCCCGCGGCTGGGCCGCGACCCCCTTCCTGGGAAGGGGGTGATCACATTTATGCTGTCGGAAGCAATCGGCTCGAGACTATTCACGCATGAACCTCCTCGCCATCGAAACCGCCACCGAAGCCTGTTCCGTCGCGTTGCTGCACGGTGACGCCACGATCGATCGCAGCGAACTCGCGCCACGCCGCCACGCTGAACTCGTATTGCCGATGGCGGAAGAGCTGCTGGCCGAAGCCGGCGTCGCGCGCAAGCAACTCGATGCGATCGCGGTGGGGCAGGGGCCGGGCGCGTTCACCGGCGTGCGGCTGGCGATCTCGGTGGCGCAGGGCCTGGCGCTGGCGCTGGACATTCCGGTGGTGCCGGTGTCGTCGCTGGCAGCGCTGGCGATGCAGGCACCGAACAACGGCGCCGCGATCCTGGCCGCGATCGACGCGCGCCGCGAGGAAATCTACGCTGGGACGTTTCGCCGCGGGGCGGATGGTTTGGTGGAACCGTTGGGGTTGGAGCATGTGTTGCCCGCGGCCGAGCTCATCCCGCCGAACGCCGAAGCCTGGAACGTGCTGGGCACGGGTTGGCGTGCCTATGGCGAAGCGATCCGCGAACGCCTGCCGTCGGCACCACGCTGGGCCGATGGCGATCGCTATCCGCAGGCTTGCGATGTCGCGCGCCTGGCCGCGCCGTTGTTCAAGGCTGGAAAAAGTGTGGCGCCGGAGAATGCGCTGCCGGTGTATTTGCGCGACAAGGTGGCGTTGACGCTGGAAGAACAGCAAAGCAGTCGAAGCTGAGCTGGTGCCTTTCGATCCGGTCACAGGCGGTGAAACCTGCAAGACCGTCATTCCGGGGCCATCGCCGGCATCATCGGCGATGGAACCCGGAATCCATTTTCGATCCTCGCAAGCCCGAGAACGTGGATTCCGAGTTCTGCCCGCAAACAGCGCGGGCAGCCCCGGAATGACGACGTGCGTGAGACTCCCACAAAGCGTTCAGCCACACGCCTTGCGAATCGCATCCGGCAACGGCACCGCAGCGCCGGTCGCGGGATCGACCCACACCATCACCACGCTGCCTTCGGCGTAGACGACCGCTGCATCGTTGCGAGCAACGATGCGGTTGCCGATGGTCATCGACGTTGTGCCCAGTCGTTCGCAGGAAAGCAGCACGTCGATCTCTGCGGGCCACTCGATCGGCTTGCGGTAGTGCAGTTCGACCGCCGCCATCACCGGCATCGCGTGCGCGTTGAACCACTCGCCCGGAACGCCGCGCAGCCACTGCAGGCGTGATTCTTCGAGGTAGGTCAGGTACGAGGAATTGTTGACGTGGTTGAAGGCGTCGAGGTCGCGCCAGCGCACGTGCAGGGGGATCGTCGCCAGCGTGCGCGATGGCGGGTGTCGCTCCGCCGGACTTGCGGGCACTGCAGACGGTGGCGCGGGCTCCGCCACGGCCTTCGCTTTCGGGCGCCTGCGCGTCGCGCGTTGCTTCGATGATGGTTTGTTGTCGGTCATGGGTGAATGAATACGGCAAGAGCATCTGTCCGCGAAGGACGCAAAATACGCAAAGAAAGCAGAAATGAAAATGGTCCGTTCGCGTCCTTTGCGTTCTTCGCGGACAATGGTTCTTTTCTTTACGCGCGTTTCTTCTTGCGTGACGATTTCGATGTTGCAGCGAGCACCGGCGCGAGGAACTGCCCGGTGTACGAATTTTTCATCGCCGCGATGTCCTCGGGTGTGCCGGTCGCGATGATGCGGCCGCCGCCCGCGCCGCCTTCCGGCCCCAAGTCGACGATCCAGTCGGCGGTCTTGATGACGTCGAGGTTGTGTTCGATCACCACCACCGTGCTGCCGCCATCGACCAGACGATGCAGCACCTTCAGCAGTTGCTCGATGTCGAAGAAATGCAGGCCGGTGGTGGGTTCGTCGAGGATGTACAGCGTGTTGCCGGTGTCGCGCCGTGACAGTTCCTTGGACAGTTTCACGCGCTGGGCCTCGCCGCCCGACAGCGTGGTCGCGCTCTGGCCGAGCTTGATGTAGCCCAAGCCCACGTCCATCAGCGTTTCCAGCTTGCGCGCGATCTGCGGCACCGGCGCGAACACTTCCAGCGCCTGTTCGACGGTCATGTCCAGCACGTCGGCGATGGTGTAACCCTTGTAGAGGATTTCCAGCGTTTCGCGGTTGTAGCGCTTGCCGTGGCAGACGTCGCAACTCACGTACACGTCGGGCAGGAAATGCATCTCCACTTTTATCAGCCCGTCGCCTTCGCAGGCTTCGCAACGGCCACCCTTGACGTTGAAGCTGAAACGCCCGGCCTGGTAGCCGCGCGCGCGCGATTCGGGCACCTGCGCGAACAGCTCGCGCAGCGGCGTGAACACGCCGGTATACGTCGCGGGATTGCTGCGCGGCGTGCGTCCGATCGGCGACTGGTCGATGTCCAGCACCTTGTCGAACAGGTCGAGCTTCTCGATCGATTCGTACGGTGCGGGTTGCGCGGAGGCACCGTTCAATTCCACCGCAGCGATCCGGAACAGCGTGTCGTTGATGAGCGTGGACTTGCCGGACCCCGACACGCCGGTGATGCAGGTGAAAAGTCCCGCGGGGATTTCGAGATCGACATGCTGCAGGTTGTTGCCGTGCGCGCCTTTCAGTTTCAGCACGCGCTTGGGGTCGGGCTGGCGGCGCAGTTGCGGCACCTCGATCGAACGCTTGCCGGAAAGATATTGACCCGTCAGCGAACGAGGTTCTTTCAGGATGTCCTCCAGAGAACCCTGCGCGATCACCTCGCCGCCGTGCACGCCGGCGCCGGGGCCGATGTCCACGATGCGGTCGGCGTGGCGCATGGCATCTTCGTCGTGCTCGACCACGATCACGGTGTTGCCGAGGTCGCGCAGGCGTGTCAGCGTGCCCAGCAGGCGTTCGTTGTCGCGCTGGTGCAGGCCGATCGACGGTTCGTCCAGCACGTACATCACGCCGACCAGGCCCGCGCCGATCTGCGAGGCCAGCCGGATGCGCTGCGCTTCGCCGCCCGACAGTGAATCCGCCTTGCGGTCGAGGGTGAGGTAATCCAAACCCACGTCGATCAGAAACCTCAGGCGCTCACGGATTTCCTTGACGATGCGTTCGGCGATCTCGCCGCGCCAACCCGCAAGATGCAGGCCGTCGACGAAGCTGCGCGCATCGCTGATCGCCAGTGCCGACAACGACGGCAGGTTCTTCTCGCCCACGAACACGTTGCGCGCGGACAGGTTCAACCGCTCGCCGTGGCACTCGGGGCAGGGCCGCTCGCTGATGAAGCGCGCCAGTTCCTCGCGCACCATGTTGGAATCGGTTTCACGGTAGCGGCGTTCGAGGTTCGGGATGATGCCCTCGAAGCGATGCTTGCGGGTGACCGCGCCACTGGCGGTGGCGGGCGTGTACTTGAACGCGATGGCTTCGTCGCCGGAGCCGGTCAGCACCGCATCGCGCGTGGCCTTTGGCAGCTTGTTCCAGGGCGTTTCCGGGTCGAAGCCGTAGTGCTTCGCCAGCGACTGCACCATCTGCCAGTAATACGGATTGCGTCGGTCCCAACTGCGGATCGCGCCGTTCGCCAAGGAACGCTCGGGGTGCGCCACCACCCGTGCCGGATCAAAGAACTGCGTGACGCCGAGGCCGTCGCAGGTCTGGCACGCGCCGACCGGCGAGTTGAACGAGAACAGCCGCGGTTCCAGTTCCGGCAGCGAGTAGTCGCACTGCGGGCAGGAATAGCGCGACGAGAACAGTTGTTCCGGCGCCTTGGCGTCGTCCAGGTCGACCAGGATCGCCAGGCCTTCGCCCAACCTCAACGCGGTCTCGAACGATTCGGCGAGGCGTTGTTTCAAATCCGCACGCGGACGGAAACGGTCGATCACCACTTCGATGGTGTGCTTGATGCGAAGCCCAAGCGCTGGCACGGCGTCGAGGTCATACACGGTGCCGTCCACGCGCGCGCGCACGAAACCCTGCGCGCGCAACTGCTCGAACACCTGCACGTGCTCGCCCTTGCGCTCCCGCACCACCGGCGCCAGCAGCATGTAGCGCTTGTCTTCCGGCAACGCCAGCGTTGCATCGACCATCTGGCTGACCGTCTGCGCAGCCAGCGGCGTGCCGTGGTTCGGACAGCGCGGCGTGCCGACACGCGCGTACAAAAGGCGCAGGTAATCGTGGATCTCGGTGATGGTGCCGACCGTCGAACGCGGGTTGTGCGAGGTCGATTTCTGCTCGATCGAAATCGCCGGCGACAGGCCCTCGATGTGGTCGACGTCGGGTTTTTCCATCATCGACAGGAATTGCCGCGCGTACGACGACAGCGACTCGACGTAACGGCGCTGGCCCTCGGCGTACAGCGTGTCGAAGGCGAGCGAGGACTTGCCCGAGCCCGACAGGCCGGTGATCACGATCAGTCGATCGCGCGGCAGGTCGAGGTCGATGTTCTTGAGGTTGTGGGTGCGGGCACCGCGGATGCGGATGGTGTCCATGGGAAGGCGTGCGGCAAAGCCCGCTACTATAGCGACCCGGTCGATGTGGGGCTCGCATTGCCGGTTTTCGATGGTCGCGCTGGGAAACCGGGGTCAGAGTGCAGTTTTGGGCCGCAACCGGATAACAACGTGATGCTCCCGGCAAAACTGCACTCTGACCCCGGTTCCCCGAGCTTGCCCAATCCCCTGAAATCACGCTAGAATCGCGGGTTCGAGCGCGAAGAATAGCGCCCGATCGACCCAGAATAACGACAGAACCAGAGAGTCCGAAACCATGTACGCAGTCATTCTTACCGGCGGTCACCAGTACCGCGTCGAGCAGGGCGCCGTCCTGCGCGTCGAAAAACTGGAGGCCGAACCCGACGCCGCAGTCACGTTCGACAAGGTGCTGCTGATCGGCGAGGGCGAAACCGTCACCGTCGGCACGCCCAACGTTGCGGGCGCCAGCGTTACCGCCAAGGTGCGCGCCCACGGCCGCGCCGACAAGGTGCGCATCGTCAAATTCCGCCGCCGCAAGCACTTCCGCAAGCAGATGGGCCACCGGCAGCATTACACCGAAATCGAGATCACCGGCATCGCCGGTGGCAGCAAGTAAGGAGAAGCCGCCATGGCACATAAAAAGGGCGTAGGTTCCTCGCGCAACGGCCGCGACTCCAACCCGAAATACCTGGGCGTCAAGCTGTACGGCGGCCAGGTCGTCGAAGCCGGCAACATCATCGTGCGCCAGCGCGGCACCCAGTTCCATCCGGGTGTCGGCGTGGGCTTGGGCCGCGACCACACGCTATACGCGCTGGTCGATGGCAAGGTGGAGTTTTCCACCAAGGGCCCGAAGAGCCGTCGCACGGTGAATGTGGTTGCTGGTTGATCGATCCCACGATTCGCGAACAACCCCGCTGCGGCGGGGTTTTTCGTCTGAAAACCGGGGTCAGAGTGCACTTTCGTGGGGCGACTGCCTGACGTCCTGCGGCGTTTGTTCGAAAGTGCACTCTGACCCCGGTTTTCGTTACGCTGGCGCCCCATGAAGTTTGTAGACGAAGCCATCATCAAGGTGCAGGCCGGAAACGGCGGGGACGGTTGCGCCAGTTTCCGGCGTGAGAAGTTCATTCCGTTTGGCGGTCCGAACGGCGGTGATGGCGGCGACGGCGGCAGCGTGTGGCTGGTCGCCGACGAAGGCCTGAACACGCTGATCGATTTCCGCCACCAGCGTCAGTTCAAGGCGCAGCGCGGCCAGAACGGCATGGGCAGCGACATGTACGGCCGCGGTGGCGAGGACACCACGATCCGGGTGCCCGTTGGCACGTCCGTGTTCAATCTCGACACCGACGAGCTGATCGGCGATCTCACCGCACACGGCCAGAGACTGCTGGTCGCCAAGGGCGGCAAGGGCGGCCTCGGCAACATCCATTTCAAGAGTTCCACCAATCGTGCGCCGCGTCGCTTCACGCCCGGCACGCCGGGCGAGGAGCGGGAACTGAAACTGGAATTGAAGGTGCTGGCCGACGTCGGCCTGCTGGGCTTTCCGAACGCCGGAAAATCCACCTTCATACGCGCGGTTTCCGCGGCGACGCCGCGCGTCGCGGATTACCCGTTTACCACCCTGCAGCCGCATTTGGGCGTGGTCAGCGTGGGGCCGTCGCAGGGTTTCGTCGTGGCCGACATCCCGGGCTTGATCGAAGGCGCGGCGGAAGGCGCGGGGCTGGGCATCCAGTTCCTGAAGCACGTGTCACGCACCAGCCTGCTGCTGCACCTGGTCGATGTGGCGCCGCTGGACGGCGCCGATCCGGTCGAACAGGTGCGGATCATCGAAGGCGAATTGCAGCGCCACGATCCCGAACTGCTGCAGCGTCCGCGCTGGCTGCTGCTCAACAAGATCGACCTGTGGGCGCCGGAGGAACGCGAGGCGAACGCGCGCGGGATCGTCGCACGGCTGGATTGGCAGGCGCCGTGGTTCGCGGTCTCGGCTGCAGAGCGGCTGGGCACGCGCGAGGTCTGCCTCGCGGCGCAGCGTTTTTTTGACGAGCTGAAGGCCGACACGGTGGAAGGCAACGATGCACGCGCCTGACTCTCGGCGACGAGATGGCGCGCGCATCCCCCCGCCACTGCGTGGCGACCCCCTTCCCTTGGAAGGGGGTGAGATTCGCTTCCCCCTTCGGAACGAAGGGGGATTGAGGGGGATGGCTTTGCAGCACTCAAAGAAAAAGCCGGCTGGCGCCGGCTTTTTCAGGACTGCGGATGAGCGCGACTCAGCCGATCGCCTTGATATGCGCGGTCAGGCGGCTCTTGTGGCGGGCGGCCTTGTTCTTGTGGATCAGGCCACGGCTGGCGTAACGGTCGAGCACCGGTTCGGCGTCCTTCCAGGCGGCTTCGGCGCCGGCCTTGTCCTTGGCCTCAATGGCCTTCAACACCTTGCGGATCGACGAGCGCAGCATCGAACGCTGGCTGGCGTTGCGCATGCGATGGGCTTCGGCCTGGCGGGCGCGTTTCTTGGCGGACTGGATGTTGGCCACTGGGTGACTCCGAACGGATTCGATGGAATTAAGCCGGCTAGTATCGCTGGAGATGCTTTTGCAGTCAATGGTTTGAGAAGCTGGGGTCAGAGTGCAATTTCGAATCGGTTCTGCAACTTTCCGCTGGCTTGCCCGAAATTGCACTCTGACCCCGGTTTCCGGAGGTTCCACGCATGACCCGCCAGCCCAGCCTGCTGCGCGGGGTGTTCTCGTTCAGCAGCATGACCATGATTTCGCGGGTGCTGGGGCTGGTACGCGACATCGCGATTGCACACGTGTTCGGAGTCAGTGCAGCCACCGACGCGTTCTTCATCGCGTTCCGGGTGCCCAACTTCATGCGCCGGCTGTTCGCGGAAGGCTCTTTCTCGACCGCGTTCGTGCCGGTGTTCACCGAGGTCAAGGAAACCGGCAGCCACGCCGAATTGCGCGAGCTGACTTCGCGTGTGGCCGGCACGCTTGCCGGGGTGTTGCTGGTCATCGTGGCGCTGGGCCTGATCTTCGCGCCGCAGGTCGCCACGGGTTTCGCGCCGGGCGCGCTGGACCAGCCGCACAAGTTCGACCTGACGATCCACCTGTTGCGGCTGACCATCCCGTATATCCTGTTCGTGTCGTTGACCGCGCTGTGCGGCGGCATCCTCAACAGCTTCAGCCGCTTCGCGTTGCCGGCGCTGACGCCGGTGATCTTGAATATCTGCCTGATCGCGGGCGCGCTGTGGCTGTCGCGCTACCTCGCGGTGCCGATCGAGGCGCTGGGCTGGGCGGTGCTGGCGGCGGGGATTTTGCAATTGCTGTTCCTGCTGCCGGCGATCCGGCGCCTGGGCTTGCTCTCGCTGCCGCGCTGGGGCTGGAACCATTCGCAGGTGAAAAAGATCATGCGGCTGATGCTGCCGACCCTGTTCGGCTCGTCGGTGGCACAGATCAACTTGCTGCTCGACACGATCGTATTGTCGCTGCTGGTTACCGGCTCGCAGACCTGGATGTATCAGGCCACGCGTTTCCTGGAGCTGCCGCTGGGCGTGTTCGGCGTCGCGCTGGGCACCGTGATCCTGCCGGCGTTGTCGCGCCACCACGTCACCTCCGACCGCGAGGGTTTTTCGCGTTCGCTGGACTGGGGCCTGCGCATGACGCTGTTGATCGCACTGCCGGCGATGTGCGGCCTGCTGCTGCTGGCCGAACCGCTGGTCGCGACGCTGTTCCAGAACGGGCACTTCAATGCCTTCGACAGCCACATGACCGCGATCGCGATCGTTGGCCTGGGCGCCGGCGTGCCCGCGATAGCCCTGACCCGGACCCTGCTGCCGGCGTTCTATTCGCGGCAGGACACCAAAACCCCTGTGCGCGCAGGCGTGATCGCGCTGGTGGTCAACATGGTCGCCAACTTCGCCTTGATTGCGTTGTTGTTCGAATTGTGGGCGCCGGCGGGATTGAAGCAGTTGCCGTGGCTGGAGGGCATCGCGAAGGTGCCGGGTCTGCACCTCGGCATGGCGATCGCGAGTTCGATCTCCAACTACCTGCAGTTCGCGCTGCTGTGGCGTTACCTCAAACGCGCCGGGGTGTACCACCACCAACCCGGATGGGGACGCCACTGGCTGCGCATGGCGCTGGCTTGTGCGGCGCTGGCGATCGTGATCGGGATCGGGCTGTGGTTCTGGCCATGGACGCAGTGGACCCAAGAGCGCATCGTCACGCGCGTCTGGAGGCTCGCATTGCTGGTGTGCGCGGGTGGCGCGGCGTATGTCGCCGCGTTGTACGCGTGCGGTTTCCGCGCCCGTGATTTGCGCGGGGCCTGATGGTTGGCCGCGCGACGACAAGCGGCCATAATGCGCCATTCACTTCGAGCCAAGCCCATGCCCGCGTACATGCAATCGCCCGACGTGGCCAAACGCAAGCCGGTGACGGTGCCGGGCCTGCGCGCGATGAAGGCGCGCGGCGAGAAGATCGTGGTGCTGACCTGTTACGACGCCAGTTTCGCCGCGCACATGGAGGCGGCAGGCGTCGACGTCGCGCTGGTCGGCGATTCGCTGGGCAACGTGGTGCAGGGGCAAACCAGCACGGTGCCGGTGACGCTCGACCAGATGGTCTATCACGCCTCGCTGGTCGCGCGCGGACTTTCCGCGACCTTGCAGGTGGTCGACCTGCCGTTCATGCAGTTCCGCGATCCGGCCACGGCGTTGGCGGCGTCCGCGCGGCTGATGGCCGAGGGCGGCGCGGCGATGGTGAAGCTCGAAGGCGGTTCGGAATGGACCTGCGAGGTGATCGCCGCGCTGGCCAGCCACGAAGTGCCGGTATGCGCGCACCTCGGCCTGACCCCGCAGTCCGTGCACAAGATGGGCGGCTACCGGATGCAGGGCAAGACCGACGACGCGGCCGCGCGCCTGCGCGCCGAAGCCCGCGCGGTGACCGACGCGGGCGCGGAATTGCTGGTGCTGGAATCGATCCCCGCGGCGCTGGCGGCCGATATCACCCGCGCCTTGCCGATCCCGACCATCGGCATCGGCGCGGGCGCGGACTGCGACGGGCAGGTGCTGGTGTGCTACGACATGCTGGGCATCACGCCGGGCCGGCGGCCCAAGTTCAGCAAGGATTTCCTGGCCGGGCGCGGCTCCATCCGCGAGGCGATCGCCGCCTACGCCGATGACGTGCGGGCCGGACGGTTTCCGGGCCCGGATCAGATTGCTGGCTGAGCGATGCGCACGGTTGGCGACATTCGTGGTTTACGCGCCGTGGTGCAGGCCTGGAAAAAGGAAGGCCTGCGGGTCGGCTTCGTGCCGACCATGGGCAATTTGCATGCGGGGCATTTTTCGCTGATCGAGCTGGCGCGGCGCTACGCCGACCGCGTGGTCGCCAGCGTGTTCGTCAATCCCACCCAGTTTGGCCCGAACGAGGACTACACCCGCTATCCGCGCAGCCTGGCCGAAGACAGCGTGGGGCTGGTCGAACACGGCTGCGATGTGCTGTTCGCGCCAACCGTCGAGGTGATGTATCCGTTCGGCCCCGAACATGCCCTGCGCATCCACGTGCCCGATGTTGGCGACACGCTTGAAGGCGCGCATCGGCCCGGACATTTCGATGGCGTGGCCACGGTGGTCGCCAAGTTGTTTGCGATGGTCGAGCCCGATGTCGCGGTGTTCGGACAGAAGGATTGCCAGCAATTGCTGGTAGTGCGCCGGCTGGTGCGCGAACTGGCCCTGTCGCTGGAGATCGTGACCGGCCCGATCGTGCGCGAACCGGACGGGCTGGCGATGTCATCGCGCAACCGCTACCTCGATGCCCACCAACGCACCCGTGCTCCGGAACTGCATGCAACGCTGCAGTGGATGCACGACTCGTTCGTGGAAGGCCACGCCCTGCACGCGGTCGAGGGGGCCGCGCTGCGGCGGCTGCAACGCGCCGGCTTCGAGCCGGACTACATGGTGGTACGGCGTGCGGCGGATCTGGGCATACCCGCCCCGGATGAACGCACCGGGTTGCTGGCATTGGGCGCGGCCCGTCTCGGCCACACACGCCTGATCGACAATCTCGCGTTCGATTGAGTCCGGGGTTGTGCGGTCGATCCCGGGTCGCTGCATCACCCGATCCTCGGTCAATGCGAGATGATCCCCGGTTGTTGGGATCGTATGGACACACGTTGCCTGACTTTTCGCCAGGCTTTGTGCGGCGCAGCAAATCTTTCGTTCAGCCGTTATAATGCCCGCTCACGGCACTCTTGGTGGCCGGAGGCAAGCCATGCAACTGAACATGCTCAAGGGCAAGATCCATCGTGCGACCGTGACCCACGCGGAATTGCACTACGAAGGGTCCATCGCGATCGACGGCAATCTGCTGGATGCGGCCGGGGTGCGCGAGTACGAGCAGATCCACGCGTGGAACGTCAACAACGGCGAGCGCTTCGTCACCTATGCGCTGCGCGCCGAGGAAGGCTCGGGCATCATCTCGGTGAATGGCAGCGCCGCGCACCGCGCGCAGCCGGGCGACTTGGTGATCATCGCCGCCTTCGTGTCGCTGAGCGAGGCCGAGGCCGTGTTGCACAAGCCGCAACTGGTCTACGTCGATGCCGACAACCGCATCGTGCGCACCAATACCTCGATCCCGAAGCAGATGGCGGCGGCCTGAGAAGGACTCGCCTGTCTGCCAGGCGGGGATCGCGCGCAGGCGCGCTCCTACAAGTTGCTGTCGTAGGAGCCTGCCTGCAGGCGACCCTCAAAACCGATGGGGCAGGAATGGCGCGTTGGCGGCACGCAGCGTGCCGGCGCGTCAACCTGCGGGCGCCACGACGGTGCCCTGGTGGAACACTATCTTCCAGCCGCCGTCCGCGCGCCGCCAGATCGTGCTGCGGCGCGTGAGTCGTTCGCCCTGGCGCAGGGTGTACGTCAGCAGGTAGGCATCGGGTGCCAGCTCGCGGCAGTGGAAATCGCGGGTTTCCCAATCCGATTCGTCGACCGGATTCGACAAGCGCGCTTCGAGCACGTCGAGCACGAACGCGCGGCTGTAGCGCTGCCCCGATGCGCCGATTTCCCAGAAGTCGTCCACGGTCATGCGCGCGTAATCGGCGCGTGAAGTACCAAAGCCAGGGTGATGGAAGATCGGTTCGCGCAGGCGCAGCTCGTCCAGCACGTCTTGCAGACGCGGCGGGGTCACGAGATCGGGTTCCCGGCTCATGCCTTGGCTGCCTTGGCGGTTTGTTCCGCCAGCGCCCACGCCACGTGTTCGCGTACCAACGGCGAGGGATCGTCGACACGGGCATTGAGTGCATCGATGACTTCCGGCGAAGGCGGCGCATTGCCCAGCGCGACCGCGACGTTGCGCATGAAGCCGGCGTAACCCGCACGCCGGATCGGCATGCCTTCGGTTTTCTTCAGGAACTCGTTCTCGGTCCACGCGAACAGTTCGATCAGCTTGACGTGATCGAGGGCGTGGCGCGGGGCGAAATCTTCCTCGCGAGTGGGTTGCGCGAACTTGTTCCAGGGGCACACCAGTTGGCAATCGTCGCAGCCGAACACGCGGTTGCCGATCAGCGGGCGCAGATCCTCGGGTATCGCGTCCTTCGATTCGATGGTGAGGTAGGCGATGCAGCGGCGCGCGTCGAGTTGGTACGGTCCCGTGATCGCGCGGGTGGGACAGACGTCGATGCAGCGGGTGCAGGTTCCGCAATGCGCGGTCGAAGGTTCATCGATCGGCAATGGCAGGTCGGTGTACAACTCGCCCAGGAAAAACCACGAACCGGCGTCGCGATCCAGCAGCAGGGTGTGTTTGCCGATCCAGCCCAGCCCGGCGTTGCGCGCCAGCGCTTTCTCCAGCACCGGTGCCGAATCGGTGAAGGCGCGGTAGCCGAATGGTCCGGTTGCGGCGGCGATGCGGTCGGCGAGCTTCTGCAGGCGCCCGCGGATCAGCTTGTGGTAGTCGCGGCCCAACGCGTAGCGCGCGACGTAGGCGCGCTCGCCTTCGCCCAGCGTGTGCCATGCGGCGTTGGCATCCACGCCGTCGGGGAAATAATTCATGCGCGCCGAGATGACCCGCACGGTACCCGGCTGCAATTCCGCGGGGCGGCTGCGTTTGGTGCCGTGGCGCTGCATGTAGTCCATGCTGCCATGGCGGCCCTGTTCCAGCCACGCCAGCAGACGTGCTTCGTCCGCGTCGAGTTCGACCCCGGCGATGCCGACCTTCGCGAAACCGAGCTCCGTGCCCCACGCCTTGACGCGTTGCGCGAGCGCGGTGAAATCGATCCCCGGGGTGTGGGCTTCGCTTAACGATGGCATGCGCGCATTGTAGGATCACGCGATGCCGCAGCCCGACCCGCAAACCGCGCTCTACACCACCGCACAGGTGCGCGCGCTCGATCGGGCCGCGATCGCTGGCGGCATTCCGGGCATCGAATTGATGGAGCGCGCCGCGCGTGCCGCGCTGGATGTGTTGCGGCGACGCTGGTCGCAGGCGCGCACGCTGTGCGTGCTGTGCGGCCCCGGCAACAACGGCGGCGACGGTTTTTTGCTGGCCGCGCTGGCGCGTGCGGCAGGGTTGCAGGCGCAGGTGATTGCAACCACGCCGATGTCGTCCGGTGACGCAGGGCTCGCGCGCGAACGTTTCCTGCGCGAAGGCGGCGCGTTGGCGTCCTTGCAGGATTTGCCGGACGCCGATGTGTACGTCGATGCGCTGTTCGGCTCGGGGCTGAATCGCGCGCCGGCTGGCGACGCCGCGTGTTTGATCCAGGCCTTGAACGGACAAACCCGACCAGTGCTGGCGATCGACGTGCCGAGCGGGCTGGATTCCGACACGGGGCTCGCCTTCGATCCGTGCGTGCGCGCGACGGCGACGGTGTGTTTCGTGGGCTGGAAGCGCGGGCTGTTCACCGCACGGGGTGCCGATCAATGCGGGGAACGCACGCTGTCCACGCTGGATATTCCGACGGATGTCTACGCAGGTGAAAACCCCGACGCGGTGTTGTTGACGCCGCAAGCGTTGCCACCGCGACCACGCGACAGCCACAAGGGCCGCTACGGACACGTGCTCGCGATCGGCGGCGATCTTGGCGCGGGCGGTGCGATCCAGATGTGCGGCGAAGCCGCGGCGCGTATCGGTGCCGGCCTGGTCAGCATCGCGACCCGTGAAGCGAACGTCGGGCCGATCCTGACCGCACGCCCCGAGCTGATGCCGCATGGTGTGCATGTGCCGCGCAATCTGGAAGCGTTGCTGGCACGTGCCGATGTACTCGCGATTGGCCCGGGGCTGGGCCGGGATGAATGGGGCCGCGGCCTGTGGCAGGCGGCACTGGATGCCGACAGGCCGACTGTGCTGGATGCCGACGGCCTGAATCTGCTCGCGGATCAACCGCGTGAGTTGCCTGCCATCAGCGTACTGACGCCGCATCCCGGCGAGGCCGCGCGCCTGCTGGCGACGGAAATCGCCGCGATTCAAGCGGATCGCTTTGCCGCGGCGCGCGCGCTTGCGCAAAAATACCGCGCGGTCGCGGTGCTGAAAGGCGCAGGTTCCTTGATTGCGGATGCGCAGGGCCGCGTCGCGGTGTGTCCGTGGGGCAACCCCGGCATGGCCTCGGGCGGCATGGGCGACGTGTTGACGGGTGTGATTGCGGGCCTGCTGGCGCAAGGTTTGCCGGCGTGGGACGCCGCCTGCCTGGGTGTCGGCCTGCACGCACGTGCAGGCGACCTGGCGGCGCGTGCCGGTGAGCGCGGCTTGCTGGCCACCGATTTGTTTCCCTATTTGCGAGCGTTGGTGAATGGTCGTGGGTGAACTCGATAGAACCTTGGCGATCGCTTTGCCCAACGAAGCCGCGACCGTGGCTTTGGCGCAGCGGCTGGCGCCGACCTTGCTGGATGGCGGCGTGTTGTTCCTGCGCGGCGAACTGGGCGCCGGCAAGACCACCTTCGCGCGGGCGTTGCTGCGCGCACTGGGCGTGGGCGAGCGTGTCAAAAGCCCGACCTACAGCCTGCTCGAACGCTATCGGGTGAACGGGCACGACGCTTTCCATCTCGACCTGTACCGCATCGCCGACGCCGGCGAACTGGAATGGCTGGGGCTGGATGAACTGGATGCGCCCGACACGCTGGTGCTGGTGGAGTGGCCGGAGCGTGGCGGAGGTGCATTGCCGAAACCGGATATGGAGGTCGCCTTGGGGCATGCGGACTCGGGACGGGAAGTCCGTCTGACCCCGTTTTCAACGCGTGGGGGACGCTGGCTGGAGCGCCTCCGGTAAACGGTTCGGGAACCGGGTGCACGACAGCTACTTGACAGCGCTTTCTGATTGAGAATCTGTAAATCACGCGCAGCCATCGGATAACAAAGGAAAAAATCCTTGCAATTTGGCACGGCTTGCGGTTGAATCCACCCCCATGAGGGGGACGACCCGCCCGTTGCTGTTGGTTTTTGCCTTTTTCTGCGGGGCCGTCGCCTGCGCGGCGGGTGTGCAGGCGGCCAGTGCCAAGGCTTCCAGCACGGTCAAGGCGGTTCGCATCTGGGGCGGCCCCGATTCCACCCGGGTGATCTTCGAGCTGACCGCGCCGGTCGATTACAGCCTGTTCCAGTTGAGCAAGCCCGATCGGGTGGTGATCGACCTGGACAACGGCGTGTTCGGCAAGGGGGTGGGCGCCAAGCCCGGCAAGGGCGCGGTCAGGGACATGCGCATCGGCCGCTTCCAGGGCAAGGCGCGCATCGTGCTGGATCTCGACAAGAACGCGCATCCCAAGAGTTTCCTGCTGAACCCCACCGCGCAGTACGGCTATCGGCTGGTGGTCGACCTTGGCACGCCCGACAACCAGCCTTCGCAGATCGTCAAGACCATCGACAGCGACATCGCGCACGGCAAGCCGCGCCCGGTGGTCATCGCGGTGGATGCCGGCCATGGTGGCGACGATTCGGGGGCGACCGGCCCGGGTGGCTTGAAAGAGAAAACCGTCACGCTGGCGATCGCCAAGGACCTGGCCAGGTTGATCGACGCGCAGCCGGGCATGCATGCGGTGCTGACCCGCACGGGCGACTACTACGTGCCGCTCGAGAAACGCTTCGAGATCGCGCGCGAGCACAAGGCCGATTTGTTCGTGTCCATCCACGCCAACTCCTGTCCCGATTATTGCGATGCGCGCGGCGGGTCGGTGTGGGTGCTGGATACCCATGGCAAGCAGAGCGAGGCGGCGCGCTGGCTGGCCAAGAGCGAGAACGCGTCCGACCTGATTGGCGGCGTGTCGCTGGACAACAAGAGCCACACGCTCGCTTCCGTGTTGCTCGATCTGTCGCAGGGTGCCAGCATGCACGCGGCCCACGAGGTCGGCGGCGACGTGCTGGCTGCGTTGGGCGGGATCGAGCCGTTGTATCGCAACACCGTGCAGGGCGCCAATTTCGTGGTGCTGCGTTCGCCGGACGTGCCTTCGATCCTGGTCGAGACCACGTTCATCAGCAACCCCCAGGGCGAAAGGCGCCTGAACAGCGCGCGCGACCGCGAACAATTGGCGCAGGCGATATTTGACGGCGTGAAACAGTATTTCGAAACCACGCCGCCGCCGGGCACGTGGTTTGCGGTGCAGCGCAACAAACGGCTTTACCAAGTGGCCAGCGCGGACGAGAAGGGCACTGCTGGCGATCGGGTGGCTCCCGCGGGTTCCGCGCGATCGCAGGCCCCCGTGATAGTGGCCGCAGCCAGGAAGAAGCCATCGATCATCGCGGACACCTACCAGGACATGCACAAGGTCACCCGTGGCGAAACCCTGTCCGGCATCGCCCGGCAGTACGGCGTCAGCATGAGCGCCTTGCGCTCGGTGAATGCCAGCAAGATCGAGGCGGGCGGCGGCATCCAGGTGGGGCAGGTGTTGATGATCCCGAGTTCGTGAAGCTGCGAGCTTGTTTTTGACAGCGGTAATCGCTGCAACGATAATGTGCGGCTCGCTGCCCGAATAGCTCAACTGGTCGAGCGTGCGGCGTTGGCGACAGTCCGGTGGACTGTCGCTACGCACGCGAAGGGTGAGGCACGGATGCCGAACGGCATCGGCTCCATGGATGGAAGCGGAGCGGAATCGACAATTTGCCCGAATAGCTCAGCTGGTTAGAGCACTAGACTGTTAATCTGGGGGTCCTTGGTTCGAGTCCAAGTTCGGGCGCCAATTCGAAGGCCGACGGTTTTCCGTCGGCTTTTTTGTTTGCGGCCATGTGCCATCGTTCACATGGCGTGGACGTGATTCCCCCGCATACTCGTGCGCACCGCGTCCCGAGCAGGAATCCAACCGTGGCTGCAGATCCGTTTGCACAGAACCCGCACGCCGGCATCAGCGGGATGGCGCTCTACGTTCCACCGTACCGGGTCGATCTTGCGAAATGGTGCGAATGGGCAGGCAACGATCCCGCCAAGACACGCGCGGTCGTCGGCCATGCCTTCCGGATGCCCGGCCCGGATCAGAACGTCTACACCCTGGCCGCGAACGCCGTGTTGCGGTTGCTTGCACAGTACGACATCGATCCGCGGCGCGTCGGCTATCTCGCACTGGGTACCGAATCCAGCATCGACAATGCCGCCGGCGCGGTGATCGTGCGCGGACTGGTGGATGCCGCGCTGGCAGCCGAGGGCAAGCCTGTACTCGCACGCGATTGCGAGGTACCCGAGTTCAAGCATGCCTGCCTTGGCGGGGTGTATGCGTTGAAGGGCGGACTGCGTTATCTCGCCTGCGACGGACGCGATCGGCTGGCGATCGTGGTGAGTGCCGATATCGCCGAGTACGCGCGCGGCAGCAGCGGCGAGCCGACCCAGGGCGCCGGTGCCGTCGCGATGTTGCTGGAAGCCAGGCCGCGTCTGCTGGAACTGGATCTGGCGGCGGCCGGCAGCGCGTCCGCGTATCGCGGGCTGGATTTCCGCAAGCCGTTCCTGCGTTTCGCCGGGCAGACGCCGGGACAGCACGGTCGGCTGAGCGATTTGCCGGTGTTCAATGGCAAGTATTCGACCGATTGCTACACCGACGCCACACTGCGCGCACTCGACGCATTGTTCACGAAACGAGGAGGGTCGCGCGGAGCGTATCTGCGGGATGTCGCTGCGGTGTTCATGCACCGTCCCTACCACCACATGCCGCGCAATGCGCTGGCGATGGCATACCTGGCCGCGCTGGCACACGACGCCGTGCAGGGAGACACCGAAGCCGAACGCGAATTTGCGGCGTGTTGCGAGTCCTCCGGGATTTCGCGCGACGCGGTATTGCGGGAATGGCGGGACGGTGCGAGTGGTTGCGTTGGCGACGCGCTGCCGGCCGACGCGTACCCGGCCGCATCCGGCTTGCTGAAAGCGTTCCGCAAGCGCGATGGCTATCGCGACCATGTCGAAGGCAAGCTGCGGCTCGGCGCCGCAACGGCCATGGAGATGGGCAATCTCTACACTGCGGCATTGCCCGCGTGGCTGGCGGCGGGCCTTGACGATGCAGCCGCGCAAGGCACCGACCTCGACGGCCGCGGTCTGTTGCTGCTCGGCTACGGCAGCGGTGATGCGGCCGAGGCGATCCCCGCGCGGGTGGTGCCCGGTTGGCGCGAAGCGGCGCGGGCGATCCGGTTCGGCGACGCGCTGGCCGGCGCGGTGGATCTGGGTCGTGACGAGTACGCGCGCCTGCACGACGAGGGCTCGTTCGATGGCGCGCGCAAGTTGGCGCCGGCAGGCCTTGTCATCGACCACATCGGTACGCATACCGAAAATGCGTTCCAGGATTACGGCATCGCGTATTACCGCTACATTGGCCATCCCTAGCCTTGTTGAAGGCCCGCAAGGCAGGCTTGTAAACGGTCCGGTTCCGGTTCTTCCAGCCGCACTCTTCCCGTGTTCGAAACGATCACCGACTTGCCTTCACGCAGACGTGCGTGGCAGATGGTGAAAGTCGCGTTGCTGCCTGCGGCGCTGCCGTTCGGGTGGAACACGACTTTCCGGCGCCCGGTGCTGGTGACGACGCGTGCTCCAGTCGGCATGGCGGCTTGAGTGGCGATGACGGGCACGCCTGCGTCGGGCTGGCCGTCATGGTCGGCGTCGCGGGCGACGATCCAACCGTGCTGCCAATCCCCGTCCGGCTGGCATCGGCGTCCGTCGCGGCTTGGACACACCAGTACGCGTGCGTTGTGCATCACTGCGGCCGCCCGCGCGTGCCGCAGGCTGTGGCTGATCGCGGACTCGATGCTGCTGTTGCGCGTTCGCGCCAGCAGGCTGCCCATCGCCGGCGCGCCGATCATCGCGAGGATGCCGGCGATGGCCAGCGTGATAAGCAGTTCCGTCAGGGTGAAACCGCGTGCGTGGTGTCGATTTCTGTCCATCACCGTCCCCGTCCGTGCGCCGGGGACAAGTCTGTGCAGCGCGCACGCTGGCCAGTAGCGGCCGTATGCAGCAAACCGCGTCGGATAATGCTGACAAGGGTTGTCAGCAGGGCAAACGTATAATGCCGGGATGGATGCGAGCCGTACTCCGCAGCATGACAACGAACGCTTCGAACTGGTGGCGCCGTACCGGCCAGCGGGCGACCAGCCGCAGGCGATCGCCAAACTGATCGAGGGTTTCGACGCGGGCCTCGCCGCACAGACGTTGCTCGGCGTCACCGGTTCCGGCAAGACCTTCACCATCGCCAACGTGGTGCAGGCGGTGCAGCGCCCGACCCTGGTGCTGGCGCCCAACAAGACCCTCGCCGCGCAGCTGTACGGCGAGTTCAAGCAGTTCTTCCCGCACAACGCGGTCGAGTACTTCGTCAGTTATTACGACTATTACCAACCGGAAGCCTACGTTCCGTCATCCGATACCTACATCGAGAAAGACGCGAGCATCAACGACCACATCGAGCAGATGCGGCTGGCCGCGACCAAGGCACTGCTCTCAAGGCGCGACGCGTTGATCGTCGGCACGGTTTCCGCGATCTACGGCTTGGGCGATCCCGAGGATTACCTTTCGCTGCGGCTGATTCTTTCCATCGGCGATCGTGTCGATCCACGCACGCTGATTCGTCAGTTGACTGAACTTCAATACACCCGAAACGAGATGGAACTGCGCCGCGGTACCTACCGCGTGCGCGGCGAGAATCTCGACATCTTCCCGGCCGAAAACGAAACCGAGGCGCTGCGCATCGAGATGTTCGACGGCGAAGTCGAAAAGATATCGATGTTCGATCCCTTGACCGGCGACGTCCTGCGCAAGTTGCCGCGCTGCGTGGTGTATCCGGCTACGCACTACGCGTCCACGCGCGAGAGCGTGCTCAACGCCATCGACACCATCAAGGAAGAGCTGGCGCAGCGGCTGGAAGTGCTGCGCGGCGCCAACAAGTTGCTGGAAGCGCAGCGGCTGGAACAGCGCACCCTGTACGACATGGAGATGATGCACGAGGTCGGTTACTGCCAAGGCATCGAAAACTATTCGCGGCACCTCACGCGGCGTCTGCCGGGCGAACCGCCGCCAACGTTGTTCGATTACCTGCCGTCTGACGCGCTGCTGGTGGTGGATGAATCGCACGTGACGATTCCGCAACTGGGCGCAATGTACAAGGGCGACCGTTCGCGCAAGGAAACCCTGGTCGAGTTCGGGTTCCGCCTGCCGAGCGCGCTCGACAACCGTCCGCTGAAGTTCGAAGAGTGGGAACAGCGCGAGCCGCGCACCATCTTCGTGTCGGCCACGCCGCGCGATTACGAAATGCAGAAATCCGGCGGCAGCGTGGTCGAGCTGGTAGTGCGTCCGACCGGTCTCGTCGATCCGGAAGTGGAAGTACGACCGGTGCGCTCGCAGGTGGACGATGTGCTGGGCGAAATCCGCGAGCGGGTGAAGATGGGCGATCGCGTGTTGATCACCACGCTCACCAAGCGCATGGCCGAGAACCTCACCGACTTCCTGGCCGAACAGGACGTGCGCGTGCGTTATCTCCATTCGGACATCGAAACGGTCGAGCGCGTGGAGATCATCCGCGACCTGCGGCTCGGCAAGTTCGACGTGCTGGTCGGCATCAATCTGCTGCGAGAGGGGCTGGACATGCCCGAGGTATCGTTGGTCGCGATCCTGGACGCCGACAAGGAAGGCTACCTGCGTTCGACCGGTTCGCTGATCCAGACCATCGGCCGCGCGGCCCGCAACGTGCGCGGCAAGGCGATCCTGTACGCCGACACCATCACGCATTCGATGCGGGCCGCGATCGATGAAACCGACCGTCGTCGTGGCAAGCAAGTCGAGTACAACCTCGAACACGGCATCACGCCGACATCCATCGTGCGCGAGATTGCCGACGTGATGGAAGGCGCACGTGAGGAACCGACAGCGCGCGCGCGCGGGCGGGGTCGCGGCAAGGATCAGGGGCGCGCGGCGCCATCACGCAAAGTGGCCGAAGATGCCGCCGATTATTCGGTGCTCGACGCCCACGCCGCAGGCGCGCTGATCAAGAAACTCGAAGCCGAAATGTACAAGCACGCGCAGGATCTCGAGTTCGAAGAGGCCGCACGCCTGCGCGACGAGATCCACCGCGTGCGCGAGCAGGCGCTGCTCTCGTAGCGGTGAGCAGAACCACTATTGGTTGCAATGCGTTCGTCGTGAAGGACGGGAGTCATGCGGCTGCCGCGGCACGTACCGCCACCGCCGCGCCCAGCAGGCCGGGATTCGGGTGGGTGATGACCTGCACGGTCATCCGTTGCATGTAGCCGGTGTGGCGTCCCTTCGCCAGGAACGCGTCCATGAAATCGCTGGCGCGGAAGAAATCGAGGAAGTGCAGCACCACGCCACCCGCGATCAAGACGGTGTTGGCGCCGTGCAGCAACGCGGCGTCGCCAGCCACGGCGCCGTAGATCCTGCAGAAGCGGCGCAACGCGCGTTCGGCATCGGCATCCTTGCCCGACAGCGCCGCATCGACGATGTCCTTGGACCTTCGCGAGCCGGATTGCGGCGCGGGCGCGGCGACCGGGGCGACGCCACGCAACGCGGCGTCGATGTTGGACAGGCCGTGGCCGCTGAGCAGGCGCTCGTTGGATACGCGCCCATGGCGTACGCCCAACCATGCGGCGATCGCGCGTTCCTCGTTGTCGATGGGCGCGAAACTGGCGTGGCCGCCTTCGGTCGGCACGATGTGCCAGCCGTGTTCGGACGAACCCGTCAGCAGCGCGACGCCGAGGCCGGTACCGGCGCCGATCAGTGTCACCGGCCCCTGCGGGGGCGTTGCGAGCGTGCCGTGTATCGGCAGGCGGTTGCTTGCGGAGAGATGCGGTGCGGACCAGGCGATCGCCGCGAAGTCATTGATGAGCTGCAGTTGATCCAGGCCCAGCGCCCGTTGCAAGGCGCCGCGGTTGAACGACCAGTCGCGATTGGTCAGGGTGATCTCGTCGCCTTCGATCGGCGAGGCAACCGCCAATGCGGCGCGCGCGGGCTTGGCGCCGATCGTTCCGAGGTAATGCAGCGCGGCCTCGCGCAGGCTGTGGAAATCCGTGTCGGATTCGGTCTGCTCGTGCAGGATCCCGGGCTTGGCAGAGGACACGTCCGTCAGCGCGAAACGCGCGTTGGTTCCGCCGATATCGCCGATGAGCGCAAGCTCCGTCATTGCAGGGTGCTCCACTTGGGTCACGCGGCAGGATAACGGGGAAGTGTGCGGAGTATGCCGGCCAGGTGCACGGGACGGGTGTCTGTATCCAGTGGTGGGCAGTACAGGGATCGAACCTGTGACCCCTACCATGTCAAGGTAGTGCTCTACCGCTGAGCTAACTGCCCACTGGATGGCAACGTGGTTGGTGCCACGGTCTCGCCGATGCGGGTATCGGGCCGCGCAGTGTAGCGGGATCGCGGCGTTGGCTCAAATCCGGCGACGCCGGCGTTGACGCGGCGCGGGGGCTGCACTAAGTTTGTCTCCCGCAATGAAGCTGACGAAGGTGGCCCGCGGGGAACTGCCGGTCGAGCGTGCGACATGGAAACTACGATCTTCTGATCCGACCCGTGCGTGGCTCCGCAAGGACGCCTCGCGCGTCTTTTTTTATGCCCGCAATCTTGAATTTTCGTTTTCTTCCGACGCCATGATCACGATCACGCTTCCCGACAACAGCACCAAATCCTTCGACGCGCCGCCCAGCGTGCGCGACGTCGCCGCGTCCATTGGCGCGGGCCTCGCCAAGGCTGCGCTGGCCGGCAAGGTCGACGGCAAGCTGGTCGATCTTTCGCGCACGATCGACCACGACGCACGGGTCGAGATTGTCACCGAGAAATCGCCGGAGGCGCTGGAGGTCATCCGCCACTCGACCGCGCACCTGCTGGCGCAGGCGGTGCAGCGGCTGTATCCCGGCACTCAGGTGACGATCGGGCCGGTGATCGAGGATGGTTTCTATTACGACTTCGCGCCCAAGGGCGAGCCGTTCAAACCCGAAGATCTGCCCGCAATCGAAGCCGAGATGCACAGGATCGCCAGGGAATCGCTGCCGTTGTCGCGCAGCGTGAAGTCGCGCGACGACGCGGTGAAGTTCTTCCGCGGCCTGGGCGAGGATTACAAGGCCGAGATCATCGAATCGATCCCGGCCAATGAGGAACTGTCGCTGTATTCGCAGGGCGAATTCACCGACCTGTGCCGGGGTCCGCACGTGCCCGATACGGGGCGCCTCAAGGCGTTCAAGCTGATGAAGACCGCCGGCGCCTACTGGCGCGGCGATTCCGACAACGCGATGCTGTCGCGCATCTACGGCACGGCGTGGTTGAACGACAAGGACCTGAAGGCTTACCTCACGCGCATCGAGGAAGCCGAGAAGCGCGACCACCGCAAGCTCGGCAAGCAGCTCGACCTGTTCCACATGCAAGAAGAAGCGCCCGGCATGGCGTTCTGGCACGCCAAGGGCTGGACGCTGTGGCAGCAGGTCGAGCAGTACATGCGCCGCGTTTACCGTGAGTCGGGTTACGATGAGGTGCGTTGTCCGTCGATCCTCGATGTTTCCTTGTGGAAGAAATCCGGCCACTGGGACAACTACAAGGACAACATGTTCTTCACCGAGTCGGAGAAACGCACCTACGCGGTCAAGCCGATGAACTGCCCCGGCCACGTGCAGATATTCAAGGATGGCCTGCACAGCTACCGCGAACTGCCGATCCGCATCGCCGAGTTCGGTTCCTGCACCCGCAACGAACCCTCGGGCGCGCTGCACGGCCTGCTGCGCGTGCGCAACTTCACCCAGGATGATGGCCACATCTTCTGTACCGAGGACCAGATCGAGTCCGAGGTGGTGGCGTTCCACAAACAGGCGCTGAAGGTCTACGAGGATTTCGGTTTCAAGGACGTCGAGCTGATGCTGGCGCTGCGGCCCGATTCACGCATCGGCGACGACGCGATCTGGGACAAGTCAGAGGAGGCCCTGCGTTCGGCACTGCGCAAGGCCGGTGCCGAATGGAAGGAATTGCCGGGCGAGGGCGCCTTCTACGGCCCCAAGATCGAATATCACCTGCGCGATGCGATCGGCCGCGACTGGCAGCTCGGCACCATGCAGGTCGATTTCTCGATGCCGGGACGGCTGGGCGCCGAATACGTGGGCGAGGATTCACAGCGCCACGTGCCGGTGATGCTGCACCGGGCCATCGTGGGGTCGATGGAGCGGTTCATCGGCATCCTGATCGAGCACCACGCCGGCAACTTCCCGACCTGGCTGGCGCCCGTGCAAGCGGTGGTGCTGAACATCACCGACGCACAGGCCGACTATGCCTGGGACGCGACCAAGCGCCTGAACGAAGCCGGGTTCCGGGCCGACGCGGATTTGCGTAACGAGAAAATTGGCTATAAAATCCGCGAGCATACGTTGCAAAAGGTGCCTTGGCTGCTCGTGGTCGGTGACCGCGAGAAGGAGAAGGGCGCCGTTTCCGTGCGTACGCGTTCCGGGGAAGACTTGGGGGCCATGCCGCTCGCAGCCTTCGTCGAACATTTGCAGGCCGAGTCCGGCCTGCACTGACGGAATGCAAGCCAGGCAGTGCTGGCGAACTTGAGCAGGAGAAGACGGTATCGCTACCGAAAACAAAGGCAATCGGCGCAACCATGAGATCCGTGTCCCGCGCGTGCGGGTGATCGGCGCCGATGGCGAACAGGTCGGGATCCTCGAGCGCGACGAGGCACTGGCGATGGCCGAGGAAGCAGGGCTCGACCTGGTCGAAATCCAGCCGACCGCCGAACCCCCTGTGTGCCGGATCATGGATTTCGGCAAGTTCAAGTTCGAGCAGCAGAAAAAGGCGAATGCTGCGCGCAAGAAATCCAAGCAGGTCGAAATCAAGGAACTGAAATTCCGCCCGACCACGGACGTCGGCGATTACAACATCAAGCTGCGCAACATGCAGCGGTTTCTGGACGAAGGCGACAAGGTCAAGGTCAACATCCGTTTCCGCGGTCGCGAAATGCGGCACCAGGAACTCGGGATGGAACTGGCCCACCGCATCCAGAACGACATCACCGAAATCGGTGTGGTCGACCAGTTTCCGCGCATGGAAGGGCGCCAGATGACCATGATGATCAGCCCCAAGAAGAAGTAGGGGCAAACCGTCACCGCGGAGCGGTGGCGGCAAGCGTTCGGATGATCCGTTCGCACAACAAGCCGGCAAGGGCAGGGATGGAAAGCGTGATCGTTCGGTCACCGCCCGCGCCAGTCACGAAAACCCAAAACGGAGTGGCATATGCCAAAGATCAAGACCAACCGGGCCGCCGCCAAGCGGTTCCGCAAAACCGCATCCGGCAAGTTCAAGGCCGGTCACGCCTTCAAGTCGCACATCCTGACCAAGAAGGCCACCAAGCGCAAACGTGGTTTGCGTGCCCCCAACCAGATTCGCGACTGCGACACCAAGCGTGTCAGCCGCATGCTGCCCTACGCGTAAGGAGAGACGACCATGGCACGAGTCAAGCGTGGCGTCACCGCACGTGCGCGTCACAAGAAAACCCTGAAGGCCGCCAAGGGCTATTACAACGCCCGCCGCAAGGTCTATCGCGTCGCCAAGCAGGCCGTCACCAAGGCCGGCCAGTACGCCTACATCGGCCGCAAGCAGAAGAAGCGCCAGTTCCGCGCCCTGTGGATCGTGCGCATCAACGCGGCCGCGCGCCAGTTCGGCCTGTCCTACAGTCGCCTGATCGCGGGCCTCGGCAAGGCCGGCATCAGCGTCGACCGCAAGGTGCTGGCCGATCTCGCCGTGCACGACATTGCGGCGTTTGGCGCGATTGCCGAGAAGGCCAAGGCCAGTCTGGCCGCTTGAACGAACCATCCCGGCGTCGAACGCCGGGCGTTATGATGCGAGCGAGCGGGGAGAAGGCCCGAGCCTTCTCCCCGCTTTTCTTTTGTGCGGAAGAACTGCAATGGACCCGTTGACACAACGCATCGATGAAGCGCTGGCCGCAATTTCGGCAGCGACGACGCTGGACGCGCTGGAAGCGCAACGTGTTGCGCTGCTGGGCAAGAACGGCACGATCACCGCGGAGTTGAAGGCGCTCGGCAAGCTCTCGCCCGATGAACGCAAGGCACGCGGCGCTGAAGTCAATGTCGCCAAAACGAAAATCGCCGACGCGATCGCCGCGCGCAAGACGGCGCTGGAAGGCGCGGCACTGGCGCAACGATTGGCTTCCGAAGGCATCGACGTCACCCAGCCCGGACGTGATGGCGCGCGCGGCAGCATCCACCCGCTGACCCACACCCGCGAGCGCATCGAGGCGATCTTCGCGCAACTCGGCTACTCGGTCGCGGAAGGCCCCGAGATCGAGGACGATTGGCACAACTTCGAGGCGCTGAACTTCCCGGCGCACCACCCGGCGCGGGCGATGCACGACACGTTTTATTTTGGTGATGGACGCCTGTTGCGTACGCATACCTCGCCGGTGCAGATCCGCGCGATGCAGGGCAGGCAACCGCCGATCCGCATCATCGCACCCGGCAAGGTTTATCGCAGCGATTCTGACCAGACCCATTCGCCGATGTTCCATCAGGTCGAAGGCCTGCTGGTGGACGAGTCCGCCACGTTCGCCGATTTGAAGGGCACGCTGTCGGCATTCGCGAACGCGTTTTTCGGGCGCGACCTGGAGATGCGCCTGCGGCCCAGCTATTTCCCCTTCACCGAACCTTCCGCCGAGGTCGACATTCGCTGGGAAACGTCCGACGGCGGCCAGCGCTGGCTGGAAGTGCTGGGCTGCGGCATGGTGCACCCCAACGTGCTGAAGAACTGCGGCATCGATCCGGAGCGCTACACCGGTTTTGCATTCGGGATGGGCGTGGAACGCCTCGCGATGCTGCGTTACGGCGTGGCCGACCTGCGCGCGTTCTTCGAAAACGACGTGCGTTTCCTGCAACAGTTTGCGTAGGGCGGGAGAAGCGAAGCGAATCCCGCCAAGCAGTTCCAGCGTTCCGACGCACCGACCGGCGGGTTGACACCCGCCCTACGAAACCAACGACATGAAATTTTCAATAAACTGGTTGCGTGAACGCGTTGACGTTCCGGCTGATGCCGATGCATTGGCACGGCGCCTGACCCTGAGCGGTCTGGAAGTGGCCGGCGTCGAGACGATAGGCGGCACGCTGGACGGCGTGGTCGTCGCGCGCATCGTGACCTGCGATGCGCACCCCGATGCTGACAAGCTGCATGTCTGCCGCGTGGACACGGGCAAGGGGGAGGTACAGATCGTTTGTGGCGCGCCGAATGCGCGCGCGGGGCTGGTCGCGCCGCTGGCGACGATCGGCGCGGGGTTGCCGAACGGTGTCACGATCAAGGCTGCCAAGCTGCGTGGCGTCGAATCGCAGGGCATGTTGTGTTCCGCCAGGGAGCTCGGCATCGATGCCGACGCCTCGGGCCTGATGGAGCTGCCGGCCGATGCACCGATCGGCGCGGCTTTGGCGGGTTACCTCGGCTTGCCCGACGCCGCCATCGAAGTCGAGTTGACCCCCAACCGCGGCGACTGTCTCGGGATGATCGGCCTGGCCGATGAAGTCGCGGCCGAGTGCGGAACGCGCGCAAAACCGTTCGCGGCTGCGCCCGTGACGGCAGCAATCGCTGCGCCGCGTGAGGTTCACCTTGAAGCCGGCGCCGATTGTCCGCGCTACCTCGGGCGTGCCGTGCGCGGCATCGACACAGCGGCGAGCACGCCCGTCTGGATGGCGCAGCGGTTGCGCGCGGCCGGCGTCAACCCCATCAACGCGGTGGTCGACGTCACCAACTACGTGATGCTGGAAACCGGCCAGCCGATGCACGCCTTCGACGAGGCGCGGCTGGAAGGCGCGGTCGTGGTGCGGCATGCGCGCAAGGATGAAACGCTGAGGCTGCTGGACGGCAGCGATGCCCGGCTCGATCCCGGGTTCCTGCTGATCGCCGACACGGTCAAACCGCTGGCGGTGGCGGGCGTGATGGGTGGTTTCGATTCGCGGGTCACGGACGCAACCCGCGACGTGTTCCTGGAAGCGGCACATTTCGCGCCAGCCGCGATCATGGGTCGTGCGCGCAAGTTGGGCTTGACTACGGATGCGTCGCACCGTTTCGAACGTGGCGTCGATCCCGAGTTGCCGAGGTTGGCGATGGAGCGCGCGACCGCGTTGCTGCTGGAAATCGCAGGCGGTCAGCCCGGCGAGGTCATCGAGGCCACGCTGCATGAGCACTTGCCGACCCGCAAGCCCGTGGGCTTGCGCCGAATGCGCATCGCACGCGTGCTCGGCATCGCGGTCGAAGATGCCGCGGTGGAACGCATCCTCACGGCGCTTGGGATGACCGTCGAAAAGCAAACCGACGGTTGGCGTGTCACGCCGCCCTCGCGTCGCTTCGACATCGAGCTCGAGGAAGACCTGATCGAGGAAATCGCACGCATCCACGGCTACGACGCGATTCCTGCACGGTTGCCGGCCGGATCGCCGCCGGCACCGCGCGACGATGAGTCGCTGCTTCCGGTTGCAGCGTTGAGTGCAGGGCTTGCCGCACGCGATTACCGCGAGGCGGTGTGTTACGCGTTCGTCGATCCGCGCTTGCTGGAAACCTGGCAGTTGGGCGAGGGCGCGATACCGTTGGCCAATCCGCTGTCGTCGGATCTGGCCACGATGCGCACCTCGCTGCTGCCGGGGCTGGTGGACGCGCTGAAGCGCAACCGCAACCGCCAGCAGGCGCGGGTGCGATTGTTCGAGATTGGGGTTGTTTTTCGTAGGAGCGTGCCTGCACGCGATCCGGGTGCATCGGTCGCCGGCAGGCCGGCTCCTACGCCAGAGGCCCCTGTCGAAACGGGAATGCTGGCGGCGGTCGCTTGCGGCCATGCACATTCTGAACAATGGGGCGAGCCGAAGCGCGCGCTGGATTTCTTCGACATCAAGGGCGATCTGCAGGCGTTGATCGAGCTGTCGGGCGAACCGCGAGCGTGGTCGTTCGATCGCTCCGATCTTCCGTCTTGGCTGCACCCCGGTCGAGGCGCGCGCGTGTTGCGCGGTGGTGTTGCGGTCGGCTCGGTTGGCGCCTTGCACCCGGCGCTGCAACAGGCGCTGGATGTGCCGGAAACCCACGTGTTCGAAATCCACTTGGATGCTCTGCGCAAACGCATGATTCCAATAGCAAAGCCGCTGCCGCGGTTCCCGTCGATCCGGCGCGACATCGCGATCGAGGTCGACGAGGGCGTGGAGTGGGCGCGGATCGCCAGCGCAACCCGTTCAGACTTGCGAACAATGTTGAACGAACCGGTACTGTTCGACTGTTTTCGCGGCCCGGGCTTGAGCGCGGGTCGAAAGAGTCTTGCCATCGGCTTGATTTTGCAGGACAGTTCGCGCACGCTTACAGATCAGGACGCCGACCGCAGCGTCACCGACGTGGTGAAGCTGCTGGAAAGCGAATTCGGGGCAAGCTTGAGGAAATGACATGACGCTGACCAAGGCGGAGATGGCCGAGCGGCTTTTCCTCGACGTGGGCCTCAACAAACGTGAAGCCAGGGAGTGTGTGGACGCCTTCTTCGAGGTGTTGCGCGAGGCGCTCGAACAGGGGGAGCAGGTCAAGCTCTCCGGGTTCGGCAATTTCGACCTGCGCAACAAGAATCAGCGCCCCGGGCGCAACCCGAAGACTGGCGAGGAGATTCCGATTTCCGCACGCCGCGTCGTCACTTTTCGTCCGGGCCAGAAGCTGAAACTGAGGGTCGAGAACCATGCTGGATCAGGGCAACAATAACGAACTACCACCGATCCCCGCCAAGCGGTATTTCACGATTGGCGAGGTCAGCGACTTGTGCGCGGTCAAGCCGCACGTGCTGCGTTACTGGGAACAGGAATTCCCCGCCCTGAACCCGGTCAAGCGGCGCGGCAACCGGCGCTATTACCAGCGCCACGACGTGCTGATGATCCGCCAGATCCGCGCGTTGCTGTACGACCAGGGCTTCACCATCACCGGCGCCCGCGCGCGCTTGGAAGGCCAGCAGGGCAAGATGGAAGCCTCCATCTCGCAACAGATCGTGCACCAGATGCGGCTGGAACTGGAGCAGTTGCTGCAGATCCTGCGCGAACCTTTGCGCTGACTTTTGCGATCGTCCCTGACCGCTGTATTCGGGTTGCGCTCTGGTGAAGTGAGATCCCGAAGCTTTCAGAGACCACCTCGGCCATCCATGGCCTTACTTTCCACAACAGCGGCTGCGAACGACACAGCCGTTCGGTTGGTGATCGGTTATCATGGGCATTCGTGACCGGTCGGGGCGTAGCGCAGCCTGGTAGCGCATCTGCCTGGGGGGCAGGGGGTCGTGGGTTCGAATCCCGCCGCCCCGACCAATGTTCGTTCTTGCGATCATCCGTGATCGCCGTCTCGTGTAGCCGTTTTTGTGTCTGCGGAGCAGGCGGTTTGCAACACCAGAGCGGCCATCCCTGGCCTGACTTTTCACCAAGACGGGCCTTTGTGGCCCGTTTTTGTTATCGATTGTGGTGAGGTTGAGAACTGGCGCCTTCGTGAGAAGGCGCCGTTCGACTGCGTAGCCAGGGAAGGCGAAGCGAACATCGCGAGCGTCAGCGAGCGATGGCCCGCAGGGCGAGTGCCGGGAAGGCGCGAGTCATCCCGCCGCCCCGACCGTGCTTTATCTTCGCCTTCGCGTGCGAAAGGCCGGGTGACGAGCCCGCCGCGCAGAGCGAGATGTAGGATTTTCTTCCCCCTTCCGCAGGAAGGGGGATCGAGGGGGATGGCCTTTCGCTGTATGGCATCCCCCCGGCGCTGCGCGCCGACCCCCTTCCTGCGGAAGGGGGTGAAAGCGTCCGCACGTGCGCCACGCTTTCCCGTCTTCGTCTGCTGGCCGTCAGTACAGCAACCGCGTGCGCACGGTTCCCGGAATCGCCGCGAGCTGTTCGCGCAGCGATTCGGATTGCGCTTCGGGGGCGGACACGTCGATCACGACGTAGCCGAGGTCGCCGTCGGTCTGCAGGTGTTGGCCGTTGATGTTGGCGCCGCCTTGCGAAAACACTTCGTTGATGCGCGACAGCACGCCCGGCACGTTGTGGTGGATGTGCAGCAGGCGACGGCTGCCGGCGTGTTCGGGCAGGTTGACTTCGGGAAAGTTCACCGCCGACAGGGTGGAGCCGTTGTCGCTGTAACGCACCAGCTTGGATGCGACCTCGGTGCCGATGTTGAGCTGGGCTTCCTGGGTGCTGCCGCCCACGTGCGGGGTCAGCAGCACGTTGTCGAAATCGCGCAGCGGCGATTCGAATTCCTCGTCGCGGCTCTTGGGTTCCTTCGGAAACACGTCCACCGCCGCGCCTGCCAAGTGTTTGTCGCGCAGGGCCTTGGCCAGCGCGTCGATATCGACCACGTTGCCGCGCGAGGCGTTGATCAGCATCGCACCTTGCCGCATCCGCGCGATTTCACCGGCGCCGAGCATGCCCCTGGTTGCGGGCGTGGCCGGCACGTGCAGGGTCACGACGTCGGCGCGCGCCAGCAGGTCGTCCAGGTTGTGCGCGGGCGCGGCGTTGCCCAGCGCCAGCTTGGCCTCGATGTCATGGAACAGCACGTGCATCCCGAGCGATTCGGCCAGCACGCCGACCTGGGTGCCGATGTGGCCGTAGCCGACGATGCCCAAGGTCTTGCCGCGCACCTCAAAGCTGCCCTCGGCGGATTTCGCCCAGCCACCGCGATGGCATTCGGCATTGCGTTCCGGCACACGCCGCATCAGCAGGATCGCCTCGGCGATCACCAGTTCGGCCACGCTGCGGGTGTTCGAATACGGCGCGTTGAATACGGGCACGCCCAGCTCGCGGGTCTGGTGCAGGTCGACCTGATTGGTGCCGATGCAGAAGCAGCCGACCGCGAGCAGGCGCCGGGTGTGCGCGATGGCTTCGGCGTCGAGCTGGGTGCGCGAGCGCAGGCCCACGATGTGCGCATCCGCGATGGCCTTGAACAGTTCCGCGCGCGGCAACGCCTTTTCGTGGTGTTCGATCTGGCTGTAGCCGGCGGCGTGGAAGACCTCCACCGCACTCGCGTGGATGCCTTCGAGCAAAACGACCTTGATGTCTTTCTTCGGGAACGATGTTTTCATGGCGCGGGGGCGGCGTGGTCGCAGGGCAAGGTGCTAGGCTAACGGGGTTCAATCCGTCAATGAAATACCGCGAATGGATATGCCCAGCAATCGCAGGAATCTGTACCCCGAGATCGAGCCGTTCGACAGCGGCAAGCTGCCGGTGTCGTCATTGCACACCCTGTATTACGAACAGTGCGGCAACCCCCATGGCAAGCCGGTGGTGTTCCTGCACGGCGGACCGGGTGCGGGCTGCAACGCCAAATGTCGGCGGTTTTTCGATCCGAAGGTGTACCGCATCGTGCTGTTCGACCAGCGCGGCTGCGGGCGTTCCATCCCGCACGCCGAGTTGCGCGAAAACACCACCTGGGATCTGGTCGCCGACATCGAGCGCCTGCGCGAGCACCTGCGCATCGACCGCTGGCAGGTGTTCGGTGGTTCGTGGGGCTCGACCTTGGCGCTGGCGTATGCCGAAACCCATCCCGAGCGCGTCACCGAACTGGTGTTGCGCGGCATTTTCATGCTGCGGCGCGCGGAACTGCTGTGGTTCTATCAAAAGGGTTGCGACATGCTTTATCCGGACGCGTGGGAGCAATACCTCGCGGCGATTCCGGAGGCCGAGCATGATGATTTGATCATGGCCTATCACCGGCGCCTGGCCTCGCCCGACCCGGCGGTGCGGCTGGCCGCGGCGCGCGCGTGGTCGGTGTGGGAAGCCTCGACCAGTTTCCTGCTGCAGGACGAGGCCTATGTGCGTGCCAGTGCCGGCGACACGTTCGCGCTGGCTTTCGCCGGCATCGAGAACCACTACTTCGTCAATCGCGGTTTCTTCGAGCACGACGATCAGTTGCTGCGCAATGCGCATCGCCTGCACGGCATCCCCGCCGTGATCGTGCAGGGTCGCTACGACGTGGTGTGCCCGCTGCGCAGTGCCTGGGACCTGCACCGCGCGTGGCCGGAAGCCGACCTGCGCATCGTGCCCGACGCCGGCCATTCGGCGTTCGAGCCCGGCAACGCGCACGAACTGATCGAGGCGACCGACCGTTTTCGTGAACACGTCGCCTGATCCGCGCGGCAACGCCGGATAAGTGCCGCGAGTTGCAGGCTGCCGACGCGGGCGCCGCTCGGTTATCCTTGCGCGCATCATGTTTGCCCTGAAATCGATCAAGCACGTTTCGACCGCGGCCGCGCTGGCGGTGTTGCTGGCCGGTTGCGCGTCGACCCCCGCGCCGGTGGTCAACTACTCGTTCGGTCCCGGCGGCCAGCCGGCCGCAGCGACTTCGTCGGCGCAACCCGTTGCAAGCAGCAGCGGCGTCCAGACCTTCGGCCTCGGCGGCCACGCCAACGGCAAGACCAGCAACGGGGATTACACGGTTGCACCAGGCGACACCCTGTACAGCATTGCCTTCGCGCACGGCATCGATTTCCGCACGCTGGCGGCGCTGAACGGCATACCGTCGCCGTACGTGATCCATCCGGGACAGGTGCTGAAGTTGAAGCCGGGGGCTTCCGCGCAATCGACCGGAACCGCCGCCGCCGCACCGGCAGCGGCGCCAATCGCGACGACGCCGGCCACTACCGCGCAGACGCCTGCACAGCCTTCGGCCCCCGTGTTCGGGCCGGTCACCACGCAAACCCTGACAGGCAGCGGGGTTGCCGCTGCGCCGGTTTCCAGTACGGCGGCTCCCGCCACCACGACCGCGGTGGCGGCCGCTGCAACCGCGCAGAGCGTCGCGCCGCCTCCGGCACCGGCCCAGTCCGCGCAACCACCGGCTCCGGCCACGCCGACGCCGCCACCGGGCGCAACCCGCAGCGTGGCCGGCATCACCTGGCAGTGGCCCGCGAGCGGCAAGGTGATCGACGGTTTCCATGCCGGCAGCGGTGGCGATGGAGCCGGCCTCGACATCGCCGGCAATCTCGGTGATCCCGTGCGCGCGGCCGCTTCGGGCACCGTGGTGTACAGCGGCAATGGGCTGATCGGCTACGGTGAGCTGATCATCATCAAGCACAACGATACGTATCTGTCCGCCTACGGCCACAACAGCAAGCGGCTGGTGCAGGAAGGCCAGCACGTCGATGCGGGGCAGGAAATTGCGTTGATGGGCAATTCGGGCGCGCCGCGCGTCGAGCTGCACTTCGAGATCCGCAAGGATGGCAAGCCGGTGGATCCGTTGGCGTACTTGCCATCGCGATGACCTTGCCGGATGTCGTGTGACTCGATGGTGCGGAGTAGGGCGGGAGTAGCGGAGCGAATCCCGCCGGCTATGGATGCCATTTCGGCGGGATACGCCGCTGCGCGGCTGCTCCCGCTCTACCCATGCGCTACTGCGAAAGGATGAACGCAGCCACTACGTTGCGGCTTTCGCTGGCGAGGATGTCCCAGGTGCGCGCGACGGCCGCGTTGTCCATCACTTCCACGCCGACACCACGTTGCAGGAACGCGGCCAGCACCGCTTGCGAAGGAAATTGCTGGCGTGCGCCAGTACCCAGCAGCACCACGTCGGGTTGCAGCGCCAGGATCGGCTCGGCGTGTTCGGGCTGCATTGCCGCGATGTCGGCGACGCCCCAATCGTCGATGACCTTGTCGCGGGTCAGGATGATGCTTGTGTTGAAGGGACGGTCGACCACGACCACAGTGCGTGCGTCGGCGCGGCGCACGAACAGGTAGTCGCGCGGGCGTTCGAGGTTCAGTTCCATCTGCAGGCTCGACTGTGCATCGCTCGCGCGGCAGCATCCCCCCGCCGCTTCGCGGCGACCCCCTTCCAAGTAAGGGGATGTGCGAACCGCAAGGTTTCGTCGCTTGCCTTCCCCCTTCCGCAGGAAGGGGGATTGAGGGGGAGGCATTCGTGAAGTTGCAAACTCATCGCGGCAACGCGATTTGCGGCTTGTCGTCGTTGCGCCGATACAACACCGCGATGTGGCCGATGGTCTGCACCGGTTCGGCACGGCTGGATTCGACCAGCCTGGCCAGATCGGCCGCGCGCGCAGTGCGGTCGCCGCCGGTCAGCCTGACCTTGATCAGCTCGTGGTCGGCCAATGCCTGATCCAGTTCCTTCAGCACGCCGGCGGTCACGCCCTTGCCGCCCAGCAGCAGTACCGGTTTCAGCGGGTGGGCAAGGCCGCGCAGGTAGCGGGTTTGCGACGAGGTCAGGGCCATGCGTTCAGGCAGATGACGGGGTTCGAGAGGCCTGTCAGGGTATCATGGGCACGAGAAAGCGGCCCCTTGTTGCCGCCATTCCTGGAAAGTGTTCCGTGCCCCGATCCAAAAGCAGCGCGCGTTGGTTGAAGGAGCATTTCGGCGACGAGTTCGTCAAGCGTGCGCAAGCCGAAGGCTGGCGTTCGCGTGCGGCTTTCAAGCTGGACGAGTTGCTGGATCGCGATCGCCTGCTGAAACCGGGGATGGTCGTCGTCGATTTGGGTGCGGCACCGGGCGGCTGGTCGCAACTGGTGCGCCAGCGGCTGGGCGATGCGGGGCGGGTATTCGCGCTGGACATCCTGCCCATGCAAGGCATCGGCGGGGTCGAGTTCATCCAGGGTGATTTCCGCGAGGAAGCGGTGTTCGATGCCCTGATGACCCGGCTGCAAGGCGCCCCCGTCGACCTTGTACTGTCCGACATGGCGCCCAATATCAGCGGTATCGAAGTTGCGGATCAGGCACGGGCGATGCATCTGGCCGAACTGGCTGCGGATTTTGCGCGCAAGTGCTTGAAGGCTGAAGGTTCGCTCCTGGTGAAATTGTTCCAGGGGCGAGGCTTCGACGAATACCTCCGCGACTTGCGCGGAGGCTTTGCGCGGGTGACACTGCGCAAGCCCAAGGCGTCGCGGGCGCGTTCACGCGAAGTCTACGTGCTGGCGGCAGGATGGAAAGGTGAGACATGATGCGGTTGGTTGTCCATTCACTGGAGATGTTTCGCGCGGCGCCGGCGGGCGACCGTGACGGAGGTGCACGCGCATGAAACCCCCGATGAGTGAATTGGCCAAACAGGGTCTGCTGTGGTTGGCGGTGGCGGTGATCGTGCTGCTGGTCTACCAGAGCCTCAGCCCGAAGCTCGCCGGCAGTGAACAGCAGATGTCGTATTCCGAGTTCGTGCAGCAGGTGAAGAACGACAACGTCGCTTCGATCACCGCCAGCGCGAACCTGCCGACCGTGATCACCGGCAAGCTCAAGGATGGCAGCGAGTTGCGCACGGTACTGCCGGTATTCGCGGGCGACCAGTTGCAGCCATTGCTGGAAGCTCACCGGGTCAAGGTCAGCCAGAAACCGGGCGACAACGGGTTTTCATTGTGGCGCCTGCTGCTGGATTGGGGGCCGATCCTGATCTTCATCGCGATCCTGATCTGGTTCATGCGCCAGATGCAGGCCGGTGCTGGCGGACGCGGCGCGATGAGCTTCGGACGGTCGCGCGCCAAGTTGCAGGGCGAGGACCAGATCAAGGTCACTTTCAATGACGTGGCCGGTTGCGAGGAAGCCAAGGAAGAAGTTTCCGAGCTGGTCGACTTCCTGCGTGACCCGTCCAAGTTCACCAAGC
This sequence comes from Rhodanobacteraceae bacterium, assembly GCA_004299705.1. Classification (GTDB taxonomy): domain Bacteria; phylum Pseudomonadota; class Gammaproteobacteria; order Xanthomonadales; family Rhodanobacteraceae; genus 66-474. The sequence continues at coordinate 49,691 of SCQS01000032.1, read as the reverse complement.
TGGGCGGCAAGATCCCGCGCGGCGTGCTGATGGTGGGTTCGCCCGGCACCGGCAAGACCCTGCTGGCCAAGGCCATCGCGGGCGAAGCCAAGGTGCCGTTCTTCTCGATCTCGGGTTCCGACTTCGTCGAGATGTTCGTCGGCGTCGGCGCCGCGCGCGTGCGCGACATGTTCGAGCAGGCCAAGAAGCACGCGCCGTGCATCATCTTCATCGACGAGATCGACGCGGTCGGCCGCCATCGCGGTGCCGGCCTCGGCGGCGGCCACGACGAGCGCGAGCAGACCTTGAACCAGTTGCTGGTCGAGATGGACGGCTTCGAGGGTAGCGAGGGCGTGATCGTGATTGCCGCCACCAACCGTCCCGACGTGCTCGATCCCGCGTTGCTGCGCCCGGGTCGTTTCGATCGCCAGGTCGTGGTGCCGCTGCCGGACTTGAAGGGTCGCGAGCAGATCCTGAAAGTACACATGCGCAAGGTGCCGATCGGTGCGGACGTCGATCCGCTCACCATCGCGCGCGGCACGCCGGGTTTCTCAGGTGCGGACCTTGCCAACCTGGTCAACGAAGCGGCGCTGTTCGCGGCGCGCGAAAATGCGCGCGACGTGCGCATGGATTTCTTCGAGCGCGCCAAGGACAAGATCATGATGGGCTCCGAGCGGCGCTCCATGATCATGAGCGAGGACGAGAAGAAGCTCACGGCGTACCACGAATCCGGGCACGCGATCGTGGGTTTGTCGGTGCCCGACCACGATCCGGTGCACAAAGTGACGATCATCCCGCGCGGTCGTGCCCTGGGTGTCACCATGTTCCTGCCGGAACAGGATCGCTACAGCCACAGCAAGTTGTCGCTGGAGAGCAAGCTGGCCAGCCTGTTTGGCGGACGTGTCGCCGAGGAACTGATCTTCGGCAGGGAAAAGGTCACCACCGGTGCGTCCAACGACATCCAGCGTGCCACGCAGTTGGCACGCGACATGGTCACCAAGTACGGCCTGTCGCCCGAACTCGGCCCGATGACCTATTCGGAAGAAGAGGACGAAGTGTTCCTCGGCCGTTCGGTCACCCAGCACAAGAACGTATCCGACGAAACGGCGCGCAAGATCGACATCGCGGTGCGCGAGGTGATCGACAGCGCCTACACCAAGGCGCGCCAGATTCTCACCGACGACATCGAAAAACTGCACGCGATGGCTGCGGCGCTGCTGCAGTACGAAACCATCGACCGTGAACAGATCGCCGCGATCATGGAAGGCCGCGAGCCCGGGCCGCCCAAGGATTGGCATCCGCGCGACAACAACGCCGGCATGGGCGGTGGCAAGCCCGCCACCGCGCCAGTTGCGCCGGCACCGTCGAGCCATCCGGCGGGCCAGCACTGATTTGCGTTCATCCATGAACGCTGCTTCGTTGGACGGTTTCGCGACCGCGACGTTTTCGGGCATTGCAACATCAGAACGGCCTTCCATGGCCTGACTTTCCACAACAGCCGCTCCGCATGGGGCGGCTGTTTCTTGTGCGTTTTGGACTGCGCGGATGTTCGACACGACTCCCTCGCTCGATTGCAACGGCCGTGCGCTGAAGCTGGATCGCCCGCGCATCTGCGGCATCCTCAACCTCACCGACGATTCGTTTTCCGGCGACGGCCTTGCCGGCAACGTCGATGCCGCGGTCGCGCAAGGCATGGTGATGGTGGAGCAGGGCGCGGACCTGCTGGACGTGGGCGCGGAATCGACGCGGCCCGGTGCGACGCCGGTTTCCGCGGACGCAGAAATCGCACGGGTGACGCCGGTTATCGAGGCGCTGGCGAAACGCGTCGCGGTGCCGATCTCGATCGACACCTCGAAGCCGGAAGTGATGCGTGCCGCGGTCGCCGCAGGTGCCGGCTTCGTCAACGACGTGTACGCGCTGCGCCGCGAGGGTTCACTGGATGCGGCGGCGGAACTGAAAGTGCCGGTATGCCTGATGCACATGCAGGGCGAGCCGGGCACGATGCAGGACGATCCGCGTTACGACGACGTGGTCGGCGAGGTACATCGATTCCTCGCCGAGCGCATCTTCGCCTGCGAGATGGCCGGCATCGACAAGCGCCGGGTGCTGGTCGACCCGGGTTTCGGTTTTGGCAAGACGCTGGAACACAATCTTGCGCTGTTGCGCGCGCTGGAACGCTTTCGCGACCTCGCGGCCGGTCTGTTCGTGGGCATGTCGCGCAAGGCCATGATCGGTACGCTGACCGGGCGCAAGGGTGGCGTGGAACGCGCGGGCGGCTCCGCCGCCGCCGCTTTGATCGCGGTTCAGCGTGGCGCGCTCATCGTACGCGTGCATGACGTGGCCGCGACACGCGATGCGCTGGCCGTGTGGCAGGCGGTGCACGCGGGCGACGTGGTGCCAAAATCCGAACCGAAGCCGTTTGGCTCGCAGCGGTTCGAAGATGACTGACCCAAGCCATGTGTCACATCGTCTAAAATTTCTTCGTCATTCCGGGGCCGGCCAAAGGCCGGAACCCGGAATCTGCTCTTCGAGCTCCCGCTGCAAAGGCAGATTCCGGGTTCTGTCGCGGACTTCATCCGCGTCAGCCCCGGAATGACGACAGATACCGTTCTCGTCCTCATGCCCGTTCCAGTCCCCATGTCCGAATCCCGAACCCCGAATCCCGAGTCCCGCAAATATTTCGGCACCGACGGCGTGCGCGGTGTGGTCGGCCAATGGCCGATCACTGCCGAGTTCATGCTGAAGCTCGGCCGTGCAGCCGGCGTGGTGCTGGGCAACGGCAAGCGCCCATTGGTGTTGATCGGCAAGGACACGCGGGTCTCGGGCTACATGTTCGAGGCCGCGCTGGAAGCGGGGCTGGTCGCGGCCGGCGCGAACGTCGGCCTGCTGGGGCCGTTGCCGACGCCCGCGGTGGCGCAGCTGACCCGGGAACTCGGCGCCAGCGCCGGCATCGTGATCAGTGCTTCGCACAACCCCTATCAAGACAACGGCATCAAGTTTTTTTCCGCGGATGGCGAAAAACTCGACGATGCCGTGGAATCCGAGATCGAGCGCGAAATCGACGCGCCGTTCACCACGGCCGCGGCGGAACGCCTGGGCAAGGCGCGCCGCATCGACGACGCGGTGGAACGTTACGCGCGCTTCTGCCTCGGCACGCTGGCGATGCCGCCGGATTTGTCCGGCAAACACATCGTGCTGGATTGCGCCAACGGCGCGACCTACATCGTCGCGCCCAAGGTATTCGCCTCACTGGGCGCACGCGTTACCCGGATCGGCTGCGAGCCCGATGGCTTCAACATCAATCGCGAGGTGGGTTCGACCCATCCCGCCACCTTGCGTGGCACGGTGATCGAACAGCATGCCGACCTCGGCATCGCCTTCGATGGCGACGGCGACCGCGTGCAGATGATCGATCACAATGGCGAGCTCGCCGACGGCGACGACCTGCTGTACGTGCTGGCGCACGATTGGCTGGCCGACGGACGCTTGCGCGGGCCGGTGGTCGGCACGCTGATGAGCAATTTCGGGTTGGAACGCGCCCTGACTGGTGATGGCGTGCGTTTCCTGCGCGCCAATGTCGGCGATCGCTATGTGCTGCAACAGTTGAAGGAACATGGCGGCGTGCTGGGTGGCGAGACGTCCGGGCACATCCTGTGCCTGGATCGCGCCAGCACCGGCGACGGCATCGTGTCCGCGCTGGCGGTGCTGGATGCACTGGCACGCGCAGGCAAGGATTTGTCGGGTGCGCGCGCCGGCCTGGAAAAATTGCCGCAGATCACACGCAATATTCGGGTGGCCGGCGCGAAGGCCGTGGTGCAGGCGCAAACCGTCCAGCAAACCCTGTCCGAAGTACAGCAGGTGCTGCGCGGTCGTGGTCGTGTGGTACTGCGGCCGTCCGGCACCGAACCGCTGGTGCGGGTCACCATCGAGGGTGAGGACGCCGACGAAGTACAGGCGCTCGCGGCGCGGCTGGCGGATGCCGTGATTGCTGCCGCAGATGTCGCGACCACCTGAAAGAGCATTCGACACGGATCAACACGGATACGGCGGATAACCATCCACAGGTTTTGTCCGCGGTCATCCGTGTAAATCCGTGTCAAAAGCTCTCCGGGTTCAGGCGACGCGCTTGCGTTGCATTACGCCATCTGGCTGGCCGCGAAATCCCAGTTCACCAGATTCCAGTACGCGTCGACGTACTTGGCACGCGCGTTGCGGTAGTCGATGTAGTAGGCGTGTTCCCACACGTCACAGGTCAGCAGCGGGCGGTCGCTGCCGGTGATCGGGGTGCCGGCGTTGGAGGTGCTGACCAGCCCCAGCGAGCCATCGGCACGCTGCACCAGCCAGGCCCAGCCGGAGCCGAAGGTGCCGGTCGCGAGCTTGCCGAATTCGGCCTTGAACGTCGCCACGTCCTTGAAAGCCTTGGTGATCGCGTCGGCCAGCTTGCCGGACGGATCGCCGCCGCCCTTGGGCGACATCGAATTCCAGTAGAAGGTGTGGTTCCACGCCTGCGCGGCGTTGTTGAACATGCCGCCGGTAGCCTTCTTGACGATGTCCTCGAGGTTCATGTCGGCGAAGTCGGTGCCGTCGATCTGCTTGTTGAGGTTGGTGACGTAGGCCGCGTGGTGCTTGCCGTAGTGGTAGTCCAGGGTTTCCTCGGAGATGTGCGGGGCCAGCGCGCTGCGTTCGTAGGGAAGCGGAGGAAGTTCGATCGCCATGGAGTTCTCCTTGGAAGTGGGGGAGTCGAGAATGGAGGCGTGCGCGAAAGGATCGCCTGATACAACGTGCCTGATACAATCGGCAGCGTCTGCACGACACCATTCTCCATTCTAGACCGATCACCCCATGGACGTCATCGAACGCATCAAGCAAACGCTCACCGAGCATCCCATCGTGCTGTACATGAAGGGCACGCCCGATTTCCCGATGTGTGGGTTTTCCATGCGTACCTCGCAGGCACTCACCTCCACCGGCGCCGAGTATTTTTCGGTCAACGTGCTGGAAGACCCCGAGATCCGCGCCAACCTGCCGCGCTATTCCAACTGGCCGACGTTTCCGCAGCTCTACATCAACGGCGAACTGATCGGCGGTTGCGACATCACGCTGGAGCTGTACCAGTCCGGCGAACTGCAGCGGATGGTCGGGGAAGCGGCCAAGCAAGCGACCGCGCAATGAGTCTCCCCGTCGCGCGTCTGCCGGCGGACTGGACGCCCGCCGCGACGTCGCTGGCGGGGCGGGTCATCCTGATTACCGGTGCCGCCGGTGGCTTGGGCCGCGCCTCGGCGCGGGCTTGTGCGCAAGCCGGCGCCACCGTGCTGCTGGCCGACCGCAAGACGCGCGCGCTGGAACCCGTGTACGACGAACTCGCCGCGCTGCCGGGTGCGCCGCAGCCGGTGTTGCAGCCGATGGATTTGCAGGGCGCATCACCGCTGGAGTACCAGACCTTCGCGGAATCGGTCGAACGCCAGTTGGGGCGACTGGACGGCGTCGTGCATGCGGCAGCCAAGATGGAAGGGCTGACGCCGCTTTCGACGCTTTCGCCCGAAGCATGGATCACCACGCTGCATGTCGATCTTTCCGCGCCGTTCCTGCTGACCCAGGCGTGCCTGCCGTTGTTGCTGGCGCGCGAGGACAGCGCCGTGGTGTTCGTGCTCGACGACCCGGAACGCATGGGCCGCGCGCACTGGGGCGCCTATGGTGTCGCCAAGGCGGGTCTGGAAGGGCTGGCTTCGATCCTGCACGAGGAAACCGACGAGGGTGGTTTGCGCGTGCACGCCTTGCTGCCCGCGCCGATGCGCACGGCGTTGCGGCGCACGGTCTGGGCGGGCGAAGATCCGGCCACGATTCCGACACCAGAGACAGCGGCGCGGGCAGTGGTGTACCTGTTGTCGCCGGATGCAGCACCGGCGCGCGGAAAATTGCTCGACTTGCGCCAATCCGCAGCCGCGAAGGGATAGTCCATGCACACCCAGATCACCATCGTGTCGGCGTGCATCACGCTGTTCCTGGTGCTGGATGCGCCCGGCAACGTGCCGTTCTTCCTGACGATCCTGAAGGACGTGCCGCCCAAGCGGCGACGCTGGGTGATGATCCGCGAGCTGTTGATCGCGCTGGGCGTGCTGGTTGCGTTCCTGCTGGGCGGGCGCGAACTGCTGTCGGTAATGCAGTTGCGGCAGGAGGCCATCAGCATCGGCGGCGGCGTGGTGCTGTTCCTGATCGCGATCAAGATGGTGTTTCCGCCCAGGGAGGGCGGCATCTTCGGACCGACCGGAAGCGGCGAGCCTTTCATCGTGCCGCTGGCGATCCCCGGCGTGGCGGGGCCGTCCGCGATGGCGACCTTGTTGCTGTTGACCAGTGCCCAGCCGGGCCGCGAGGTCGAGTGGGGCGTGGCGCTGCTGATCGCGTGGCTCGCCACCGCCGCGATCCTTTTGGGCTCCACTTGGTTGTTCAAGTTCCTCGGCGAAAGCGTGCTGGCCGCGGTCGAACGCGTGATGGGCATGCTGCTGATCGCACTGTCGGCGCAGATGATCCTGGGCGGGGTCGAGGCTTACCTCAAAGCTGGTTGAGCGAAGGAAATGTCGCATGAACGATGTTGGTCATGCCGTGAGGCCCGCAACGGTCAACGCCCAGATCGTGCCGGCGGGCACGCTGGACGTATTGTCGCGCAACGAAATCGCACGCCTGCGCGACGCCACGTCTTCCGGACTGCACACCCTGTTGCGCTCATGCGCACTGGCGGTGCTCACCTCGGGCGCGATGCAGGACAGCGCCCGTGCGATGCTGGATCAATATCCCGATTTCGACATCCAGGTGCTGCAGCAGGATCGCGGCGTCAAGCTGGATCTGAAAAACGCGCCGGCGCAGGCGTTCGTGGACGGCAAGATCATCCGCGGCACCAACGAGCTGCTGTTCGCGGTGGTGCGTGACATCGTGTACGAATCCAGCAAGCTCGAATCCGGCGAGTTCAACCTCGACGATTCCAGCGGCATCACCCATGCGGTGTTCGACATCCTGCGCAACGCGCGGGTGCTGCGCGCGCGCTTCGATCCCAACCTCGTGGTGTGCTGGGGCGGGCATTCGATTTCGCGCGAGGAATACGATTACACCAAGACCGTCGGTTACCAGCTCGGCCTGCGTGGCATGGATATCTGCACCGGCTGCGGGCCGGGTGCGATGAAGGGGCCGATGAAGGGCGCGACGATCGCGCACGCCAAGCAGCGGCATTACGAAAACCGCTACATCGGCTTGACCGAGCCCAGCATCATCGCGGCCGAATCGCCCAATCCCATCGTCAACAGCCTGGTGATCCTGCCCGACATCGAGAAGCGCCTTGAAGCCTTCGTGCGTGTCGGCCACGGTTTCATCGTGTTCCCGGGTGGTGTCGGTACGGCTGAGGAAATCCTGTACCTGCTTGGCATCCTGCTCGACCCGGTCAACGCGGGCGTGCCGTTTCCGCTGGTGTTCACCGGCCCCGCGTCGGCGGCTGCGTACTTCGAGCAGATCGACAAGTTCCTGCGACTGGTGCTGGGCGAGGCCGCCGCCAGGCGCTACCGGATCATCGTCGAGGATCCGGTAGCGGTCGCGCACGCGATCCAGCAGGGCATCGAAACCGTGCGCGACCATCGCGTCGAACAGCACGACGCGTTTTTCTTCAACTGGGAGTTGAACATCGACTTGCGATTCCAGCAACCGTTCCAGCCCACCCACGCGGCGATGGCCGCGCTGGACCTGCATCGCGACCGGCCTCCGCACGAACTGGCCGCGGACATGCGGCGTGCGTTTTCCGGCATCGTCGCCGGCAACGTCAAGGAAGAGGGCATGGGCCAGATCGAGAAGAACGGCCCTTACGAAATCCACGGCGATCCCGAGTTCATGCGCGCGCTCGACACGCTGCTGCAAAGTTTCGTGGCGCAGCAGCGCATGAAACTGCCGGGCAGCAAGTACGTGCCCTGCTACAAAATCGTGCCGGGCAACGGCGTTGCCCGGAACCCGGCAGCATCTCAAAAGAATTCTTGACACGGATTTTCACGGATGGACACGGATCCAATGCCCTGATCCGCTCTTATCCGTGTTGATCCGTGTCTGAAATCTTTTGTCTTGCCATCCATTATGCTGCGCACGATGCCTGCCATTCGTCCGCTCGCTCCGGAACTCGTCAACCAGATCGCCGCGGGCGAGGTGATCGAGCGTCCGGCGTCGGTGGTGAAAGAGTTGGCCGAGAACAGCCTCGACGCCGGTGCGCGCCGCATCGATATCGAGATCGAGCAGGGTGGGATGCGCTTGATCCGGGTGCGCGACGATGGCGCCGGCATCGCGGCCGATGAACTGCCATTGGCGCTGGCGCCACATGCGACCAGCAAGATCGCGACCTTCGAGGATCTGACGCGCGTCGCCAGCATGGGTTTTCGTGGCGAGGCGCTGGCCTCGATCGCGTCGGTGTCGCGGCTGACGATCACTTCGCGGCGAGAAGGCGAGGAACACGCCGCGCGCATCGAGGCTTCGGGCACGCCCACGCCGCAGCCCGCGGCGCACGCCGTCGGCACCACCATCGAAGTGCGCGACCTGTTCCATGCGGTGCCTGCACGGCGCAAGTTCCTGCGCGCGGAACGCACCGAGTTCGGACACATCGACGAGCTGGTGCGCTCGCTGGCTCTGGCGCGGCCGGATGTCGAGTTCCGTTTGATCCACAACGGCAAGCCGGTGCGGATGTTGAAACCGGCCCTCGACGAAAACGCGCGGTTGCAACGCGCGGGCGAATTGCTGGGCGACGCCTTCGCGCAGAATTGCCTGTGCGTCGAACATGCCGCGGCGGGTTTGCGACTGAGCGGGTGGGTCGGGCTGCCGACTGCCTCGCGCGCGCAGGCCGACCAGCAGTATTTCCACGTCAATGGTCGCCTGGTGCGCGACAAGAGCGTCGCGCACGCCGTGCGACAGGCGTACGAGGATGTTCTCTACCACGGCCGGCACCCGGCGTTCGTGCTGTTCCTCGAACTCGACCCGGCAACCGTGGACGTCAACGTGCACCCGGCCAAGCGCGAGGTGCGTTTTCGCGACGCGCGGCTGGTACACGATTTCATGTTCCACGCGCTGCACGACGCGGTGTCGCATACGCGAGCAGGCGAAAAACCGGGGTCAGGTTCGACTTTTTACCCACTGAGTTCGGTGGACAGGTCGGCAACGGGAAAAGTCGAACCTGACCCCGGTTTTCATCAGTTCGGCTTCGGCGTACGTGAAGCGCCGGTCGATCCCTACGCGGCGCTGTTGGGCGAGCGCGAAGGGGAGCCGGTTCCACTGCCGGAAACCGACACTGGCGAGGCGCCACCGCTGGGCTATGCGCTGGCGCAGCTCGCGGGCATCTACATCCTTGCCGAAAATGCGCAAGGACTCGTGCTGGTGGACATGCATGCCGCGCACGAGCGCGTCACCTACGAAAAATTGAAGACGGCACGCGACGTCAACCATATTCGTGCGCAGCATCTGCTGGTACCCGAGGCGGTCGCCGTCAGCGAGCGCGAGGCTGCCGCCGCCGAAGAGTTCGCCGCTGCGTTGTCGGGCTACGGTTTCGAAGTCGACCGCAGCGGCCCGCGTCGGGTTACGGTGCGGCGGATTCCCGCATTGCTGGAAGGTGCGGATGTGCCGCAGCTCGCGCGCGACGTACTGGCCGAATTGGCCGAACACGGCAGCTCGCGGCGGCTGGAGGAATTGCAGAACGAGTTGCTGTCCACCATGGCCTGCCACGGTTCGGTGCGCGCGCATCGACGTCTGACGCTTCCGGAAATGAACGCATTGCTGCGCGAGATGGAAGCGACCGAGCGTTCCGGTCAGTGCAATCATGGTCGACCGACCTGGACGCAGCTTGCGATCCCGGAGCTGGACAAACTGTTCCTGCGCGGGAGATAGATGCATGGGGACGCCGGCCGACGACAACTACCTGCGTGACATCGAACACTGGCATGCGGGTCGCATTGAACGCCTGACTGCGCCGGACGGTTGGCTGAGCTTGGTCGGCCTCGAATGGCTGAAACCAGGCATGAATCGCGTGGGCAGTGCTGCCGACAACGACGTCGTGCTGGCCAAGGCACCACCGCATCTCGGCACGGTCGAATGGGTGGCGGACGGCACGGTGCGCATCGAACTGGATGCCACTGACGTTGCAATGATCGATGGCAAGCCCTTGAAGGTGGCGACGCTGCTCGACGACAGCCACCCGCAACCGACCGCGGTGTCGTTCGGCAGCGTGCATTTCATCCTGATCGACCGCGATGGCAGGAAAGGCCTGCGCGTGCGCGACAGCGCGGCCGCGACACGCACGGGGTTTACGGGCATCGAACGTTTCCCGGTCGATCCGGCGTGGCGGATCGTCGCGGACTGGCTGCCGCTGGATCCGCCGTTCCAGCTCGCGACCGGAACCGTGATCGGCACCATCGAAAATTACCCGGCGCCGGGCAAGGCGGTGTTCGAACGCGATGGCCAGCGATTCGAGTTGTATCCGGTGTTGGAGGCGCCCGGTGATCGGCAGTTGTTCCTGATTTTCGCCGATGCCACGTCCGGCAAGGAAACCTATGGCGCGGCACGCTTCCTGTATGCCGATCCACCGTGTGATGGCAAAATCGTGCTGGATTTCAACAAGGCCTACAACCCGCCGTGCGCATTCACGCCGTATGCGGCCTGCCCGCTGGCGCCGCCGGAAAACCGGCTGGGCCTGCGGGTGGTAGCGGGAGAGGAGAAGTACGGGAAGGGTCATTGACGGCATTGATAGACAAGCTGGCAGAGCCTGTCGGGAACCTTTCGTGCCTGTGAGGCTCAAAGCTTGCGGTGTTGCGGGCAGCGGGCGGGGTCGACAGTGGTGTGGCGCGGGCGCAGGAGTCCGGAGTGGCATGAGCAGGATAGTCATCGTGGTAGTGCTGGTTGCGGGCGTGCTGTGGCCGCTCGAGCGCGCGCTTGCGCAGCCTCCCAAGGCGTCGGCGACGCCAGCGGCCCACCGTGCCGAACTTTCCTACGCGCTTGGCTACGAGGCCGGACTGGATCTTGGCCAACGCAAACCCGACGTCGACATCGCCACCGTGTTGCGCGGCGTGCAGGATGGCTATTCGCGCAAGAAGCCCGAATATTCGCCGCAGGAAATGCAGACGGTGATCCAGGCGATGCAGCGCAAGATGGTTGCCGAGGCCCGCGCCGCCTACGAAAAACTCGCGGCGGCGAACCTCAAGAAAGCCCGCGCATTTTTCGCCGAGAACGCCAAGAAGCCGGGTGTGGTCACGCTGCCTTCGGGCGTGCAATACAAGGTGCTCGACGGCGGCAGCAACGACCAGAGCCCGACCCTCGACAGCGAGGTCACGCTGCAATACCGCGGCGAGTTTCTCGATGGCACCGTGTTCCAGAACACCCAGGACAAGGGCAAACCGGTGGTGTTCCCGGTCAGGGGGATGATCCCCGGCTGGCGCGAGATCATCACCCGCATGCACGTGGGCGACCACTGGCAGGTGTTCATCCCGCCGGACCTGGCCTACGGCATCCGCGGCAATCCGCCCCTGATTGGCCCCAACGAGGCGCTGGTGTTCGACATCCATCTTTTGGGCGTGAAGCCGTAGTGCGAGCTTGCGGCCGCGCGATTTGACCTGAGCATCCTGCGTCGTACTTCCACAACCCCCGGTCGTTGTGCGCAGGGTGCGCGCAACGACCACCCCCTTGACTCAAGGGGGTGGGGAAGCCCGCTCGCTGGACACGGCTTGAGCGCGGACCGGGTTCACGGTCGCGTTCACCGCGGCTGCGTTACGCTACATGCATGCAGCTTGAACCAATCCCGTGCGGCGGCAACGCGCCGGTGAGCCCGTGCGTCGGCATTTGCCGGATGGACGCCGACGGCCTGTGCGTGGGTTGTCGCCGCACGCTGGCGGAAATCGCGCGCTGGGGCGCGATGAGCGACGACGAACGTCGGCGCTGGATGCGCGAGGAGCAACCCTTGCGCCCGTCGCCGCGCCCATGACGGATTCGATCGATGCGGTCGTGCGCGCGCTGCGCCCGCTGAATGCTCCGCCATGTGCACCCGGCTGGAACCATGCCTACCTGGTCGAATTGATCGGCGATGCGCCGCGTCGCGATGCCGCGGTGCTGCTTGCGGTGCGGGACGTGCCCGAGCCGCGGGTGGTGTTTACCCTGCGGCGCGACGATCTTGCTTATCACGCGGGGCAAGTCAGTTTCCCCGGGGGCGGTGCCGAGGCAGGTGATGCCGGCGCGGTCGCCACGGCCTTGCGCGAGAGCGTGGAGGAAATTGCGCTGGATCCGGCGCGGATCGAACCGTTGGGGTTCCTCGATTGCCTGGAAACGGTCAGCGGATTCTGCGTCACCCCGGTGGTCGCGAGACTGGCACCGGAGGCGAGGCTGGTGCCGCAACCGGGCGAAGTCGCCAGGCTTTTCGAAGTGCCGCTGGCATTCCTGCTCGACCCCGGCAACATCCGCCACGTGGACTACCACTCGCCTTGGGGCGTCCGCAAGGTGTATGAATACGTGGGTGTCGAGCCACGCATCTGGGGTGCGACGGCGGCGATGCTGGTCAATTTGCTGCGACGAATGGAACTGATGCCATGAATGACGTACTGATCGAGGCGAAGACCCTCGCGGCGCTGCCGCCAGACAGCGTACTGGTCGTGGATTGCCGGTTTGCGCTGGCGGATCCCGGCAAGGGCGAGCGAGATTTTCTCGAAGCGCACATTCCGGGCGCGGTGTACGCGAGCCTGGATCGCGATCTTTCCGATTTGTCGAAGCATGGACTCGGCCGACATCCGCTGCCGGAGATCGGTGCATTCGCGCGGACGCTGTCGCGCTGGGGCTGGCATCGAGGACAGCGCGTGATCGCGTACGACGATGCGGGTGGTGCGCTGGCCGCCGCGCGTTTGTGGTGGATGCTGGACTGTGTCGGGATTGCCGCGAGCGTGCTGGACGGCGGTTGGCAAACATGGAAGGCGGCGGGACTGCCCCTGGAACATGGCGCTGCTGCGCCGCGTGACGCAACACCGGTCGAGCTGGATTTCGATCCCGCGCGCGTGGTGTATTACGAAGAACTGGATCGCCTGCGTGGCCAACCCTCCACACTGGTGCTGGATGCACGCGCGGCCCCGCGTTTTCGCGGCGAATCCGAGCCCATCGATCGCGCGGCCGGACATGTCCCGGGCGCGCGCAATCGTCCGTTTTCCCTGAACCTCGAAGCCGATGGGCGGTTCAAGTCGCCCGCGGCCTTGCGCGCGGAATTCACGGTGCTGCTGGGCGACCGTGGTGCGCGCGATGTCGTGCACATGTGTGGATCGGGCGTGACGGCCTGCCACAACCTGTTGGCGATGGAAGCGGCCGGCCTTCCGGGTTCGCGCCTGTTCGCGCCATCGTGGAGTGGTTACTCCAGCGACCCGGCCCGCCCGGTGGCGACGGGCGATTAAAACCGCACGCCGGCCAACAGCATCGTTTCGCCGAGGTTCGGGCTGCCACCCACGATGTGACCGTTGGAGATGTGGCGAACCATCACGATGAAGTGGCCGTCCTGCCAGCCGCCGCTGGTCATGAACTCGAAGCGGCTGGACAGCGCATCGGTGCGCGTACTGGTGGCGGCAAGCTGTTCGCTGGCGAACCAGTGGCCGCCGGGCGCAACGATGCGCACACCGCCGCCGGCGAGGAACACGTCGTGGTGCAGGTTCTCGTCGTACGTGTGATGCGGGGCTATCCAGCCGACGGTCGCGATGGGCGCAAAATGGAAATGGTCGTCGGCCGCCTGCTCGCCGAAGACGCTGGCGAAGGCCGCCGAGGTGAAACGCGCGCCCGACGTCACGGTCGGGCCGGCCGTGATATCGAAACCTTGCGCAAACGCCGTCGAGGTTGCGGCCAGCAACATGGCGGTCAAAGCCCAGCGAAGTGGCTTGTACATACTGGGTCAATCCTTGTTCATGGAGTTTTTTGATCCCCCGTTGGCCCCCACCATGTGGTTCGCGCGGCGCTTTTCAATACCCCCTTGTGCAAACGTGCTGCGAACGCGGCGACCGACCGCACACGGCTCGTGATGACCGCGGCGCATGTCGAGATAATTGCCTTGACAATTATTTTTTCGGCTATATCATCCCCGGCATGCGTCAGGCCGCGGTCTCTTCCCCCGAGCGTTCATTCCAGCTTTGCCGGCTGATCGGCAGGATTCGCGCCGAGTTCGTGGACGCCCTCGAAGGCGAGATGAACAGGCAGGGCGTGGAACTCAATTTCACGCAGTTCGTCGCGCTGAAGCTGCTGGGGCACGAGGATCCGATGACGCCTGTGGAACTGGCGCGTGCCTTGCATTACAACCCCGGCGCCTTGACCCGCCTGCTGGACAAGCTGGAACAACGCGGCTACCTGAAGCGGGTGCCGGACCCGGATGACCGGCGGGCCCTGCGGCTTGAGTTGACCACGCAGGGCAAGGCGTTGCGCAAACGCGTGATCGGGTATTGCGATGCCGTGGCCACGCGCACGTTCACCTGCACCACGGAGCGCGAGCGCGAGCAGTTGCACGGCGTGTTGACCCGGGTGCTGGACGACATCCGCGAGCAGCGCGCGCAACACGAATCGGATTGAATCCGTTTCATCGAACACCATACTTCAACTTTTCCCGGCACCAGCCATGACACTTTCGGTTATCAAACGCCGCACGGGCCTGCTTTCGCTTTTGGCGGCCCTTGCCTTGAGCGGCTGCGCCAGCACCGGCGGACTGCATCCCACGGCCACCCCGCTGCAGCCGGACAGCCTGCATGCCGAACGCAGCCTCGCCGGCGTGCAGCAGGACGCGTCGGCGTGGCCGCGCCAGGATTGGTGGAAAAGCATCGGCGACGCACAGCTCGACAAACTCGTCGACGAGGCGCTGGCCGACAATCCCGACATGACCCTGGTGGATGCGCGGGTGCGCGTGGCGCTGGCCGAAGCGGGTGCCGCCGACGCCGCGCGCAAGCCGACCTTGAATGGCGGGGCCAGCATTGCAGGTGCGCGGGTGCCGCCGTTGCTGCCGCCGTTGGCCTCCGGCCATTTCGGCGTGATCCGCTACGGCTACCTCAGTTTCAAGTGGGACATCGACCTGTGGGGCGGCAAGCGCGCCGCCTGGGAAGCGGCGGTGGGCAATGCGCGCGCCACCGAGGTGGATGCGCAGGCCGCGCGCATGAAACTGTCCGCCGACGTGGTACAAGCCTATTTCGACCTGGCCGGCGCGTATGCGCAGCAAGACCTTGCGCGCGATGAGCTGCAGCGCGCGGAGGATTTCCTCAAGCTGACCAGCAAGCGCGTTGCCAATGGCATCGACAGCAAGTTCTCGCTGGCGCGCATCCAGGGTGAAACGGCAAGCGACCGCGCGCACCTCGAAGCCGCGCAAAACACCGTGCGTACCAGCGGACTGGTGCTGGCAGCCTTGCTGGGCAAGGGGCCGGACCGCGCACTCGCGATCCAGCGCCCCGCGTTGCCCGCGATCCCGGCGCTGGCGATCCCGAGCGACCTGCCCGCCGACTTGCTGGGCCGGCGCCCCGACGTGGTGGCCGCGCGCTGGCGCGTGGAAGCCGCGAGCAAGGACATCAAAGTCGCGAAGACGAAGTTCCTGCCCAATCTCAGCATCAGCTCGCTCGCGGGCCTGATCGCGCCTTCGGCGATGGATCTGTTTTCGCTGACCAATCGTTTCTACACGGCCTCGCCCGCGGTGAGCCTGCCGATCTTCGAGGGCGGAGCGTTGCGTGCCAACCTCGCCGGCAAGGATGCGGCCCGCGACATCGCGGTCGCGCAGTACAACCAGACGCTGGTGCACGCGATCAACCAGGTCGCGGGCCAGGTCGATGACCTGCGTTCGCTGGATGCGCAGGTGCAGGATGCCGAGAGCGCGCGCGCCAGCGCCGAGGATGCCTACAAGCTGGCGATGCAGCGTTACCGCGCCGGCGTCGGCAACTTCCTCGAGGCACTCAGCGTGCGCCAGGAACTGATCGCGGCCGAGCAGCAGCTCGCATCGCTGCGGTTGCAACGCAGCAACGCCTGGGCTTCCCTCAACGAGGCACTGGGCGGCGGGTTCAGGCCCGCGAAGGACGTTCCGGCACTCGCCACCACGACACCCAACCCGCATGACGCGGACAAGGCAAAACCATGACTTCGCCCATCAATCCCAATCCCGTCACCGAAGACGAACGCGCCGAGCAGATCAAGGCGCAGCGCCTGAACAAGCGCCGCTGGGCACTGCGCGGCCTGGTCGGGGTGATTGTCATCGTCGCGATCCTGTGGGCGCTGTACCACTTCCTGGTCGGGCGCTGGTACGAAAGCACCGACGACGCCTACGTGGACGGCAACGTGGTGCAGATCACCCCGCAGGTGCCGGGCACCGTCATCAGCATCGGTGCCGACGACAACGATTACGTGCGCGAGGGCCAGACGCTGGTGAAGCTGGATCCTTCCGACGCCGACGTCGCGCTGGCGCAGGCCGAGGCCGCGCTGGCGCAGACGGTGCGTAAGGTGCGCGGCTTGTACAGCGGCGTGCACACCTCCAAGGCGGATGTTGCCGCGCGCGAAGCGGTGGTGCAGCAGGCCAAGGCGGACTACCAGCGCCGCAAGGGCCTGGCGTCTTCGGGCGCGATTTCGGCGGAGGAACTGGCGCACGCGCGCGACGCACTGACCACTGCCGAGAGCGCGCTGGCCGCGGCACAGGCGCAACTCGCGACCAGCGATGCGCTGGTTTCCGACACCAAAATATCGACCCAGCCCGACGTCAAGGCAGCAGCGGCGCGCGTGCGTGCCGCGTGGTTGAACGACCAGCGCACCACGCTGGTGGCGCCGGTGTCCGGTTATGTTGCTAAGCGCACCGTGCAGGTCGGCCAGCGCGTGCAACCCGGCACACCCTTGATGGCGGTGGTGCCATTGCACCAGGTGTGGGTGGATGCCAACTTCAAGGAAACCCAGCTCACCGACATGCGCATCGGCCAGCCGGTGACGCTGACCTCGGACGTGTACGGCGGTTCGGTGACCTACCACGGCCACGTGGCCGGCCTCGGCATCGGCACCGGCAGTGCGTTCTCGCTGCTGCCCGCGCAGAACGCGTCCGGCAACTGGATCAAGATCGTGCAGCGTCTGCCGGTGCGGATCGCGCTCGATCCGAAGGATCTGGACAAGTATCCGCTGCGCATCGGCCTGTCGATGAACGTGGACGTGAACATGCATGACCAGAAGGGCCCGATACTGGCGAAGAATCCGCCGGCGCATCCGATCTTCAGTACCGACGTGTATGCGCATGACCAGGCCACGATCGATGCGCTGATCGCCAGGATCATCCACGCCAACAGTGGGGCGCACCCCGTCGCCGCGGGCGGCGCCCCGGCGCACGCCGCGGCCGTTGCCGGACACTGACACGAACGCGCCGCGCCAACATGGCAGCCAGTGCAGCTACCGCCACGGCCGGAGCTCTCGGAGAGTTCCGGCCCCCCAACCATGCGCTGGCAGTCATCGGCCTGTCGCTGGCGACCTTCATGCAGGTGCTGGACCTGACCATCGCCAACGTCTCGTTGCCGACCATCGCCGGCAACCTCGGCGCGAGCCAGGACCAGTCCACCTGGGTTATTACATCCTTCACCGTGTGCAACGCGATCGCGTTGCCGCTGACGGGCTTCATCACGCGCCGCTTCGGCGAAGTGAAACCATTCATCGCCGCGACTCTGCTGTTTTCGCTGTTCTCGATGATGTGCGGGTTTTCCACCAGCCTCGGCATGCTGGTGGTGTTCCGCGCGCTGCAGGGCGCGATGGCCGGGCCGATGTACCCGATCACGCAAAGCCTGATGGTGTCGCTGTACCCGGGGCACAAACGCGGCACCGCACTGGCGATGCTGGCGATGATCGCGATCTGCGGACCGATCGTGGGTCCGGTGCTGGGCGGCTGGATCACCGAAACCTACGCTTGGCACTGGATCTTTTTCATCAATGTGCCGGTGGGTCTGTTCGCCGCCTCGGTGGTCGCGGCGCAGATGCGCGGGCGCCCCGAGCAGATCGACAAACCGCGGGTCGACAAGGTGGGCCTGGTCACGCTGATCCTTGGCGTGGGCTCGCTGCAGATCCTGCTGGACAAGGGCAACGAGCTGGACTGGTTCCATTCGACCACCATCGTGGTGCTGGCGATCGTCGCCGCGATATCGCTGTCGGTGTTCCTGATCTGGGAGTTCACCGACCGCGAGCCGATCGTGAATTTCCGCCTGTTCAAACACCGCAACTTCGCGGCCGGCACGCTGGCGATGGTGCTGGCGTACGCGATGTTCTTTTCGACCAGCCTGCTGATCCAGTTGTGGATGCAGTCGACGCTGGGCTACACCTCGATCTGGGCGGGCATCGTCTCGGCGCCGATCGGCGTGTTCCCGCTGCTGCTGAGCTTCATCATCGGCAAATACGCGACGCGTTTCGACCTGCGCTGGTTCGCCTCGTTCTCGTTCCTGGTGATCGGCATCACCTGTTTCATGCGCGGCGGTTTCAATACCCAAGTCGATATCTACCACGTGGCCATGGTGCAGTTGATCCAGGGCTTGGGGGTTGCGTTCTTCTTCCTGCCGATCCTGACCATCCTGCTGTCCGACTTGAACGGGCGCGAGGTTTCCGACGGCTCGGGACTGGCAACCTTCCTGCGTTCGCTGGGTGGAAGCTTTGCCGTCTCGATCGTGACCTACCTGTGGGAACGCGGCAGCGCGATCAATCACGCCAACCTCACCGAACACATCAACGATTATTCCGCGCAGGTGCGCCAGAGCATCGCGCTGACCGGTGGATACGTGCAGCGCTACGCCGCCGTCATCAACCGCGAAATCACCCGCCAGGCCACGCAGATTTCCTTCAACCACCTGTTCGTGATGCTGGGGTTCATGTTTCTCGCCCTCATCGTGGTGGTGTGGTTCGCCAGGCCGCCTTTTATCAAGCAGGGCAAGCCAGCCGCGTCGGGCGGCGGGCATTAGTTGTGCGTTCGTCCGTGATGACTGCCTCGGTCGAATCCGCTGAAACTTTTTTTGCAGTTTTCGAGGCTTGCTGAATTAAGTGACATTCGCTTGACCAAAAGCATCGTTCAAGTAACACGTCGTCATTTCGGGGCCGGCCGCAGGCCGGAACCCGACTGCGAAGGCAGGATGCCGGAGCGAACACCGGCGAAGCTGGTGGCCCCGGAGGGCAAGCCGCATGGATGCGGCGAGTCTATCCATGTTGATTTTCGTGCTTGCAAGCTGGGTCAAAGCAGATTCCGGATCGCCGCTCTGCGGCGTCCGGAATGACGCCGTTTTTTCACGTGGCAACAGCCGCTTCGTCTGGTCTCCAAGATTCCCATGGCTTCCACCCCCGCCAACGCAGCACAATCCTTCGGCGAATTCCGCCCCGCCAGCCTCTCGCTGGCGACGATCGGCCTGTCGCTAGGCACCTTCATGCAGGTGCTGGACATGACCATCGCCAACGTGTCGCTGCCGACCATCGCCGGCAACCTCGGCGTGAGCCAGGACCAGTCCACCTGGGTGATCACCTCGTTCACGGTGGCGCAGGCGATCACGTTGCCGATGACCGGCTTTCTCTCGCGCCGTTTCGGCGAGGTGAAGGTGTTCATCTGGGCCGTGCTGTTGTTCTCGGTCTTTTCGTTCTGCTGCGGGCTCGCGACCAGCCTGTCGATGCTGGTGATGTTCCGCGCGCTGCAGGGCGCCGTGTGCGGGCCGATGTACCCGATCACGCAGAGCCTGATGGTGTCGATCTATCCGCGCGAGAAGCGCGGCATGGCGCTGGCGATCATCAGCATGATCACGGTGGTCGCGCCCATCGTGGGGCCGGTGGCGGGTGGCTGGATCACCGATTCCTATTCGTGGCGCTGGATCTTTTTCATCAACATTCCGATCGGCATTTTCGCCGCTGGCGTCGTGGCGGCGCAGATGGGCAAGCGCATCGAGCAGCTGCGGCGTACGCGCGTTGACTGGGTGGGTCTGGTCACGTTGATCCTGGGTGTGGGTTCGCTGCAAATTCTGCTGGACAAGGGCAACCAGCTCGACTGGTTCCATTCCACCACCATCGTGACGCTGGCGATCATCGCCGTGATTTCGCTCACCGTGTGGGTGATCTGGGAGTTGACCGACGCTGAGCCGCTGGTCGATCTGCGCTTGTTCCGTCACCGCAATTTCGCCGCCGGCACGCTGGCGCTGGTGCTGGCGTACGCGTTGTTCTTCTCGATCGCGTTGTTGTTGCCGCTATGGCTGCAGAACGTGCTGGGCTACACCGCGCTGTGGTCGGGCCTTGCGGCCGCGCCGATCGGCGTGATCCCCATCCTGCTCACGTTCTGGGTCGGCAAGTACGCCCACAAGTTCGATCTGCGCTGGCTGACCGCGTTCTCGTTCGCGGTGATGGGATTCGTGTGCCTGCGCTTCGGCAGTTTCAACACCGAGGTCGATTTCTGGGCCGTGGCGTTGACGGAGCTGATGCTGGGCCTCGGCATCGCGCTGTTCTTCATGCCGATCCTGACCATCCTGTTGTCGGATCTGGAGGGCCCGGAAATCGCGGAAGGCTCGGGATCGGCGACGTTCCTGCGCACGGTCGGCGCCAGCTTTGCCGTGTCCATCGTGACCTTCCTGTGGTCGCGCGGTGGCGCGGTCAGCCACGCCAACCTTGCCGAACACATCAACCCGTTCAGTGCCGAGGTGCGCCGCAGCGTCGACGTGATGGGCCAGACCTTGCAGCACTACGCGGTCGGGATCAACGACGTCATTACCCAGCAGGCGATGCAGATTTCCTTCAACCATCTGCTGGATGGCCTGGGCATCGGCTTCTTCGTCCTGATCGCGGTGGTGTGGCTGGCCAAGCCGCCGTTCATCGCGCGTGGCGGTGGAAGCACCGGCGGACACTAAACAGGCTTCTTGTTGCGCAGTCGTTCCACCAGGGTGTGCAACGTCGCCTGGGCTTCGGGTGCGAACCAGCTGTCGAGGAAGTCCTCGACCGGCAGCGATGCGGGATCGTCGAACAGGCGCGCGAGATCGGCACGCGCCAACGCGCGCGTGCCGAGCATGGCTTGGCGTGGCAGTTGCAGCAGGGGATCGAGCCACGCGAGGGTACGCGTGACCACATGGTCGACATCGGCCAATTCGTCGACGAGGCCGGCGGCGAGCGCATCTTCCGAGTCCAGCATGGTGCCGGAAACCAGCAGGCGTTCGGCCGGATACGCGCCGAGCAGGCGGCGCAGCGCGGCCTGGATGCAATCGGGAACGATCAGGCCTACTTGCACTTCGTTGAGCCCGATGCGGAACTCGCCGCGCGCCATCACCCGGTAGTCGCAGAAGATCGCGAGCACCGCGCCGCCTGCGGGGCTGTGTCCGGTGACCGCCGCGGCGACGGGAATCGGCGAGCGCGCGAGTGCCGCGCAGACACCGAAGAAGTCGTTCCAGAATGCGCGCATCGCGGCGCGGTCGAGCTGCAGCAGGGCAGGGATGTCGAGTCCGGCCGAGAACAGGCCGGGCGAGCCGGACAGCACCAGCGCTTGCGCGCCTTCGTGCGGCGCGTTCACGATCGCTTGCTGCAGTGCCGCGATCAGCGCTGGATTGAGCGCGTTGACGGGTGGGCGTGCGAGCCGGAGTTCGCGGATGCCGTGGTCGTGTTCGGTGCGTTCGAGCATGTGCGAATTCTCCTGCGGTGTGGCTTCATCCCCCCGCGCCTTCGCGCGACCCCCTTCCTTCGGAAGGGGGTGAAAGCGTTTACGCTTTTCCCGAGTCCCGAGTCCCGAGTCCCGAGTCCCGAGTCCCGAGTCCCGAGTCCCGAGTCCCGAGTCCCGAGTCCCGAGTCCCGAGTCCCGAGAAACTCGCCGCTTCCTGCGGCTCGCCTCCAAGAACTGCCATCCATGGCCGAGAGCTCCGTGGCCATCGGCTACGCCGATGTTCGCTCCGGCATCCTGCCTCCGCAGTCCGAGTCCGGATTCTTCACAAATCCTGCGTCGTCCACGTGTACTTCACCGTATAGGTGAGCGTGGCGCCGCCGTTCGCCGGCACCGGCACCTTGAATTCCAGCAATTGCGGTGTTTGCTTCGCTGGCTTGAGGCTGGAGTTGGCCACGCTCCACTCGCGCCAGCGGTTGGGGTGTTCGCGCAACGTCACCGTGCGCGCCGCGTCGCCACCGTTCGTGAGCGTGATCTTGTACGACTCGCTCATCGTGTGCGCCTTGGCATCGACATGGAACGCGGTGCGCTCGCGGCTGGCGCGCCGGTCGAAGCTTTGCCCCAGTTCGACCGACACGCGCTGGCCCTTGGGCGTGTCGGCGACGGCGCCTTCGCCCAGCAGCGCGGGCGCACCGCCGCGGTCGCTGATCCACGCGCGCAGGGTGCCGGCGGGCAGGTTTTCCGGTGCGGTGAACGCGAGCGTGCTCGCGATCGCGCGATCCTTGTAGTCCTGTGCGCCGTAGTCGTTGGTGTTGGGGTGCGGCGGGTAGTACGCGCCACCGTCCTCGATCACGTACTCGCGCTGGCAGGACAGTTGCCGGGTCGCGTACAGCGGCGTCAGCGTCACCGTGCCGTTCGGCAGGTTCACCGCGCCGGGCAGGGTGAAGCTGCGGTAGTCGCCGAGTGTCGCTTGCGCGGGCATCGCCGCGGCCGCCATGGGCGCGGGCGCCTTGGCCATGCTGTACATGCGCACGCCGCGATTGCCGAGGTTGGGTTGGCCCGCGACCAGCTTGATGTCCGCGCCGCGGTAATCGCGCCCGCTGCGGTTGGCGATGCTCGCTTCGGGTTTGAATTGCATGCTGCAGCCATTGCCGTTCGCGAGCGTCGCGGTGTAGGCCGCGCGCCAGCCGAGCCCGGACGTGGTGTAGGTGAGCTGCGCATGGCGTTGGCCGGAAGCCTTGGCATCGACATCCAGCAGCAGCGAGCTGCCACCGGACACGGAATCCGGTGGAAGGGTCACCGAGGTGTAGTCGTGGATCAGGTGAATCTTGCCATCCGCGGTGCGGATCAGCACGCCGTTGTCGGATGCGCCGACCAGATCGCCCGCAACGCCCCCGCTGCGGGTTTGCACTTCCACCTGGTTGCCGATCGCACCATCCAACGCGCCGTTGCTGCTGGCATTGGCCAGCAGCACGCGCTGCCCCAATACCGAAACGCCTTGCCCCTTGCCGAAACCCACCGCGATGGCTTCCGGATCGAGCGTGGCCGGCAGATTGCCGACGCGGATCTCGTGGTTGCCCGCTGCGATTTCCAGCGCGCGTTGTTCGTGCACCAGTGCGTGGCCGGCGTCGAGCGTGCCCTGCGTGCTGCCCGAAAACAGGCTGTCGTTGTCGGCGTGGTAGATCGTAAGGCTGGTGTTGGCGGCGAATGCAGCGGGGGTGACCAATGCCGCTGTCAGTGCGACAAAGAGCAAATGGCGGGGCATGGCGAGTCTCCTGATGGGCGAAACCAGCGGGATCATAAACGCGGCAGATGAACCTATGCACCCTTGCGCGGCGGGTTCAAGCCGCAGGTTGCGCCTTGTCCAGCAGGGCCGTGATGGCTTCGTTGTCGCGTGCGCGCAGCAGGCGCGGCGCGAGTGCGCGCAAACGCTTGCGATCGCAACGCGACAACGCGTCGCGTTGCGAAAGAATGCTGTCGGGCAGCATGCTGAAATCGTCCAGGCCGAGCGCGATCAGGATCGGCGCGAAGGCGGGGTCGCCCGCGATCTCGCCGCACAGGCATACGGGTTTGCGCGCGACACGCGCGCGGCCGATCACCCAAGCCAGCATGCGCAACACCGCGGGATGCGAAGGTTGGTAAAGCTTGCCAAGCTGGTCGTTGTTGCGATCGGCGGCCAGCACGTATTGGGTCAAGTCGTTGCTGCCGATCGCGAGGAAATCGGCGACGTCCAGCAGCGCGCGCACGTTGATCGCGGCAGCGGGCACCTCGACCATCGCGCCGAGTTCGAACTGGTCGGGGATTTCGTGGCCGGCGGTGCGCAAGTCGCGCGCGCAGGCTTCGAGCAGGCGACGCACCTCGACCAGTTCCGTGGCGTCGGTGATCATCGGCACCAGGATACGCAGCGGACCGTAACAACTCGCGCGCAGGATCGCACGCAGTTGCGTCACGAACACGTCGGGCTGGCGCAACGACAGGCGCACGCCTCGAACGCCCAGCGCCGGGTTGGGTTCCGCTGCCGCCACCAGGCCCGCTGCGTCGGCCTTGTCGGCGCCGAGATCAAGCGTGCGCAGGGTGACCGGCAGGCCGCCTGCACTCAGCACGACGTCACGGTAGGCGACGAACTGTTCGTCCTCGCTGGGCAGGCCAGTGCTGGCGAGAAACAGGAATTCGGTGCGATACAAGCCGATGCCGGCAACCCCCAGGGCGCGCGCGCGTTCGATGTCCTCGGGGCGCTCGGCGTTGGCGAACAGGCGCAGCTTGTGGCCGTCGCGGGTGCGGGTTTCGGCGTGCGCGAGCTCGGCCAGCCGCTGATCCTCGCGCAGCGCCTCGCGCTGCCAGTTGCGGTATTGCGCGAGATCCTGCGCGGTCGGGTGCACCACGACTTCACCGCGCACGCCGTCGACCAGCGCAAGGTCGCCGTCGCGCAGGTCTTCCAGCACGCCCTCGGCGTTGACCAGCATCGGCAGGTGCAGGCTGCGCGCCAGGATCGCGCTGTGCGAATACGGGCTGCCGGAACGGGCCACCACCGCGAGGATGCCGTGGCCCGCCATGTGCGCGAGTTCGCCCGGCGCCACGCTTTCGGTGACCAGGATTTCGCCCACGCGCGTGGCGAGTTTCTTTTCCTCGCTGCTGGTCTGGCGCGCCAGCGCGCTTTGCACGCGTGCGATCACGTGGTCGACATCCTCGCCGCGGCTGCGCAGGTAGGGGTCGTCCATGTCATCGAACACCGCGACCAGCCGGTCGCGCTGGGCTTTCAGCGCCGCGGCGGCGCGGTAATGACCCTTGCGGATCATGGCGCGCAGGCCCTCGAGCAGTTCCGGGTCGTCGAGCAACTGCGCGTGCGCATCGATGAACTCGCCGACCTCGCGTGCCAAGGCGCCATGCAGCTTGCGGCGCAGTTCGGCCATGTCTTCGCGGGCGACGGCGAAGGCGCGCTCCAGCCGCGCGACCTCGGCGTCCGTTTCGGAGTCCGGCAGGGGAGTGTTGTCGATGCTGAAGCGCGCCGGCTGCTCCAGGCGCACACGTCCCAGCGCCATGCCGGGCGCCGCGGGATGGCCGGTGAAGACACGCCTCATGCGCCCTCGTCGAACTTGCGGTCGAACAGGTCGGCGACCGCAGCCAGCGCCTGGGCCTCGTCCGGGCCTTCGGCGCGCAGGGTCAATGGCGTGCCGATGCCGGCGGCCAGCATCATCACGCCCATGATGCTCTTGGCGTTCACCTCGCGACCGCCGCTGACCAGCCAGATCGTGGATTTGAAGCCCTGCACCAGTTGCACCAGCTTGGCCGAGGCGCGCGCGTGCAAGCCGAGTTTGTTGCTGACCACGATTTCCTTTTCGAGCATTGGCACGTTCCGGGATGGCGGCATTCGGTTACGTTACCAGAAGCCCCGCTCCGGCTTCCCCCTTCGGAACGAAGGGGGATCAAGGGGGATGGCTTTTGTTCGCGCCTCGACATCCCCCCGATGCTTCGCACCGACCCGCTTCCTGCGGAAGGGGGTGAGGACGTGCTTTACACTTTCCCGAGTCCCGTCACACCTTGTCGATGCAAATCCCGCCGCGGCCGCCGCAGGCCGCGACTTCGGCCAGTTCATCGAGTGGCTTGTCGGGGTAGTTGAGCACCCGCAGCAGCATCGGCAGATTGAGGCCGGACACGCAGCGCGCGCGCACGCCAAGCCCGGCCAGCTTGTTGGCGATGTTGCAGGGCGTCGAACCATACAGGTCGGACAGTACCAGCACGCCGCCGCCGCGGTCGAGCGCACGCGCGGCGCGGGCGGCGGACTGCAGCACCGGCGCAGGGTCATCGTTGGCGTTGACTTCCAGCGTGTCGAGTTGGCGGGGCAGGCGTGGCATCACGTGCTGGGCGGCGGCGATCAGCGCACGGCCGATCTCCTCGTGGGTCAGCAGCAGGATGCCCGCCGGCGGGGCGGGTTCAACGTGTAGGGCGGTGGCCGTGGTCATGGCAGTACGGGCGAGGGGAATAACCGGGGCGTGCAAGATTCAGTCCAACCGCTGCCGCCGGTCACTCGAGTTCGCGATGGAAGGTGAGTACCTGGTCACGGCTGGCGCGATAGTGCTCGGCAAGGCGCTCGGCCAGGTAGACCGAACGATGCCTGCCGCCGGTACAACCAATGGCGACGGTCAGGTAGCCCTTGTCTTCGCTCTCGAAACGCGGCAGCCACGCATCCAGGAAGTGTCGTATGTCAGCCAGATATTGTACTACGAGTCCCTGGCCATCCAGGAATTCGCGCACCGGCGCGTCCTGCCCGGAAAACGGGCGCAAACGCGGATCCCAATGCGGGTTGGGCAGGCAGCGCGCATCGAACACGAAGTCGCAGTCGGGTGGCAGGCCGCGGCCGTAGGCGAAGGATTCGAACATCAGGGTCAGGCCGCCGCTGCTGCCGCCGAAATCGGTCGCGATCAGGCGCCGCAACTGGTGCACGTTGCTGTCGCTGGTGTCGATCGAACGGTTGGCAATGGCCAGCAACGGCCGCAAACGGCGGCGTTCCTCGGCGATGGCGTCGACCAGTGAACGGCCATGCTCGGAAAGCGGATGCCGACGGCGGCTGCTGGCGTAGCGCTTCAGCAGTACTTCGTCGCTGGATTCCAGGAACACCAGTTCGGGGTCGGCCCCGGCTTCGGCCAGTTTGGACAGGGCCTCGGGCATGCGCTCGAGGTCGCCGCGGCTGCGCACGTCCACGCCGACCGCGACGCCGCGCGGCAGGTCGCGCCCACCGTCCGTCAGGGCGCGGTACAGCGAGGGCAGCAGGGTGGTCGGCAGGTTGTCGACACAATAAAAACCGAGATCCTCGAAAGCGCGCAGGGCGATGGTCTTGCCGGCGCCGGAGAGGCCGGTGAGGACCACGACGCGGGTGGGATCGTGCGATGTGTCGGTGGTCGGCATGTTAGGGCCTATTGACGCTATGCCACGCGAGCCGCGTTGCTTCCGCAGCGGTTGCCAGACAAGGCGCGCGCCGCAGCGCCACGGTGGTTCCATGGTCAAGGCGCGCACCGCCGTATGGCGACCGCTGCGGAGCAACCCTTCGGGCCGGGACCCTTTGCCCGCATGGCGGTGTCATCGTTCGTCTATGTATCGACATACATCTTCCTCACTCTTCCTTGCCCTGCAAGCAAAGGGCCAACGGCGCGGCCACGTGGCATAGCGTCAACAGGCCCTTAGCCCGGTTGACGTTGCAGGCGCGCGGCCTGGCGGTCCATGAAAATGCGCGCCTGGTCGATGCCCTGCGATTTCAGCATGTGGCTGCGCACCGCGGCCTCGACCAGTACCGCGAGATTGCGGCCGGGTGCGACGGGAATGGTGATCTGTGGAACCTTCACGTCCAGCACGTCAAAGGTGCCGACGTCGCCGGTCAGGCGCACCATCGCGTCCTCGGATTCTTCGCCGGCCGGGCGCAGGTGCACGATCAGGCGCAGGTACTTGGATTGCTTGACGGCGGTGTGGCCGAACATCTCGCGCACGTTGAGCACGCCAAGGCCGCGCACCTCCAGCAGGTCGCGCAGGATCTCGGGGCAGGTGCCGTCGATCACGTCGGGCGCGATCAGGGTGAACTCGGGCGCGTCGTCGGCGACCAGGCGGTGGCCGCGGGTGATGAGTTCCAGCGCCAGTTCGCTCTTGCCGCTGCCGGGACTGCCGGTGATCAGCACGCCGATCGAGTGCACCTCCATGAACACGCCGTGCAGGGTAACCTGCGGCGCCAGCGCACGCGCGAGCTTGTATTGCAGGAAGGTCAGCAGGTCGTGGCCGCGCCGCGCGCTGACCCACAGCGGGGTTTCGGTTTCCTCGGCGGCCTCGCGCAGGTCGGCCGGCACCGCCTGGTCCTTGGTGATGATCAGCGCGACAGGTTGTTGCGCGAAGATTTTCTGCACGGTTTCCCAGCGCTGGCGCGAGTCGAGGCCGTCGAGGTAGTTCAGTTCCTCGCCGCCGACGATCTGCAGCTTGTTGGGATAGATGATGTTGAGGTAGCCGATCTCGGACGGGCGGCGCTGGCCCGGCCCGCCGGCCTTGATCGCGCGCTCCGCGCCCGCCTGGCCCGCCACCCAGCGCAGGGCCATGCGTTCCTTGATTTCCTCGAAAAGTTCTTTGGCGCTGAGTCGGTTCACGTCATTCCCCACCCGCCATGGCGACGGGCGGGGAACATTCTGCCAGTGTTGGCTACGCCATGTTGCGGATGTCGTCGCGATCGTGCGTGGCTTTCTTGTCCTTGTGGCGGCGCACCTGTGCATCCAGTTTGTCGAACAGCGCGTCGATGGCGGCGTACATGTCTTGCTCCACCGCATCCGCGTGCAACACCGCCCCGGCTGCGGCGAGGGTGGCTTCGGCGCGGTTGGCCAGCCGGTTCTTTTCCACCTCCAGCACCACATTGAGCGAAGTCAGGTTGTCGAAACGTCGCACGAGGCGTTCGCGGCGGGCGTCGACGTAGTCGCGCAGGGCCGGCGTGATTTCGATCTGGTGACCACTGACCTGTGTTTGCATGGTGGACTCCTGTGCATCAGGTGGTAACGGAAGCCCGGGATGGTTCCCCGAACTTGGCGCTTCGACGGCGCCGGTTGTGAAGTTTTTTGCCTCTACTCCTTTGTGATCGTCGCAGATGGGGAAAGTTGCATGAATGCTGCTTTCGTGAAACGTCCGGTGTGGATGCCGGGTTTTGCTTTTGCGGTCATGGGTGACCGCATGAACAACGATGCATCAAGCGTGCCCGAGGTGGCGTGAACTTTCCGTTTCGCGGTCAGGCATGGTCAACGCGCGCGCAGGCGTTCGCTGGAACTCGGAATGCGCATTTGTTCGCGGTATTTCGCAACGGTGCGGCGCGCGACATGGATGCCGCGCTGGTTCAGTTCCGCGGTCAGGGTCTGGTCGGAAAGCGGCTTGCGGGCATCTTCCTCGTCGACCAGTTTGCGGATCATGGCCTGGATCGCGGTGGCCGAGGCGCTGCCGCCATCCTCGGTGGCGACGCTGGACGAAAAGAAGTGCTTGAATTCGAAGGTGCCGCGCGGCGTGTGCAGGTATTTGCGGGTGGTGACGCGCGATATCGTGGATTCGTGCAGGCCGAGTTCCTCGGCCAGCTCGCGCATCACCAGCGGTTTCATCGCTTCGGGTCCGAAGTCGAGGAATGCACTCTGGGTGCGCACGATCGCCTGCGCGACTTTCAGCAGGGTGTCGGCGCGGGCTTCCAGGCTTTTCATCAGCCAGCGGGCTTCCTGCAACTGGCCGCGCAGCCACGCCGCGTCGCCGCGCTGCGCGCGCGCGATCAGGCTGCAGTAGTGCTGGTTGATCGCCAGCCGCGGCTGGCAATCGGGCGACAGCGACACGCGCCAGCGCCCGCCCACCTTCAAGGCGTAGGCGTCGGGCGCGATGTATTCGGTCTGCGCCGGATCGAAGCGCGAGCCTGGGCGCGGATCCTGTGCCCGGATCAGCGTGATCGCGGCGATGACTTCGTCCTCGGAGGCACTGAAGCGGTTGGAGATCCTGGCGATGTCGCGCCGCGCCAGCAGGTCGAGTTCGCCCGCGACGATGGCGCGCGCGAGTTCGCGGCCCTCGGTTGCGGGATCCAGTTGTTCGAGTTGCGCGTCGAGGCAGTCGCCCAGATCGACGCTGGCGACGCCGACCGGTTCGAAGTGCTGGACGCGTACCCGCACAGCCTCTGCTTCTTCCTTGCCGACGGGCGGCTCCAGGCCGCGCAGTGCCGCCAGCACCGGCTCCAGGCCTTCGCGCAGGTAGCCGTCGTCATCCAGCGCGTCGATGATGGCGGCGGCGATGGCGGCGGCGCGGGTGGAAAACCCGCTGAGATTGACTTGCCACTGCAAGTGTTCGCGCAAGCCCTCGGGGGCGGCGTCCTGGGGCTCTGCCGTGTCGTCGTCATCGAAGCCGCGGTTGGATTGCGCCCATTCGATGACTTGCGGCGAGTGCTCGTCCCAATATTCGCTGTCATCGGCGCCATCCGCGGAGGCGTCGCTGCCGACATCGCCGGCTTCATTGGTCGCAGTAGACTCGGCCGGGCCGTCTTCCTCGGAGTCCGCGCCGTCGAGCTCGATCAGGGGATTGGCTTCCGCCAGTTCACGCAGCTCGGTCTGCAATTCGATCTGCGACAACTGCAGCAGACGGATCGCCTGCTGCAGCTGCGGCGTCAGCGAAAGTGATTGTGACTGGCGGAGCTGGATGCCTGGTTTCATGGCGACGTTCGTGGACAGTCGCCCGCATCGTATATCACTGCAATCCGCGGGGGTAGTGCGTGGGCACGATTTTTGCTTTCACACGGCAGTCAAAGACTTTTCCACGGAGCGGTTGTTGTGAGAAGCCAGGACAGGGAAGACCGCTCTGATACCCCGCGGGTGAGAAACAGCCAAGTTGCAGGCAGACATCGGGGCGCAGCGATCATGGACCGTCGCACTACATTCTAAACTCGTGTCCCAAATACACCTCGCGCACCTGCTTGTGCGCCAGGATTTCCGCGGGCGTGCCGCGTGCCAGCACCTTGCCTTCGTTGAGGATGTAGGCGTGCTCGCAGATGCCGAGCGCCTCGCGCACGTTGTGGTCGGTGACCAGCACGCCGATGCCACGGTCGCGCAGGTGCCGCACGATGCGCTGGATTTCGCCCACCGAAATCGGATCGACGCCCGCGAACGGTTCGTCCAGCAACATGAAGCGCGGATTGGCCGCCAGCGCGCGCGCGATTTCCACGCGGCGGCGTTCACCGCCCGAAAGGCTGATGCCTTTCTGGCCGGCGATGTGGGTGATCTTCAATTCCTCCAGCAGCGCGTCGAGTTCCTGCCGGCGTGCGCCGATGGCGAGGTCGGTGCGCAATTCCAGCACCGCCATCACGTTGTCGGCCACGCTCAAGCGCCGGAACACCGAAGCTTCCTGCGGCAGGTAGCCGATGCCCTTGCGCGCGCGCTGGTGCATCGGCAGTCCGGTGATGTCCTCGCCGTCCAGCGTGATGCGTCCGCCGTCGGGCTCGATCAGGCCGACCACCATATAGAAGCAGGTAGTCTTGCCGGCACCGTTGGGGCCAAGCAGGCCCACGACCTCGCCCTGCTTGATTTCGAAACCGAAATCCTGCACCACCTGGCGCGAACGAAAACTTTTTTGCAGCCCCTGCGCGGACAGCATGGATCAATGTGCCCCGGTTGTGGACGCAGGTGTGGGTGACGAAGCGGGCGCGGTTGCCGGCGCGGCCTTCGCGCTGGCCGGTGCTGGCTTGCTGCGCGGCTGCAGGGTGATGTGCACGCGTCCACCCGCGGCCGGGGTGCCGGCGATTTCGCCGGTATCGGTGTTGTAGGTCAGCTTGTCGCCGTGGAATTCGCCGCGCCCCTGCTGCACCACCTCGGCATTGCCGGTCAGGATCACCGTGTTCTCGGAAACCTTGTAGTCGATCGTTGCGGCTTGCCCGTGCACCAGCGTGCCGTTGTCCTGGGTTTGCTGGAAATGCGCCGGCGAACCGGTCAGCACCACGCGCTGCCATTGGCTGGTGTCGTTGGGGTCGGTGTAGCCCGTTGCCTGTGCGCCGTCGGCATGGAAGGTGCCCTGGTCCATGGTGACGTTGCCGGTGAAGACGATCTTGCCGCTGTCCTGGCTGCCGGCGAAAGTATTGGCGTTGATGTTGATCGGTTGGTTCTTGTCCGATTGCTTGGCCTGCGCGAAGCCGCATACGCAAAACGCGGCGAGCAGAAACAGCAAATCGACCGGTAGTTCAATGCGCGCGCGAACGCGGCGTGAGCGAGGCGTGGACATCGGAGAGCAACTCCAGGGTTCGGGTATTGAAATCGGCCTTCATGCCGACGCCGCGCAGTATAGAGCCGGGTTCCTGAATTACGCTGGGGGCGGCGCTGGCCATGCGCTTGTCCTGGGTCCACACGGTGGCGTCGGCGGTGTGGATCTCGGCTTCGGAGATTTTCGCGGTGGGCGGTCGGCGCATGTCCACCTTGCCGATCAGTTTCACCAGGTTGTTGTCGGCACTGACCCAGGCGTATTGCGAGGTGCCGTCCCAGTCGGAACCGTCGCTGGCGACGAAGAAATACTTGGGCGCATTGACGTACAGCGAGTCGTTGCCCTCGCGGCGCGCAAGATGCGGCGCGGTCATGGTGAATGCGAGCTTGCCGTTCTGCCCGAACGCGTGCAGGGTGAAATTGTCGAGTGTGTAACTGGAGCGCGGCGGCCCGACGATCGCGACGGGTTTCGGCGGCGGCCGCAGCCACATCACCAGCAGTTGCGTGATCGCGGCCGCGACGGCCAGTGCGATGATCCAGAAAACGGTGCGACGGTCTTTCATCGGGCCTGCGCCGCCAGGATCAGTTCGCACACTTCACGCGCCGCGCCCATGCCGCCGGCGCTGCGAGTCTGCCACGCGGCTTCGCGCGCAACCTCGGGGCGGGCGTTGGCGACCGCGATCGCGAGTCCGCAGGCGTGCATCGGCGGCAGGTCGGGCAAGTCGTCGCCCACGTAGCAGGCCTGTTCGGCGGCAAGGCCGGAGGCACGCAGGATGTCCTGGAGACACGTCAGCTTGTCGGATTTGCCTTGGTAGACATGGTCGATGCCGAGTTGCTCCGCACGCAGTTCCACCGCGCGGCTGATGCGCGCGCTGATCAGCGCAACCTCGATGCCGTGCTCGCGCAAGCGCTTGATGCCGAGCCCGTCGTGCACGTGGAAGGCCTTGAGTTCGCGGCCGTCCTCGGCCATCCACAGGCGGCCGTCGGTGAGCGTGCCGTCCACGTCGAACGCGACCAGTTTGATCTTCGCGGCGAGGGCGATGAGGTCTTGCGGGATTTCGGCAGGGCTGGACATGCTTTGCAATGGTCGCGGGACGAATCGGGATTATGGTGGTCGTAACCGGCACGTCTCAAGACGTCTTCCACCTTCTGCACGAAGGTGGAATGAGGGGCTTTCGCGCCACGGCATCCCCCCGCACACCTTCGGTGTGCGACCCCCTTCCTTTGGAACGGGGTGATTGTGGCGGGGAATCCTCGAGATCGGCTTCCCCCTTCGCTTGCGAAGGGGGATTGAGGGGGATGGCTTTTCGTGCACGCGGAGCATCCCCCCGCCGCTGCGCGGCGACCCCCTTTGTTTCAAAGGGGGTTCGCGATCTCAAACCACCCGCGCGCGCAACAGGTCGTGGATGTTCAAGGCCCCGACCACGTGCCGCGTCTCGTCGACCACCAGCAGCGCGTGGATCTTGTACGTCTCCATCAACTGCGCGGCTTCGGCCGCCAGCTTGTCAGGGGCAATGACCTTGGGGTGGCGGCTCATGGCGTTGCTGACCGGGGTCGCGCGCATGTCCACGCCGTGGTCGTCGAGGCTGCGGCGCAGGTCGCCATCGGTGAACACGCCTTGCAGCAAACCATGGTCGTCGACGATGGCGGTCATGCCCAGGCCCTTGCGCGACATTTCCATCAGGGCTTCGGTGAGGGTGGCGTTGACTTTCACGGCGGGAATCGCGCTGCCCGTGTGCATCACGTCGGAAATCTTGAGCAGGCGCCGGCCGAGCGCGCCGGCCGGATGCGAGCGCGCGAAGTCGTCGGCCGTAAAACCGCGCGCTTCCAGCAGCGCGATCGCCAGCGCGTCGCCCAGCACCAGCGCGGCGGTGGTGCTGGCGGTGGGCGCGAGGCCCAGCGGACAGGCTTCGTTGGAAACGCTGGCGTCAAGGTGGGCGTCGGCGTCGCGCGCCAGGGTCGAACGCGGGTTGCCGGTCATCGCGATCAGGGCGTTGCCCTGGCGCTTGAGGAAGGGCAGGATCGTCAGGACTTCCTCGGTTTCGCCGGAGTTCGAAAGCAGCAACACCACGTCGTGCGACGTGATCATGCCGATGTCGCCGTGGCTGGCTTCGCCGGGGTGCACGAAGAACGCAGGCGTGCCGGTGGAGGCGAGGGTGGCGGCGATCTTGCGCGCGATGTGCCCGGACTTGCCCATGCCGGATACGACCACGCGGCCGGGGCAGGCAAGGATCAGCCCGCAGGCCTTGCTGAAATCCCCGTCGATGCGCTGCGCGAGGGCTTCGATGCCGCGCGCCTCGATGTCGATCACCTTGCGCGCGCTGGCCACCAGCGCGGCGCGATCATGGCCAGGAAGTGTTGCGGTGGAAGTCGGGGCGGTGCGCACGTTCATGTCGGTGTACTCCTGTACTGGCGTTGCGCGATTTCCAGTAACATCGCAGGTTGCCATTCTACAGGCCGGCGGTGAGCCTTTCGCGCGTTTTCCGGTGTGAGCGCGGTCACACGCCAGCCCCTTGTTCGAGTACGGTTCATGCGATCCGAAGAGCTGAAATCCCTGCTGGAAGCGGCGCTTCCCGGCGCCCGTGCCGATGTCGTCAGCCCCGATGACGTGCATTTCCAGGCAGTCGTGGTGGCGGATGTTTTCACCGGCAAACCCACCCTGGCGCGCCATCGCATGGTGTATGCGGCGCTGGGCGAGCGCATGGGCGGCGAGGTGCACGCGCTGTCGCTGCGCACCCAGACGCCGGACGAGGCCAACCGCTGATGGCCAGGATCGTGATTTCGGGCGGTCGGCCGCTCAACGGCGACGTGTGGATTTCCGGCGCCAAGAACGCGGTGCTGCCGATCCTGGCCTCGTGCCTGCTGGCGGACGAGCCGGTCACCATAGGCAACGTGCCGCACCTGCAGGATGTCACCACCATGATGGAACTGCTCGGCCAGCTCGGCGCCGAGCTGGTGGTCGACGAGCACATGCGCATCCGTGTCGACCCGCGGCCCACGAACTGTTTTTCCGCGCCCTACGATCTGGTCAAGACCATGCGCGCCTCGATCGTGGTGCTGGGGCCGTTGGTCGCGAAGTATGGCGAAGCCGAGGTTTCGCTGCCGGGAGGCTGCACCATCGGTTCGCGCCCGGTCGACCAGCACATCAAGGGCCTGCGCGCACTGGGTGCCGACATCACGGTCGAGAACGGCTACATCAAGGCGCATGCGCAACGCCTGAAGGGTGCGCGCATCGCGATGGACATGGTCACCGTCACCGGCACCGAGAACATCATGATGGCGGCCGCCTTGGCCTGCGGCACCACCATCATCGAGAATGCGGCCGAGGAACCCGAAGTGTGCGATCTCGCGCATTGTCTCAACGCGATGGGCGCGAAGATCGGCGGCATCGGCACCACCACGCTGGTGATCGACGGCGTCGAGCGCCTGCACGGCGCGCACTACGACGTGCTGCCGGACCGCATCGAAACCGGCACGTTCCTGGTCGCCGGCGCCATCACCGGCGGCCGCGTGCGCACCAAGCACACCCGGCCCGAACTGCTGGAATCGGTGTTGTCGAAACTCGAGGACACCGGCGCGCACATCAACTGCGGGGACGACGCGATCGAACTGGACATGCGCGGCAACCGACCGCGCTCGGTGGATGTCACCACCGCGCCGTATCCCGCGTTCCCGACCGACATGCAGGCTCAATTCACCGCGCTCAACTGCGTCGCCGAAGGCACCGGCGTGATCACCGAAACCGTGTTCGAGAACCGCTTCATGCACGTGCAGGAACTGCACCGCCTCGGCGCCGACATCAAGGTCGAGGGCAACACCGCGATCGTGCGCGGCGTGCCGCAGATGTCCGGCGCGCAACTGATGGCGACCGATCTGCGCGCGTCCGCGTCATTGGTGCTGGCCGGGCTGGTGGCCGAAGGCGATACCACCGTCGATCGCATCTACCACATCGACCGTGGCTACGAGAACATCGAGGAAAAGTTGAGCGGTTTGGGCGCGCACATTCGGCGGTTGCCGAGTTGATTGAAAGCGGGGGCGGGGGACGGGTGGCGGGGGCGCTTCGCTCCGGCATTCCCGCAAACGTGCAAGAATTCGTCGATTGTGCTGTCGGGCGTTGACAAGCCCGCAAGGCGGCGGGTCCTCGCGCCCCCGCTACCCGTCCCCAACCCCCGCTTTACCGCTTCGCCCAGCTCTCCAGCTCCAGCGAAAAATCGTTCTTGCCGCGCTGGTCGATCTTGACCGGGGCCGGTAGCTTCGCCGGTGCAAACCAGGCCTGGATGCCTTCGCCACCGTCGGTGCGCGCCACGCGCGTCGCGTCGAAGTTGCCCGCAGGCACACTCGTGTTTTGCTTGCCTTGTACCGCGTAGTGTTGTTCCTCGACGCGGTCGCGCACCGCGACCGGCAGGGTGAAGCGGGTCTTGCCGGACGCCAGCCCCGCGGCAAGTGCCAACGGAATGGTGTGCCGTTCCAGCGCGCCGGGCTGGGTCGCAAACTGGAAACGGCCGTTGTCGTTCACGTCGATGAGGTGTTTGGCCCAGTCGAAGCGCACCTGGCGTTGCTTCTGTTTCAGCGCGGTCTTCATCGTGTAGTCGTAGCTGATGCCTTGCGGCAGGTCGCCAACCCACTTGAAGGTCGAGACTTCGAGGGTGCTGGCGGACAACAACGAAGCCAGTCCGCCGGTGCCGCGGCTTTTGGTGGTGAATGTCCAGGTTCCGTTTGCAGCAGGCGCGAGCGTGAGGGTCGCCTCGCCAATGGGCGTTCCGTTCTGCAGTACGCGATAGTGCGCGGTGAAAGCGGGCACGGGCGGTGCGCCGATGGCGACGCCGCATACGGCAGCAAGTGCGAAAGCAAAAATGAGGCTGGTTTTTCTGCAGGGGCGCATGGTGTTCTGAAGTCGGGTGGCGAACAACGCGCAGCCTGATGCGCGGCGCCTGAACGCAGGCTCACGCGATGGCGAGCTGCCCGCGGCCGTCGAGCTGCAAGGGCGTGTGGATGACGGCGTCGTTGAACAAAACCTTGCCGTCGCGTTCGCGCACGGCGCCACGCGCGATCGCATCCACGCAGGCGGTCAACAACGCGTGTTCTCGCGGCAGCAGGCGGGCGGCCAGCGAGTCCTCGGTGTCGCCGGCGCGTACGTCGATTCGCACTTGCGCGATCACCGGGCCGCCGTCGAGCTCGGCGCTGACGAAGTGCACGCTCGCGCCGTGTTCGGCGTCGCCGGCCTTCAGGACTTTGCGGTGGGTGTGCAGGCCGCGGTATTTCGGCAAAAGGGAGGGGTGGATGTTGATCATCCGCCCGGCCCATTGCGCCGTCACCGCGGCATCGAGGATGCGCATGTAGCCGGCCAGCACCACCAGTTGTGCGCCGCAGGCGGCGACGTTCGCGAACAGCGCCTCGTCGAAAGCGCGACGATCTGGAAAGCCCTTCGGATCGAGCGCCAGCGTCGGGATGCCATGTGCCTCCGCGTGGCGCAGCGCCGGCGCATCGGCCTTGTCGCTGGCGACCAATTTGAATTCGACCGACAGTTTGCCGGCTTCGCTCGCGTCGATCAGGGCGGCGAGGTTGCTGCCACGTCCGGAGGCGAGAACGGCGATGGGGAAACTCATGGCATCAAAAGATCCTGGCTGTCGGCGTAGGAGCGAGCCTGCTCGCGACAAGTCGCCGGCGGGGCCGGCTCCTACGCGATATGCACGCGCTGGTCGCCGGTTGCGGCGACTACCTCGCCGATCACCTCCGAGGCGAGGCCGTGTTTTGCCAGCGCGGCGGATATGGCTTCGGCATCCTCGCGCGCGAGGATCACGGTGAAGCCGATCCCGCAGTTGAAGGTGCGCCACATTTCCTCGCGCGGCACCCGGCCTTCGCGTTGCAGCCATTCGAATACCGGCGGCAGCTTCCAGCTCGACGATTCGATTGCCAGGCCCAGTCCATCCGGCACCACGCGGATGATGTTTTCCTGCAGGCCGCCGCCGGTGATGTGGGCCATGCCGTGAACAACCCGGGCCGGGGACCGGGGACCGGGGACCGGGGATTCATCGTGTTCAAAATTTTTCAGCAATTCGAGGATCGGTTTCACGTAAATCGTGGTCGGCGCCATCAGCGCATCCGCAAGTTTCACGCCGCCGAGGTCGAGGTCGAACGGTGATCCTGCGCGTTCGACGATCTTGCGGATCAGCGAAAAGCCGTTGGAGTGCGGGCCGCTGGAAGCGATGCCCAGGATCACGTCGCCGGCACGGATCGCGCTGCCGTCGATGATTTCCGATTTTTCGACCGCGCCGACGTTGAAACCGGCGAGGTCGTATTCGCCGGGCGGGTACATGTCGGGCATTTCGGCGGTTTCACCGCCGATCAGCGCGCAACCCGCCAGCTCGCAACCCTTGGCGATGCCGCCCACCACCGCGACGGTGGTGTCGACGTCGAGCTTTCCGGTCGCGAAGTAGTCGAGGAAGAACAGCGGCTCGGCGCCCTGCACCAGCACGTCGTTGACGCACATGCCGACGAGGTCGATGCCGATCGTGTCGTGGCGATTGAGTTGCTGCGCCAGTTTCAGCTTGGTGCCGACGCCGTCGGTACCGGATACCAGCACCGGTTCGCGGTATTTTTTCGAGAGATCGAACAGTGCGCCGAAACCACCCAGGCCACCCATCACTTCGGGGCGGAAGGTCCGGCCGACCAATGGCTTGATGCGTTCGACCACCGCGTTGCCGGCGTCGATGTCCACGCCCGCGGCGCGGTAGGAGAGTGCTTCGTCACGGGTGCTCACGGCGGTTTCGGGCAACGGTCGGCAACGGCGGGATCGGCAATGATAGACGCTGGCGCCCTGATTGGGCAGACTGGCGCATATTGGCAGGGTGTTGAAAAACACCCTGGCAAGCGCGGCCCATTGAGGGGTCGCCGCGGATCAAGCACCTCAAGTGGTTGATCCGGCGGAGCCGAGTACGGACATGTGTCGGACTCGGCGCGTCGAAAAAAGTGCAGGACAGCACTTTTTCGACAACCAGTCAGAACCGGAGGTGTGTGGCCATGATGCGAACTTTTTTGTCGCTGCTGCTGGCGCTCAGCGTGGCCGTCGCCGCGTCGGCGCAGACCGCGTCGGCTCCTGCCGCGGCCCCCGCAAGCAGCGCGGCCCCGACGGCGCCAGCCAGTCCGTATTCCGCCACCGTCCCGGTCGCGGGGACCAGCGACGCCCAGCGCAGCGCCGCGATCGCCACGGCGCTGACTCAGGTGCTGCGGCAGGTCTCACCCGGTTTCGCCGCCAGCCCCGACATGCTTTCGAATGCCTCGGGTTACGTGCGCAACTTCCATTACAGCCGCGCGCCATCGGGTTCGGGGCTGCAATTGACGGTCGACTTCGACCCCGGCGCGGTCGGGCGGCTGGTCGCGCAAGGAGGCAGCACGCCTTCCGCGGCAGGCGGCGCGGCGACGACGGCGGGCGCGACGGCGGCCAGTCCGGGCACTGCGGGTTCCACCGCGGGCGCCGCGGCCAGCGGCACCGCGACCGTGTGGGTTGGCGGCATCGACAGCACCCACGCCTACGCCAGCCTGTTGTCGATGTTGCGCGGGGATTCGCAGTTGCAAAACGTGATTCCGATCGGAGCGGATCACGACGGCTTGCTGTTGCAGGTCGGCTACAGCGCGCCGTTGGCGACCGTGCTGGCGGCGCTGGAAACCCCGAATGGCCACTTGAGCCAGGCTGTGCAGCCGCATGCGGGCGCCGACGCTTCCTTACGCTGGACACCATGAGCTTGCCAAGGACGTGAGCGGTTCCATTCCAGCGGAAGCGACGCCGTTGCGGCACCTGCCCAACCTGATCTCCGCGCTGCGCATCGCGCTGGTGGTGCCGCTGCTGGCGACGATCCTGTTTACCCGTTATGAATCCGCGCTGGTGATCGCGGCGGTGGCAGGCGTGTCGGACGGCGTGGA
The DNA here is from genome assembly GCA_004299705.1 of Rhodanobacteraceae bacterium. Classification (GTDB taxonomy): domain Bacteria; phylum Pseudomonadota; class Gammaproteobacteria; order Xanthomonadales; family Rhodanobacteraceae; genus 66-474. Next base: position 9,965 of record SCQS01000032.1, on the reverse strand, counting down.
TGGTTATCTCGCGCGGCGGTTTCGCTGGCAGAGCCGGTTGGGTTCCATCCTGGATCCCGTGGCCGACAAATTGATGCTGGTCGGTTGCATGGTCGTGCTGGGCTGGCTCGGCGAAGTGCCGCGCTGGCTGGTGATACTGGTGGTGGCGCGCGATGCGGTGATTGCGCTGGGCGTGCTGGCCTGGCATCGCGTCTTGCACAACTTCGAGGCGCGCCCGAGTTGGTTGTCGAAAACCACCACGGCCGTGCAGATCGCTTTCGTGCTGCTGGTGCTGGCCGACCACGCGTTCGGTTGGAACTTGCAAATGCGGGTGCCGGTATTGATCGTCGCGGTGCTGACCGCGGCCAGCGGACTGGATTACGTGCTGCGCTGGGGCCGGTTGGCGCGCGCCGAATTGAAACACAGGAACACTTCCGCATGAGCAACGTGCAACGCTGGCAGTGGTTGATCATCGCGGCCGTGGTCGGCTGGCTGGTGTGGCTGCTGTCGCCGATCCTGATGCCGTTCATGCTGGCGGCCGTGTTCGCCTACCTGGGCGATCCGCTGGTCGATCGACTGGAACGGTTGCACCTCGGGCGCGGGCTTGCGGCCAGCATCGTGTTCCTGGTGATGCTGTTGATCGTGGTGATCGCGCTGGTATTGCTGGTGCCGCTGATCCAGCGCCAGATCGCGCGTTTCGTCACCTCGCTGCCGGCGTACGCGGCGTGGTTCACGAACGACGCGGTGCCGTGGCTGGAGCAGAAGCTGCACATCCCGCCCAGCGAATTCGATGCCACCACCCTGATCGCGCGGGTGCGCGACCACATCGGCACGCTCGGCGGCATCGCCGCCATCCTGCTTCGCTATGCGACGCGTTCGGGACTGGCGCTGATCGGCTGGGGCGTGGCGGTGGTGCTGGTACCGGTGGTGACGTTCTACCTGTTGCGCGACTGGGACAAGCTGGTCGCGCACGTCGATGCGCTGCTGCCGCGCGACGCGCAACCGACGATCCGGCGGCTCGCGCGCGAAACCAACAGCGTGCTGGGCGCGTTCGTGCGCGGCCAGTTGCTGGTGATGCTGGGCTTGGCCATCTATTACGCCGTCGCGTTGAAGCTGGTCGGCCTGGACGTCGGGCCGCTGATCGGCATGACCGCGGGGCTGGTCAGCTTCGTGCCCTACCTTGGTTTCATCATCGGCATCGTCGCCAGCGTCATCGCGGCGTTGGTGCAATTCCACGACGTGTTCCATCTTGTATTGGTGCTGGTGGTGTTCGGTATCGGCTCGGTGCTGGAAAGCTACATCCTGGTGCCCAAGCTGGTCGGCGATCGCATCGGCCTGCACCCGGTCGCGGTGATCTTCGCGGTGCTGGCGTTCGGCGAGCTGTTCGGCTTCATCGGGATTCTGCTGGCGCTGCCGATGGCTTCGATCGCGATGGTGCTGTTGCGCTTCCTGCGCGAACGTTACGAGGCCAGCGCGTTGTATGCGGGGCGCGAGCAGCCGAAGATCGTGTCGGCATCGGGCGATCCGGTCGCGGACGTCGAACCGCCGGAACAACCGGATTCCCGGAAACCGCCGAGCGAACCATGATCCGGCAGATTCCGCTCGACCTGCGCTGGCCGCCGCACCAGCGCCTCGACGCGTTCTGGCCCGGCGGCAATGTGGCCGCGCTGCAAGGCGTGTCCGATGCCGTGGGCGGCGCGGGCAATGCGTGGTTGTATCTGCACGGCGCGTCCGGCACCGGCAAGAGCCATTTGCTGATCGGCGCCTGTCGCGCCGCACTCGAAGCCGGCCTGCCTGCGCGCTACGTGTCGTTGGCCTCCATTCCCGCGCCGCGAGCCGCAGCGATTGCCGGCATCGATGCGGTCGGCCTGCTGGCGATCGACGATGTGCAGGCAATCGCCGGCGACCGCGACGCCGAACGCGCGCTGTTCGATCTCTACAACCGGGCGCGAAGCGCGCACGCGCGAGTGCTGTTCGCCGCCGTCGCGTCGCCCGCCGAACTCGGCATCAGCTTGCCGGATCTGGTCTCAAGGCTGGCGATGTGCACGCAGTACGCACTGCGTCCGCTCGACGATGCGGGGCGTCGCGCGATGCTGCGCCTGCTCGCGGGCCGGCTGGGGCTGAGCCTCGACGACGAGGTGCTCGATTGGTGGTTCGCGCGCCAGCCGCGTGACCCGGCCTCGCTGGTCGCGATGCTGCAGAAGGTCGATCGTGCGTCACTCGCCGCGCAACGACGCGTCACGATTCCGTTCCTGCGCGAGTTGCTGCAAGGATCGAACGTGTGAAGCAGCTTTCACTCCCTTCTACAACGGAAGGGGGTCGACGCGAAGCGTCGGGGGGATGTCGTCGGGGAGCGACTGAAAAGCCATCCCCCTCATTCCCCCTTCGCACGCGAAGGGGGAGGTTGCCTGAATGCGCGCGGTCTACAATCGACAGAGATCGCACTGCAGGAGAAACCCATGGCGGGATTGTTGCGCGACGTTGACCCCGAAGGCTTGCTGGAATATTCGGTGGTGTTTACCGACCGCGCCTTGAACCACATGTCCAGGCGGTTCCAGGGCGTGATGCGCGACATTTCGCGCACGCTGAAAAGCGTTTATGCCGCGCACTCCGCGATCGTGGTGCCGGGCAGTGGCACCTTCGCGATGGAGGCCGTGGCGCGGCAATTTGCCACCGGCAAGCGTTGCCTCGTGATCCGTGACGGCTGGTTCAGTTATCGCTGGACGCAGATATTCGAGGTTGGGGACATTCCATCGGAAGCGCGGGTGCTGAAGGCACGCGCCACGCAATCCGGTGCCCAATCACCGTTCGCGCCGCCGCCCGTCGAGGAAGTCGTCGCGGTGATTCGCGAATATCGACCCGAGGTGGTGTTCGCGGCGCACGTCGAAACCGCCGCCGGCATCAAGCTGCCCGAGGATTACATCCGGCAGGTGGCCGACGCGGTGCACGCGGTCGGCGGCTTGTTCGTGCTGGATTGCATTGCCTCGGGCGCGCTCTGGGTAAGCATGCGCGACGTACATGCCGACGTGCTGATCTCGGCTCCGCAGAAGGGTTGGAGCGGGCCGGCCTGTTGCGGCTTGGTGATGCTGGGCGAGGATGCGCGCAAGCGGATCGAATCCACCCGGAGCACCAGCTTCGCCTGCGATCTGCGCAAGTGGCTGGGCGTGATGGAAGCCTACGAGCAGGGCGGCCATGCTTACTACACGACCATGCCGACCGACTCCCTGCGCGTGCTGCGCGACGTGATGGCGGAAACCGAAGCCTATGGTTTCGAGCGTGTCCGCGATGAACAACAGCGGTTGGGTGACGCGGTGCGCGGCTTGTTGCGCGAGCACGGTTTCAGGAGCGTTGCCGCGACCGGATTCGAGGCGCCCAGCGTGGTGGTCAGTTACACCACGGATGACGACATCCGCTCGGGCCGCAAGTTTGCCGATGCCGGTTTGCAGATCGCGGCCGGCGTGCCGCTGGCCTGCGACGAACCGGAAGGTTTCAAGACCTTCCGCATCGGCCTGTTCGGGCTGGACAAGCTGCACAACGTCGACCACACCGTCGCTGCGCTGGCGCGGGTGCTCGACAAGTTGCGTTGAAGTCGGGGGTCGCTTTGGAAGCCGCCACGGCACAAGCAGCAAAGGCGCCGGTAACGCCCGATTTTGCGGGGTTCCTGGCCGCCATCGGCCGTGCCCTGCCGTCCGCTTGCATCCTCGCGCGCGCGGAGCAGACCCGCGCCTACGAGTGCGACGGCTTGACCATGTATCGTGAGCAGCCGCCGGTGGTGGTGTTGCCCGAGGACGAAACGCAACTGATCGCCGTGCTGAATGCCTGTCGGGCACATCACGTGCCGGTCGTGCCGCGCGGGGCGGGCACCTCGCTGTCGGGTGGCGCGACGCCGCATCCGCAGGGCGTGGTGATCGGCGTGGCGAAGTTCAACCGGATCCTGAAGCTCGATCCGGAACGGGCGATCGCCGTGGTGCAGCCCGGCGTGCGCAACCTTGCGATCTCCGAGGCCGCCGCGCCGCACGGCCTGTATTACGCGCCCGATCCTTCCAGCCAGATCGCGTGTTCCATCGGCGGCAACGTGGCCGAGAACGCGGGCGGCGTGCATTGCCTCAAGTACGGGCTGACCGTCCACAACGTGCTGGGCTTGCGTGTCGTCACCGGCGCAGGCGAGGTCGTCGAACTGGGCGGCGAAGCGCCGGATGCGCCCGGACTGAACCTTCTGCAGCTTTGTGTGGGCTCGGAGGGGATGCTGGGCATGGTCACCGAAGTGACGGTCAAGTTGTTGCCGCGTCCCGAACTTGCACGCGTGGTCATGGCCAGCTTTGCCAGCGTGGAGCGGGCGGGCGAAGCCGTCACCCGCATCATCGCCGCGGGCGTGATTCCCGCGGGGCTGGAACTCATGGACCAGCGCGCGGTGAAACTGGTCGAGCCGTTCGTGCAGGCCGGTTATGACCTCGACGCCGCGGCGATCCTGTTGTGCGAATCCGACGGCACGACGGAAGAAGTGTGCGAGGAAATCGGCCGGGTCGAAGCATTGATGGCGACAGCCGGCGCCACCCGCGTGCAGGTGTCGGCTTCGGAAGCGGAACGCTTGCGCTTCTGGGCCGGGCGCAAGGCCGCGTTCGCGGCGGCGGGGCGCATCTCGCCGGATTACTACTGCATGGACGGCACCATCCCGCGCCGCCATCTCGCGCGCGTGTTGGGTGCGTTCGAGGAGATGGAAGCGACATACGGTCTGGCCTGTTCCAACGTTTTCCACGCGGGCGACGGCAACCTGCATCCGCTGATCCTGTTCGATGCGAACCAGCCCGGCGAGGTGGAGCGCGCGCAGGCGTTCGGTGCTGCGATCCTGGAACTCTGCGTCGAAGTGGGCGGCACGATTACGGGCGAACACGGCGTGGGCATTGAGAAGATCAACGAGATGTGCGTCCAGTTCACGCGCGCAGAGCTCGATGCGTTCGCGGCGGTGAAGCGCGCGTTCGATCCGCAAGGCTTGCTCAACCCGCTGAAGGTGATCCCGACCCTGGCGCGCTGCGCCGAGTACGGCAAGCAGCACGTGCACCGCGGCGAGTTGCCGTTTCCGGACATTCCGAGGTTCTGATGCGGTATCCAGGAAGATTTTTTATGTCGTCATTCCGGGGCAGGCTGCGGTTCATCGCAGCCAGAACCCGGAATCTCTTTTGCCGGAGCGCGCTGGTGCGAAACAAGATGCCATCCATGGCCAAGAGCTCCGTGGTTCCGCGCTACGCGCGGCCACGGAATGACGGGATCATTTATGGGACACCGCACTAGTGGAGCCGGTACTTTCCCGGTTCGGCGAACAAGTCGCGGGCGCGCGGGCCGCCGGGCGCAAGCTCGTGATACGCGGCGGCGGCACACGCCTGTTCTACGGCGAGCCGTTGCCCGAAGATGACTCCTTCGAGTGGCTCGACCTGTCCGCGTATCGCGGCGTGGTGGCGTACGAGCCATCCGAGCTGGTGTTGACTGCGCGCGCGGGCACACCGTTGGCCGAGATCGAGGCGTTGCTGGATCGCGAGGGCCAGATGCTGGCGTTCGAGCCGCCACGCTTCGGCGCGGGCGACACGCTGGGCGGCTGCATCGCAACCGGGCTTGCTGGTCCGCGCCGCTTGGCCGCGGGGCCGGTGTCCGATTATGTTCTGGGCACGCGCCTGATGCGTGGCGACGGCGAGGTGATGCATTTTGGTGGCGAAGTCATGAAGAACGTGGCGGGCTACGACCTGTCGCGCCTGCTGGTCGGGTCGCTGGGCGTGCTGGGTCCGGTGCTGGAAGTTTCCCTCAAGGTGATGCCGAAACCGCGCAGTGAAGTCACCTTGGTGCTGGCGCTGGACGAAGCCGAGGCGTTGCGTCGGTGCGTGCAATGGCGCAGCCAGCCGATTCCGGTTTCGGCGACGGCGTGGTTGCCGGATGGGTCGGGCGGGCAACTCAGCGTGCGCCTGTCCGGCAATGCATCCGCGGTACGGGAAGGCGTGGAAAAGCTCGGCGGGGGAGTGTTGGATGCGGCAACAGCTTGCGCGTTCTGGCTCGGCCTGCGCGACCAGACCCATGATTTCTTCAACCAGCGTCCGCTGTGGCGGGTGACACTGCCGCCGGGTGCGCCGTCGCTCGGCATCGGGCGCGAACTGCACGAATGGCAAGGTTGCCTGCGCTGGTTGACCGGCATGCACGCTCCCGACGCGTTACGCGCCAAGGTTCGCAAACTAGGCGGCTGGGCAAGCCGGTATCGCCATGACGGCACAAGCGACGCATCGCCGGTTTTCCATCCGCCCGCGCCCGCAGTCATACGCGTCCAGCAGCGGCTCAAGCAGCAACTGGACCCGGACGGCGTGTTCAGTCCGCATCGACTCTACCCGGACTTCTGAGGCCCGCAGCGTGCAAACCAAACTTGCAGATTGGGCGCGCAATGCCGATTACGGCAAGGACGTGGAAGCGATCATTGGGCGCTGCACGCATTGCGGCTTTTGCCTCGCGACCTGCCCGACGTTCCAGATCCTGGGCGACGAACTCGACAGTCCGCGCGGGCGCATCTACCAGATGAAGGCGGTGTTCGAAGGTGCGGAGCCCAGCCACGCAACGCAACAGCATCTCGATCGTTGCCTGACCTGCAGGAATTGCGAAACGACCTGTCCGTCCGGCGTCGAGTACGGAAAACTGGTGGACGCGGGGCGCCGGGTGCTGGACCAGCGCGTGCGGCGTCCGTTGCGCGAACGTCTGCTGCGTGCGGGCCTGCGTCGTCTGATGGGTTCGCGTGGGTTCGGGCCGCTGTATCGGCTTGGCCGATTCGTGCGGCCCGTGCTTCCCGCTGCGCTGAAATCGAAGATCCCACGCGCGCGCGCGGCTGGCGCGGTACCGCAGCATCCGGAACGTCACACGCGGCAGGTATTGCTGCTGGCCAACTGCGTGCAGCCCGCGATGTTGCCATCGATCGACGCAGCGACCCGACGGGTACTGGATGCCGTCGGCATCGGCACGCGCGTTGTCGCCGGTTCGGGTTGCTGCGGCGCGATCAATTTCCATCTGGATGTGCAGGACGCCGCGCGCAGGCAGATGCGCGCGAACGTCGACGCGTGGCTGCCGCTGCTCGAATCGGGCGCGGCCGAGGCGGTGGTCGTCAACGCATCGGGCTGCGGCGCCTTCATCAAGGATTATGCGCAGCACCTGCGCCACGATCCGCAATACGCGGAACGTGCCGCGCGACTGATGCCGTACGTCAAGGACGTCGCCGAGCTGCTGGCGCCGCTTGCGGATGAATTGCGCGCGCGGATGCGGCGCGTACCCGGACGCACCGCCTTCCACGCGCCCTGCACCCTGCAGCATTGGCAGGGTTTGCGCGGCACCACCGAACGCCTGCTGCAGGAACTGGGCTTCGACCTGCAGGCGTTTGCCGAGCCGCACTTGTGCTGCGGCTCCGCCGGTACCTATTCGATCACCCAGCCCGAATTGTCCCGATCCCTGCGCGATCGCAAGCTCGCCGCGATCGAGGCGACGCATCCGGAAGCCATCGTTTCCGCCAACATCGGCTGCATCTGCCACCTGCAAGGCGGCACCAGCACGCCCGTGAAGCACTGGGTCGAATGCGTGGACGAGGCCATGCACGGGCCCGCTCGGGATGATCGGTAGTACTGCAGGGTTCATGGGTTCTGTGTAAAACCCAAGCGGTTTGGATATTGTATGATACGTCATGCCAACCATCCTGCGCATCGGCAAATTGCGGGTCGTCATCTATCCCAACGATCACCGTCCCGCGCATGTTCACGTGATCGGGCCGGACGGCGAGGCAGTGTTCTTCCTGAACTGCCCCGATGGGCCACTCGAACTGCGTGAGTGCTACGGATTCAAGTCACCCGAGGCAGCCAGAATTCAGGTCGATCTGGCGAGGAAGTTGGCAATCCTTTGCAACGAGTGGAGCAAACTCCATGGCAATTACTGAAAATGAATTCACCCAGGCAGAACGGCGCATGCAAGCCTTGCGTGAGCATGGACATGCCGTGGCCGCGCGCTACGATCGTCGGCGGGCTCGCGTAGTCGTCAGCCTCAACTCGGGCGTGGAAGTTGCGTTCCCCACGAAACTTGCAGAGGGCCTGGCGGACGCCACGCCGACCGATTTGGCGAAAATCGAGATCACGCCAAGTGGGCTGGGTCTGCACTGGCCGAACCTGGATGCCGATTTGTATGTGCCGGGTCTGCTGGCCGGCGCCTTCGGCGGCAAGCAGTGGATGGCTGCGCAACTCGGTGCAACGGGGGGCAGCGCGCGTTCAAAGGCCAAGGCCCGCGCGGCCCGAGCGAATGGGCGTCTCGGCGGCCGGCCACGCAAAAGCTCGTCGGAGAGCTGATCGGGCATCCAATGTTGCGCGGCTCTCTGGTGTCGAACGGGCGAGATCGACGCGAAGCCGTCATTTAAACGTCCGCGGTATTGAACGGCGGAGTGCCGGAAGACATTCCGACTTATGGCACGTACGGCGCGTCGATGATCGCGCAATCCTGCTTGGTACGGGTACTCCGAGCCCGACTTTTGGCACATGACCCGCCGAGCGTGGAGTGCAGCGATCATCGCCGCGACCAACACCGGCGTCGTTCTGTGCGCCGCTGTCATGGCCGACGGTGCTTGCGGGTGTTGAGTGAGCCAGATAGCGCGCGCTTTGGAGGCGAACCATGAAGACGATTACGGCAATGTGTTTGGTGCTTGGGTTGCTCGTGACCGCGGTGGCGAGTGCCGCAACGCTCGAGGCGCATCCACAAACCGCACTCTTCGACGAACCGGTCTCAATTGCCATGCATGGTCTCGAACACGATGTGAAGGTTACGCTGACCCTCACTACGAAAGACGTTGACGGTGACGTTTGGAGTTCTCATGCCGATTTTTTTTCGAGTCCTGCCGGCACGTTGAACCTGAGCGATACCGCACCGTTCTCCGGAACCTACGACTGCGTTGACCCAATGGGCCTGTTCTGGTCCATGCAGCCTCCCAAAGGCAAACCGACGCTAACGTTTCAAGTCTTTCCAACCAATGGTCTGCAACCTGATGCCAAGGAAACGTACCGGTTGACGGCGTCCGTCGGTGGCAAGGAAATTGGCAGTACCACCCTGGTGCGCTTGTTGGTTGGCCCTGTGGTTTCGCGCAGGAAGATTCGCGAGGGGACGCTGTACGCGAATCTCTACTACCCCTCCGGGTTTGAACATGACGGGGCCAAACACCCTGCCGTCATCGTTCTTGGCGGTTCCGAAGGTGGCATCGAGACTGCGGCGTTCGTCGCGCGGTGGCTGGCGTCGCATGGATTCGTGGCGCTCGCGACGGCGTGGTACCACATCGGCCCCTTGCCGAAGGACATGGTTCGCGTGCCAATCAAGCCGGTGCAGGAAGCGTTGGGGTATCTGCAAAAACTGCCATTCGTGAACCCGGATGCCATAGGCGCTTGGGGCGGATCGTGGGGTGGAACCTTGGCATTGCTGTCCGCGGCGCATTTCAACCAAATTCACGCGATCGTTTCCGCCTTGGGTCCGGTCACTGTCGGGAATGGCCTCGACCGTGGGGTTCCACCGGCGGACTACAGGTCGGTCGATGCCTCGCCCTTCGTGTACGACGGGAAGCCCGTCCCATTCGTCACGTATCAGGTGTACCAGAAGTTCGTCACGACGCGCGACCGCTCCTTGATCGACAAGGCGATACTTCCGATATGGCGCGTCCGCGGTCCCATATTGTTCATTGCCGGCGGAGACGACAAGTTGGCGTTCTCAGGGATCGAAGCATCTGTTGGAATGAGTGTCCTGAAAGCACACCACCATCCGTATCCGGATCGTGTCGCGTACTACCCCAATGCGGGGCACCTGATCTTTCCTGGCTACTTTCCTACTTCTACTGTGTTACTAAAAATGTGAGATGATCGCACCATCTTCGAGCGACGGCGCGGAGGTGGGCCATGCGCAGCAGTCTGGAGACGCGCTTTGAGCGGTATGCCGAGGCCATGGCATCC
>SCQS01000031.1 GCA_004299705.1 Rhodanobacteraceae bacterium | reverse complement strand
CGCCGCACTTGCGGTTTCGGTCGAACCGCCGGGCGGCTCGCCCACCGGCCAGCCGACCGGCGCGGTGATCGCCAAGGGCGCGATCGGTGCCGCCGCGCAAAGTTCAGGCAAACCGGTGGCAGTGATTTGGCAGGCAACCAAGCTCCCGGCGCGCGACAGGGCCTGAGTCACCGCTTTACCCGACAGTCATGCAAGCGCGCCGCAGTTGGCGCCGCGTGCATCCACCCAGGCATTTCCTTCGTATATGGAACTGAAGTCGCTGTTCACCAGGCAGTTTCCAAAAAACGGAGGAAATCATCATGAAACGTTCGACATTGGTGCTCGCCGTTGCGAGCATCGCCACGGCGTGTGCATTCGGCACGGTGGCGGCCCAAGCCGCGCCCGACGACGCAATGACCCAGCAGGCGATGAACTGGTACGGAGGTCCGGTCTATGACGGCGCGCCCGCACTCGCGGCCACCGCGGCCTTGGTGAAGGCTGGCGGCGGCGCCGACAATTTCAGTTTCCCGACAGCATTGGTTGCCATGCTCGGCCAGAAGACCGTCAACGCGGAAGTTGCCAAACTCGACCGCCAATACGGCAAGCAAGAGGTCCAGGAATTTCTCAAGGGCATGACGTTTGACGTGAACGATGGCCTCAGGCTTGCGACTGCGGCGGGCGTGAAACTGCCCGCCGCGCCGGCCGACCTCAAGGGCCCTAAGCTGGCTGCGACATTGGCCGCGGCAGGTACGGCGCCGGATGGCACGTTCTGGGCCGGTTACCTGTTCGACCACGCCATATCGCACAAGCTCCACAACCAGGTCATGATCGACGTCGCCACTCGATTCGGTGCGCAAGACAACCTCGTCACGCACAAGATCCTGAACCAGGCCATGTACGATGTGGCGCACGCGCTTGGACACGACAACGTCAAGCTCGCCTCGCTCCACTGACGTTTGAAACGCCACGTTCTTTTCCCGCCCCGCGTTACCAAACGTGGGGCGGGTTTTTGTGACTGACTATACAGTTGGAAATTCACAGACAGCCAGCATGCGGTTATGGTCGCTGCACCCCAAGTACCTCGATCCGCAAGGGCTGGTCGCCTTGTGGCGCGAGGCTTTGCTGGCCAGGGCGGTCTTGCGCGGCGAAACCCGCGGTTACTTGCACCATCCGCAACTTGAGCGGTTCCAGGCTCACCCGCAGCCGCGTGTTGCAATCAACGCTTACCTCGCGGTCGTCTACACCGAAGCCGTCATGCGTGGTTACGCATTTGACAAGTCCAAGCTTGGGCCAACTCGGGTTGCGCAGCCGATCCCGGTCAGCGCTGGGCAATTGGCGTTTGAATGGCAGCACCTGTTGCACAAGCTTGCAAGGCGCAGTCCCGCGCGGTATGCGCAATTGCAGGGCATGGCGTTTCCGGCCTGCCACCCCTTGTTTCGCCGCCGGGCAGGGGATGTCGCGTCATGGGAGCGGCCTTGACGTGTTGCCCAACGACACGATCTGCGATCTCGTTTCGCGCGCTGCATGATGCAGACGTCGATTCCGGGTTTTCCCTGATGGCGGATTGTGGTGATCGGCCTCGTGGGGTTGACCCCGATCCTTTGGACGTCAGGATTGGGTTGCCGTGTTTGCTGCGGTTGCGGGCGCCGCGGATGCGGCCGGCAACTCGTCGATCATCTCCGCGGCCAGTGGTTTGTAGCCGCCGTCGAAATGGTGGCCGCCGTTCTTGGCGCGCACCTGCACCCAAGGGGGCAGGCCGGATTCGGTGCACAGGCTGTCGTCGGCTTCACTCTTGCCGTAGTAACAGATCACCGGGAACTGGTTGTGCAATGCCACCACGGGCGGCAGCGCGGGGTATTGCGGCACCTTGTTGAATTTTTCCGTCAGGGTTTTCACGAAGGCCTTGATGCGGCCCTGCGCCATCATGTAGCCCTCGAACTGGATTTCGAAGGTGATGTTGCGACTGGGCGACAGCAGCACCAGTTGCGTGATGCGTGCACGGTTGGCGGGGCTCAGCTTGTCGATGAGGGTGGGCAGCGCGTCGGCGCCGAAGGAAAAGCCCACCATCCACACGCGCCGCTTGTGCCACTTGGCGAGGTACTTGGTCATCAGCGCGTCGAGTTGCGCGGCGGCGACTTCGGGCGAACGGCTGCGCCAGAAATACTTGAAGGTATTGATGCCGAGCACCGGGATGCCGCGCGCCGCGAACACGGTGCCGAGCTGCTTGTCGAGGTCGGCCCAGCCGCCGTCGCCGGAGTACAGGATGGTCAGCACGTCGCCGCGACCCGCGGGCGCGGTGACGCCCGGCTTGGGTTTCAGCACGATGGTGGAAGCTTCAAGGCTGGGCCGCGCGAACGGATTCCAGAACCACGCCGCCGCCACGACCACGCACACACCTATACCCGTCCACATCAGCCACTTTCCTTTTTTGGATAGGCTCATCGACGCACCACTCCGGTCAGGCCGCCGGAAATCAGGCTGGCCACGTTGGCCAGGATCATCGGCAACGCGATGCCGCCCGGCACGGCCATGTATCGCGGCTCCCATTCCGGATCGAACTTGTCCTTGTAGCGTTGCAGGCCGCGGAAATTGTAGAAGCGCTCGCCGCGGCCAAATACCAACGCGCCGAAACGGTTCCACAGCGGCGCCATGCGCCGGCTGGTCAGTCCGGCCAGCGGCGCCATGCCGAGGTTGAACCAGTGGTAGCCCTCGCGCTGTGCCCACAGCATCAATTCGACGAACATGAAATCCATGATGCCGGGCGGGCCCTCGGGCGCAAATCGCATCAGGTCCAGAGATGCTTCTTCCTTGGTCTCGGTGAGGAACAGGTTGGCGAACGCCAGCAGTTGTTCGCCTTGCCATACAAGCGCCATCGGCGTGCGTTCCAGGTAGTGTTCATCGAACGCTCCCAGCGAAAAGCGTTTCTCGCGCGCGCGCTTGTCGGCCAGCCATGCGTCGGATATTTCCTTGAGCCGCGGCAGCAGCGGCGCCACGGCTCCGGCCGGCACGATCTCCAGTCGCAGGCCCTCGCGGCCGAGTTTGTTGATCGTTCCGCGCAGGGTTTTTTTGGATTTGCCGTCGAGATTGAACTCCGCCAGCGGTACGCGCGCTTCCTCGCCGATCTTCAACAGGTTCATGCCGACTTCGAGGTACATGTCGAGATCGACGGGGCTGACCTGGTAGAACACCGGCCAGCCGCCCGCGTGTTCGCACTGTTCGAGGAACGTCCACACCAGTTCGCGGCGCGCGTCTTCGTCGTCGCCCACCGGGTCGCCCAGCGCGACCCAGCTGCGGCCTTCGGTGTCGTACATCACGAAGGCCTTGCCGGCGGGACCGAACAGCAGGTGCTTGTCGCCCATCAGCGCAAGATGCGCCTGCGCCGAGCGGTAGCGGCGGATCAGCGGTAGCGCGCGTTGCAGTTCCGCTTCGCTGGGCGCGGCGTCGTGCATTCTTTGTGGACGGATCAGGCTGGCCAGCGCGAACAGCAGCCCCGCGACGGCCGCGGCGACGAGTGCCCGCAACGCACGTGGCGCGCCGCCCTGGTGGAAACTGAATTCCCACCACAGGCTGTTGTTGTATTCGACGTGCTTGTAACTGAACATCACCAGCCAGGTGGCGCAGCCGAACACCACCAGGATCGCCGCGATCCAGCCGAACGAAAAATGAGCGTTGAACAGCGACGCGCGTCGGTAGAACAGTTTGTGTGCGGGTGCCAGCGCCAACGCCAGCAACACCAGCAGTATTGCCTCTTCGTAATCGATGCCCTTCAGCAGCGAGAACACCGCGCCGGCCACCAGCAATATCAGCGTTAGCCAGTACGCCGCGTCCAGCCGCCGCTGCAGGCCGCGCGCAAGGATCAGCAGCAACATGCCGATCACGCTGGCCAGCAGGTGCGAGACTTCCAGCACCGACAGCGGCAGCACTTCGCGCAGGATCGCCATGCGCGCCGGCAGCGCCTTGATCGCGCCTGAGAACAGCAGCACCGCGCCCGACACCAGCGTGAGCCCGGCGAAGAACGAGGGCAGCAGGCTGGTGAACCACGGCGACCACAACGAGCGTCGGCGCAGGCTGCGCGCCTCGCGTTGCAGCACCAGCGCGGTGGCGGCGGCCAGCGGCAGCAGGTAATAGACGATGCGGAACGCCGCCAGTGAACCCAGGATCGGCGCCGCCAGTGCCTCGTTGCCGGTGGCGCCGAAGCCCGCCAGCATCACCGCCTCGAACACTCCGAGCCCGCCAGGTACGTGGCTGATCAGGCCGGCGATCTGCGCGATCACGAAGATCGCGAGGAAGTGCCCGAAGCCGGCGTTCAAGCGATCGGGCATCAATACGTACATCACCGCCGCCGCCAGCCACCAGTCGGCCGCCCCCACGGCGACCTGGCGCATAGCGGCAAGCGGCGTCGGCATCTGCAGTTGCCAGCGCCAAACGTGCACGGGCCGGCGGACGAAACTGCCGAGGATCCACGCCGCCGGGATTGCCGTCAGCACGATGGCCAGCGTGACACGCCAATCGCTCATCGGCATGCCCGTGGGCAGCGGCACCACCAGCAGGGTGACGCCAGTCAGCGCCAGCAGGCCCAGCCAGAAACTCAGCGTGCAGTACAGGACGAGCTTCGCGATCTCGGTGGTGGAGAGCCTGTTCTGCAGGTAGAAGCGGTAGCGGATCGAACCCGACACCAGGAACGACATGCCCACCGCGTTGCTGAAGGCGTAGCTGATGAAGGACACCAGCGTGACGCGCCGCCACGGCAGCGGCTTGCCGATCGCGGCGAGGCCGAAGCGGTCGTAGAACGACATCACCCCGAAGCCCAGCATGGTCAGCACGATCGCCAGCAGCAGGCGTTCGCGCGACACGCTTTCGAGGTAATGGCGAATCTCGTGGTAGGTGACGTCGCGCGCCAGCAGGTGCAGCGCCCACAGCGCGAGGCACAGCAGGCCCAGCGACAGCAACGGGCCCGCGATCCGGCGCAGCAGCACCAGCCGCTGGCTGGGCGGGCTCAGCACTTCATCGGTGCCAGGCTCCTGCTCTACTGTTGGCTGCTCCACGCGGCGCTCGCATCCCCTGAGTGGCGCTAGTTTAGGGCATGCCGGCCAATCGGCGTGTTCAGGCGTTGTCGAAGCGCATCGACAGGTCAACAGCGCGCACGTGCTTGGTCAGGGCGCCGATGGAGATGCAATCCACGCCGGTTGCGGCGATCGCGCGCACCCGTTCCAGGTTCACGCTGCCGGAGACTTCCAGCGGCACCCGGCACGCTGTGAGTGCAACTGCCTCGCGCAGCATCGCGTCGCTGAACTCGTCAAGCAGCACGCGGTCGGCGCCGGCGGCGATCGCCTCGCGCAGTTCATCCAGGGTTTCGACCTCGCAGCCGAGGAACACGTTGGCATGCGCGGCACGCGCGGCGTGGATCGCGTGGGCGATGCCGCCTGCGGCAGCCACGTGGTTTTCCTTGATGAGGATCGCGTCGAACAGGCCGATGCGATGGTTGTGGCCGCCGCCGCAGCGCACCGCGTATTTCTGGGCAAGGCGCAAGCCGGGAATGGTCTTGCGGGTGTCGAGTATTTTGGCGCGCGTGCCGGCAACCGCGTCGACGTAGCGGCGCGTCACCGTCGCGGTGCCGGACAGCGTCTGCAGGAAGTTGAGCGCGTTGCGTTCGCCTGCGACCAACGCGCGCGCGTTGCCTTCGAGCCTGCACAGCACGGTGTCGCCGGGCACCCGATCACCATCCGCGTAGTGCCAGTCGATGCGCACGCCCGGATCGAGCTGGCGGAAACATTCGTCGGCCCACGGACTGCCGGCGAGCACGGCTGCCTCACGACAGAGGATGTGCGCGCGGGCTTGCGCGGCGGAATCGATCAATGCGGCGGTGAGATCGCCGGGGCCGATGTCCTCGGCAAGCGCGCGTGCGACGTCGGCACGAACGACCTCCGCCATCGGCGGTTGCGGGTATGCTTCGGCGATGCTCATGCGCCGGGCTGCGCCGCGGGTTGCGTCTTGCGCAGGCGATCGACGATCGCGTCGAGCGCGCGATCGAACAACGGCACCTCTTCCAGGATCATCGCGCGCTGGTCGTGCAGTTCGGTCGCGAGTTGCACCGCGGTGCGGTCGGCCACCTTCAGGCCGCGCCGGTTGACGAACAGGTATTTGCCGCTGATCGGGCTGATCCACGACAGCTTGGCGCGCTCGCGGGTGCCGGTTGTGTCGATGAACTCGACCCAGCCGCCGACCTTCAGGTCGCGCACCGCCTGCAACGAACCGGCGTCGATGTTGACCGACATGTCGTCGGGATCGAAATCGTCATCGATCTCGGGGGCGTTGTCAGTGATCGCGGGCTGGGCATCCGGCGTGACGCCGAGCACGACTTCGGGATCGAGCGCGGGTTCGGCGGCCGGTGCCGCGTGCACGGGTTCACCCAGTTGCTGGTTCCAGAACTTGCGCAGTTCATCCAGCAGGCGTTCGACGTCGGGTTCCTGGAACGCGACCGTGGCCAGACCTTCGCGCAGGTGTTTTTCGATCGAGGGCAGGGCGCTCTTGTATTGGCGGTGCGCGGATTCCCCGCGCGGTACCTCGGCGGTCGCGATGAAGTCATCGACGAAATGCACGGCCGCGCGGAAATCGGCGGACTCGGGGCCTTGGCGCAACACGATCAACACCAGGTAATTGGCCCACGGTCGGGTCAGCACGCCGCGCAGCAGCGTGGGCAGGTTGCGGCCGTCGATGCGCGAAAGGATTTCCTGCGCGGCACGGCGGCGCGCATCCTGCAGGCGCTCACGTCCGCGCGCCGCCTCGGTCGCGCGGCTTTCCGCAAGCTCCGCACGCTTGCGGTTCTGCTCGATGAATTGGGTGAATTCGGCAAGCTTGCGCTCGAACACACCGACGTCGTCGTCGAAATCCTGCAACAGGGTTTCGACCACGCCCTTGACCTTGTCGAACAGGCGGTGGTCGTGGTCGGATTCCTCGGACCAGCCCTTGGCGGCATCCGCGAGTTGATCGAGCAGCTTGCGTGCCGGATGCGACGAATGCGCGAACATCCGGCGGTCGAGGATGGCCACTTTCAGGTAGGGAATCTGCAGGCGCGCCAGCAGCACCTGCATCGGTGCCGGGATGGTGTGGTCCTGCAGGATGTATTCGAACAGCATCCCGACCAGGTCGATGGTGTCCTCGTCGCTGCCGGAAACGTTGGCATGCGCCGCACCCGACAGGCGCTGGATCTGCGCCATCAGCTCGTCCTTGAGGTGCTGCACCATGTCGACAGCGGAAGTCGTGTCAATGGCGGCGGCTGCGCTCGGCAGCGGGTGGGACTCACCCTGCAACAAGGTCAGCGCGCCCAGCAGTTCGGCGGGGGTGAGGGTGGGCAGGCCGCCCGTCGCATAGCGCCGGGCGCCGGCCGGGTAGGCGGCGCCGCCACGTGTGGCCAGCAGCGAGGTGAGCCGCTGCATCAGTTCGTTGTGCAGTTCGTCCGAAGTTTCGGAGATGTAGTCGCCTGCGTCGGCGACAGCTGCGCTCGCAGCTGCGGGCGCACGTGACGCGGCGCCGGCCGAACCGGGCCGCCGCATGGGCCGCGGATGCTGCACGTGCGGCAGCACGCCGGCCTGCACCAGCCGGTTGTTGACGTCGTGGTACAGCGAGTCGAGCGACTTCAGCACGTAGCGCTCGAACATCTTCAGGATGATCAGGCGCACCCGGATGTTGACGTCGACGAGTTCGCCCAGCGCCTCGCGGAAGGATTCGGTCAGCGCATTCGGGCCCAGCGGGTTGGTGGTGCTGTTGGTGCTGCGGCCACCGCTCAAGACGGAAAGCCGCTGGTTCAACGCCATCAGCGCGGCCGCAAGGCGGGCGTCGGCTTTGGCGACCATGCTGGAAACCGCCAGCGATTCCTCCAGTTCACGGTCGTCGACCAGGCTCAATTCGCCACTGGCCGTGAACGCGCGTTGCGCCTCGTTGGTGCGGGCGGGGCGGCCGGATGCGAAATCGGCGAAACCGCGCGCGACGTGTTCGGCGAACATGCGTTCGATGCGCGGGCGCTTCTTGCGCGTTTCGCGCATGCCGTCGAAATAATCGGTCTGGCTGGCGTTGCTCTCGGCCTTCTCGGCCAGGTCGAACAGGGTGTCGTCGACGTTGTCGAGCAACTCGGCGACCAGGTTGCCGGTTTCCTTCAAGGTCATTTCGCGCACCGCGACCAGCAGGCCGCCGACGTGGTCGTGGCCGCCGTCGGACACACGCGAGGTGATGTCCACCACCTTCTTGGCCGGGTCAGCGTGCGGGTCGGAGGGCATCGGCGTCATGGTCTGGAAACCGATAGCGGGTGTGGCGTGGTCGGCTGGTCAGTATGCCGGGCGGGTGGCCGAATGTCGTGAAATCGTTCACGTTCGCGCCGCCGTCAGGCGGGGAAGCAGGTGAGCTGCAGGGTTCCGATGCCTTCCTCGGCCAGCATCACGGGGATGTCATCCTCGATCCGGTAGACCACCTTGCGGTCGGTGGTGATCAGCCCCGCGCCGAGTGGCGCGGCGACTTTTTGCCCCGCTACCGTGTCGACTTCGCCCTCGGCGATCGCGCGGTTCAAGGCGTCCAGTTCGTCCCGCCGCAGCGGGCGCACCGGGGTCTTGCTGACCGGGTCGCAGAGGATGTCCAGCAATCGCTTGTCCATGCCGCTTACAATAGCCGTTTTGCAGCGGTGAAGCCATGCGCAAATCGACGATCGCGCCCCGCGTCGGGGTGGTCATGGGCTCGCGTTCGGATTGGGAGACGATGCGGCACGCGGCCGAAATGCTAACGGCGCTGGGCGTCGCGCATGAAGTGGAAATCGTCTCCGCCCACCGCACACCGGACAAGTTGTTCGACTACGCCGAAACCGCCGTCGCGCGCGGCATCGAAGTGATCATCGCCGGCGCCGGCGGCGCCGCGCACCTGCCCGGCATGCTGGCCGCGAAAACGCGCCTGCCGGTGCTGGGTGTACCGGTGCAGTCGCGTGCGCTGAAAGGGCTGGATTCGCTGTTGTCGATCGCGCAGATGCCGGCCGGCGTGCCGGTGGGCAGCCTGGCGATCGGCGAGCCGGGCGCCAAGAATGCCGGGTTGCTCGCGGCTGCGATCGTGGCGCTGCACGACAGCAAGGTCGCGCAGGCGCTGGAACGGTTTCGTGGCAACCAGACCGCGCAGGTGTTGGCGCATCCCGATCCGCGGCTGGAGCCGCCGAAGGTGGCGCCGGCGACCCCACGGAAGTCGCGAGCGCGCAGTGGACGAGAGCGTGCGTAACAGCGCTCCCTCTCCCCCAAACAAGCCGTTTGGGGGAGAGGGGAAGTAGACGGCAAGTGCGTTCGCATGATGGAGAGCAATGTGCACGGCAGTAACCCAACACAATCGACACTCGGCATCCTGGGTGGCGGCCAGCTCGCGAAGATGATGGTTCTGGCCGGCACGCCGCTGGGCGTGCGTTTTCGCATCGTCGATCCGGTGGCTGATGCCTGTGCCGGCCAGATCGCGCCGTTGCTTGCGATCGGCTGGGATGCGCTCGACGCGTTGGAACCCTTCGCGCGCGAGATCGACGCCGCCACTTTCGATTTCGAGAACGTGCCCGCACAAACGGCGGCGTGGCTGACCGCGCACACGCGGGTCGCGCCGAATGCGTTGTCGCTCAAGACCGCGCAGGACCGCGTCCTGGAAAAGACCCTGTTCCGCGAGTGCGGCTTGCCCACCACGGAATTCGCGGACGTCGCGACGCGTGCCGACCTCGACGCGGCGCTGGCGCGGATCGGTGCACCGGCGATCCTGAAAACCCGCCGCGAGGGCTACGATGGCAAGGGCCAATTCCGCATCAAGGCGCTGGCCGATGCCGATGCGGCGTGGCAAGCGCTGGGCGCGCAGGCCGCGGCGCGCGGCTTGATCCTGGAAGGGTTCGTCGCATTCGATTTCGAGGCGTCGGTGATCGCGGTGCGCAACACCGCGGGCGAGTTCCGCGCCTGGCCGGTGACCCGCAACTGGCACGTCGACGGCATCCTTTCCGCCAGCCTCGCGCCCGCCGTGCGCGGCGGCGAGATCGACACGGCGGCGTTCGCGCACGCGCGCGCGATCGCCGAGAAGCTGGATTACGTCGGCGTGTTCGCGCTGGAACTGTTCGTGCAGGACGGCAAGCTGCTCGGCAACGAAATGGCACCGCGCGTGCACAACTCCGGGCACTGGACCATCGAGGGCGCGGTCACTTCGCAGTTCGAGAACCACGTGCGCGCGGTGCTGGGCATGCCTTTGGGCGACACGTCCGCGCGCTTCCCGTCGTGCATGCTCAACTGGATCGGCGAACTGCCCAACCGCGATGCGATGCTCGCGATTCCGGGCACGCATTGGCACGACTACGGCAAGTCGCCGCGACCAGGTCGCAAGGTCGGCCACGCCACCGTGTGCGCGCCCGATGCCGCGACGCTGGCCACGCGACTCGAACAGGTCGGGCGTGCGCTTGGACGCGAGGCGCAGGTGGCGCCGGTGATCGAGGCGTTGACTGGATAACCGAAGGATGTTTTGCTCGTCATCCCGGAATTACTCGCGCCATCCATGGCGCTCGCGCTACGCGCCGCCTTCGGCGTTCGCGTTTGCAATCCTGCAAACGCAGTCGCGCAGCGATATCCGG
>SCQS01000030.1 GCA_004299705.1 Rhodanobacteraceae bacterium | reverse complement strand
CGGCACCTTCCTGGTGCGCTCCGGACTGCTCACCAGCGTGCACGCCTTCGCGTTCGCGCCTGCGCGTGGCGTGTTCATCCTGGTCTATCTCGCGGTGGTGGTCGGCGGCTCGCTGCTGCTATACGCGCTGCGCGCGCCCAAGGTCACCGGCGGCAAGTCGTTCGCGCTGGCCTCGCGCGAAACCCTGATGCTGGTCGGGAATTTGATGCTGACGGTGGCGTGCGCGATGGTGCTGCTGGGCACGCTGTATCCGCTGGTCGGCGAGGCGCTGAACATCGGCCGCATCTCGGTCGGGCCGCCCTACTTCGGCCCATTGTTCCTGATCCTGATGACGCCGCTGGTGCTGGCGCTGCCGTTCGGGCCGCTGTCGCGCTGGGGCAAGGCCGACTTGAAGGTGTGGCGGCGTGCGCTGATCCGCATCGTCGCGCTCGCGGTCGCGGCCGGGATCATCGGTTTCATCCTCGGCGCGCGCACGCTCTACGAATTGCTCGGCATCACCGCGGCGGTGTGGGTGATGGCGGGCGTCGCGATGTTCGCGATCAAGCGCTGGCGCGAAGCACCGCGCGGCAAGCGCTATCCGTTCGAGATGCTGGGCATGATGCTGGCGCATTTCGGAATCGGCGTGTTCATCGCAGGTGCAATCCTGACGCGCTCGATGAGCGTCGAGCAGGACGTCAGCATGCGGCCCGGTCAGACGGCGCAGGTCGGTCCCTACGCTTTCCAGTTCAAGGGCGTGGCCGAAGCCGAGGGGCAGAACTACAAGGCGCAGCAGGGCACGGTCGCGATCACCCGCAACGGCAAGCCGGTGGTGACCCTGTATCCGCAGAAGCGCACCTATCCCGGCGGCCAGGTACAGACCGAAGCCGCGATCCAGGCCGGCGTGTTCCGCGACCTGTACGTGTCGCTGGGCGATCCGATCGGCGACAACGCGTGGTCGCTGCGCGTGTACGACAAGCCGTTCGTGCGCTGGATCTGGGGCGGCGGCGTGTTCATGATGCTGGGCGGTTTCGTGGTGATCCTCGACAAGCGCTTCCGGCTGAAACGTGCGGTGGAACCGGAAACCGCACGCGACAAGCCGCAGCCCGACCCGGCGCGCAAACTGGCGGAAGGCGAAGCGTGAACACGGCCGCGCGGAAACCCGCCGCCCGTTTCGTGCCGTTGATCATCTTCGCGGCACTGGTGGCGTTCTTCGTGGTCGGGTTGGTCTGGAACCAGACCCACGACGCACGCTTCGTGCCTAGCCCGCTGATCAACAAGCCGGCGCCTGCATTCCGGCTGCCGCGGCTGGAGAATCCGACCCAGTTCGTGACCAAGGCCGACCTGCTGGGCCACCCGTACCTGCTGAACGTGTTCGCGAGCTGGTGCTTCGCCTGCGGCGATGAACACCCGACCCTGATGGCGTATCGCGACAAGTTCGGCATCCCGCTGATCGGCTACGACTACAAGGATGCGCCACAGGACGCGCGTGCGTGGCTCAAGCGCCACGGCGATCCCTACCACGAAGTGCTCAGCGACCCGTCCGGCGATACCGCGATCAACTTCGGCGTATACGGCGCGCCGGAGACCTACCTGATCGACGCGCACGGCATCATCCGTTACAAGCACATCGGGCCGTTGACGCCCGAGGTGATCGCGAAGGAACTGGAACCGCGCATCCACGCACTGCAGCGGGAGGGCAGCACATGAAGCGCCTGCTCGCCTTGGCCCTGCTCGCCTTCGCGCTGACGCTCAGCCTCAACGCCTTCGCGATCGATCCGCTGCCGTTCCAGAACAACGCGCAACGCCTGCGCTTCCAGCATCTCACGCGCGACCTGCGCTGCATGGTCTGCCAGGACGAAAGCCTGCTGGCGTCGAATGCCGATTTCGCCAAGCAGTTGCGCGGACAGATTTTCGACATGATGCAGGAAGGCAAGAGCGACCGGCAGATCAAGGACTGGCTGGTCGCGCGCTATTCCACATTCATCCTGTACGACCCGCCGCTGGCGCCCTCGACGATCGCGTTGTGGTTTGGCACGCCCGCCATCTTCATCGCCGGCGGCATCATCGTGATCGTGCTGTTGCGCCGCCGCACGCGCCCCGCCGCGAGCATCGCCGAAGAATCCGGAGACGATTGGTGACCTCAAGCTTCCTCATCATCGCCGCCATCATGGTGGTGGCCGCGCTGGCCTGCGTGCTGGTGCCGATGCTGCGCAGCGCGCACCGCGAAGGCCGCCCGCGCGCGCCCTTCTGGATCGCGCTGCTGCTGGTGCTGGCGACGCCACCCGCGGTGCTGGGCGCCTATCTTTCGATCGGCACGCCGCAGGCGCTGCAGGCCGCGCCGGTCGACAACCACGCGACGCTGGTCGATGCCACCCGGCAGTTGCGGCAAAGCCTCACGCGCAAACCGGATGACGCGCAGGGCTGGGCCTTGCTGGCGCAGGCTTACTCCGCGCTCAACCAGCCGCAACAGGCGTTGGACGCGTTGAACCACTTGCTGAGACTGAAACCCGACGACCCCGACGCAATGGTGGCATGGGTGGAAGCCACCGCGGCGACCGATCCCAGGCACCTTATCGACGACGACGCGCGCGCCAAACTGCGGCGCGCCTTGCAGATCGACCCCACCCACCAGCGCGCGCTGTGGTTGCTCGGCATCAGCGATTACCAGCGCCAGCAATACGCCGACGCCGCGAAACAATGGAAGACCCTGCTGCCGCTGTTGCAACCCGGTTCGAAAGTCGCCGCGACCGTACAGCAGGAACTGGCCGATGCAGAATCGCGCGCGGGTGCCACGAATGTCGCCACCGCTTCGAGCAGCGCGCCAGGTTCCCTAGCAAACACGGATAGTGTCGCGATCCAGGTGACGGTGAACATCCAGGACCAGATGCTCGACAAGATCAAGCCCGGCGAAACCCTGTTTGTGTTCGCCAAGGCCATCAACGGCCCGCCGATGCCGCTGGCGGTCGCGAAACTCGGCAACGTGCAATTTCCAGCCACGGTCACCCTGACAGATGCGATGGCGATGTCGCCCTCGCTGCGCCTGTCGCAGTTCCGCAAGGTGCGGGTGGTCGCGCGCCTCAGCGCCAGCGGCAACGCGCTGCCGCAGGCGGGCGACCTGCAATCGACGCCGATGGAAGTCGCCACCGACACCCGCACGCCCATCACGCTGACGATCGACCGGGTGGATTGACAAGACCGAGTCGGGCCAACGAGAAGTTCACCCGACGATTCGATCACCCGACGATTTGAAATGGCGTGCCGCCGGCAATGATCGGCGCGTCGCCGCGGCCGTGGAAATACCACACTTCGTACGCACCGGCCGCGAGCCGCCCGCTCTTGCCTCCAGCAAGCGTCACCGAGCCGATGCCGCGCGGTGCGGCAATCCGCCGCAGCAGGTTTGTGCGCATCGGCCCGCCCTCAATGGGGAAGATTCCCAACCAGTTGCCCGCATGGTGGGACCATGGCGGCGTGACATAGTCGAACCGGAGCGTCGCGTAGCGATTCCCGTACGTGGAAACCATGGCCTTGAACCGCCGGCGATTACCGATTGCGGGATCGGTCGTCGCCTGACTTCCCGCGGGCGCGATGCAACCGGCGACACGGCGGAAATAGACCAGGTCGTCGGCGATCCGCACGCTGGCGTCGTACCAGCCGGCAACGGTACGCCATGGGATGCGCCGGACTTCGCCTGCGCGTACCACTTCCCGCAGCGGCGGGTTCTCCGCGTAGGCGTTGTCGCTCAGCAAAAAACGCACGGAATGACCGCCGCCCCGATTGTCAAGTTCGATGAGCAAGCCTCCATGCCCGTCGCCGGTACGCGTCGTGACCACCGGCACCGCGGCTCCGAGCGCGGCACCGCGAAAAGCGCGCAGATAGCCGTTGGGCCCCTGCACCGTGCAGTCATAGGCGCCGCGGTCGGCAATCGGTACGGTGTCCAGCGTTTTCCCGGCTTCGACCGTGTATTGCAGGATCTTCTGCGCCGCGGACATCGGCCACCAGCAAGCCAGGAAAGTCGCGCCGACCGTTCCCGTACCGGCAAGCGTCAAGGCCAGCCCGCCAGCCAGCGCGCGCGCTTCGACGCGACAGGCCGAGGGCAGCGTGCAGGCGGGCCGCACCAACGGTGCCTGCGGCGGGAAGCTTTGCGGCACCGGCACGGCCGGTTCCACGTTGCCGTTCCGGAAGTGGGTGGCGAGGTCGGGGCGCGGCGGTGCCCCAGATCGTGCGAAATCGAACGCCTCGGTCAGGTCGCCGCAGACACTGCGGCGCCATGCCGAAATGGGTTCGCAGC
This sequence comes from Rhodanobacteraceae bacterium, assembly GCA_004299705.1. GTDB lineage: Bacteria > Pseudomonadota > Gammaproteobacteria > Xanthomonadales > Rhodanobacteraceae > 66-474. The sequence goes on along the minus strand of SCQS01000030.1, from coordinate 23,695 downwards.
GGGGTGGCCCATTGCGCCCCAGTTCCTTGGCCGCCAACCACCGTTCGAGAAACATCAATACCGACGTGTGGTCGCCGAGCTGCGAGTCGACCCGCCCGCCCGTGGTCCACGGCGAAATGATCATCATCGGCACCCGCGGTCCAAGGCCCTTCGGCACTGAGTCGTAGACCTCCCACTGCCCCGCGGTCGTCAAGGTCATCTGGCCGTAGGCTGCGGTCACCGGAGGCACCGGCGACGGGACGTGATCGAAAAAACCGTCGTTCTCGTCGTACATCAGCAGGAACACGGTCTTGCTGAAAACATCAGGGTGGTCGAGGATCAAAGTGCGCAGCAGCGCCGCCGTGAACTTGGCACCATGTCCGGGCGCGTTGCTCGGATGCTCCGACAACTCCCACGGCGGCACGATCCACGAGACACGTGGCAGCCCCGGCTTGACGTTGCCCAGCGGCGGGTCGTCCGGCTCGGGGCCCGCAGCGACATCGCGGGCGAATTCATCCAGCACGGCGCTGCCCACCGCCCCGCCCCCTGTGGCGAACACGCGGCCACGCAGGTACAGGGTCTTGAAGTAAGGATCGCTGGATTCGTTGATGGGTAGGCCGTGGTTGTCGATGCGGAAGTTCTTGAAGAACTGCAAGGCATCGCCGTCGAAGTTGTCCTGCTCCTGATACACCTTCCACGTGATGCCGTGGTCGGTCAGGGTTTCCGCGAAGGTTTTCCAGTCGGGCAGGCCGGCCGCGATGGTCGCCGCGCGCGCCGCCGCGCTCTGTCCATACATCGCGGGCGTCAGGACGGTATTCACGTCATTGCGGATGTCCGCCCCGCCGCCGCCGATGCTCGGCGGCAGATTGAACGGGCGATCGCAGTTCCCCGAGAACAGGTAAATCCGGTTGGGATTGGTCGGCCCGAACAGGGACGCGTGATAGTTGTCGCAGATCGTGAAAGCCTGGGCCAGTCGGTAATAGAACGGCAGATCGTCGGCGTCGAGGAACCCCATGGCCTCGCGGCTCTTGAGCGGCACCCAGGCGTTCCAGTTGCTCCATAGATCCTGCGACTGTTTCCACTCGTGATCCAGATCCTTCAGATATTGGAACTGGACGTCGCCCGGCTGATTCAGGCGAAAAGGCAGCACGTAATCGCGGGCCTGCACCGCCAGGTCCGACTGGTACCACGACGCGGTGTCGAGCCACTTGTCATCCGGCACGTTGTCGCAAAAACCACGGCTGTCAGGATGGGTTCCCTCGGGCTGGTACCACACGTACTGGCCGCTCGGCTGCGGCATTGGCCGTGGATCCCCGTAACCGCGCACGCCCGGCAAGCTGCCGAAGTAATGATCGAACGCCCGGTTCTCCTGCATGAAGATCACGACGTGCTCGATGTCCGTGAGGCTGGGGTGGCCCGTGGGATTGTTCGGTGCGATCGCAAGCGCCTGCCGGATCAGGCCCGGCAAGCATGCGGACGCGGCCGCGCCGCCGATCGCGCCAGCACCCAGTTGCAGGAACCGGCGGCGGTTGATGGGTTTCGTGTCACGCATGCTCGCTCCACCCCCTCGCGGGCCAGTCACACCTTGCAGCCGGTCGGGTCAGCCCGGGTCACCGTGTACGCCCGGACATCGAGGGCGGCGCAGGCTCCGGCGCGCTGCCCCATGCCTTGTTCGGCGCGGGACCCATGACCAGCACCAGTTTTCCGCCGCGCGCGATGTCGGCCTGACTGAACCAAGGCTTGTTCCAGGGTTTGCCGTTCAGTGTCGCGGACTGGATGTAGATGTTTTGTGGTGAATCGTGCTTCGCCTCGATTTCGAACACTTTTCCATCACCGAGCTCCATCTTGATGTCGTTGAAAATCGGACTGCCGAGGATGTAATTCGGGCTGGATGGATCGACCGGGTAAAAGCCCATGGCGCTGAATACGTACCACGCCGACATCGAACCGTTGTCATCCATGCCGGGGAACGCATAGCCGGACTTGTCGCTGCCGAACATCAGGCGCAGGAGCTTGCGCACGACCCTCTGGGTCTTCCACGGTTCACCCCCCCAGTCGTAGTAGTACGGCACTTGCCAGTCCGGCTGGTTGCCCTGGACGTACTGCCCGAGCACGCCGGTGCAATCGCGGCAAATCCCCTGCGGGTGGTAGGGAATGCTGAAGAACTGGTCGAGTTTAACGTCGAACGCCGCGCGCCCGCCCAGCAGGTTCACCAGTCCCTGGACATCGTGGGGCACCAGCCACAGGTAGGCCCAGCCGGAGCCTTCCTTCATCATGAAGTTGTAATAAGGCTCCTCGGGATCGAACGGCGATACCCACTTGCCGTTGGCCGTCCTGCCGCGCATGAAACCGATCGACGGATCGAACAGGTTTTTGTAATCGTGCGCACGCTTCAGGAACATCGCGTAGTCGTCGGCGCGACCAAGCCGCTTGGCATACATCGCCAGCGCGTGGTCGTCCCAGCCGTATTCGAGTGTCGTCGCCACGCCCGCCTTGCCGCCGGTATAAGGTGGATCGGGATTGCCCTTCGGGATGAAATCGGAAATCCACCCTTGCCGTTCGTACTCGGCCAGATACGACCGGGGACCGTGCACGTCGGTGGCGTTCTTGCGCAAGTATTTGTAGGCCGCCGCCCAGTCGAAGTGATAGCCGCGGTTCCATGCCCCCAGATACAGGAACACCGCGTTGTCGCCGTGGAACGAGGTTTCCATGTAACCCGTCTCGCGCGCCAGGTCGAGTTCCGAGCGCAGGATGTCCTGCGTGACCTGGGGTTCGAGCAGCATCAGCAACACGATCTGGTCGCGACCCGTGTCCCACAAAGCCACCGGGCCGTAGCGATCGTAGCCGGCCGTTTCGGTCTGGCCGTCGCGATTGGTGAACTGTTCGCCCTTGTGCGCCAGCAACCTCGGACTCACGAGCGCGTGCTGGAGCGAAGAATAAAACAGGACCCGCTGCTTGCGCGTGCCGCCCTCGACCCGGATCTTGTCAAGCTGTTTCGCCCACGCCGCGCGCGCCGCTGCACGCACGCGCTCGAAATCCCAACCGGGATCTTCTGCGCGGAGTTTGCGCTCAGCATCCGCGTAGCTGTGCCCATGCGCGATCTTGACCAGCACCTGCTCGCCGGCGTGCGTGTCGAAGCTGACGTAACCGCCGGCGTAGTGGCCGGCGAGCGAACGCACTCCGGGCTGGACATCCTTCTCCCCCAGCAACGTCCACTGCAGTTGGTCAGGTTTGGGCGGAATCTGCCGGAAGGTACCGAACGATTTGAACGGTTCGGAAAACTCGGCGACGAAATAGTTGTTGCCCGGAATGTCATCGTGATGATGGCCGCGTTGATTCGCTTCGCCGCGAACCATGTCGTCGCCGACCACCTCGACTTGGCCGCCACGCCGACCGAGGTCGAGTATCACATGCGCTTGATGGCTTTGCGGAAACGTGAACCGGTACAGCGCGGTCCACGTCGTGGCCGTCATTTCCGCACGCGTGTGGAATGCCGTGAGATCAACCGAGTAATACCCCGGCGACGATGTCTCGGTGGCTTTGTCGTACAAAGACGGCGTCCGGTCGGGCGGCACGGTCCAGTTGCCGACCACCGGCTCCACGGTCGGGCCGTATCTGCCGCCGCTGGTGAATCCCAGCATGGTGAGGCCGGGGTAAAAGTAAGAACTTCTCGGCCCCGAGGGATAAGTGAACCGGAGGTTCACGTTGATCGGCGCGACATCGGTGGAACTGAAGGGCAGCTCGGCGCCCGGCGAAGTAAAGCCCGAATAGAGCAATTCACCGGGCGGTGGCGCATTGCCGATGAGCGCCTGCTCACTCAGCGGCGCCGTGCCGACCAGTCCGTTCGCAAGCGCGACGGGCGAATCGGCTTGGACGGGCCCTGCCGCATATCCCGAAGATGCAGCGGCAAAACCCGCGCACAAAAATAACGTACATACCCGGGCATGCGGTTTCCGCTTCACTTGACTGGCCTGCGCGGAATGGCGGGCGGCGCCTCAACGCCCACCAAAACTGTAGGTCGCCCCGAACAGGTACTCGCGCCCGCTGTATTCGAGGGAGTTCAGCCGCAGCAGCGTGTCGTTCCCGATCTTGCTGCGTTGCATGGAGCGCGTGAGATTGAGTATGGAGGCCGTCAGCATCAGGTGTTTGGTCAGCTTGTAATGGGCGTTGATGTCGATCTGCTTGTACGGTTGCTGGTACTCCGTGAGCCCAGTCACCAAGCCCCCGATCACAGGACCCATCCAGTTCGAACTCAGGCGAATCAGGAATCGCGAGTTCTGGTAGAACACCGACAAGTTCGCGGCGTATTTCGCACTGCCGACCAGCTTGGACTTTCCGACGACCGTGTTGCCGACCGTGACATTGGTCGAACTGGTCTGGTTGGTGGTGTAGTTCGCCAGTACGCCAAGCCCGTTGTCGAACAGATACTGGCCCGCCAGCTCGACGCCCTTCGAAGTGCCGCTTTCGCCGTTGCCGATGGTGCTGAACTGGGTCATGGTGATCGGCTGTCCGCCAACGTCCACCACCAGGTTCGAGAGCGTCACCGGCACCACGAAATTTTTTACCTTCTTGTTGAAATAGTCGATGCTGAGGACCGCGCCCGGCTTCGGATACCACGCCAGCGCGACGTCGTATTGCTTGGCCGTGAATTCCTTCAGGCCCGGATTGCCACCCGATCCGTAATACCCCGGCAATTGCGCGCCGAACTGCGCACGGTCGTAGTAATACGCCGGCGTCACGTGGGTGACGGAACCCGTTTGCAGCAGGTCGCCGTAGCCGGGCGGCGACATCGCTTCCGACCACGCGCCCCGCAGCTGCAGGTTGTGCGGCAACATGTAGACGATGTTGACGCTCGGCAGCAACTTGTTATAAGCCCGGTAGTTGTGGGTCAGCGACACCGACTTGACGTCCCACTCGTTGGTCGGGCGGTACTGGAAGTCGCCGGGGTTGCACGGGGCACCCACCACGTTGATCCCGTTGCTGGGGCAGAACAGGATCTCGCCGCCAGGGCCTGGAGTCTTCTGGTAATACTCCTGGTTCAGGGTTTCGACCTGGGTGCCGATCGTCGTACTTTGCAGCACCCGCATCCAGCGCACGCCGATGTTTCCGCGCAACGGCCCGGTGGCGTAATTGAGCTGGACGTAAGCCGCCCCGTCCTGCTCCTTGATGCCGCCAAAGTTCTGCGGCTGGTTGATGTTCTGCAGCGGCCCGTAGCGGTGGTTCAGGAAGGCGTAGTAGTTGGAGAAATTGAAGGCGGGGTACACATTGGTGGTGAACGCCTTGGTATTGGTGGTCAGGCTGTACGGCAACAGGAACTGCGACAGTAGTACGCCAGCTTGCGGGTCGCATTGCTGATATTCATTGGTGGTACCGGGGCAGTACCACCGTTGGTCGATGCTCGTCTGGCTGCCGTGCGTGTTGGTGTATTTGATGCCGAAATCGATCGAACTGATCCAGTTGACATCCGGCATCAAGCTGAAATCGGCCTGGGCGTAGTTCTGGGCCATCTTGGTCAGACCGGTGCCCGCGCCGGTCGAGCCCAGATCGATCTGCCCGATTCCATTGAGCATGTTCTGCAACACATTCGGCGATACCGTCATGGTCGGCTTGCCGGCGATGTTCCACATCGCAAGCTGGTTGCCATTCATCCAATGGCCATCCTTGAACACCCTGGGCTTCGCCGCCGCGCCGAATGAAACACTCGGGCCGCCATTCGACCAGGTACGCCCGATGTTGAAGGACCCGCTGATGATTCCGGCCGACCAATCACCTTTTATGTTCGCGGACTGCGATTTGGCCGACTGGATGTCGTAGTTTCCGGTGACCCACGGGTATTGCTGGGAACACACGTCGATGGGTTGCCGCGCCTCGCCGGTCACCGGGTTGGTCAATGCCGCGCAACCCGTGCCGTTCGGCTGGATGTACTTCGCACCGGTCACGATGGTGTGCGACGGATCGAAGGTCAGCCCGTTCGGCGCCAGCTGCCAGCCTTGCTGCTGCGAGTACGGCCCGGTGGGAAGGCCCCATTCCGGGATTTCGAGGGTATTGTTGACGTTGTCGTTGTTGAATGCGAACCGGAAATAGTTGCCGGTGAGCGTGAAATTGGGGGTGGGCCGGAACTGCAATGTCACCTGCGAGGACTCATGCCGGCGCCGCTCGGTGCGCTGGTCGAACGGCACCTGCTGCGGCATCCAGTATCCGGAATAGCTGTGGCCCGCCTGGTCGGTGACCCCGCCATTGGGCCAGTAATTCACGTTCTGGGGGTCGGATACCACCTGCCCGCCGACCAGCACCGGTGGCTGCGCAGCGTAATTCGATGCTGAGGTTCCATTGGCCCACCAGTGCCAACTCGTGGCGCTGGAAAGGTAATCCCTGACGTCGCGCTTCTTGTACCCGACACCCACCAGCACGCCAAACCGGTCGCTCTTGTCGTGCCATGAATAGAGTGCGCTGATCTGGGGCTCGATCTTGTTGCCCATGGTGGAGATCGCATTGCCCCCCACCTGCACGAAGCCCTTGTTCGCGGGCATGTCCAGCGGCGTACGCGTATGCAGGATCACGGTTCCGCCGATGCCGCCCGCGTCCAGCTTCGCCTGCTCACTCTTGTAGACGGTCACGCTGCCGATGAAATCGGTCGGCATCAGCAGGTAGTTGAACGAACGCGTCAGGCCACCGGCCTCGGCCTGGGCGTTGGCAATGAAGTTGCCATTCAACTCGGTAAGACTCAAACCCGGCGGAAGTCCACGGATGCTGACGTTCTTTCCCTCGCCCCCGTTGCGCGTGATGATGACGCCAGGCAAGCGGGACAGGGCGTCGGCAACATCCGTTGCCGGAAACTGGCTGATGCTCTCGGCGTTGATGATGCCGACGATGTTGTTCGACATGCGCTCCTGCTGCACCGCGTTTGCCACCGAGGCACGCAGGCCCACCACGTTGATCGTGCCCAACGTGGTGGGCTGGCTCTGCTTTTTCTTGTTGTCCTTCTGCTTGTCCGATTGACGGCTCGCATCACGGGTACTTGTGCCACCGGAACTGGTCTGCGCGGTGTCTTGTTGCCCGCTCACCGCGGCAGATTGCTGCTGCCCCGCGGCTGCAACTTGTGACGAGTCGACGGGCGTGCCCGCATGCGCAACTCCGATCGCCATCGTGAGTGAGCCCGTGGACACCATGGCTGCAAGCACGGCCAAATGCAGCGTTCGCTTCGCGTACCGTCGCACTTTCATCACTGAACCTCCTGGGGACATGGGTTCTGCTGCTGTTCGACGATGGATCGGATGGACGCAAATTGCGTCGCCGCCGGCCGGCACTGGGATGCGCGCGTGGACAGGCACGTGTCGTGGTTGCATGCACGGGCATGCCAGCCTCCCGCACGACCCATCAACGGGAAGATCGACAACACCGAGGATTGCTGCCGTGCTGCACGGCCGCGGGCCTCGCGTGGCCGCGCGACGCAGGCAATACGCATCGAGTCGTCCGACATGGATGCCTTTGGCCGGTGCACTTCGATCCTCCCTCTCGAACCTACCTGCGACAGACCGATGGCCAGCCGCATGTCTGTCCTGGCACCCCCTGCCGCCAGTCGCGTCTTTCAGACTATTTGAAAACAACAAACCAAATCATGAGAGCAGTTTCATGCTGGTCAATCGCGATGTCAATGCGCCATGCAACACACCGAACGGATCATCGCGTCATGTATTAATTTCATTATTAATCATATATTCATATCGTGACAAATAAGAATCATGATCGACAATTTGCTGCTTCGCAACACACCATGATGTCAATTTGCGCGATCATCCGACAAGACATATGGGTAAGAAATGTCAATTGTTGATATGAGTATGAAATCGCTTTCACAGCACATTCCTCGTTTCCCGCATGGTGCTTGCCCGACGCTGATGGCGCATCCAGTCGGGATCGGCAACCCGTCTTGCGAAGGCGGTTCGCGCAGGCACGAAATAGTCATGATCGATCCGCGCAACGCACACCCCGACGCTAGAATGACCAGGCCCGCCAATGGAACAAGTGTTCGCGCAACCGTGGTAGAGAGGCGCGTGCGCACGCCCGCAACGAGGAACACCCTTTGGCAACCGCAACGCTCCTAGACGTGGCAACCCAGGCTGGCGTTTCGCCGGCCACGGTGTCGCGCGTCGTGAACGGCGATACGCCGGTCCGGGCAGAGACACGCGCACGCGTCCTGCACGCTATCGAGCTGCTGAACTATCGCCCCAACCTGCTGGCGCGCGGCTTGAGTGGCGCCAAGTCCTGCACGGTGGGCCTGGTGTACGACAATCCCAACGCCTACATCATCGTGGCGGCGCTGCAGGGCGCGCTGGCCGCATGCGACGCCCTCGGCTTCGGCCTGCAGCCGCACCCCTTCGATTCGAAGGCGACCAAGCTCGGTGACAGGCTGCTCGACTTTGCTTCCCGCCAGCGACTTGCCGGCCTGGTGCTGACCCAGCCGGTGTCGGAACGCGCGGGGGCCCTGGCCGTGCTGGGCGAACACGGGATTCCGACCGTGCGGATTGTCTCCTCCGCGGAAGACCCGGGCGGCAAGTCACCCTGCGTCTACATCGACGATCGCGATGCCGCCTACGCGATCACGGCGTACCTGATCCAGCTCGGCCACCGCCGCATCGGATTCCTCAAGGGCGGCAAGCACCACCGCGCCAGCGCCGAGCGATTCAACGGATACCGGAAGGCGCTGGGCGATTACGGCCTCGCGTTGCACAAGGAACTGGTCGTGGATGGCGATTACGTGTTCGACGACGGATTCCGCGGCGCCCGGCGCCTGCTCGGCCTGCGCAACCCATGCACCGCCATCTTCGGTTCCAACGATGAAATCGCTGCAGGCGCGCTCGCCGCGGCACGTTCCGACGGCCTGCAAATTCCCTACGATCTTTCGATCGCGGGATTCGAAGACAGTCCGTTCTCACGCCATGCGTGGCCGCCCTTGACGACCGCACGCCAGCGCGCCGAGTTGATCATCGAACGCGCCACCCGGTTGCTGATCGCGCATATCCGCGACGGCACGGTCAAGAACGAAGGCTTCACGCCCGAACTGGTGGTGAGAGGTTCGACCGCACCGCCACGGCCCAAGCCTTGAGCCGATCACACCGACGATCGGGCGGATCGGGAATCGGGAATCGGGAATCGGGAATCGGGAATCGGGAATCGGGAATCGGGAATCGGGAATCGGGAATCGGGAAAAGCCCAAATCACCCCCTTCCGAAGGAAGGGGGTCGCCGCGTAGCGGCGGGGGGATGGTCGCGCGGAACGAGCAATCATCCCCCGATGCTGCGCATCGCCCCCCTTCGCAAGCGAAAGGGGTGGTTGGCTGCATGATGCGCTCTCGCTACCCTCTCGCCTTTCGCTTGCCAATGAACCACCATGGCCGACGCCCGCCAATATTTCGACCTGCCCTCGCCGTTCAAGATGAAACGCGGCGGCGAGCTGCGCGGTGCGCGGCTTGCCTACGAAACCTGGGGCACGCCGAATGCGGCACGCGACAACGCGGTGCTGATCCTGACCGGACTCTCGCCCAGCGCCCATGCGGCGCGCAACCCCACCGACGACAGCCCCGGCTGGTGGGAAGACCTCGTCGGCCCCGGCAAGGCCATCGACACGGATCGCTGGTTCGTGATCTGCGCGAACTCGCTGGGCAGTTGCAAGGGATCCAGCGGTCCCGCGTCGATCAATCCCGCCACGGGCGAACCGTGGCGGCTGGAGTTTCCCGAACTGTCGCTCGAAGACGTGGGCAACGCGGGTTTCGAACTGGTGTGCGGACTCGGCATCGAACGGCTCGCCACGCTGATCGGCTGCTCGATGGGCGGCATGTCGGCGCTGGGTTGCCTCGCCCATCATCCGGGTTTCGCGCGCGCGCACGTGAGCGTGTGCACGGCACCGCGCGCGCAACCGTTCGCGATCGCGATTCGCTCGTTGCAGCGCGAGGCGATCCGGCTGGACCCTAACTGGAACGAAGGCCGCTACGACGACGAACATTATCCGGAAACGGGCATGAACATCGCGCGCAAACTGGGCGTGATCACCTACCGCTCGGCGCTGGAATGGAGCGGGCGCTTCGGCCGCATCCGCCTCGACCCGGACGCGCGCGATGACGAGCCGTTCGGCGCGGAGTTCGAAATCGAGTCCTATCTCAACGCGCACGCGCGCCGTTTCACACGTTCGTTCGATCCGAACTGCTACCTGTATTTGTCGCGCGCGTCGGACTGGTTCGACCTGGCCGAATACGGCGGCGCGCCCGATCCAGCGACCGCGGTGCGCAACGCGCTGGCGAAGATGAAGCTGGAGCGCGCACTGGTGATCGGCGTCGAAACCGACATCCTGTTTCCGCTGGAACAGCAGCAGCAACTTGCGGAAGATCTGCGCGCCACCGGCACCGATACCCGCTTCGTCGGCCTCGATTCGCCGCAGGGCCACGACGCGTTCCTGGTCGACACCGGGCGTTTCGGGGCGGCGATCGGGCAGTTCATGGCGTCGCTCTGACCATTGCCCGCTGCGCCGATTGGCGCTTGCCACGCATATGGAGCGCGGTTATAAGCTTATGCCATGGGCATCGAATTTCCCGGGCGCGACAAGCTGATCCAGTCACTCGACGCCGCGGTGGGCGCAGGCGACACCCCCGCCGTGATGCAGGCCATGCGCAATACCCTGTGCCGGTTGATCCGCGACGACACGGTGCGACTGCCGGGCTGCGTGTTCGACGCCTGCCCCGACCACTACGCGCGGCGCGAACTGTACCGCAGCACCACCCACGGCTACTCGGTGATGGCGATGACCTGGAGCCCCGGCCAGGGCACCCCGATCCACGACCACGCCGGCCTGTGGTGCGTCGAAGGGGTGTGGCACGGCGAGTTGGAAGTCGTGCAGTACGAACTGGTCGAACGCCACGAGCAAAGTTTCCATTTCCGGCCCGCCAACGTGATCCAGGCCAACACGGGTTCCGCCGGCAGCCTGATTCCTCCGCACGAGTACCACACCATCCGTAACCCCAGCGCGGATGCCGTCACCGTCTCGCTGCACGTCTACCAGGACCGCATGACCCGCTGCGCGGTGTTCGAACCCGCCGAGGGCGAGTGGTACCTGCGCAGCGAACGCGCGCTGACCCAAGACACCGCCAACTGAATGCACGGCCGAGGCTTGGCTTCCAGCGCGCGCTCCCGCATACTGTGCGGCCCGTCGCCGGTGTGGCGGAATTGGTAGACGCAGGGGACTCAAAATCCCCCGCCCTTAAAAGCGTGTGGGTTCGAGTCCCTCCACCGGCACCAGGCGCGCCCAGCGGCTCCGCGGCATCCGCGCAAGGGCGAGCGCCTACAGCGGGATCGCGACGATCGGGATGATCCCCGCCAACACGAAGGCCGTCAGGGTCTTTTCGGTGATGGCCTCCTGTTCCGGCGCATCGATCGCGATCGTGGCCGTTGCAACCACCGCGCCGACTGGAAACCACACCGAGCGGGTGTGCAGCAGCACCATGAACTCGAACGCCACCGCGGCGGCGAACGCCAGCCCCGATGCAACGAGGTGCGCCGTGCGCGCTGCGCCCGCCCCCAGGCCGGTGACTATCCGCAGTTTGGTCGCCACCACGCCGGTCAGGCCGAACGCCGCAATGGCGAGCGCGATCGACTCCAGGGCGCCATACCCACGCGTGATCAGCAGGCACTCGGCAGCCGCCATGCCGAGGTATGCCAGCCGCTGCAGCCACGCGAACCTGACGCCGACGAGGTAGTGGCTCAGCGGATCGCGCCACCATTTCGACGATCCCTGATTGACGGCTTCGACAAAGACGTTCACGGCGACGAATGCGACGACCAGCGCGAATATCAGGTACTCCATGGCGCGAACTCCGCAGGTTCGATCCAGATCAGGACGCCGCGCTGCGGAGTCGTCCAGCACATGTACCCGCGTTCCGCAGGCGCAACATCGCGGTGCCGCCGCCCATGCGATTCCCTGTACGCGATCGGGCTGCCGGGCGCACCTACGATATCGCAATGCACGCCAGACCGTTCGAGCGTCGAGTCCAGGCACCGCAGCACGGGTCCAGCAAGGGTCCGATTGGCGATGTGCATTTGTGAAGTCGTGCACAAATGCGTGCAAGGCTTCCGGGTGCGGGACCCGCGGACCCGCAGCGCTGGCACGGGGATTGCATCACTTTACACGTCCCCAGCCACCGGCCATCCGACATGGACACGGAAATCGAGAATGCAGAACAGATCGGGCTCGCGCTCGCGCATCTCGCACGGTTGCGGCACTGCCGCGACCCGCATTCAGAAGACGCACTCGAAGGACTGCGGCCGCGCTGGTTGGGACTCGACGCGTGGGACGTGGTGCTCGAAGAGCTGGAGAACGGGTGCTACCGGGAACCACCCGCGCGTCCGAAGTGCCCGGTGACACGGCTTCCGGTGCGGTCCGACGCTCCCGCGAACTTGCGCGCGCGCGTGGTGGCCATCAGGTTCTGACGGCATTCCACGGCCCTACAAATCCCGCGCCACCCGGAATCCCACCCGTCCGCTGCGCGCATCGGCGTTCGCGCCCATGCGGAACCACGATACGTCCTGGTCCGGCGCGCTGCCCCACGAGCCGCCGCGGATCACGCGCTCGTCGCAGCCCGGATTGATCCAGGCGCTGCCATCGGTGGGGGCGCGGATGTAGTTCTCGTGCCAGCAATCGGCGACCCATTCGGAAACGTTGCCGTCGATGTCGTACAGTCCGAACGGATTGGGCAGAAAGCTCATCACCGGCGCCGGCCCCCAATAACCGTCGCTGTAGTTCTTGAAGGCGTTGGCCCAGCTGCGATGCGCGGGCGAACGGTCACCGCTGCCGGTGAGGTTCTCGACCGTGCGCGTGGGCGTGCCGCTGCCCCACCAGTACGGCGTGGTGGTGCCGGCGCGTTCGGCGTATTCGTACTCGGCCTCGGTCGGCAGGCGATAGTCCTTGCCGGTATGCTTGGACAGCCACGCGACGTAGGCGTGGGCGTCGTTCCAGGACACGTTGACCACCGGGTCGTTGTCCTTGGCGCGCTGGCCGGCGTAATCGTCCTGCCAGTCCACGCCGTTGCGCATCTGCATGCGGCCGTTGGCCTCGTCGTACACCGAGGCGCCGCCGAGCCGGTCGGAATCCGGCACGTAGCCCGATGAACGCACGAACGCGCGGAACTCGGCCACGGTCACCTCGGCGCGCGCCAGCGCAAAGCCTTTCGCAAAGGTCACCTCGTGCTGCGGTTGTTCGGCACTGGCGGCGCGGCTGGGTCCCGGCGCGCCCATCAGGAAACTGCCGCGCGGAATCACGACCATCGCGGGCGCCTGGCCAACGATGTCCAGGAAATGATCGGCAAACACCTGTCCGGGGTGGTAACTCGAATATTCGCGCGCGTTTTGTATCCGGGCCAGGAACGCATCGGTGGACGCGCCCAGCGAGCCCGCCTGATTGGCCAGGCGCTGCGCCAGATCGAGATTGCCGGCGTCCAGCGCGGATTCCGCCTGCGCCATCAAATTGTCGGCGCGCCCGCTGCGCATCGCGGCGATGCGCGCGCGGGTGTCCGTCAAGGCCGGCGACGACGGCAGGATCGCGGCGGCATCGGCGAGCGCCGCGGCGGCCTTGGCATCCTCGTTCTGCGCGGCGGCCGACAGCGCGCGGTCCAACGCGGCCTGCTGCACGCGCTGCAGGCCCTGGCGCGCCACCACGTTTTCGGGATCGAGCGTCAGTACCTTGCGGTACACCGCGAGCGCGGTGTCGTCGCCCGGCCCTTCCAGTTTGCCCTTCTGCACCAGCTCGCTGGCTTGCTCCAGCAGCGGCTGGACCTTGCCCGCGGCGGCGATGCGCGCAGCCAACGCCGCCAGGTCGTCCTGCGGACCCGGCAATTGCTTGAGCGCGTCCAGGTTGGCGCTGGCCGCGTCGGCGTCGCCGGTCGCGAGCGATTGCTGCGCGTTGGCCACCAGCCGCGCATGCAGCAGCGACACCGCAGTCTTGACGTGCGGATCGTCCGGCGCGGCCTTCACCGCCTGCAATACCAGGGACAGCGCGCTGTCCTTGGCGGGGCCGAGCAGGTTGCCCGCGCGTGCCGCCTTGCCCGCCTCGGTCAGCCATTGCGCGACCTTGCCCTTGGCCGCGCGTCCGCCGAACGAATCTTCCCGTGCCCGCGCGGCGATCACCGCCGATGGCGCCAGCGAGATCGGTGGCCCCGCATTGAGTTCGGATTCGGCCGGTGTCAGTTTGCGCGGCGCAGCCGGGGTTGCCATCGCGGCACTGCTCACCGCGGCCGGGCTCGTTCTCAATATCGCCGGTTCCACCTTCAGCGCCGCCGGGAAAAACCGGTAGACCAACGCAAATACCAGCAGCAAAACGCCGACCGCACCGCCGATCGCGTGCTGACGAGTGAGAGTTTGCGGCTTCGGCATGCGGCAACTGCGCCCGGCTGTTATCGTGTGCGGTTCACGATAGCAAACCGATGCCCAATGGAACACCAATCAATGCACGGACGCCGGCCATGAACCACGCGTGGATCGACCGCGCGGGCGCACTGCCGGCTCCCGCCGATCGCGGATTGCTCGGACTCGACACCGAGTTCATGCGCCGCGACACCTTTTACCCCAGGCTGGCGCTGGTGCAAGCGGCACATGCCGACGCCTGCTGGCTGATCGATCCCGTGGCCTACGACGCCGGCGCGGATCTGCGCGCGCTGGTGGCGGGTCGCACCTGCGTGATGCACAGCGCCAGCGAAGACATGGAAGCGCTGGCGCCACTGCTGGGCGACACACCACTGGAACTGTTCGACACCCAGGTCGCGGCAGCGCTGTGCGGCATGGGGCCGGGGCTCAGCTACCAGAAGCTGGTCGCAGCGATGCTTGGCATCGACATCCCCAAGGACGAAACCCGCTCGGATTGGTTGCAGCGCCCGTTGACCGCAAGCCAGCTCGACTACGCGGCGCAGGACGTCACCCATCTCGCCGCACTGCACGATCGATTGGTGTCGGAACTGCAACGGCGCGGACGCTGCGCATGGCTGGCCGAGGATTGCGCGCGCCTGGTCCGGCGTCCGCACCATGACGCCGACCCGCAACCACAACGCGGGTTCCCGGGCGCGGCCGAATGGCCACGCGAGGCGCAGGCGCGATTGCAACGCGTGTTGCTATGGCGCGACGCCACCGCACGCAGCATCGATCGCCCGCGCCCGTGGGTGCTCGACGACCCGCACGCATTGTCGCTTTCGCAACAGCCACCGGCGGGTGCCAGCGAGCTGTTCGAACGCGTCAAGGGCCAGCGCGCCCTGCGCGGGCCGCAGCGCGCCAAACTGCTCGCGTTGCTGCAGGCACAGGCGACACCCGAAGAACTGGCGAACCTGGCGCCCATCCCGGCCAGCCCCAGGGGCGAGGCCAAACGCGCGGTCGACGCCATGCGCGCGGTCGTCCAGGCCATTGCCGCCAAACTGGACCTGCCGCCCGGCCTGTTGTGCCCGCGTAGGCTGATCGAGGAATTCGCCGTGTCCCACGCCTGGCCAGCGGCCCTGCAGGGCTGGCGCGCGGGCTTGCTGCAAGCCGACCTGACAGCGCTGCTGCCCGGCTGAAGCTCGCCATCGGGGTGCTTGGCGGGCACCGGCAGACCGGCTACCATATGCGGCTCACTGGCGCGCAATGCGCCGGTACGGCGCGCCCTTTGCACTGCCGAAGGCGCCCACGACAACCCAACATGTGGGGCTGTAGCTCAGCTGGGAGAGCGCTGCGTTCGCAATGCAGAGGTCAGGAGTTCGATCCTCCTCAGCTCCACCATTTCACCCCTGCCGGGCAGCGCGGATCGTCGCCGGCATCACGGCCAGCAACGCCGCGCATGGCACCACCACGGCATTGAAGTGCAGCCACACGGTCAATGGCGCACCCATCGCCGCGCCGGCAAAGAACGCGATCAAGCCGGGCGCAGCCTTGCGTACCTGGTCGCCCGCGGCGGCGTAATCGGCGGCATCGCGTGCATGGCGCGAACGTGCCAGCATCGCGACGCCCGATACCGTGCGCAGCAGATTGCCCGTCATCACGGTGGTCGGCAAACGTTGCTCGCCCAATAATCCCGGCAGGGCATACTGGATCGCCATCGCGGCGACCGCGAAACCCGCGACCGGGATGACATGCTGCGGCGCGTACAACGGAAAAACGGCACCGGACAGCGCGTCCCCGGACACCCAGAACCCGATCAGCAGTAACAGCTCCACACCGAGAAACAGCCGTGCACGCCAGGCGTTCGGCTTCGCCGTGCACGCGGGACAATGCGCGAACCAGGTGACCAGTCCAATCACGAGCACGAACAGCACGATCATGCTGATGTCCGCTATCCAGTCGCGCCCGTAAGGCGTGGCCAGGTGCGCCGCCGCCAGGATCAGGTCGCCCGTGACATGCGCGGTGAACAAACCGCTCATCGCGATGATGCTCAGGGTGTCGATGTATCCGGCGACGAAACACAAGCCGACCTGCTCGTGGATTTCAGGATGGCGCATCGCGAAGGCTCCTGGCAAGCGACGACCTGCGCGCCGCGCGCTGCAGCATGGCCCGATCGTGCCACGCGGTCTAGTGTGGATGATTCGGCTTCACGGTTGTGCGAGCGTGGTGCGCCATGTCGCGCACCCTGCAGCCGCACCGGCATGACCCTTGCACGAAGCCCATCCGCTTCGCGGGAAGCGTGCTTCAAGCCGATGCCGGATATCGGGAACAGTGTCGAGAATTGCGGATGCGACGCGACCATTCGTGCCACGTGATCTACAGCACGCGACTGACGGATGCCGTCCATGCGCTGCACATCTTCCAGAAAAGACCCAGCACACCGCGCCTGCCGACGTGGAACTGGCGCGGCAACGATTCAAGCAAGTGGCGCGAGGAAAATAACGCCATGACCGCCAAAACGTGCACCCGCGTATTCGACACCATCACGGGCACGTCACAAGAGGCTGTGAACCCGCGCCTGCGCGCGGAATTGATGCAATTCAACGCATCGCGCAGCGCATCGAACGCAACGGCTGGACGCTGGCCGAGGCTGCGAAGCAGCAACCGCTTACAAGCCTATTCAAGCAATGATTCGCACAACCTGCCGAATGGTCTTCCGCGCTCAAAACTCGCTGCCGAAAAACAGACCGTCACAGGATCGCACGAAAAAACAATCCCCGTTGCCGGGGATTGTTTCATGCGTCGATTCAAGCAAGCGGCATTCCCTCGCCATGACTGCCTCCTGCGCTACGGCGCTTCATTGCCACGCTGCGCGTGACGACGCTTCTGCCAGCCAACGCCCAGACCCAGCGCCAGCAGGCCCAAGCCGAACATGCCGAGTTCGCTGGGTTCGGGTACGGAGGCGACTACACCCGTGGTCGTGAAGGGAATGTCCGCCAGCAGATAAAAGTCCTCCGGGAGCGTGCCTGCCTGTCCCCCATTCAGTGCCGGGTTGGTGTGAACGGTCAGGTCCAAGTCAGAATCTGCGGCTGGCGCAGTCGAAGGGCAGTCGACCGTAATGCCGCTGCCGGGAGGCGATCCGGAACACGTCAGCGACTGACCTCCAAATCCGGCAGGAATCGGAATGGAGAAAGTAAACGTGTTGAGCGCATACCCGGTGACGTTGTTGAACCAAACGCCGTACCACGAACTCGTGACCGGTGCCGTGGTACACACAGAAGGCGGGAGGATCGCCCCCGACGCACAAGACAAGAACGTCGCCTGGTACATCGTGTTGGGCAGACCTATGTTGCAAGGCGTGTTCGACGTGCAAACGGGGTCGCCAGGAGTGAGAGTCTGACCCGTGACGGTGGTCGGATCGAAAATAACACGGATCGCGAAGGCATTCGGCGCGACGATCAATCCGAGCAGTAGAGCCGCGACTGCAAACAGCAGATAACGTTTCATCATTGCATTCCTCTTTTAGCGGCGAGGCCGCGATGAGAGAAGTCCGTTTCCAAAGCCCCCTGATGATTCGCACCCGAAGCACATCGCGTGCCATCTTCTAAATAATTGTTTTTATTGGTGACCAATCAAGCGCGCCACTTTATTTTGTAAACTTTTCTAACGCACAATTTCGGCTCCATCGTCGATAAAATCGTGCATGCTATTGTTTTTAAAATATTTCTCTTCACTTTTGAATCAACTCGAAAATGTAATGTCTTTCGACACATCTTTTACGGTCGGACCCCGCTGGGTGGTGGCATCCGAGCAAACGATCCGGTCCTGCCGCTGCGTCGCCCCGTGCGCGCAAGCAGCGCAGCACCACATGCACTGCACTTCAGAATTGAATCCGCCACCCCCGCTCTATAACAATCAGGGACCGCTGGCGCCGGCGGCCACTTCCGGCGTCTGGCCCGGCACCGGCAAGCCGGCATCCTTGCAAAGGGCGGCAAAGCGCGGATCGTGCTGGTAGGCAAGCACGAACGGATCGGCGAGCAGGCTGGCCGCGAAATTCGGATCGCGCTGGACCCACGCACGCCGCAGCCAATCGAACATCTCATCCGGTTGCTTGCGCAGCGCGTACAAGTCGGCAACCAGATAAGGCTGGGCCTTGCCTTGCTTGGCGATGTAATCGCGCAGGGCGGCATCGGCCTGCCCGCGAGCCGGGCCGACCTGCTGCGCAAGCGCGCGTGCCCAAGGCCCGTAAGTTGGATCGGTTTCCTTCGCGGCGGCGCTTTGCGCGGCGGCGGCGGCGCCGCGCAGAACGTCGACTTCGGCCAGTTCCGCATTCAGCCCCGGGTAATTCGGCTGCAATTCCAGCGCCTTGCGGATAGCCTGCTCGGCCGCATCGAGCTGGCGCTGCCCCAACAGGGCTGCGGCAAGGCCGGAATAAATATCGACACGCAACGGATCCCTCGCGAGGGCCGCGTGGAACAATTTGGTCGCCGGTCGGAGTTGCCCGATACCCATCAGCCCGTTGGCCAGGAAATTCATGCCGGTGATATCGTTCGGAGCCAGTTGATGGGCGCGCTTGTACTCGGCCAGTGCGCCCATGGAATCGTTGTCGACGATCGCCAACAACCAACCGTGATCAATATGGGTAAATGCGGCGTTGGGCGCCAGCGCCTGCTCCCTCGCCGCCGCCGCGCGGGCCTGCGTGTACGCCTGCTGGCGCGGAGCGCCGCTCAGGTACGCCACGCCCAGATTGATCGAACTGTTGGTCAGCAAGCCCCAGACATAGGCGTACTTCGGATCGAGCTTGAGCACTTGCTGGAACAGGGCGATGGCTTGGCGAATGCTGGTTTCGGTGCCATGGCGGAGAATCGCGCGCCCCTGCAGCATGAGTTCGTAGGCTTGGACATTGCCACTCGGCGGCTGGTCGCTGGCAACGATGGCATTGCCCATCAGCTTGATCTTGAGCGCCGCGGCGACCGCGTGGCCGATCTGCGACTGGATCGCGAACACGTCCTTGAGCTGCTCGTCGTAGCTGTGCGACCACACGTTTTGGCCGTCCGTGGCGCGGATCATGTTGACATTGACCCGCAGGTAGCCGGCTTGCTGGAACACCGAACCGTGGATCAAGTTGGCCACGCCCAACGCAGCGCCGATTTGCGCAGGGCTGTCCTTGCTGTCGCGGAACTTGAAGCTGGAGTACTTGCCGATCACCTTGAGCCCATCGATCTGGGTCAGGTCGGAGATCAATTCCTCGGACAGGCCGTCGGAAAAATATTGTTGCTTGGGGTCACCGCTTTCGTTGGCGAATGGCAGTACCGCCACCGACTTGGCCGGCACTTTCGCCAGTTGTGCAGAAGCTTCCTTGATGGCGGCCTCATGGGTGGTGCTGGTGACGTCACGATGCAACACGAAGGTGTTGGTGACCAGCAACACGATGGCGACGGCCATGACGCCGATGATCCAGATGTCCAGTTTGCGGCCAAAGGCGCGATGGAAGCCGTGGTCGTTCGGAGTCGTGGTGTCGCTTTCGAGCTTTAAACCTTCCGGCGTCAGCTTGTAGTACCAGGCGAACGCGACCCAGAACGGAAATCCGATCGCGCACGCGATCACGAACCAACGGGTCACCCAGTCCGGCATTCCAAACGGACCGCTCAACTGCGAGATGCCTTGCGAGAGCGCCCACACCGCGCCGATGTATACCGCCGCGGCGCGCCAGACATGGCGGTAGCTGAGTTCGGCGATGATGCCGCGCTTCCCTGGCGGCTCGTCGTGGTTGGTCACTTATGCGCTCCGGACTCCCACCGGCAACAGGCCGGTCTCCAGACGTGTGCAAGTGTCGGGCTTTGCGGGGTGTGTTGCAAGCGCGACGCGCGGTTACGCGATCTTTCAATACCGCTTTGCCAGCATCAGGGAAAACGGATTCGAGGATTCACCGGTCGCGATGCACAATGTAGCGCGCCATCCAGCGCAGCGGTTCGGCGGCGGCGCCGAAGCCCTCCAGCGCAGCCAGCGCCTCGGCGTACAGTGCATCGGCGCGGCGCTTGGCATCGTCCAGTCCCATCAACGATGGATACGTGGCCTTGCCGCGCGCCGCGTCGGCACCCTTGGTCTTGCCGGTGAGCGTCTGGTCGCCTTCGACGTCCAGCACGTCATCCTTGATCTGGAACGCAAGCCCCATGCACTCGGCGAAACGGTCCAGCGCGTCGCGCGACGCATGCGGCAAACCGGGCACCGCGCAACACGGCATCAGCACCGCCGCGCGGATCAGCTTGCCGGTCTTGTCGCGATCCAGCGCTTCGAGGTCGGCGGCCACCAGTTGCTTGCCTTCCGATTCCAGATCGACGGCCTGGCCCCCGGTCATGCCTTGCGAACCGGTGGCCCCCGCGAGCACCGCGATCATGCCGAGCCGTTCGGCGGCGTCGTGTTTGCCGTCGCCTGCAAGAATCTCGAACGCGCGCGTCTGCAGCGCATCGCCCGCGAGGATCGCGGTGGCGACGCCGAACGCGGCGTGGGTGGATGGCTTGCCGCGGCGCAGCGCGTCGTCGTCCATCGCCGGCAGGTCGTCGTGCACCAGCGAAAACACGTGCACGCACTCGACCGCGCAGGCGGCATCGTCGAGGCGTTCGGGCGCGACGCCCAGCATTTCGCCGCTGGCGTAACACAGCAACGGGCGGATGCGTTTGCCGCCGCCCAGCGCCGCGTAGCGCATCGCCGCGTGCAATGTGGCCGGACGCGTGCCGGTTGGCGGCAGGCGCGCACCCAGTGCGCGTTCGACCCGCTCGACGTATCCGGCCACGCGTTCCGCAAAAGCCATCGCACCTCTCCGTATCGCACGGCGGATACCGCACCGCCGCGAGCGTAACGATGCGGGTGCAAGCCTGTCAAAACGTCTTCGGCGCGGGTAGTGGTCTAGTTTGAAATTGCGGATGCTTGAGCGGTTCAGCACGCGCCTGTTACGGTAGTGGCATGACAAAGCCGAAACGTCCGCGCGACACAAACCAGCTCGCACACATGATCGCCCAGCTTGCCACGGGCGAGCTAGACGACGTCAAGACCGACGACGGCAAAGACCCGGCAGCGGTCGCGCTTGGTCGCAAGGGTGGATTGAAGGGCGGCAAAGCTCGGGCAAACAAGCTATCGGCGGCAAAAAAGAAAGCCATCGCCCAAAAAGCTGCATTGGCTCGCTGGAGCCATCAGAAATAACGTATTTTTAACGTATTGTTCATTGACATGCGTTCATATGGTGGCGGATAATTCACCATATGGACGCCCTCGAACAAGCACGGCAACAGCTAAGAGACCTCGTCAATGAGTTGCGCGAGCTTCAACAGAAGCATGCGTTTGTGAGCGCGCGCATCCAGAAGGTCAGGCAGTTCATTACCCTGGCTGACGAATTGCGGCTCACTTCCGAGGCCACGATCCAAATCCGGGATGTCATTAATGTCACGGTAAAGCCCGCAGTTGCTCGCAGGCCACCCGCTGACATGAAAACCACCAAAGAAAAGGTTGCGTGGGCATGCGCTGAAATCTTGGCTGATGGCAGGCCACGCCAAACCAAGGATCTGCTTGCCATGCTTCCAGAATGGGGCATCGAAGTGGGAGGCGGCCATAAATTGCTAGCCGTCTCCGCGATTCTGTCGGCGGACGATCGTTTCAAGCCAAGCCGAAAGGTGGGCTGGTCGCTTGCATCAGATAACGCAAGGCCCGAATCCGTTGGCGCGGATTCGGGCCTTTTTGTTCACTCAGCTAGCGAGGCTGACCCTAAGCCGTAAGGGACTTGGACGGCAGGAGGATGCACGTATGGCACATGACCACCATACCCTCACATTAGTGTGAGCTAACCGTATGTCCCGGCCGGTTTCTGGCCGGGGCATACTCTCTCATACCCCTCTCTATCAGTCAAGCATTCCGCTCATTTTGAGCGGAAACGGGGAGATTTTGCCTATGACCTATTGACAATGCATGACCGGTCATGCATTATGTTCACTATGAATACGCTCCCACTCGCCAAACGCGCCCAAATCCTCGGGCTGCTGGTCGAAGGCAATTCCATTAACGCGACGTGTCGCATCACGGGCGCAGCCAAGGCCACGGTGCTGAAGCTGCTTGCGGATGTTGGCGCCGCGTGCGCTGAATACCAGAACAAGGCGCTGGTGAACCTGCCCTGCAAGCGCGTTCAGTGCGATGAAATCTGGTCATTCGTGGGCGCGAAGCAAAAGCACGTCGAACAGGGCGCAGCCGGTTACGGCGACGTCTGGACGTGGACGGCCATCTGCGCCGATACCAAGCTGATCGCGTCATGGATGGTCGGTAGCCGCGACGGCGAAGCCGCCCGTGCATTCATTGCTGACCTTGCTCCGCGTTTGGCGAACCGCGTACAACTCACCACGGACGGCCATCGGGCCTATCTGGACGCGGTAGAGGATGCGTTCGCGTGGGAAATCGACTACGCGATGCTGGTCAAGCAATACGGCGAAGGCCCGAACTCACCGGAGCGCAAGTACAGCCCGAGCGAATACAAGGGTTCCAAGAAGATCAAGATCACGGGCAACCCGGTCAAGGCGGACGTTTCCACGTCCTACGTCGAGCGCCAGAATCTGACGATGCGGATGTCCATGCGCCGCTTCACGCGTCTGACCAATGGCTTTAGCAAGAAGATCGAGAACCACGCGCACGCTGTCGCGCTGCACTTTATGTACTACAACTTCGGGCGCATCCATAAGAGCCTGCGCGTGACGCCTGCGATGGAAGCCGGAATTGCGGATCACGTTTGGAGCTTGGAAGAAATCGCGGCACTCGTACCGGAGCCGGAAGCCAAGCCGCGTGGCCCGTACAAGAAAAGAAATTCAAACTAGACCACTACCTCGGCGCGACTTCCACCTCGTCTTCACGCACAATGCGTAGGATCAGGGGTGCCGCAGGCAACTTGCTGAAGGAGAACTGCAGGATGATTGCCCAAGCTTCCGCCAGCGCAGCGCGACGAGACGCCGAAGCCTATCAGGCGCGCATCCTCCCCGCGGTGTCGCGCACCTTTGCGTTGACGATCCCGCAGCTGGATGCGCGCCTGCGAACAGTGATCGCCAATGCCTACCTGTTGTGCCGGATCGCGGACACCATCGAGGACGAACGTGCCCTGCCGGGCGACGTCAAGCAGCAGTTCCACGACCGTTTTACCCGGGTGGTCGCCTCGACCGAAGACCCCGCCTCGTTCGCGCGCGACCTGGCGCCCTTGCTCAACGGCAACACCCTGGACGCCGAGCGCGACCTGGTGGCCAATACCCCGGCCGTGATCGAGGTCACCGACGGTTTCAACCTGGCCCAGCGCGAGTCGCTGGCAC
>SCQS01000029.1 GCA_004299705.1 Rhodanobacteraceae bacterium | reverse complement strand
CCGCAGTGTGGACAGACGAAGGTGGCTGGGCTTGGTTCCGCAGCCGGTTGCGCGATCACGTCCGGCACCGGCTCGGACGCAACCGGCGGCGCGGGTTGGGTGAGCAGCGCGCGGGCGGTTGCGAGGTTGGCTTTGCGTTCGGCATTCGCCAGAAGGCCATAGGCGCGGATGCGATGAAAGCCGCGCGGCAAGACGTGGAGCAGAAAACGCCGCATGAACTCATCGGCATCCAGCGTCATGGTCTTGTAGCGCGTGCGTCCCTTGGCGCGGTAGTCCTTCCAGCGGAACGTGACCTGGTGCTGATCCATTGAGACGAGGCGCTGGTTGGAGATGGCGACACGGTGGGTGTACCGGGACAGGTACGCCAGCACGGCCGCCGGGCCGGCGAAGGGCCGCTTCGCATAGACCACCCATTCGGCGCTGCGCATGGGCGCGAGCCATTCCGCGAACGCATTGGCGTCTGCCAGGGGCACGTGCTCGCCAAAGAACTGCAGTTGGCCGTTGCCGTACGCCTCGGTCAAGCGTTCGAGGAAGAGTCGCCGGAACAGCCGCGACAGCACACGCACCGGCAGGAAGAAGCCCGGCTTGCAGGCGACCCAGCGTTGACCATCCGGCGAGAGGCCACCGCCGGGCACGATCCCGTGCACGTGCGGGTGATGGGTCATCGCTGAGCCCCACGTGTGCAGGACCAACAGCATGCCGATGCGGGCGCCCAGATGCTTGGGATCGGCGGCGATCGTGAGCAGGGTCTCGGCCGTGGCTTGGAACAGCAGGCGGTAGATGACTGCCTTGTTGGTATACGCCAGCGCGCCGATCGGCGCCGGCAGTGTGAACACCACGTGGTAGTAATCCACCGGCAGCAGTTCGGTCTGTCGGGCGTCCAGCCAGCGTCGGGCCTGACTGCCCTGGCACTTGGGGCAGTGCCGGTTGCGGCAGGAGTTGTAGGCGATCTGGGCGTGATCGCAGGCTGGGCAGCGCAGGCTGTGGCCACCCAGCGCCGCGCTGCGGCACTGTTCGATAGCTGACATCACCTTGAGCTGACCGAGACTCAGATGGCCATGCTGTACCTGTCGCCAGTGCGGCCCATGGGTGCGGAAGATATCCGCGACCTCCAGGGCGGGACGTGCCACGGGGTTATCCCGCCGGCAAACCCTCCAGCGGGCTGATCACCTGGCGCAGGATCTCGGTGGCAACCTGCGTGTACAGCGCGGTCGTCTCCAGCTTCTTGTGACCCAGCAGCACCTGGATCACGCGGATGTCCACCTTCTGTTCCAGCAGGTGCGTTGCAAAACTGTGCCGAAGCGTGTGCATCGACACCCGCTTGTCGATGCCGGCGTCCGATGCCGCAGCATGGATGGCGCGGTTGAGTTGGCGCGTGGTCAGCGGATTGACCCGGTTCATGCCGGGGAATAGCCAGCCGCCGTCGAGCAGCTTGCCCTGGGCGTGGGCCGTGCGCCACCACACGCGCAGCGCCCGCAGCAGTACCGGCGAGAGCATCGCGTAACGATCCTTGTGACCCTTGCCCTGGTCCACGCGCAAGACCATACGCTGGCTGTCGACGTCACCGATCCTGAGGCCGACAACTTCGCTCGCGCGCAGTCCGGCACCGTAGGCCACCGACAAGGCCGCCCGATACTTCTCGTTGCCGGCGCATGCGATCAACCGGGCGGCCTCCTCGCGACTCAACACCACCGGCAACTTGCGTGGGGCGTGTACCGGGCTCATCTTGCTGATGGCGTCGGCACGCCCGACCGTCACCTCGAAGAAAAACTTCAATCCGGTGATCGCCGCCTTGATCGAGACCGGCGAGACACCCGCCTCGGCCAGGTGCAACTGATACCGCCGCAGGTCCTCGGCGCTTGCGCTATCGGGAGGGCGACGCAAGTAGCCGGCGAATCCACGCACTGCGCGGATGTACGCAGACTGGGTCTTGTCGGACAGCTTGCGCAACGCCATGTCTTCGAGCATGCGTTGCCGCAACGGACTGATCGTTGTAGTGGGAAGGCTCATTGCTGTGCTCCTGTCGGGATCGAGGCTCATGCCTCAACCACAACCCTGCACAGCCGCACAACAGCGCCCCAAATTATAGGGACGCCCATCCGTGCCACAGCTCTTTACCGCGATAGCGGTTTAGTCCGTCGATTCAGGGGGGTCATCCCCTATCTGGCTACTCCGCTGCACGAGGATGAAAGCATCAATGTGGGAGAAATGCGGCGCCTGTGCGAGCACCTGATCGGTCAGGGCGTCAACGGATTGACGCCGTTGGGTAGCACGGGCGAATGCGCCTACCTGTCGATTGAGGATCGGTGCAAGGTGGTGCAGGCCGTAGTGGACGCCAGCAACGGACGCGTACCCGTGGTGCCGGGCGTGTTCAGCCGGTCAGTCAAGGGCGCCATTGATCAGGCGCGCGCGGTCCAGCGGCTCGGCGCGGATGGCATGGTGCTGACGCTCGACTCCTACTTTCCCTTGTCGCAAACAGCCGTAAGGGATTATTTCCTGCGCGTCGCCGACGCCGCCGACTTGCCGATCATCATCTATACCAACCCCAACTTCCAGAAAGTGGATTTGGGCATCGACCTGATCGTCGAACTGAGCCGGCATCCGAGAATGGCCGGTATCAAGGACGCATCGGGCAAGACCGGTCGCCTCTTGTCTCTGTCGATGCAATGCCGCGAAGGCTTCGGTATCTACGCGGCGTCGGCGCATATCGGCGTCAACGTGATGCTGCTGGGTGGCGTGGGTCTGTTCGCCGGTCCGGCGTGCGTGCTCACGCCGGAAAATGTCAGGCTCTATGAGCTTTGCCAAGCCATGCGCTGGGACGAAGCCATGGCGCTGCAAAAAATCCTGTGGCGTTTCAGCGAAGCTTTTGCCTCGTACAACCTCGCGGCGTGCGTCAAGGCCGCACTGGAACATGACGGATTCACTCCGGGCAATCCGATCGCGCCACAACCAAGGCTCGCGGATGAAGCCAAGCAGACCATCTGGAAGATTCTGGACGAGGTGCGGATGGAGGCGAGGACTTATCTCGATTCGGTTATTGGCGGAGTCGCAAGCTAGCTTTTATCCATGCGAGTCATGCCACTGGGTCACCGACGCCCAGATCCGGTTACGGACCGCCAGAAACCACGACATCGACACCCTGCTGCCGATCGTGTAGCGGACTACGCGGCAGCACGGCAAGGTGCGGTCGACTGACGCTTAAATTCAGCGTCGTGAACGGGCGCCTCAAAACTGATCAACCCCAGCTACAGAGCAAACATCCGTCAGTCCGGGATGGCCTTAACGCGATGGCCGAAGGCCTTATCGCAGTTGCAGCGCCAAGACTAGGTTGGCAGTTTGTAGCAGCAGCCGTGCCGGGTGAAATTCGGCCTTTGGGGTCATTGAGCCGAAGGGCGGCGAGTCAGCTTCAAGGACGATCGCGCAAATATGTACAGGCGTTTTCGCCTTGGGAGGTGAATCGTGAATGTATGCGCCTTCTCAGCTTCGGGCACGGCCCGCGCACGGATCTTGATGCACATGGGCATCGTGGCGATGCTTGTCGCGTTGTCCTTCTCCGGCGTCGGGATGGCAGCCGGTGTCGGTCAAGCCGACAATGCCAAACAGTCCTCGGATCAAACGAGTAAAGCCAACAACAAAAAGAAAGGCACGACCACCCTTCAGACCATCATGGTTACGGCGTACGTGCCGCGTGAGACGAACGCAGCAGCCAAGATGCCGGTGCCGCTTATCGAAACACCGCAATCGGTAACAGTGATCCCCCGTGCGCAGATGGACCTGCTCGACTGGCAGAACCTGGACCAGGTTGTACGTTACACGGCTGGCGTCGTGGGCGGCATCTTCGGTCCCGATCCTCGTTACGACTGGCTGAACCAGCGCGGCTTCAATCCGACGGTTTACATCAATGGCTTACAGGCACCTATCGGGTCGGTGCAAAGTACCGGTATTGATCTCTTCGGGTTTCAAACCGTTGAAATACTGAAGGGTCCATCTTCCGCACTTTACGGATCCGCGCCCCCAGGCGGCATCGTGGATATGACCAGTCGACGCCCGGAGGGAATCTTCGATGGCGAAGTGCAGCTGCAGGTCGGAAGCTTCGACAACAAGCAGGCCGCGATCGATGTGACAGGCCCTCTTGATCAGCAGGGCAATTTCCTCGGCAGGATCACGGCGCTGGGTTATGACCGCGGCACGCAGAGGTACGGTGTCGACACGAATCGTTACTACATCGCGCCGGCATTTACCTGGTTGGCTTCCCCGAATACGAAGTTCACGTTCCTGAGTTATTTTCAGCGTGATGATGTTTACGGCGATGGAGATGGTTTCCTGCCCATTTATGGTGTCCTGTTACCCAATCCGCTGGGCAAAGTGCCTACAAGCACCAACTTGGGCGATACCCAGTACAACCGCTTCAACCGGCATCAGTACGGCGTCGGCTATGAGTTCGACCATGTGTTCAACGACACGTGGCAGTTCAAACAAAACGTGATGTATTTTTCTGACATCACCGACATCCTGCAGGTCTACGGGGCTGGGCTGGCCACGAATGCAGATGGCATGCCCACCGACTATCGCACGGTCAATCGTAACAACTTCCCGTTTGATGAGAACATTCATGCCCTTGAGATGGATTCGCGTCTCTACGGAAAGTTCGGCTCAGGCGATGTGACCCAGAATGTGCTGGTCGGCCTCGACTTTCGCCACTACACCGACGATGCCGAGTTCGGCTTCGCTGCAGCGCCTCCGATTGACCTCTTCAATCCCGTGTACGGGGTGCCGATCACCACACCTCCGCTCAGCTTCCCGTATCTACAGCAGATACAGAAGCAGACAGGTCTGTATGCGGAGGATGTGATCAAGATCGCACCTTGGGTGCTGACCGTAGGGGGCCGTGAGGACGATCTCAACACGAGCAACTTTGGTAAGGGGACGACCAATCACCAGTTTACGTACCACGTCGGCCTCAATTACCTGATGAAGGACGGCTTGGCTCCCTACGTGTCGTACGCAACATCGTTCCAACCCACTTCCGGCGCCGATTTTCAAGGCGCTGCCTTCAAGCCAACTTCAGGTAATCAGGTGGAGGCGGGCCTCAAGTTTCA
The DNA here is from genome assembly GCA_004299705.1 of Rhodanobacteraceae bacterium. Taxonomy (GTDB): domain Bacteria; phylum Pseudomonadota; class Gammaproteobacteria; order Xanthomonadales; family Rhodanobacteraceae; genus 66-474. The sequence goes on along the minus strand of SCQS01000029.1, from coordinate 9,228 downwards.
ACCGAGTTCTGTACCACCCGGGACACACATCTTCGCGACCCTTGCGGCCTATGAGTTGAAGCAGAACAACGTACTGACCCCCGATCCGAATCACTTGTTCTTCCAGGTCCAGACCGGCCAAGTCGAAGTCAAGGGACTTGAACTCGAGGGCGTGATGCGAGTTGGCGATCATTGGAGCTTCAACGCCGCGCTCACCACCATGAACCCGGTCGTGACCAAGAGCAATGGTCCCGACTTGGGCAAACAGCTCCCGGTCACGCCCAAGCACATGGTGTCTGCGCTGGTCGACTACACCCAGCAAACAGGTAGATTGGCAGGCCTCGGTGCGAGTCTTGGATTTCGTTACATCGGGCCGAGTTACGGAGACGCCGCGAACCTGTACCGGTCACCTGGCGCCACGATATGGGATGCCACGATCCACTATGGTCTTGGGGACCATTGGCTCATGGATCTCAGCCTGTCCAACCTGTTCAACAAGACGTATGTGGCGCAATGCTCCAGCGTCTCGGCTTGCTATTACGGCGTGAAACGGGTCGTCAACTTCACGATCACGCGGTTGCTATAGTGAGGAAAGGCGTTGTCAATCTACCGGACGAGAACGCGCCGTTGGATGTGCTGATCTGACAAATGTGCCGACGAAGATCAAGCATCCATGACTTTCTGGGAGCAACTGTGGACGACCAAGCCGACCGCGGCAAACGCCGCTGACAACGAACTGAGACCGGCGCTCGGCCCCTGGGCACTCACTGCGCTTGGTGTGGGTGCGATCGTCGGCACCGGAATCTTTGTCCTGACCGGCGTGGCTGCTGCCAACAACGCTGGACCAGCACTCGCGGTTTCCTTCGTGATCGCCGGATTCGTGTGCGCGATGGCTGCGCTCTGCTACGCCGAATTCGCCGCGATGATTCCCGTCGCAGGCAGCGCCTACTCCTACTCCTACGCCACGTTGGGAGAGCTGATCGCGTGGTTCATCGGCTGGAATCTGGTCCTCGAATACCTGGTGTCGATCTCGGCCGTGGCCGCGGGCTGGTCGGGCTATGTGGTGTCGCTGTTGAAGCACATCGGGTTGACGATTCCCGATGCCTTTGCTAAGGCGCCTTTGGCGAAAGGTGTCGGCGCGGTCTCGGTGGTCGCCACCGGGGACATCATCAATCTCCCCGCCATCTTTATCGTGCTGGCGATCACCGCGCTGTGCTATGTCGGCATCAAACATTCGTCCACGGTGAACATCTGGATCGTGATCGTCAAGCTGACCGTGATCCTCCTATTCATTGTTTTTGGCCTGCACTACATCGTACCGGAGCACTGGCATCCCTTCGTGCCGAACCGTATTTGCTCCGCCGCGGGTGCGACCGGCAACATGTGCCGGCCGGGCAAATACGGCTGGATGGGCGTATTCGAGGGGGCAGCAATCATCTTTTTTGCCTACATCGGATTCGATGCGGTTTCGACGGCAGCCCAGGAAGCCAAGAACCCCAAGCGCGACATGCCGATCAGCATCATCGCCAGCCTGGTCATTTGCACCGCGCTTTACATCGTCGTTTCGCTGGTGCTGACGGGTATCGTCCGCTACACACGGTTGAACGTGCCCGACCCGGTCGCGTTTGGCATTGAGCAGGTTCCGACGCTCAGAAACTGGTTGGCGCCGCTGATCGACGTCGGCGCGTTGGCAGGCCTGTCATCAGTGATCCTTGTCGTCATGATCGGGCAGCCACGCATCTTCTACGTCATGTCGAGGGATGGACTGCTGCCGCCGGCGTTTGGCAGGGTCCACCCGCGATTTCAAACGCCGCACGTCGCGACGGTCATTACCGGAATCGTTGCGGCAATAGGTGCGGGCTTGCTCCCCATCGACATCCTCGCCGAGCTCACCAACATCGGGACACTGTTGGCGTTTCTCGTGGTCTGCATCGCGGTGCAGGTTCTTCGCCATACGCATCCCGAACTGTCGCGCCCTTTTCGCGTGCCCTATCCGTGGATTACTTGCACCATCGGCGCGATCGGCTGTGTCGTGCTGATCTTGAGTCTTCCTCACAGCACTTGGTGGCGGGCAGTCATCTGGACGCTGATTGGGCTCGTGATCTACTTTGGCTACGGGTTCCGCCACAGCCGCCTGCGCAAAGGCAAAGTGCAGTTGGCGCGACCGGCTGAAAGGTGGAAGGCAAAGAGCACCCGCCCCAACGACAAAACCGGGCCCTAACGCGACGACACAAGACCCTGCTTCGTGAGCGACTCGGTTGTCTGTGTGGAACGCTGAACTCGATGAGTTTTTTGCTGCAAGCAAGGGTACGCAACGACTGGGGCGCGTTTCGGCCAGATTGCGCCGCATCGACTACCTTGGCTCTCCAAGAGCTCGACGACGAACAACTGCGAGCAGATCGCCGAAGTGACTACCGATGAAACGTAGGCAGTTTCTCTTCCTGGCATCGTCAGTGCTGGCGGTTCCGTATATGCGAGCGTCGCTGGGCGCCGCCGCGGACTGCATCGAGCTCACGCCGCCGGTTACACCAAAGCGACCAAAACGCATTGTCCAGTGGGGACAAGTCAGGGTCGACAACTATGCGTGGCTCAAGCCAGCGAATTGGAAGGCCGTATGGAAGAACCCATCCGTCCTGAGCCCGAACATCCGCGCGCACCTTGAGGCGGAGAATGCCTACGCGACAGCGGTTCTCGCACCCACGGACGACTTGCAACGCACACTTCTTGCAGAAATGCTCGCCCGTTCCAGCGGAAGCGATGCGCCTCCCCCTTATCCCATGGGAGGCTGGCTGTACTACCACCGTTTCCACCGGGACAGTCAATACGCCTCCTGGTACCGGAAGCGGCGCAGCGGAGCCGACAACGAAGAACTGTTGGTCGACGGATCGCTGCGCGCTCAAGGCCGGCCGGGATTCAAGATCACCAATCCGACGCCCAGCCCCAATCAACGCCTCTTTGCCTGGGCGGAAGATCCGACGGGATCGGAACATTACAACATCTACGTCAAAGACCTTGCGACAGGAAGGGTTCTCTCCAACCCCATCGAGAACGCGTATGGCGTTTTTGTGTTTTCGAGCGACTCAAGATGGATCTTCTGGGTCTACCGGGACGCCAATAGCCGACCGACGAAAGTCTTTCGCAGGCCCGCGCACGGCGGCGAAGACGTGCTGGTCTATCAAGAGCTCGACCCTGCATTCCTTCTAACCGTCAGCACGACAGCGTCCGGCCGCTACGTGATGATCCGCACGTGGAATGCGGTTACGAGCGAAGTACGCCTCGTTCCCGGCGAAAAGCCAACGGAAACGCCTCGCGTTGTAGAACCTCGCACCACGGGTCTCGTCTATTCGGTGGAAGACTGGAATCGAAACCTGATCATCCTGACGAACGCCGACGGCGCGACCAACTACAAACTCATGATCGTGGGTGAGTCCGATCCACGCCGGGCCAATTGGCGTGACTGGATCCCTTACAAGCCCGACACGTTTATCACCGGGATGAGGCCGTTTCGCGAGTATTTCCTGCGCGTAGAACGGGTCAAGGCCAACCCACGTTTGGTTGTCACGGACATCCGCGACATGTCCGAACATACCCTGGATCACCACGAGGCCGCCTACGTGGTGGATATTGCTCCTCACCAGGAGTACGCATCTTCCAACTTGCGATACGTCTACCAGTCACCAAGGCAACCCAAGCAATGGGTTGCCTATGACATGGCCACCTCACACCGCACCGTCCTTCAGACTGAAACTGTGGGTGGAACCTTCAGCCCGGATAACTATGTCGTCGAGCGTGTGTATGCGGTTGCACATAATGGGAGCAGGATCCCCGTCACGGTGGTGCGACACCGCGAGACGAAGCTCGACGGAAAGGCACCGCTGATGATGTATGCGTACGGCGCCTATGGCTATTTCATCGATCCTGCATTCTCATCGCCACTGTTGTCGCTGTTGGATCGTGGCTGGATCTACGCGATCGCGTACGTGCGAGGCGGATCGGCCGAGGGATGGGACTGGTACCTTCAGGCGCGCCAATTGCACAAGAAGCTCAGCTTTACGGATTTCATTTCGTGTGCGGACGCGCTGGTGCACAAAGGCTACGGGCGCAAGGGCGGGATCGTTGTCTATGGGTTCTCAGCGGGAGGCTTGGTCGTCGGAGCGGTGCTGAACATGCGCCCGGACCTCTTCGCGGGCGCAATTGGCGAGGCACCCTTCGTAGACATGCTGAACACCATGAGCGACCCCAGTCATCCGCTGGTCCCGCTCACCTATCCCGATTGGGGGAATCCTCTGGCGAGCAAGGCCGTCTACGAATACATGGCGAGCTACTCCCCTTACGACAATGTTGCACCCAAGGCCTATCCACCCGTACTTGCGACCACGAGTGTCGCCGATGACCGGGTCGGCTTCTGGGAACCCGCCAAGTGGATTGCCAAGCTGCGCGATGACGACGTGAGCCATAGTCCCAAGCTGCTACGTGTCGAGATGGGCGGCCACGGCGGTTCTTCGGGTCGAGTGGCTGAGCTGCGGCAGAAGGCACTTTTCTTTGCGTTTTCCATTTGGGCGGTAACTCGTCACTGCACTTGAGGGCCTCGCATGGGCTATATCCAACAACCGCACACCTTGTGGTGGCGCAAAGCGCTCTTCCAGGTGCACCTTTGGATCGGTGTTTGCATCGGGCTTTACGTCATCGCGATCTGTATCACCGGTAGCGTCCTGGTGTTCGAGCAGAATTTGCTGAACGACCGACCGTCGCTGCCGCAATCACCCACGCACGCTGCCCCCGACTGGCAGCAGCTGGTTCGCACGGCCATCCAGGGGAATCCAGGTAGCACCCTTGCCTACATTGACATGCGCTCCTCCAATCGGCGCATCGTGCCGATCGGCCTTGACGCAAATGGCAGAACCCTCGTCGTGTACATGGACGCTTATACGGATCGGATCGTCAAGCAGGAGGATCTCGGTCGCAAACACTGGTTCGTCGAATTTGCATTGAGCCTTCACACCCAGCTTGCGCTAGGCGCTCGCGGTGCGATTGCAAACGGGATCGGTGGGGCCTTGCTGTTTTTGATGGCGCTCCTCGGCATCGTCCTGTGGTGGCCGGGGATTCGCATATGGAAGCGGGCACTCAAGATCAACTGGCGGGCCAGATGGGCCGGCCTCAATTTCGATGTGCACAGAACGTTTGGATTCTGGTGCTTCCTCCTCATCGCCATGTGGGGCATCACAGGGGTTTACTTCATTTTCCCGAAAGCAGTGCAGGGCGCCATCAGCGCGTTCTCGAGCACGGCAAGCCTCAAGGAAGTGCCCTCCAACTGGAAGCCCGGTGACCGCGTTCTGCCCGTCAGCGACTTCATCCGCCGCGCACAGGCCCTGTATCCGCGTGATCACCTCGCGTATGCCTATATGGACGTGGGCAGGCCACATGGCGAAGTACAGATCTACATGTCGCCGAACCCGTCCGTCCCGATGGAATTGCTTGAAGACGAGGTTGTATTCAACCCGGCTTCCGGGGCCATGCTCATGAACACGTCCAGCGCGCGCTGGACGACAGGCGAGCGGTTCGCCCTGGGCGTGTACTCGGCCCATTTTGGTGACTTCGGTGGCTTGCCCCTGCAGATTCTCTGGGCGATTTTGGGGCTCGTGCCGGTCGTGCTGGTGATCACCGCGTACACGATGTGGTGGAATCGCTCGCTGAAGAAAAAATGGGCGAAGCTCAGCACGCGGCGGAACGTTTACGCGAGCAGCCAATGAAGCGCGCGCTTTCCAACCTGGCCGTGTTGCTGGTGGTGGCCGCCCTACCAAGCTTGGCTGCAACGCGCATTCGGTATCCGGTCGCGCCTCAAGACAGCACCGTCGATACGTACTTTGGCGTCAAGGTACCGGCACCGTATCAATGGATGGAAAATCTGGGCGATCCACGATTGCATCAATGGGTGGATGCTGAGAACAGGGTGACCAAGGACTATCTGTCGAAGATTCCGGTGCGCGGCTGGATCAATCACCGCCTCACCGAGCTTTGGGATTACGCGAAGGAACAGACGCCCGATCAATTGCGCGACGGTACGTTGTTCTTCCGCCGCAATTCCGGTCTCCAGAACCAAAGCGTCGTTTATGTGCAGACGCCCGGATCGAAGCCACGGGTCTTGCTCGACCCGAACAAGCTTTCACCGGATGGCTCCATTGCCTTGACCCACTACGCACCATCACCGGATGGCAGATATTTGGCCTTTGCGCTGTCCGAGGGTGGCTCGGATTGGGAAACCATTCACGTGATGGATGTGGCGACCCACAAGGAGCTTCCCGACGCCGTGCGCTGGGTGAAGTTCTCAGGTATCGCGTGGACGCACGATGATCAGGGCTTCTTCTACTCGGGCTTTTCGAAGCCTTCGAGTGGCGAGAAGGCGATCAGCCAGTCGGTGACCGACCAGAAGCTGTATTACCACAGGCTGGGCACGCCCCATTCCGACGACAAACTGATCTACAGCCGATCGGATCTTCCGCACGCCTATGTCACTGCAGGCTTTGTCCAGCGCGGATTCTGCGAGGACGGGCGTTACGTGTTTGTGTCCGTTGACAACGGTTGGACCGCGAACGAGCTGTACTGCGCTGATCTTCGCAATGCGCGCAAGCCGGATCTGGCAGCGCCGGTTGAGCCGCTTTATCCCAAGGACGATGCAACCTATCGGCCCATCGGTTGCATAGGCGGCACGCTCTATCTGAGAACAACGCTGAACGCACCACGTGGCCGCATTGTCGCGGCGCAGTTTTCCGATCCCGACCCCGCGCACTGGCGTGTCGTGGTACCGCAACAGGCCAAAGGCGTGGTGCTAGCCGATGCAGCGCTCGCGGATGGCCGCATCTTGGCCAATTACCAGGTCGTCGCCAAGAGCCGATTACAGGTGTTCAGCACACGGGGAAAGCTGCTCGATACCGTGAAATTACCGACCTTGGGCACGGTCAGCAAGATCTCGGCACGCGAGGGCTCTAAGACAGCCTATTTCGCGTTCACGTCATACCTGTATCCAACCACGATCTACAGGTTGGATGTGGCCAACGGCCGGACTTCGGTCGTGTTCAAGCCGCGCGTTACGTTCGATCCCGCGCCATACGAGACGAAACAGGTGTTCTACACCTCGAAGGATGGCACCAAGGTGCCGATGTTCATCGTGGCAAAGAAGGGCATCAGGTTGGACGGCAGCCATCCAACTTTGCTGTACGGGTATGGGGGGTTTGACCTCTCGGTTACTCCCGAATTTGATCCGATGATCCCCGTGTGGCTGGAGCTCGGGGGGGTCTATGCCGTCGCAGACATCCGCGGGGGCGGCGCATATGGTCAAGCGTGGCACCGCGCCGGCATGCTGGGCAAGAAACAGAATGTGTTCGACGATTTTGCGTGGGCCGCGAAGTACCTCATAAAGCAAGGCTACACTTCGCCGAAGCACCTTGGCATCCAAGGCTATTCCAACGGTGGCCTGTTGACAGCCGCCTCGATCACACAACACCCGAACCTCTTCGGCGCGGCCTACATCGGGCACGGGGTGCTGGATATGCTGCGTTATCAAAAATTCTCGGGTGGCGCGTACTGGATTCCGGAGTACGGCAGCTCCGACAATAGGCAAGCGTTCCAGTGGCTCATCAAATATTCACCGCTGCAGAACATTCACCCGGGGACTTGCTATCCGCCCACATTCATCACCACGTCATGGGACGATGATCGTGTGGTGCCCAGCCACGAATTCAAATTCACCGCGAAGATCCAGCAGGCGCAAGGCTGCGCCGATCCCATCTTGTTGCGCACGACCGGAAGCACCAGCCACATGTACATGCCAACCGACAAGCAGATCCAGCAGGACGCTGACGTGTGGGCGTTCGAGGCGTATAACTTGGGAATCACTCAAGTACCGAAGCGGCCCAGTCGGATGAGGCGCTGAGTCCGAGGTCGTCCGTTGTGTATTCCGGCCGGGATTGACCAGACGCCCCAGGGTAATCACTGACCACGAAGCCGATGTTGACTAAAGCAGATGCGCCAAATCGGTGTTCGCTCTATAGCTAGCAAAGCCGAGGGCGGATCGCACGCGGTAGGCGCCTCTAGCAAGGCCGCAGGAACTCCCATGTTGGTTCATTTGCCACCGAACACTTCCACGCAGCCGTTGCTGCAGCCCTTGATGGTGTCGTTGGCGGTAATCGGCACGAACACCCGGCCGTTGTGCGGGTCGGCGGCCACAGAATGGGCATCGCCGCCGGTCGGAAGGTTCTTCAGCCAGGCGTCATTGCGCGCATCGATGACGCCGAGCACCGGTCCGTGGGTGTTGGCGACGGCGGCCAGATAGTAGCGGCCTGCACCGGCGTCGTACCACACCTCGTCCGATCCGCCGACCTGCCGGATCGTCTTGACCACTTTGCGTGCGTGCAGGTCGACGATCAGCGAGCGCGGCGCGAAGCCCGCCGCCACCGCATCGTCACTGCAGCCGACGAGCAGGTGATCGCCCGGTCCGAGAGCAAGGCCTGCCGGCATGCACTGGCTCACGTGGATCATTTCCACGAGCCGATGCCTGGCGGGATCGATCACGGCGATGCCGCCATCTGCCTTGTGGTGGTCGAGTACCGGAACCGAAAGGTAGATCAACCCGTCGGCGGGGTTCCAGAGTGGCTGTTCGAGTCCGTCCGTGGCCTGCGGTAACGACAGCTTGCCCACTATGTGGTGCCCAGGCGCAGTGGAAACGAAACTGACGAAGGGTGGTTGGTCGGCGTTGTTCACCGCGACCACCACCCGGTTGCGCGGATCCCAGGCCAGCTCGTCCACCCGCTGCTTGCCGCCGGTATCGATGGTGGCGACGATCTTTCGGCTGCGGATGTCGACCACGCGCAGTTTGCTGTCGGCATCGCCAGCCCAGAACTGCCCGTTGCCGACGGCCACGAGGCCGTTGGGTCCACCGTGTGTGAAGCCCTCGACGCGTCCCGCGAATCGATCGGTGGCCGCATCGATGAGATCCACCGACCGGTTGGAGCGGTCGGAGAATCCGTAGACGCCCTGCGCATCCGAAAACGCGCTGATGTCGAAACTCTTCAACGCCTGGCCGGGAATGGGGATGGCCGTGACCTCATGCAACGTGCCGGGGCTTGTGCTAGTAGAAGTGGCCCCGGAAAATTGAACAGCACGGTAAGTGACTGACCTGCTCCCCATCGGCGATGATGATCGCCGCAGAAGGAGCCAGCCATGAGTCGCAGACCACGTCGTAATCACTCACCG
>SCQS01000028.1 GCA_004299705.1 Rhodanobacteraceae bacterium | reverse complement strand
GGGGCGGCCTGCTGCCCGATCCACGCGCGGCGTGGCCGCGCAACGACGCCTGCGGCCCCGCACACGCCACCACCCTCAAATAAGCGAACACCATGGCGCCCGATTCCGGCATCCCGCAGCAAGCATCCACCGCCCGCGGCGCAAGCGGCCCGCAAGACCGCCTGACCGCCGCGATCGACGCCGCGCGCGCGCGTATCCTCGCGTGCCAGCATGGGGATGGTTACTGGCAATACGAGCTGGAAGCCGACTGCACGATTCCGGCCGAATACATCCTGATGCTGCACTACCTCGGCGAATCCGATCGCCTGCTGGAAGCGCGTCTGGCCGAATACCTGCGCAATCACCAATCGCGCGACGGTGGCTGGCCGCTGTACCCGGGCGGTGCGCTGGACGTGAGCTGCAGCGTGAAGTGCTACTACGCGCTGAAGCTGGCCGGCGACCGCGCCGACGCCGCGCACATGGCGCGCGCGCGCGCGGCGATCCTGGCGCACGGAGGCGCCGCGCGCAGCAATGTGTTCACGCGCATCGCGCTGGCGCTGTTCGGAGAACTGCCGTGGCACGGCGTGCCGTTCCTGCCGGTCGAGGTCGTGCTGCTGCCGCGCTGGTTCCCGTTCAACCTTTCCAAGGTGTCGTACTGGTCGCGCACGGTGATGGTGCCGCTGTCGGTGCTGACCACCTTGAAGCCGCGCGCGGCCAATCCGCGCGACGTGCACATCGACGAGTTGTTCGTGACTCCGCCGGAGCAGGAAAAACACTACTTCAATCCGCGTTCACTGCTGAATCGCGTGCTGTTCCTGTGCGAGGAAGCGATGCGGCACCTGGAACCGTTGATTCCGAATCGCCTGCGCCGACGTGCACTGAAGCACGCCGAGGCCTGGATTCTGCAACGCCGCAATGGCGAAGGCGGCCTGGGCGCGATCTTTCCCGCCATGGTCAACGCCTACGAAGCGCTGGCGCTGATGGGTTATCCGGCCGAGCATCCCGCGCGCCGCGAAACCCGCAAGGCCATCGACGACCTGCTGGTGGTGCACGACAACGAAGCGTGGTGCCAGCCCTGCGTTTCGCCGGTGTGGGATACCGGCCTGGCTTGCCTCGCGTTGCAGGAAGACCCCGACGCACCCGCAACGAACATCGAACAGGCACTCGACTGGCTGACCTCTCAGCAACTCTGCGACGCGCCGGGCGACTGGCGCGACTACCGCCCCAACCTCCCCGGCGGTGGCTGGGCCTTCCAATTCAAGAACGACGCCTATCCCGACCTCGACGACACCGCGGCGGTCGCGCGCGCACTGCGACAGTCACCGCGGCACGCGAAATTCGCAAAGGTGATTGCGCGCGCCGCCGACTGGCTGGTCGGGATGCAGTCGAAGAACGGCGGCTTCGCCGCGTTCGACGCCGACAACGATCACCAATGGCTCAACCAGATCCCGTTCGCCGACCACGGCGCCCTGCTCGATCCGCCGACCAGCGATGTCAGCGGCCGGGTGCTGATGCTGCTGTCGATGCTGGACCGCGAGACGGACCGCGACGCGCGCGAGCGCGTCATGCGATTCCTGCTCGACGAACAGACGCCGGAAGGCGCGTGGTTCGGGCGCTGGGGCACCAATTACCTGTACGGCACCTGGTCGGTGCTGGTCGCGTTGCGCGCGGCCGGCCTGTCCACGCAGTCACCCGAAATCCGCCGCGCGGTGGCGTGGCTCAAATCAGTGCAACAAGCCGACGGCGGCTGGGGCGAAGGCAACGACAGTTATTTGAATCCCGAATTGCGCGGACGCGGCGCGCGCAGCGGCCCCGCGCAAACCGCGTGGGCGCTGCTGGCCCTGATGGCAACGGGCGAGTCCGACAGTCCGGCCGTGGCGCGTGGCGTTGAATACCTGCTGAGAACGCAGACCGACGGCGAGTGGCATTCCACGCGTTTCAACGCGCCGGGTTTTCCACGTGTGTTCTATTTGAAGTACCACGGCTACAGCCGCTACTTCCCCTACTGGGCGCTGGTGCGCTACCGCAATGCCCAACGACGCCGCTGATGCCATCGGCCTGGTGGTGGCGCTTCCCGCCGAAGCCCACAGCATCGGCGTGCGTGGCTTGCACCCCGGCGAGTGCGCGCGTTGGCGGCACGGCTGGGTCGCGGTGTCGGGCATTGGCCCGCACAATGCCCTGCGTGCGGCGGAACGCCTGCTGGCCTGCGGCGTGACTCGCCTCGCCAACTGGGGTGTCGCGGGCGCGCTGGATGGCGGCTTGGCGCCGGGCGACGTGCTGGTTCCCGATCGCATCCGCTACGCGCAGGACGATCCGGGATTCGCGACCGATGCCGAAGCGTGCGAACACCTGATCGCGAATCTGTCTGCGAGCTTGAACGTGCACCGCGGCACGCTTTGGTCCACGCAGCAGCCGGTCGCGACACCGGCCGACAAACGCGCGCTGGCCGAACGCAGCGGCGCCGTCGCGGTGGACATGGAAGCCGCGCCGATTGCGGCGGTCGCGGCGCGCGCGAAGCTGCCGTTCGTGGCGGTGAAATCCATCTGCGATCCGGTCACGCGCGAACTGCCGGCGGGCATCGTGCGCGCGCTGGATGGCTCCGACGGCGGTTTTTCGCTGCGCATGCTGTCCGCAATCGCGCTGGGCGGCCCGTCCACCTGGCGCGCGGCGCGCTCGCTGGCGCGCGATTTCGCACGCGCCCGACACAGCCTCGCGGCGGCCGCACGCCTGGCTGCATGAGCGCGCGCGTACTGGTCAGCGGCGCCAACGGGTTCGTGGGATCGGCGGTGGTGCGCGTATTGTTGCGCCACGGCTACGCAGTGCGCGCATTGGCACGGCCTGCCAGCGATACCGCAAGCCTCGACGGACTTGAGATCGAGATCGCGCGTGGCGACCTGCGCGATCCACCTTCGCTGGAACGCGCGTTGCAAGGCTGCGAAGGATTATTCCATGTCGCCGCCGACTACCGCCTTTGGGCGCGCCATCCGCACGAGATTTACCGCAGCAACGTGCGCGGCACCCACAACATCCTGCAGGCCGCGCGGCGTTGCGGCATCGAGCGCATCGTGCATACCTCCAGCGTGGCGACACTGGGCCTGCGCGCCGACGGCACGCCCGCCGACGAGGACACCCCGGCGCGACTCGCCGACATGATCGGCGCGTACAAGCGTTCCAAATATCTTTCCGAAGTGCTGGCGCGTCGCTGCGCGCATTTGGGCAGCGACATCGTGATCGTGAATCCGGCCGCGCCGGTCGGCCCGCGCGATCGCAAGCCCACGCCGACCGGACGCACCATACTCGACGCCGCGCGCGGGCGCATGCCGGCGTATGTCGATACCGGCCTGTGTGTGGTACACGTCGACGACGTGGCCGAAGGCCATGTGCTGGCGTACGAGCGCGGCCAGCGTGGCCGCCGTTACGTGCTGGGCGGTGACAACCTGAGCCTGCGCGAGATCCTGCAAACGGTTGCCGAACTTGCCGGCCGCCATGGACCGTGGTTCAAGCTGCCGCACGCCGCCATCCTTCCGGTCGCCCACGTGGCCGAGGCTTGGGCGCGCGCGACCGGCAAAACGCCGACCATCAGCGTGGACGGCGTGAAACTCGCGCGCCACCACATGTACTTTTCCAGCCAGCGTGCCGAAGCCGAACTCGGCTACCGCGCGCGGCCGGCGCGGGAAGCGCTGGCCGACGCCATACAATGGTTTCGCGATAATGGGCGCCTGTGAGAACTTCACGATTTGAAAGCCATCTCCCTCGTTCCCCCTTCGCAGGCGAAGGGGCGGCCAAGATCGAAACCTTCCCGCGCATCACCCCCCTTCCAAGGGAAGGGGGTCGCGCCGAAGGCGCGGGGGGATGACGGCATCGCTCCGGAACCAATGCTGCAATGTCTGGAAATTTCGCGTTCCACCGTTCGAACAGCACCACGGATCGTTTCGATGACATCGCAGCCCATGCAGGCCTCCGCCGAAGCACAACCCAACATCGCCCTGGTCAAGTACTGGGGCAAGCGCGATGGCGCGCTGAACCTGCCGGCCGCGGGTTCGTTGTCGATTACGCTGGACGCGCTGCACACGCGCACGTCGCTGCGTTTCGACCCCGCGCTGGCCGACGACGACATCCGTTTGAACGGCGAACGCGACGCGGCGCAGACACGCAAGATCGGCGCGTTCCTCGACCTGTTCCGCGCGCGCGCCGGCATCGCGACCCGCGCACGCGTGGAATCCGGCAACGATTTTCCGACCGGCGCAGGGCTCGCTTCGTCGGCATCCGGGTTTGCGGCGCTGGCGGTCGCGGCCGACCATGCCCTGGGGCTCGGGCTGGAGCCGCGCGCGCTGTCGGTACTGGCGCGGCGCGGCTCGGGCTCGGCCGCACGCTCGATCTTCGGTGGCTTCGTCGCCATGGCCGCGGGTACGCGCGACGATGGCGAGGATGCATTCGCGACCCCCTTGCTGGACGCCGCCGCGTGGCCGCTCAGGGTCGTGGTCGCGATCACCACCCGCAAAAAGAAAGCCATCAGTTCACGCGATGGCATGGATCACACCCGCGACACCTCGCCCTTTTATCGCGACTGGGTCGCGACCGCCGACGCCGATCTCGCAAGCGCACGCGTGGCGGTGCAGGCGCGCGATTTCGAAAAGCTCGCGCATGTCAGCGAGGGAAGCTGCCTCGCGATGCACGCGGTGATGTTGTCCGCGCGCCCCGGACTCATCTACTGGAATGCCGCGACCCTCGAATGCATCCAGTGCGTCCGGTCCTTGCAGGCCGAGGGCACGGGCGTGTTCTTTACCATCGATGCGGGACCGCAGGTGAAAGCCGTGTGCCTGCCGGAACACGCCGCGCGCGCGGCCGACGCGTTGCGCAACGTGGCCGGCGTCGAAGACGTGCTGGTGAGCGGACTTGGCGCGGGCGCACGCATCATCGGAACCGAAACGTGACACGTATCGTCGCCAGTGCCCCCGGCAAACTGGTGCTGCTGGGCGAATACGCGGTGCTGGAAGGCGCGCCGGCACTGGTTCTGGCGGTGAACCGGCGCGCCACGGCGACGCTCACCTATGTTCCGGGCGGGGACTGGCAAATCGCTTCGCCCACGCTCGGCGTGCAGGCGCACTTGCGCTTCCAGGGCAATGCAGCAAGCTGGAGCAAGGAGGCACCGGCCGAACTGGCGTGGATTGCCACGCTGCTGCAACTTTGCCCGTGGGCGAAGGATTTGCCGCCTTGCAGAATTGAACTCGACAGCGACGCCTTCTACCTCGACCAAGGCGATGCCCGGCACAAACTCGGGCTGGGTTCCAGTGCCGCACTCACGGTCGCGCTGCTGGGCGCGTTGCACGCCTGCGCGAGCCTGCCAACGCCGACGCTCGACAAATGCATCGATGCCCATCGCGCGATCCAGCACGGCCGCGGCAGTGGCATCGACATCGCGGCATCGTTGACGGGCGGCTTGTCGCGATTCCAACGGGCCGGCGACACGCAACGTGTCGCACCCGCCGTCTTGCCCCACGGTTTGCATTGGCGTTGCGTGTACAGCGGCAAGCCGGCCTCGACCGGCACGATGCTGGCCACGGTCGCTGGGTGGCGCGAACGCGAGCCAGGCCGGTTCACGCATCACATGCACGAACTCGCTACAATTTCTTCACGCGGTATCGACGCCGTTGCCGCCAACGATGCCGCCGCCTTCCTGTCCTGTCTCCACGATTACGCGCATGCGTTGGCCCGCTTCGGCGAGTCCGCGGACGCGGACATCGCCAGCCGCGAGCACCGCGCGTTGTCCGCACTCGCCACTGAGTGCGGCTGCGTCTACAAAAGTTGCGGCGCGGGCGGCGGTGACGTGGGCGTCACATTCGCCGTGGAAGATAAGCGGTTGCGGGAATTCGAAGCGCGTGCCATGCGGGCCGGGTTTCCCGTGATCGGGCTGGAAGCGGACCCGAAGGGTCTGGCGATTGCGTCAACCGTTTGAGGCTTGCAAGGAACCAAAATGGACCAGTCGAGATTTCCGGGCTTCTACAAATTGTCGGTATCCGAACGCGTGAACCTGGTGCGCGAACGCGGCATGCTCACACGCGAGGATTTCCAGACCTTGTCGACCGGTGCGCATACGCTCACCGTGTCACGCGCCGACAAGATGATCGAGAACGTGATCGGCGTGATGGGCCTGCCGCTGGGCCTGGGACTCAATTTCCTCGTCAACGGCCAGGACCACGTGGTGCCGCTGGTGGTCGAGGAACCCTCGATCGTCGCCGCGCTGTCCTCGGCCGCGAAACTGGTGCGCGCGGCGGGCGGCTTCACCACGCGCAGCACCGAGCCGATCCTGATAGGGCAGGTGCAGATCGTCGACATCGACAATTCGGCGGCGGCGCAGACCGCGCTGCTGCAGCGCAAGCAGGAAATCCTCAACCTCGCCAACAGCCTGCACCCCAAGATGGTCGCGCGCGGCGGCGGCGCCAAGGACATCGAGGTGCGCATCCACCCAGCGGCCGACGGCCGCCGCGACATGGTGGTGCTGCACCTGCTGGTGAACACCTGCGATGCGATGGGCGCCAACATGGTCAACACCATGTGCGAAGGCGTGGCGCCGCTGGTGGAAGGCATCACCGGCGGCAAGGTGTTCCTGCGGATCCTTTCCAACCTCACCGACCGCGCGATGGTGTGGGCGAAGGCCGTGATCCCGACCGCGCTGCTGGCCGGCAAGGGCTACGACGGCGAGCAGGTGCGCGACGGCATCATCCTCGCCAACGACCTCGCGGTGTGCGATCCGTATCGTGCCGCGACCCACAACAAGGGCATCATGAACGGCGTCGACGCGGTGGCGCTCGCGACCGGCAACGACTGGCGCGCGCTGGAAGCCGCCGCGCACGCGTATGCCGCGCGCGGCGAGCACTACACCTCGCTGACGCGCTGGTACAAGGACGATGCCGGCAATCTGGTCGGCAACATCGAGATGCCGATGAAGGTCGGCACCGTGGGCGGCAACCTTCAATCCAACGCCACCGTCGCGTTGAACCTGCGCCTGTTGCACGTGGCCTCCGCCCGCGAGCTGGCCGAGATCATGGGTGCGGTGGGCTTGGCGCAGAACTTCTCCGCGCTGCGGGCGCTGGTCACCGACGGTATCCAGCAAGGCCACATGACGCTGCATGCGCGATCGGTTGCCGTCAGCGCGGGCGCGACACCGGAAATCTTCGACACCGTGGTCGAACGCCTGCTGGACTCGGGCGAGATCAAGGTGTGGAAGGCCAAGGAGATCATCGCCGAAGTGCAGAACCAGGTGCAGCCCGAAGCGAAGACGGTCGCACAGGGTTTCGAGCCGTTGGACGCGGCCGAGTACGCAACCGGCTACGGCAAGGCGATCCTGCTGGGCGAACACTCCGTGGTGTACGGCCGCCACGCGATCGCGGTGCCGGTGCCGATGGCGATCCGTGCGCGCGCCGAGGAATCCAGGGACGGCACGCAACTCATCATCCCGCGCTGGGGTGTCGAGTCGCGCCTGCATCCGGGCACCAAGCATCCGGGCTCGTTCCTGCAGTCGCTGGAACTGATCCTGGCGAAGCTCGAACTGGCCGACCGGCAACTGACCATCCGCGTGTATCCCAGCTTGCCGCGCGCGAATGGATTGGGCGGTTCGGCCGCGCTCGCGGTGGCGGTGATCCGCGCACTGGATCGTTGCTGCGAACTCGGTCTGACCGACCAGCAGGTCTGCGAACTCTCCTACGAATGCGAGCGCGTTGCGCACGGCACCCCGTCGGGCATCGACAACACCGTCGCGACCTACGGCCAGCCGCTGCTGTACCAGCGTGGCGAGCCACCGGTGATCGAACCGCTGCGCTTCGCCAGGCCGCTGCCGATGGTGATCGGCCTGTCCGGCGTGGAGAGCCTGACCGCACGCACCGTGCGGCGCGTGCGCGAGGCATGGCAGCGCAACAAGACGCTGTACGAACGCATCTTCGACGAGATCGACGCACTGGCGATGCAGGGCATCAAGGCGCTGGAAGCCTGGGATCTCGTGCAGTTCGGCGAACTGATGAACATCTGTCAAGGCCAGTTGAACGCCTTGCAGGTGTCGAGCTGGGAACTGGAAGAAATGATCCAGGTCGCGCGTGCCAACGGCGCGGTGGGTGCCAAGCTCACCGGTGGCGGTGGCGGCGGCGCGATGATCGCGTTGTGCCCGGACGATCCCGGCCGCGTGGCGCGCGCGTTGCAACAAGCCGGCTATCAGGCGATGGAGACGAGCATTGGTTGACGATCATCGCCACGAAGCAAACCAGGTGGTGTCGTTCGACTCCGAACGATTGATCCTGGTCGACGCGGACGACCGCGAAATCGGCCACGCCTCCAAGGCCGACGCGCACGCCGGCCGCGGTATCCTGCACCGCGCGTTCTCGCTGTTCGTGTTCAACGGCGCGGGCGAACTGCTGCTGCAGCAACGCGCCATGGGCAAGCCGTTGTGGCCCGGCTACTGGGCCAACAGCTGCTGCAGCCACCCACGCGGCGGCGAGGACATGGACACCGCGACGCAGCGCCGCTTGCGCGAGGAACTCGGCTTCACCTGTCCGCTGGAATTCATCTACAAGTTCCAGTACCACGCCGAATTCGGCGAGGCCGGTTCTGAAACCGAACTGTGCTGGGTGTACGCCGGTCGGTCTGATGCACCCGTGCGCGTCAACGACACCGAAATCGCGGCGTGGCGCTACGTGAAACCCGAGGCGCTGGACCGCGAAATCGCGGAAACACCCGAACGCTTCACGCCATGGTTGAAGATGGAGTGGCAACGGCTGCGTGGCGAGTTTGCCGATCGCCTGCCCGGCACGGGTGGCCAACCATCGCGACGCAAGCGCGAGGCCTGAATGCAGCTGCAGCGCCGGTGTGGCCCGCGCCCCTCCGGCTGTGCATTCCTGCCCAACCCACCACGGGTTCCTGCGATCGCCGACCGCGTACTTGGAGGTACTGGTTGGCCCCGTCCGGGACGGGCTTACGATCGACCTCGACCTGCCGTTCCACCGACCGCTTGGCATGGCCACTCTGCGTGGACCATCGATCAGGGCGTGCGGGTTGGTTACACCCTCGGCTCCGGGGTGACAAGACATCGCAGCACACATTGCGTGATATGCAAGGCGATCCTGCACCGCCCGCAACGACCCTGCCAACAGCGAAGTCCATGATCCATGCAGGGATTTCCTGATTGACAAGACTCGCCGACAGGCTGAACATCCTGTGCCACACCCCGGATATGGGGTCTACTTGGCGTTAGGCTTCTAGGCTTCTCCAGGCTTGCACCATAGGGCTGATCAACGCGATGACAGATGCTTTCGACTGGCTGTGGGAAAATAAAGCCCTGGTATTGCTCGTGCAGGCAGGTATTGTTGCGTATCTACTCTATTATCATGAAAGCTTTGGTTTCTTGGCAGTTGCGTTGATATTGGCGATTTATGCAATTGTATTTTATGAGCACTACAGTAAAGCAAATAAGGCAGGCAAACTATTGGCTGCGAGACTCGATGGAATAAAAGAGTCGAGTCTAAGTTTACGCAAGGAGTGCTCCTACAAAGATGTTCCATCGGGTATCGAGATGGGCGCTGCTGTTGTGATGGAAGGCATTGATAGCTATCTTGCGTTGGGAGACATTGGTTCAAATCTTACTTGTAATCTACCTATAAATGTGTTGATTGGTATGGACACTGTCAAGCTCAAGATGCTTGATATGAAGAGCTATCTTACTAATGCCCAAGGCCACCTAGAACCTATCGATATGGAAAACAAAGACACCGTCAAATATCTTTGCGATGAACTGATCGTTGCATTGGAGTCATTGGAAGTTACTAAAGCCTAACTATTCCTTAGGAGACTCCTCGTCAACAGGGTCAACATAATCGCGTGGCCTTGAGCTTTCAGGTCGTGCGGGTGACTGGGTTGTACTGCGGATTGCATCAGTGCGTGGCGGTTTGA
>SCQS01000027.1 GCA_004299705.1 Rhodanobacteraceae bacterium | reverse complement strand
CGTCGCGTGCATGCGCAAACTGCTGACCATCCTCAACGCCATGCTGCGTGATGGTGCGCACTGGAGTCCGCATGTAGCAAAAACCGCTTGACGTCGAACACAGTTGCTTCGTTCCGAAGGAGGTGGTCCTCTTCCCAGGCAGGGAGGGATTAAGTCGCCAGCTCACCTTGCAACCCGGTGTACAAATCCAGCGCCTTGGGATTGGCCAATGCGTCCGTGTTCTTCACCGTCTCGCCATGGATCACCGCGCGCACGGCCAGTTCGGAAATCTCGCTGACCACCGTACCGATGTTGGCCAGTAGCGCTGGCTTGTCAGATGGGTGGCCACTTGCGATTACAGCGCTTCGTAATTACAATGTGCGCACGCATGAGGCACGTCGCTATGCCAGTCACAGCAATCCGGGGAAAGACCATCAACCTGCGTGCCACCCAGGCACAGAAGGCGCTCATCAAGCGCGCGGCCGATGCCGCAGGTGAAACCTACACCACGTTCATGCTGGACGCGAGCATGCAGCGCGCCGAGTCGGTACTGGCGGACCGCCTGCACTTCGAGTTGACCGACGCGCAGATGGCGCATTTCCTTGAAGCGTTGGACGCTCCGTTGCCCGCTCCGGAGGCCCTGCGCAAGCTGATCGCGCGCACGCCACAATGGGCGCGCTGACGGGTGCCACTCACTGCGCCGACCCGACTGTCTCCGTCGCATGATTGCGCTGCTTTCGATTGCGGTGACGACAGTTTGAACGCGTGGCTTCGCCGGAGGGCGTCGAAGAATGAAGCCACTCGTGGCTCTCGATGCTTCGTCGTTTGTGAGGGTACCCGCGTGGTGGGTTTTTACGCGCTGGCAGCGGGCTCGGTAGCGCGCGAACGTGCGCCGGCGGCAATCCGCAGGAACATGCCGGACCCTGTCCCTGCCATCGTGCTCGGCCGCTTGGCCGTGGACAAGGCGTTGCAGAACCAGGGACTGGGCGCCGACCTGCTGCACGACGCGGCTCTGCGCGCGCTCCGCGCCGCTCAGGAGATTGGCGCACGCGTGCTCTTGTGCCATGCGCTCAACGAGAGGGCCAAACGCTTTTACATGCGGCATGGTTTCGTCGAGTCGAAGTTCGATGCACTGGTCGTCATGCTCGACCTGAAACGGATCGAGGCGCAGCTGTCAGGCAACCCTGTGAAATGAGTAGCGCCTCGCGCGGCGTTGCGTGCGGGCGCCTTTCCTTCCATGTAGGAGCGCGCCTGCGCGCGATCCCCGCTTCCATGTAGGAGCGCGCCTGCGCGCGATCCCCGCACCTTCATGGCGAGGTTCGCGGTCGCCTGCAGGCAGGCTCCTGCGCAAGCGGGCCAGCGCTTGCGCGCCGTCCTTGCGCGCGGGCGCTTCGCTTTCCGGCAGGAGCGCGCCTGCGCGCGATCCCCGCGTCAGCGGGAGCGGTCCCTGGCCGAGATCGCGATACCCGGTCAGGAGGCAGGCGCAGCGGGAGCGAGTTCCGGGCGATCGCGGTACAGCCCCAACGCCGCCGGATTCGCCAGCGCATCGGTGTTCTTGACGGCCTCGCCGTGGATCACCGCGCGCACGGCCAGTTCGGAAATCTTGCCGGAGATGGTGCGCGGGATGTCGGCGACCTGCAGGATCTTCGCCGGTACGTGGCGCGGGGTGGTGTTGGCGCGAATCTGCTTGCTGATTTTGTCGCGCAGGGCATCGTCGAGCTGCAGTCCTTCGCGCAGGCGCACGAACAACACGATGCGTTCGTCGCCTTGCCAGTGCTGGCCGACCGCGACCGATTCCAGCACTTCGGGCAGTTGTTCGACCTGGCGATAGATTTCCGCGGTGCCGATGCGCACGCCGCCGGGGTTCAAGGTGGCGTCGGAACGCCCGTAGATGATGATGCCGTCGTGCGCGGTGAGCTCGGCGCGATCGCCGTGGCACCACACGCCGGGCACCTTGGAGAAATACGCCGCGCGGTATTTTTCGCCGTCCGGGTCGTTCCAGAAGTAGATCGGCATCGACGGGAAGGGCGCCGAGCAGGCCAGTTCACCCGGTTTTTCGCGTACCGGCTTGCCATCCTCGCCCAGGATTTCCACTTTCATGCCGAGCCCGCGGCATTGCAGCTCACCGCGGTACACCGGTAATACCGGATTGCCCAGCGCGAAGCAGGAAACGATGTCGGTGCCGCCCGAGATCGAGGCCAGCAGCACGCGCTCCTTCACGTCGCGATAGACGTAATCGAAACTTTCCGGCGCTAGCGGCGAGCCGGTCGAGAGGATGGTTTTGAGTTGTACGAGCTTGTGGGTTTCGCGCGGCTTCACGCCCATCTTGGCGGTGGCGTCGATCCACTTGGCACTGGTGCCGAGGATGGAAATGCCGACTTCGTCGGCGAGATTCCACAACGCGTTGCCGTCGGGGTACGTGGGCGAACCGTCGTACAGCACCACCGCGGCGCCGACCGCGAGCGACGACACCAGCCAGTTCCACATCATCCAGCCGCAGGTGGTGTAGTAGAAGATGTGGTCCTCGCGCTTCAAGTCGGTGTGCAGCACCAGTTCCTTCAGGTGCTGCAGCAAGGTGCCGCCGGCGCCGTGCACGATGCACTTGGGTTTGCCGGTGGTGCCGGAGGAATACATGATGTAGAGCGGGTGCTCGAACGGCGTCGGTACGAATTCGAGTGCGTGATCCTCGCTGCCCGTGAAGTCTTCCCACGACGTCGCGTCGCGCAGGCCGTCCAGTTGCAGCGCGTCGCCGGAATACGCAATCACCACGCAGCGTTCGATCGACGGGATCGCCGCCAGCACTTCGCGTACCTTGGCGAGGCAGTCGTGGCGCTTGCCGCCGTAGGCGTAGGCATCGGCGCAGAACAGGACTTTCGGCTCGATCTGTCCGAAGCGGTCGACGATGCCGTTGACGCCGAAATCGGGTGACGCCGACGACCAGGTGGCGCCCAGCGACGCGGTCGCCAGCATCGCGATGATGGTTTCCGGAATATTGGGCAGGAAACCGGCAACACGATCGCCCTTGGCGATGCCGGCCTGTTTCAACGCGTGCGCGACGCGCCCCACGATCGCGTGCAATTGCGCATAGGTGTACTCGCGCTTGTGGCCCCATTCGTTGCGGAAAATCAGCGCAAGCTTGTCGTCCTTGAAGCGCAGCAGGTTCTGCGCGAAGTTGAGCCTGACGCCGGGAAACCAGTGTGCGCCGGGCATTTTGTCGCCGTCCACCAGCGCCGGCTGGAATTCCCCGCTCGCTCGGATGCCGCAGAATTCCCACACCAGCGGCCAGAATTTCTCCGGGTGCCGGATCGAGAAATCGTAAAGCGGAAGGTAACTGCCGATGTCCTCGTTGCCGGTGGCGTCATGCACGAAGCGCACGAAACGGTGCAGGTTGGTCGCGTCCCTGCGTTCGGGACTTGGGGTCCACAACGGTGCGTCGTTCGACATGCCGGATCCAGTTCGAAAATCGACGAAATTGTAGCCGAACGGCGGGCGTGGAAACTTCGCGCGGTTCCCCGCGTGCGTGTCTGTGCTAGGATTACCATAACTTCGTACCATAACTTCGATTGCCATGGGCCGCATGTCGATTCGCGCGACTTACGCGCTGGACGAGCAGACGGATCGCCGCATCAGGCGGCTGGCCAAGGCTTGGCACGTGTCCCAGGCCGAGGTGGTTCGCCGTTCGGTGCAGGCGGCCGTGGCAGCGAGCGTGACGTTGTCGCCGGCGGATGTGGTGGCACGTTACGCCAAGGGGCCATTGCCACGCAGCCAGCGGGAAACCGGACGCGTCATGCGGTCGCTGCGCAGCTTGCGTCATGCGGATGACAAACGCCGCGTAGCGGATGCGCGTTGATCCACTTCGATACCAATGCACTGATCGCGTTGCCGCACTGGGCGCGCGCTGGCCATCCTCTCGTCAAACGCGTGGTGCAAGGTGAAGCTGCCGCGGTTTGCGCGGCGGTCTGGTACGAGTACCTGCTCGGTCCGCTGGCGGATGGTGAGTCCGAACTCGCGCATGCGTTTCTCTCCGGCCGGGTCGAGCCCATGCTTGAGGAGGATGCGGTACTGGGCGCGGAGTTGTTCAACGCCGCCGGTCGCCGCCGCACGCTTAGGACCGATGCGCTCATCGCCGCTGCGGCAATTCGTGCGGGGGCTGACTTCGTGACCCTGAACGTGACCGACTTCCAGCCCTTCGTGGTGCACGGGCTCCGCCTGGTGCCAGCCAGTTTGGCATAAGTGTTTTCCTGGGCACCGACCGTGGTGCCCGGCAGATCGTTACACCGCTGCTTCCAGTTCCGGCACCAGCTTGAACAGGTCGCCGACCAGGCCGATGTCGGCGACTTCGAAGATCGGCGCCTCGGCGTCCTTGTTGATCG
This sequence comes from Rhodanobacteraceae bacterium, assembly GCA_004299705.1. Classification (GTDB taxonomy): domain Bacteria; phylum Pseudomonadota; class Gammaproteobacteria; order Xanthomonadales; family Rhodanobacteraceae; genus 66-474. The sequence continues at coordinate 14,633 of SCQS01000027.1, read as the reverse complement.
CGACGATGGTGCCGGCGTCCTTGATGCCGGTGAGGTGCTGGATGGCGCCGGAAATGCCGATGGCGATGTACAGCTCGGGCGCGATGATCTTGCCGGTCTGGCCGACCTGCATGTCGTTGGGGCAGTAGCCGGCATCGACCGCAGCGCGCGAGGCGCCGGCGGCGGCGTGCAGTTTGTCGGCGAGCTTGTAGATGATTTCGAAGTTTTCCTTGGAGCCGACGCCGCGTCCGCCCGACACGACCTTCGCCGCGCTTTGCAGGTCGGGGCGTTCGCTGGACGCCTGTTGCAATTCCACGAAACGGGTGTGCGAAGGCAGAACCACATCGAGCGAGAGGGCTTCGATCGGTGCGGTATTCGCCGCTTCGCCGACCGCCGGCCACGACGCGGTGCGTACGGTGCCGACCACGATCGCATGGGTGGGCGCTGCCACGGTGACGATCGCGTTGCCGGCGTAGATCGGGCGCGTGAAGGTGTGGGGATCGGTCACCGACATGATGTCGCTGACCTGGCCCGTGCCCAGCAGCGCGGCGGCGCGCGGTGCCACGTCCTTGCCGAAAGTCGTGGAAGGCAGCAGCAGGTGCGTGTAGCCGTTCTTTGCGGCAGCGGCGATCTGCGGTGCCAGCACCGCGGCCAAAGCGTGCGCGTTTTCGGCGCGTGCCACGGTCAGCACCTTGGTAACGCCATCCAGCTTCGCGGCTTGAGCGGCCACGGCGTCGGGCGCGTCGGCCAGCACTAGCACCTCGATGGCATCGGGTTTCAGCTCACGCGCGCAGGTGACGCAGCGCGCGGTCGCGCTGTTGAGTTGGCCGTTCAGGTGTTCGGCGACGATCAGGATTTTCGACATCGTGTTGCTCCCATGGGTTTTCGTAGGAGCGCGCCTGCGCGCGACAAGCGGTCGCCGGCAGGCCGGCTCCTACACGAAATCACACCAGCCCTTTCTGTTTCAGCAGGCCCACCAGTTCCGCCACATCCTTCACCATCACCCCGCGCGAACGCTTGGCCGGCGGCGCGTAGTGCGTGGTCCTGATCTCGCCGCCATGCTCGATGTTGAGGGACGCCAGCTCGATCGTTTCGATCGGCTTGGACTTGGCCTTCATGATGTCGGGAAGCTTGATGAAGCGCGGCTCGTTGAGGCGCAGGTCGGTGGTGACGACCGCGGGCAGATCGACCTCGATGGTTTCGAGGCCGGCATCCACCTCGCGCGTCACGGTGGCCTTGTCGCCGGACACTTCCAGCTTCGATGCGAAGGTCGCCTGCGGGCGATCCCACAGCGCGGCCAGCATTTGCCCGGTCTGGCTGCAGTCGTCGTCGATGGCCTGCTTGCCGAGGATCACCAGGCCCGGCTGCACCGATTCGATCAGTTTCAGGAACACGCGCGCGGCGGCCAGCGGCTGCACCGGGCCGGGCGTGACCACGTGGATCGCGCGGTTGGCACCCATCGCGAGCCCGTTGCGCAGGTGCGGCTGCGCATCGGCGGGCGCGATGGTCGCGATGATCACTTCTTCGGCGATGCCCTGCTCGCGCAGCCGCAGCGCTTCTTCCAGCGCGATGTCGTCGAAAGGGTTGGGCGAAAGCTTGACGCCGTCGGTGACCACGCCCGTGCCGTCGGGCTTCACCTGGATGCGCACGTTGTAATCGACCACGCGCTTGTAAGCGACCAGAATCTTCATCGGGAATCCCTTGCGGAGGGCCCGCGCGCCACGGGCTGGAAAACAATTGGGCATTGTAACCGACCTCCGCACTTCGCCTCCCCCTTCGGAACGAAGGGCGGAGCGACTACGGCCGGATCGACCGTGAATAGCGTTAACCGGCCCGGAGGACCCCCGCCGAAGCTAACGCGGGTGAGCGAACGCGCGCGCAGCGCGAGAGGGGGATGGCTTTTGGGTGTTGTGTCGGCATCACCTGTGAGGACATCCCCCCGATGCTGCGCATCGACCCCCTTCCTGTGGAAGGGGGTGAAGGTCACGGTTCGCGTACTTGCGCGGCCTCGGTGTGGCTGAAGAAGCGCGCGTACAGGATCAGGTAGCCGAGCTGCAGCGCGGCGCCCAGCAGGAACGGCAGCGTGAGGTGTCCGCTTGCGAACAGTGCGCCGCCGATCAGCGGGCCGACCGCGCGCGGCAACTGGATCGACACATTCTGCAAACTCGAAGCCAGGCCGCGCCGTTGCACGCGGGTCAGGCCCGCCGCCAGCGCCTGGCGCACGCCGCCGGTGCCGCGGTTGGTGATGCCGCGCGCAATGTACAGGCCCATCGCCGGCCAGAACCACGGCACCAGCGGCATCGCGATCAGCAGCGCAACGCCGACGCCGCGCATCCACAGCACCGTCGACATGATGCCGCGGCGGCGCGCGAGCCATCCGGCGATGAACGAGCCGACCGCACCCGCGATCAGGCCCAGCGCGATGCCGGGGCCGATGTCCAGCAAGCCGCGCTGGAACTTGATCGCGAACCAATAGGCGATCAGCGGGCCGATCAATCCGATGCCCAGCCCGTTCAGTGAATTGGCCAGCACCAGTTTCGCCAGCAGGCGGTTTTCCTCGTGGCGGACGCGATCGGCGGCGGTGTCCCGGCTGTCGTGCAGTGCCGCCACCTTCGGCTCACGCGCCAACCACAACAGGGTCGCGCTCGCCAGCGATCCCGCCAGCGGCAGTACGAACAGCAGGCGGTAATCGGCCGCGCTCATCGCATGACCCAACCACCACGCCGGCACGCTCGCCAGCAGCGCGCCGATACCCATGCCCGCGAAGCCAACCGCGCTGTTCAGGCTGAACACGCTGCCGCGTCGCGCCATCGGCAATTCGATTGCAAGCCAGGCCTGCTCCACCGGCGAGAACGCGCCCGCGGAACCGTTGGCGCCGCGCCCGAACGCGCCGACCACCGCGGCCGCGACCAGCAGCCACGGCGTGGTGGTCAGGATCGCGACGATCGCGGCGAGCGCTTGCGCGAGGTCGTAGCCCAGCAGGAACACGCGGCGACCGCCGTGGTCGCTCAAGGGGCCGACGATCATCGTCAACACGGTGCCGATCAGCAGCGCGCCCATCAGCACCGCGCCGATCGCCGTGCCGCTCCAGCCGAGTGCGTGCAGGTACAGCGCGAACGCTGCCACCATCGCGCCTTGGCCGATGCTGCGCACCGCGCGCATCCCGATCAGCAGGCGCACGTTGCGGGGCAGGGGCGGTTTCACGGATGGCATGGCGTCGTCCATGATGCCGTGTCACAGACGCTGGCGAAAAGCCATCCCCCCCTCGATTTCCCTTCCTGCGGAAGGGGGAAGCCAATCACCCCTTTCCGCAGGAAGGGGGTCGATGCGCCTTTGGCGCATCGGGGGGATGTCAAATCGACTGTGTGCGTTGCACGATCATTCGTGCAAATCGCTCGCCGGCACCATCTGCGTGGGTCACGAACACCGAAGGCTCGACCAGTTCCAGTTCCAGCAGGCGCGGCGAGCTGTCGCCGTCGTGGATCAGGTCCACGCGTGCGTACAGCAACGGCCCGGCGAAGGGGACGGCCGCGAGCGCGCGTTCCGCGACATGCAGTTCACTCGCCGACGGCACGCGCGGCTCGATGGTTTCCCGGGCGTACAAATCGGTCGTCGCATCCGCGCCGCGCTGCAACAGCGGGCCCTTGCGGACGGCGTGCGAGAACACGCCGTCGAAAAACAGCAGCGCGGTTTCGCCGTGTGCGTCCACGTGATCGAGGTAGGGCTGCAGCAGCACGCTGCGCCCGGCGTCGAGCAGGCGGCCTGCATGCGCGACGATGGCGTCGAAGTTGCCGCGCGCGTGCCGCTGCGCATCGCGCGAACCCGCACCGACGGCGGGTTTCACCACCAGATCATCCGCCGACGGATGCGCGGCGAGCAATGTTTCGACGCGCTGCGCGACATCCTCGCCCGGCTCGACGAACGTACTCGGCACCACCGCCACGCCGGCGCGTGCGAGGTCCGCCAGGTAATGCTTGTCGGTGTTCCAGCGGATCACGGCTAGCGGATTGAGCAGCCGTGTTTGCCCGGCAACGCGCTCGGCCCAGGTCAGGAATGCCGGCAGCCGTTCGCAGTAATCCCAGGTCGAGCGCGGCAACACCAGGTCGAAGCGTGTCCAATCGACCGCAGCGTCGTCCCAATCCACTTCGTGCGTGTCGGCGCAGGCCGCGCGCAGCGCGGCCAACAACGGCAACATGTCGGGATCGGTGCCGCGCGCGGCGCGCGCGGTGACGAGGGCAATGCGGGGCATGGTGCTGCACTGATTGGCAAAAATGGCGAGTCATTGTAGGAGCGCGCCTGCGCGCGATTGCACGATGGAATGATTGCGCGGCGCGGGGCATTGCCCCCTCATCCCAGCCCTCTCCCCCATGCGGTGAAGTTGCATTGGGGAGAGGGAGTCTCATCGAGCGCCAGGCGCTTCATGCCCCCAATCCCCGCTTCAAAGATTCTGGTAGTTCGGCCCCGAGCCGCCTTCCGGCGTCACCCAGGTGATGATCTCGTACGGATCCTTGATGTCGCAGGTCTTGCAGTGCACGCAGTTGGCCGCGTTGATCTGCAGGCGCAGCGACTTGCCGCCGTCGGCGCCGGTGTCTTCCACCATTTCGTACACGTTGGCGGGGCAGAAGCGGGTGCAGGGGTTGCCGTATTCGATGGTGCAGCGTTCGACGCAGATCGAGGTGTCGGCGACGTGCAGGTGCACGGGCTGGTCCTCGTCGTGTTCGGTCGCGGCGAAGTACACGCCCGCAAGGCGGTCGCGTGGCGGCAGCGTGCGTTCGATCCAGCCGGGTTCGCGTGGCGATGTGGCATTCGGGCCGGCACGATTGTCCTTGGTCGCGGGTGGATCGAGTTTTTCCAGTGCCGACCAGTCGGCGTGGTTCTTCAGTGTCCAGGGCGACAGGCCGGCGGTCGCGGTTTCCCACGCGGCATTGAACAAGCCGCGCCACAGGCCGCCATGGAAGCCGGGGCGGATGTTGCGCACCTTCTTCAACTCTTTCGTGATACTTGATGCGCGCAGGCGCGCGTCGAAACCTTCGCCGGATTGTTTCTCCGCGAAGTGTTCAGCCGCCAGCATGCCGGAACGCAGCGCCTGGTGGGTGCCCTTGATCTTGGGCACATTCATCAGTCCCGCCGCGTCGCCGATCAGCAGTGCGCCCGGCATCTCGACTTTCGGCAGCGATTGCAGGCCGCCTTCGATCAGCGCGCGCGCGCCGGCCGAGACGATGTTGCCGCCTTCCAGCAGCGGCGCGATCCGCGCGTGGTTCTTCAATTGCTGGAATGCTTCCCATGGCCGGAACAACGGATCGGAATAATCCAAACCTGCAACGAAGCCGATCGCGATGCGATCCTTGTCGAGCTGGTAAATGAAACTGCCGCCGTAGGTTCTCGAATCCAGCGGCCAGCCGATGGTGTGGGTGACATGGCCCGGCTGCACCCGGCCGGGCGGCAGTTGCCAGAGTTCCTTCAGGCCGATCCCGTAGGTCTGCGGATCGCAGTGTTTGTCGAGTCCATACTTCGCGATCAGCGTCTTGCTGACGCTGCCGCGGCAGCCTTCGGCCAGCACCGTGAGCTTGGCGAGGATGTCGATGCCCTGGGTGTAACCGGGTTTGTGCGAACCGTCCTTGGCGACGCCCATGTCGCCGATACGCACGCCCGCGACGGCGCCCGCATCGTCGAACACGGCTTCGGCGGCGGCGAAACCGGGGAACACATCCACACCCAGCGCTTCGGCTTGCGGCGCCAGCCACGCGCACATGGCGCCGAGTGACACGATGAAGTTGCCGGCGTTGTGCATCTGCGGCGGCGTGGGCAGTCTGGTTGCGCGCTTGGCATCGCGCAGCAGCAGGAATTCGTCGTGCGTGGCCGGCACGCAGATCGGTGGCGGATTGTCGCGCCACTTCGGCAGCAACGTGTCCAGCGGCGCGGGTTCGATCACGGCGCCGGACAGGATCTGCGCGCCGACGGTCGAAGCCTTCTCGATCACGCACACCCGGGTGTCGGGCTTGAGTTGCTTCAGGCGGATCGCGAAGGCGAGTCCGGCGGGGCCGGCGCCGACCACGACCACGTCGTATTCCATCGTTTCGCGTTCGCTCATGGCGGCTCCCGTCATCGCTCAGGCGTCATTGTCTTGCGTTCGCTGGTGGCCGGCAAACCGGTGGGTCCGTCGTAACGCTGAAACCGCATACCGTTCGCATGGTGTTACACGCAGCGAATCGAAAAAACATTCGACGCGGATGAACGCGGATGGCCGCGGTTTTTTTTGAGCGATCCGTGTTTATCCGCGCAAATCCGTGTCGAGAGCTTTCGCTTTTGCTCCACGAACCACTTGGGACGGATCATCCCGTCAAGCGTCGATTGGGCGCAATTGACCAGTGGCTCCCCACTTCCCCCATAATCACGCGACACGGGAGAATGCATGAGCGCAATCGACGACGGAGAAGTGCTGGGACCGGAAGCGCTGCGGCGCGGCGGCGTGTGGCAATGCCTGCATTGGCTGGCGGCGGGGCGCACCACCCCCGAGGCGCTGGCCGATGCCTGCCTGGATGCGATCGAGCGGCTCGATCCCGCGTTGCATGCGTTCGTGGATGTGCGACCCGACATCGTGCGCGACCAGGCCGTGAGCGCACAGCGTCGCCGCCGCGAAGGCCCGATCGGGCGGCTGGACGGGATTCCCGTCGCGATCAAGGACAACTTCGACGTGGCCGGCTACCCGACCCGCGCGGGTTTGCCGTCACGCGAAAACCGTGTCGCCCGCAACGATGCGCACGCCATCGCGCGCCTGCGCGCGGCCGGCGCGGTGCTGCTGGGCAAGACCAACCTGGACGAAGGCGCGCTGGGGGCAGCCACCCGCAACCCGCATTTCGGCGCCACCCGCAATCCGTTCAATGCCGGCTTCGTGGCGGGCGGCTCGTCCGGCGGTTCCGCCGCGGCGGTCGCGGCCGGCATGGCGCCGGTCGCGATCGGTTCGGACACGCTGGGTTCGGTGCGCATCCCGGCAAGCTATTGCGGCGTGTTCGCGTTGAAGCCCACCCATGGCGAAATCTCGGCGCGCGGGCTGGTGCCGGCGGCGCGGCGGCTGGATGCGGTCGGCGTCCTCGGCAAGAGCGTGGGTGACCTGGTGGTGATGCTGCAGGTGCTGGCAGGCTACGACGCCGACGATCCGCGTTCGCGTCGCCGCCGCGTCGCGCTGCAGCCGCCGGACTGGAACCCCAACCATTTGCGTTGCGGCGTGTTGCCCGATCTCGCCGCGGTTGGCGTGGAAGCGCCGGTGATCGCGGTGTTCGACGCGGCGCTGGCCAAACTAGAACGCGAACTCGGCGAACGCCAGCAACTCGATTTTTCCGATTGGTCGTTCCAGAAGATGCGCCGCGCGGGCCTGCTGCTGATGGAAGCCGAGATGCGCAACACCTTCGCGGACGATCTGGCCGACACGACGCATCCGGTTTCCGGAAATTTCCGCGCGATGCTCGACTACGCCGCGCGCAAGTCGGCCGCCGACTACGCGCAGGCCGATCGCATCCTCGACTTCGCGGTACTGAAAGCCCGCCGCGTGTTCTCCCGGGTGGACGTGCTGGTGCTGCCGACCACGCCGCAGGGCGCGTTCCCGATCGATGCACCCGCGCCGGCCTCGCAGGCCGACCTCACCGCGTTCGCCAGTCTGTCCGCGTGCCCCGCGGTCAGCATCCCGATGGGAACCTTGCCCGACGGTATGCCGATCGGGATGCAGTTCGTCGGCGCGCCGGGTTCCGACCTGCGCCTTTTGGAACTCGCGGAAGTGTGCGCGTCGGCGCTGGACGCGGCGCCGGCGTATCCCGTGGGGGCGTGAGCGATCACGCAGAGATCGTTTGGTGCCGTAGTTCCGGCGCCGGTTGGTATTCGAGCGTGATGTTGCACGACGTCCGTGTCTTTTTCCGCGCGCCTCCCGGGCGCGCGGGTGACTTCTCTTTGCCTGGCCAAAGAGAAGTCACCAAGAGAAAGGCCACCCCGGTGCTGCGTTTTTCGTCCATCCATGGACGAAAAAAGCGTGCGGTCCGGCCGGGCTTGCCGACGCGCCCTCCGTGGCGCGGCGGCAAGTGGGCGCAATCCATTGCGCCCACCCTGCGGGCCTTCTCGTCCGGCCCGCACCGCAGCACAGGGGCCCCGGAAAAAGCTTTGCTTCGATGCCGGCCATCCTGGCCTCGCTCGAAGCGAGATCGGGCAAACTGCTTCGTGCATCACGCGCGCAGGAAGCGCGCCGAACGGGGCCCCTCGAACACGGCGAGTGGACGACGGAAAAGTCCGGAGGATGGCCCGCAGGATGCGGGCCAGTTCGCCGCCGGCACAGGGACGTGCCGTCGGCGAACCCCGGCGGCCGCGAGCGAACCCGCAGCCCATGGATGGGCGAAGGGCGGGTTCGCGGGGTGGCCTTCTCTTTGGTGACTTTCTCTTGGCCACGCAAGAGAAAGTTACCCGTGCGCGCGGGACGCGCACGGAAAAAGACAGGGACGCCGAGATGCCGGCGCATCAGCGCGACTTGGGATTTCGCGATACCGCGCCGCCAGCATCCGCCGGATGCGCCGCCTGGTCGCGGTTCGCGATCTCGAGCGTCCACGCGACCACTTGTTGCGCGAGCTGGTCGTCGGCCGCGCCGAACGCCGCGACGATCTGCGGCACGTCGACGCCGGATGGATTCCGGGTGACCACGAAACTGCGGGTCGCGAGCGGGTTGCGCGCGCCGCCGCGTCGTAGTTGCGCATCGAAACGCACCACCACCACCGGCGAGCCGTTGCGGTATTCGGACTGGAATGCGCGCAGGTCGCCGGACAAGGTGTAGTTGGAATAGAAATGATCGTCGTCGGTGGTCACGGCAGGAAGTTTCGCGGCCATGAACGCATCCACCAGCCGGTGGCGTACCAGCAGCGCGGGTGACTCGCTCCAGCGCGCGCCTTTGTAGGTACTGATCTGGCCGGCGACAGGCATCACCACGATACCGGTGCCGTCGAGCGGGCCGCTGGTGTTGGGGGTGTCCACGCGCAGGCTGAAGTCCGCGGGTTGCGCGGGCGCGGTCACCGTCGCGGTTTCTTCCGGCTGCCAGACCTGCACGGGTTCGCGCTTGGGCAACACCGAACAGGCGGACAGCAGTGCGGCGGTGGCGCATATCGCGAGCAAGGTGCGCACGACATGGAAGGGTTTGAACACGGTCATGGTCGCGTCCTTTTCAATGCTTGGGCGTGAATTCCGTCGGCTGTTCGCGACCGAACAGGTAACCGGCGGGGTTGGCCTGCAGCTTGTTGGTGAGCTGGTGGATGTCGCGCAGGGTGGAGCGCAATTCGCGCAGCGCCGGGCCGATCTGGTCCACGCCGCGCAAGCCGGATTGCAACGAACCCTGGTTTTCGGTCAGCAACGTGTTGAGGGTCTGCGTGGTCTTCTGCAACGAGGTCATCGCGGCGGCGGCGCGATCCAGGGTCGTGCGCGCGGGGCCATTGACCAACTGGTTGGTGCCCGCCAGGGTCTGGTTGAGTTGCCTGGCCGCGGCCGCGGTCTGCTGGATCAGGTCGCGCAGGTCGCCGCGTTCGGCCGCGAGCGCGCTGGTGGTCTGGTCGATGTTCGCAAGCGTGTGGTTGATGCGCTCGACGTTCTGTTCCGACACCAGTTTGCCCAGGCGGTCGAGGATGCCGTTCAGCGAAGTCACCACGTCGCTGCCGGACGACAACAATTTGCTCAGCGCCGAACTTTCCGACTTGATCACCGGCACGGGGTCGGCCGGCGTCGGCATCAGCGGCTGGCTGGTCGGCGCACCACCGGTCAATTGCACGAAGGCGACGCCGGTCAGGCCGAGCAGGCCCAATTTCGCGCGTGTGTCCACCTTGATCGGGGTATCGGCGCCCACCTGGATGCGCGCCAGCACCTTGCGCGGGTCCTTGGGGTCGAGCTTCAACTGGCTGACTTCGCCGATCTGGATGCCGTTGTATTGCACCGGGCTGCCCTTGGACAGGCCGGTCACGGCTTCGGTGAACACGATGTCGTAATAGTGGTGCTGCTTGCTCAGGCTGGTCTTGCCCAGCCACAGCGCGAACAGCAGCACCAGCGCCACCACCGCGAGGGTGAAGGCGCCGATCAATACATGGTGGGCCTTGGTTTCCATGTTGCTACCTCATGCGATTGCCTGGACGGACTGCGCCGCCCGTCCGCGCGGCCCCTGGAAATACTCGCGAATCCAAGGGTCGTCGAAGCGTTCCACCTTGTCCAGCGCGTCGGCCACGATCACGCGCTGGTGCGCCAGCACCGCGACGCGGTCGCAGATCGCGTGCAGCGAATCGAGGTCGTGGGTGATCATGAACACGGTCAGCCCGAGTGCGTCGCGCAGGGTGCGGATCAATTGGTCGAATGCCGATGCCGCGATCGGGTCGAGTCCGGAAGTTGGTTCGTCCAGGAACACGATGTCGGGGTCCAGCGCCAGCGCGCGCGCCAGCCCGGCGCGCTTGACCATGCCGCCCGACAGTTCCGCGGGAAACTTGTGCCGCACCTCGGGGGAAAGTCCGGCCAGCGCGATCTTGAGCGCGGCCACCCGCAGCGCGTCGCGCAGCGCGAGTTGCGTGTGTTCCAGCAGCGGCACGCGCACGTTTTCGCTGACCGTGAGCGAGGAGAACAGCGCGCCGTTCTGGAACAGCACGCCGCAGCGGCGTTCGATCGCGACCCGCCGCGCTTCGGAAAGCTCGTGCAGGTTTTCGCCGAACAGGCGCACGCTGCCGGCGTCGGGCCGGCGCAGGCCGAGGATGGTGCGCAGCAGCACCGACTTGCCGGTGCCCGAGCCGCCGACCACGCCCAGGATTTCGCCGCGGTAGACGTCGAGGTCGAGGTTCTCGTGCACCACCTGCGCACCGAACTGGCTGCGCAGTCCGCGCACCTCGACCAGGACCTCGCGTGGCGCGGCGGCATTCACCAGCCCATCTCCATGAAGAACAGCGCGGCCAGTGCGTCCACCACGATCACCAGGAAGATCGATTGCACCACGCTCGAAGTGGTGCGCTCGCCCACCGATTGTGCGCTGCCCTGCACCTTGAAGCCCTCGATGCAGCCGATCACCGCGATCAGGAACGCGAAGATCGGCGCCTTGGCGAGACCCAGCCACAGGTAGCGCAACGGCGTGTCGGTCTGGAACACCGAGATGAACATCGAGGGCGTGATGTCCAGCGCGAACCAGCACACCAGCGCGCCGCCGACGCAGCCCGCGAGTACCGCGAGGAAGCTCAAGAGCGGAGTCACGATCACCAGCGCCAGCACCCGCGGCAGCACCAGCAGTTCCATCGGGTCGAGGCCCATGGTGCGCATCGCGTCGACTTCCTGACCGACCTTCATCGAGCCGATCTGCGCGGTGAACGCACTGGCGGTGCGGCCGGCCAGGATGATCGCGGTCAGCAGCACGCCGAGCTCACGCAGGAACGCGTAACTCACTAGATCCACCGTGAACACGGTGGCGCCGTAACGCTTGAGCGCGGTGGCGCCGAGGAACGCGATCACCGCGCCGATCAGGAACGACAGCAACGCGACGATCGGCACCGCGTGCAGGCCGGTCTGCTCCATGTGCGCGACCAGTGAGGTGGTGCGCCAGCGTTTCGGCCGCCACATGCAGCGCGCCAGCGTTTCCAGGGTCATGCCGACGAAGGCCAGCAGCTTGGCGCCGAGGTGCCCGAGGTGGACAACGTTGCCGCCGACGTCGGCCAGCAGGTCCACGAAACCCCAGGTTTGCCGTGGCGGCGGCCGGTGCGCGTAGATTTCCGCGACGGCTTCGCTCACGGTGTCGAGCAGGCCGCGCAACTCGTGCGGCACGTCACGATCGTGTTCCGCCAGCCATTGCAGGCACTTCGGGCCCAGCGCCACCGCGATCAACCCGGCGCCCGCGGTGTCGATCCGGCCGATGTCGTTGAAATCGACGTCGGGGGTTTCCGGCAGGCACGGTTTGATCGCGTCGAGCTGGGCCTCGAGCTCGGAGAAATGCGGCAGGGTCCAGTCGCCGGTGAAGCGCAACACGCCTTCGCCGCCGGCCGGTTGCTGCCATTCCACGATGCCGGGCGTCGTCGCGGACGAATTCATGCGCGCAATTTAGCATGGGTTGACTGTGCGATCGTCTTGTCGCAGGGTGGTTGGGGGCAACGAAAAGCTTCAGACACGGATCAACGCGGGTCAAGGCGGATGAAGCTTTCGGATGCAGATGGATGAGGATCGACGCGAAGGGAAATTTTCTTGGCCGTATCCGCGCCCATCCGCGTCAATCCGTGTCAAAGATGCGCCGGCCTCGCGACGGACGCCCGGTGCGGCGATAATGTTCCGCTTCCACAATGGAACATCGCGATGACCAGGCAGACCATCCTCAACGCCACCCACCGCGCCGCCGGCGCGAAGATGGTGGATTTCGGCGGCTGGGACATGCCGCTCAACTACGGTTCGCAGATCGAGGAGCACCATGCGGTGCGCCGCGACGCCGGCATGTTCGACGTCTCGCACATGACCGTGGTGGATTTGCGTGGCGCGCGCTGCCGCGAATTCCTGCGGCATCTGCTGGCCAACGACATCGACAAGCTGAAGAAACCGGGCAAGGCGCTGTACGGCTGCATGTTGAACGAACGCGGCGGCGTGATCGACGACCTGATCACCTATTTCCTGGCCGAGGACTGGTTCCGGGTGGTGGTGAACGCCGCGACCCGCGACAAGGATCTGGCGTGGATCGAGAAACAGGCCTCAGCGTTCGGCGTGAAGGTCACGGAGCGTCCCGAGCTTGCGATGATCGCGGTGCAGGGGCCGCATGCGCGCGCGAAGGTGCTGGCGCTGCTGGACGCCGGTGACCGCGAACGCGTGGAGAAACTCGGCAAGTTCGTCGCCGCCGAGGCGCATGGCCCGGATGGCATGCCGCTGTTCGTCGCGCGTACCGGCTACACCGGCGAGGACGGCTTCGAGATCATCGTTCCGGAAGCGCACGCGGTTGCATTGTGGAATGCCCTGGCCGCGGCCGGTGTGCATCCTGCGGGCTTGGGCGCGCGCGACACGCTGCGGCTGGAAGCCGGCATGAACCTGTACGGCCAGGACATGACCGAAGACGTGACGCCCTGGGAAGCCGGACTCGCGTGGACGGTGTCGCTGGAAAGCGACGGCCAGTTCCCTGGCCGCGACTTCATCGGCCGTGCGGCGCTGGAGAAACAGAAGCAGGACGGCGTGCCGCGCGAATTGATAGGCGTGGTGCTGGACGACAAGGGCGTGCTGCGGCATGGCCAGCGTGTGGTAACGGGCAAGGGCGACGGCGAGATCCTGTCCGGCATCTTCTCGCCCACGCTGGGCAAGGCGATCGGTTTCGCACGGGTGCCGGCGGGCGTGCACGACGGTCTCAAGGTCGACATCCGCGGTCGCGAATTGCCGCTGCGCATGGTGAAGTATCCGTTCGTGCGGGACGGCAAAGCCTGCGAGGGCGTGTAGGGCGGGAGAAGCGCAGCGCATCCCGCCGTCGTCATCGCCGCGGCGGGTTATCACCCGCCCTACGCAATGGGCAGGAGCCGGCCCGCCGGCGACGTGGATGGCAACGCGGTGGCGCGGTCGCGCGCAGACGCGCTCCTACATTTGATGAAACGGTGTGGCTAGAATCACGGGTTTCCCGACCAACCAAGGACACGAGTCATGAGCGATATCCCCGGTGACCTGAAGTTCCAGAAATCGCACGAGTGGGTGCGGCTCGAGGACGCGGGCCAGGCGCGCGTCGGCATTTCCGACCATGCCCAGGGTTTGCTGGGCGACCTGGTGTACGTCGAACTGCCCAAGGTCGGCGACAAGATCGAAGCCGGTTCCGGCTGCGCGGTGGTCGAATCGGTGAAGGCCGCATCGGACGTCTATGCGCCCGTCAGTGGCAAGATCGTCGCGGTCAACGAAGCGCTCGCGGACAAACCGGAAACCATCAACGAGGACGCGTTCGGCGATGGCTGGTTGTTCGTCGTCAAGCTCGACAATCCGGATGAGATGGATGCGTTGCTCGTTCCCGACGATTACGCGGAACTGATCGAGAACGACGAGCACTGAGGTTCACGCGAGCGGATTTCGGGCCTTCGCGCAAAAATTTTTTGCGCGCCGGTTTGTCGAACATTCAGCCTCTTCGCGCATCCTGGTGACGTGTGTCGAAGCGCCGGAATGCGCGCGCCATGATTCGTGGCGTCGCGCATGGATACAGGCACGGCATGTGCGTGCAAGTCAATGCCCGCGCGGTTTCTGGCGCATTCACGGGATGTCTTAGCGGTTTTTGATTGGACGTCTATACGTCCTGCAAAGTACGCGGCGCGCAGGCGGAACCGGGCTGATTAGGGTGCTGACGGGTGGGTGCGAGACGTTCGCAAGGGCTTCATTCGCCGCAAAAAATCGATTGACAGCATGATTGCTTGGGGCTAGCTTTCCGCCCGACGACATGTCGCAAGACGGAAACATGCCGACTGCCAAGTACATAAAGCCGTACATCGCGCACGGTCTGAAATCCGAGAGGGTTCGGAAGATCACCGTATCGATTCCGCTGCATGTACTACGGTTGCTTTCCGACGAGCGTACACGTCGTCAAGTGTCCAACCTGCGGCACGCCACGAACAGCGATCTTTTGTGCGAGGCGTTTCTGCATGCGTTCACTGGGCAACCACTGCCAACTGATGAGG
>SCQS01000026.1 GCA_004299705.1 Rhodanobacteraceae bacterium | reverse complement strand
ATCCACACGCCGCGGTACGGCTGCACCAGGCGCGCATAGCGCAGGTCGGCGGCGTCGAGGTGTTCGGGGTAGGCGATTACCAGCGCGTGGGGGTGCCGGGTCGCGAAGTCCTGCAGCGATTGGCCTTCGAACAAGCGCGTGACGGGGCGGGTCATGCGGCCTTCGAACTCGAATTGGCCGCTGTAGAGGCCGAGGTTGCCCACGGCGTGGCCCTGCGCTTCGGCGTGCGCCAGCAGTTGCGCGGCGGGCCGCATGTCGAAGGCGGGGTAGAACGCCAGCGCGAACAGCGCATAGGCGCCGGCGGTGCCGATCAGGCCGGCCGTGGCGATGCGGCGCAGCTCGCCGCGCCCCGGCAGCAACACGAACGCGCCCAGCAACAGGTACAGCACGCCGAACGGCGCACTCACCGGCGCGCAGTCGCGCAGCCAGTGGCTGTGCAGCTTGCCGGCGTTGGCGAGCAGCGGCAGCGCGAACAGCAAGGCCGCCAGTGCGAACGATCCCAGCGCCAGCGGCCAAGCGCCCAGCCACTGGTTGCGTGCCGTGCCATCGGAACGCGCACGCAACAAGGCGATCGCCGCCGCCATCACGACCGCGGCGGCGGGCAGTTCCGGCACGAGGTAATAGCTCTGCTTGCCGCTGAAGGCGCTGAAGATCACGAAGGCCGGCACCAGCCACGCCAGCAGCATGCGCAAACCCGGTTGCAGCGGACGGCGCAACGACACGATGCCGGCCCACATCCGCGGCCACAGCACGAACGGAAACAGCAGCACGAACGCCCACGGCACGTACCACCAGAACGGCCGGCGATGGATGAAGGCATCCACCACGCGTCCGCCGGTCTGCTTGTAGAGCAGGTTGTGGGTGTAGGCGCCGCCGCTGAGATGGATGGCCGGAATCACCCAGGCGGCCAGCATGATGCAACCGCCGATCACCGCGAGCAGGCCGAAGCCGTACCAGCGTGCGCGATGTTCACGCGCGAACGCGCACCACCATGGCCCCAGCAGCCACACCGGCGCCGTGTGCACCAGCATCACCGGACCCTTGGTCAGGAAGCCGAGGCCGATGCAGACCGCGAATCCGATCCAGCGCGGCGCGGCGCGGCGCGGCGCGGGTGCGAGACACAGCATGGCGCCCAGCACCCACACCCCCAGCAGCCCGTCGTACATGATCTGCAGGCCGTACAGAAAGCCGAACGACAGCGCCAGCAACAGCCACGGCGTGGTGCGCGCGACCCAGGCGTGTTCCGGGAACAGGCGGCGCGCGAGCGACTGCGCGAGGATCAGCTGCGCGGCGCCGATCAGCACCATCAACACCCGTGGCCAGACGTCGTTGGCGCCGAACACCGCCCAGCCCGCGTGGATCAGCCAGAACAGCAGCGGCGCTTTTTCCGGATAGGCCGCGCCGTTGATGTGCGGCACCAGGAACTGGTGGTGCACCCACATGTCCCATGCCACCGCCAGCGCGCGGGTGGAGTGCAGCGGGATCGGCGGCTGCAGGAAGATCGCGATCAGCGCGACCACCAGATACAAAGGCAGCCACCACACGAGGGCGCGCAGGCGTTCGAAACGGGCGTAGGAGGCGTCGGTCACGGAAGGTTTGGCAGGCGCCACGGCGCGTGTCCAGATTGTAGCGGGAGGTATGGAGGGAAGCTGTTGTGAAAAGTCAGGCCATGGATGGCCGAGGTAGTGTTCGTTGTCCGAAAGCGCCTGCCATCCCGAGCTACCGCATCGAGGCGGCGATCATGGACGATCGCAAAATAAACTGCGCGGCGGCAACCCGCGCAAGGCCACGATGACTTCATCCGGCGAGATTTGCGCAACACGCGAACGTTGCGGCGGTCCGCCCAGCGCGATCACCGCACTGCCGGTGGGGCTGCGCGGCAACCACAGCGAAGGCGGCTGCGCGCCGAACAACACCACCAGCGGGCAACCCATGGCGGCGGCCACGTGCGCGGGCCCGGTATCGACCGACAGCATGCCGTCCGCGATTTCGGCGAGCGCCATCAAGCGCCGCAGCGGCAGGTCGCGTGCGGCGGCGTCGAGATTGTCGATCCGTGCAGCGGCCGCGATGGCTTGCAGCGATTCGGCTTCGTTTGGTGTACCGCACAGCACGATGCGCGCATCCGGGCGATCGGCGTGCATCGCTTGCAATGCCGCGACCCAGTGCCGCACGGGCCAGGCCTTGTCGTCGTCGTCGGCAGCGCGCGGACCGTTCCAGCGCATGCTGCGCTTGTTGCAAGGTTGCACCAGCCACAGCGGTTCGCCGCGCCAGCCCTGCGCACGCAGCCAGTCGTCGCGGTCACGGCGATCCTCGTCACGCGGATACAGACGGGGCGCGGAATCGTTCGGCGGGGTGGGCGATCGCCACGCGTCTGCACAGGCTGGCGGCGCGTGACCGCAGCCACGCAGCAGGCGTTCGGCCCAGTGCTCACCCGGAAGGATCGGTGCATCGGTCACGAACATGCAATGCTCCGGATCGACCTTCGCGAGCGCCAGCATGCGGCGGATTTTCGCCAGCGCGCGTGGTTCGGTTTCGCACACATGCACGGCGGCGTCACGCGGCGAACGCAGCGCCTGCAGCATCCGCCAGCGCTGCGGACTGAACGCCAGCGGCCGGTGCCGCGCGTCGACCTGCAACACGCGCGCGACATCGGGGTGCGCGGCGTACAGCGGCGCACTGAAGGGCCCCGTGCCGAGCAGCATGCAGGCCTCGCCGTAGCCGCGGTGCAGGCGCGCCAGCAATGGTGCCAGCAGCATGTCGCCCAACCTGCCGAAGCGGATCACGATCGGATGCATACGAGGAAGTCGATGTCTGCGCTTTCGTGAGAAGTCAGGCCACGGATGGCCGGGGTGGTGTTGATGGCTTGGAGTCGTTTTCTTTAACACCTGATTCAAACGAAGCAGCGATCAGGGAAGATCGCAAAGATAACCTTTGCCACGCCGCGATCACCTCGTCCACGCCAATCTGATCCACGCGATTGCGTTCCGGCAGGCCACCCAGCGCGATCACCGCGCTACCGGTCGGACTGCGCGGCAACCACAACGTCGGCGGTTGCGCGCCATACAGCACGATCAACGGGCAACCCAGCGCGGCGGCGGCCTGGGCCGGCCCGGTATCGATGGAGATCATCGCGCCCGCGTGTTCGCACAGCGCCAGCAATCGCCGCAACGGCAGTTCATCGCCGGCGGCGAGCACGCGATCGGAATGCACGGCGTCGGCGATTGCATGCAGCAGTGCGGCCTCGGGCGGGGCACCGCACAGCACGACCTTGATGTCGGGGCGTCGGGCAAGCAGCGCATCGATCAGGTTGGCCCAATTTTCCAGCGGCCACTGCTTGTCGTCGCCGAGTTGTCCCGCGCGTCCGCGCT
Source organism: Rhodanobacteraceae bacterium (assembly GCA_004299705.1). Taxonomy (GTDB): domain Bacteria; phylum Pseudomonadota; class Gammaproteobacteria; order Xanthomonadales; family Rhodanobacteraceae; genus 66-474. The sequence continues at coordinate 13,057 of SCQS01000026.1, read as the reverse complement.
TGAGCGTGCGCTTGTTGCCGGGTTGCACCAGCACCAGTGGCGCGTCGTCGAACGTGCGTGCACGCAGCCACGCTTGCAGGTCGGTGCGGTCGGCATGGTTGACGACCAGGCAGGGTGCGTCGGGCGCGTCCAACGCGTCGGCTGCCGGCGCGTCCGCGAACGTCGCGGGCGTCATCGCGCCGAAACGGTGCCAGCGGTCGATCCAGTGCTCGCCGGCGCGCAACATGCAATCGGGGTTGGCGAACACGCAATGCGCGTCGGGCACGCGGGCACGTCGCAGCAGCCAGCGGATCTTGTCGATGGAATAATCGTCGCAGACGTATACGGGGCCGGGTGGCTGCGTGCGCAGCAGGGCGACCAGGTGCCGCTGCGTCGCATCCAGCCAGTACGGACGCTTGCGGCTGGACAGCTTGAGCGTGGCGCGTACGTCGGGGTGTCCCGCGTACAGCGGATCCAGCCAACCGCCCGACCCCAGCACCCGGCACGCCTGCCCGTAGCGGCGGTGCAGCAGCCGCAGCAGCGGCGTCAGCAGCACCATGTCGCCGAAGGCGCCGAAGCGGATCACGAGCGGGGCGGCGAAGGTGGGCGGCATGGCAGCTTCGTGGTCGATCGGCAAGTGTCGTGGCCCTGCCTGTCGCCGACCTTTCGGGCGGGCACGTTACACTCTGCAAGATAGCGTGCACAGGCATACCCATGTCGGAACGTCCGCCCATTTCGGCCTGCGTGATCACCTTGAACGAGGCCGACCGCATCGATGCCTGCCTCGCGTCGCTCGAGTTCTGCGACGAAGTCGTGGTGGTCGATTCGGGTTCGGCCGACGGCACCCGCGAACGCGCGGCGGCGCGTGGCGCGCGGGTGATCGAACACGCCTTCGAAGGCTTCCGCGCGCAGAAGGATTTCGCGGTGTCACAGGCACGCCACGACTGGGTGTTGTGCCTGGACGCTGATGAGCGCGTGACGCCGGCGCTGCGCGCTTCCATCGAGGCCGCGCGCGCCGAAGGTTTCGCCGGTGCGGCCGGTTACCGTTTCGCACGCGCGACCGAATATTTTGGCGCGTTCCTGCGCCACGGCAATGCGTATCCCGACCGCGTGCTGCGCCTGTTCGATCGCCGCCGCGGCGGCTGGCGCGCGGGCCGAGAAATCCACGAACACGCGGTCGTCGATGGCGGCGTTGTGACCTTGGCGGGCGACCTGGAACACGTGGCGTATCGTTCCCTGGACGACCAGCTCGCGCGCTACCGCCGCTATGCGACGATGATGGCGGCGCACCTGCACGCCAGCGGGCGACGCGCGCATCTTGCCAACCTCCTGCTCAATCCGTTCTGGCGTTTCCTGCGCGGTTACGTGCTGCGCGCCGGATTCCTGGACGGCTGGCGCGGCTTCGTGTTTGCCTGCATGGAAGCCGACTACGTGCGCGAGAAGTTCGCGCGGTTGTGGTTGCTGCAACATGCGGCGATCGATGCTGACCGGCATAATGATGCATCGCATTCGGACGGCGACGGCGTCGATCGATCCGGCACTGCGCCTTCATCGGGACAATCATGAAAACCGCATTGATCACGGGGGTATCGGGACAGGACGGCGCCTACCTGGTGCAGTTGCTGCTGGAGAAAGGTTACAAGGTGCACGGCGCGTACCGGCGCACCAGTTCGGTCAATTTCTGGAGAATGGACGAACTCGGCGTCACGACCCACCCCAACCTGAACCTGGTCGAATACGACCTCACCGATCCCGGCTGCAGCCTGCGCCTGATCGAGAAAGTGCAACCCGACGAGGTCTACAACCTCGCGGCGCAGAGTTTCGTCGGGGTGTCGTTCGAGCAACCCGTCACCACCGCCGAGATTACCGGCCTGGGTGCGTTGCACCTGCTGGACGCGATCCGCACGGTCAAGCCCGATACCCGCTTCTACCAGGCCTCGACCTCCGAGATGTTCGGCAAGGTGCAGGCGGTGCCGCAGAACGAACACACCATGTTCTGGCCGCGTAGTCCGTACGGCGTCGCCAAGCTGTTCGCGCACTGGAGCACGGTGAACTACCGCGAATCGTTCGGCATCTTCGGGGCCAGCGGGATCCTGTTCAACCACGAATCGCCGCTGCGCGGACGCGAGTTCGTGACCCGGAAAATCACCGATGCGGCGGCGCGGATCAAGCTCGGGCAGCAGGAACAACTGGAACTGGGCAACCTCGACGCCAAGCGTGACTGGGGCTTCGCCAGGGAATACGTCGAGGGCATGTGGCGGATGCTGCAGGCCAAAGCGCCCGATACCTTCGTGCTGGCGACGGGAAGAACCGAAACCGTGCGCGACTTCGCGACCCAGGCGTTCAAGGCCGCGGGCATCGACATCGCGTGGCGGGGCAAGGAGCAGGGTGAAACCGGCCTCCGCACCGACACCGGCAAGACGGTGGTGAAGGTCAACCCGAAGTTCTACCGCCCGGCCGAAGTGGAGCTGCTGATCGGCGACGCCGCCCACGCGCGCGAGGTACTGGGCTGGCAAGCCAACACTTCGCTGGAAGACCTGTGCCGGATGATGGTCGAAGCCGATCTGAAGCGAGTGCAACGTGGTGTCTCGTTCTGAGGAAAACCCCCACAACCCCCATCCGACCCATGCTGCGCATGGCCCGGATCGCCCCCTTGACTCAAGGGGGTCCCGCGCGCTGCTGACCGGCTGCCACGGGTTCACCGGGCGCTATGTCGCGGCGGAACTCGAGGCTGCGGGATACGAAGTCATCGGCTTGGCGCACGACGGCGACCCGCCCGAGGCTGGCGTGCTGCGCGCGAACCTGCTGGATCGCGCCGCGGTGCAACGGGTGGTGGCCGAGGCGCGTGCCGACGTGGTGGTGCACCTTGCGGCCATCGCGTTCGTCGCGCACGGCGACGTCGACGAAATCTACCGGACCAACATCGTCGGCACCCGCAACCTGCTGAGCGCCCTCGCCGAAGCGGAGCACGAGCCACGCAGCGTGGTACTGGCCAGTAGCGCCAACATCTACGGCAATGCCGAGGTCGAGCCGATCGTCGAGGACATCCAACCCGCGCCGGCCAACGATTACGCGGTGTCCAAGCTCGCGATGGAATACATGGCGCGGCTGTGGATGGAGCGTCTGCCGATCACACTGGTGCGGCCGTTCAACTACACCGGCGTCGGGCAGAGCGAGAACTTCCTGATCCCGAAGATCGTCCAGCACTTCAAGCGCGGCGAGAAGGTCATCGAACTGGGCAACACCGACGTGGCACGGGATTTTTCCGATGTGCGCGACGTCGCGCGTGCGTACGCGGCCATCGTCGAAAAGGCGCCCGCCGGCGAAACCGTGAACGTCTGCTCCGGCGCGGCGCACACGCTGGGCGAAGTGCTGGAGATGATGGCACGGATCGCGGGCTACGCGATCGAGGTGCGCGTCAACCCAGCGTTCGTGCGCAACAACGAAGTGAAGCGATTGGTGGGCTCGAATGCGCGCCTGCACGCGTTGACAGGATTTGCGCCATCAATTCTGCTGGAAGAGACGTTGCGGTGGACGTACAAAGAGTCACGGGAAGCACTGTGACGAGTCCGTTGGGTCCTAGGAGACAGCCGATTTCCCAACGACGTTTCCCTGAAAGGCTCGTTGCAACCGTCAAGCCTACGCCGGAATGCGAGGGCGCCTCGCTCATGCATGGAATCCGCAGGAATCGGGGGTAGCGCTTCATGCGCGGAGTATTTGGCGCACACCATCCTTGCCAGGTGGCCCTACAACGCCCTCCGTTTCCATCATCTCCAGCAGCTGGGATGTCAGGGTGTAACTGATCCGCAGCGCCCGTCTTAGTCCACTTAGGCTTACTTGCTGCTTTCCGGCCAGTGCGGCCACCGCATTTGCATATAGGGAGTCATCGAGTTCAGGATCATTGATCTCTGCCGCGTAGCGGTCAGGATCACTCTTGACCTCGTCGGAATCCCACGTGGCAGCACGCGGGGCCGGAGTTTGCGGGTTGCCGGCAATCTTTGCAATGCGAGTCAGCACTTGAAACGCCAAGTCATCGCCAGTGACAAAGATAACCGGCAGCGCGGACTGCGAATCCCGCACAATACCTACTCCGTTTGAGAATGATAGGAATGACGCAATTTTTTTGTAAGGGACGCGCAGGGATGTCGTGTCACCATAGAAATAAATGTTGGCAGATGTAAGGATCAGGGAGCCGCTGCCTTGAGATAAACGGTCTACGTGTGTGATCGGTTCGCCCCGAAAAGCACCACTACGCATCCATACACCGCGGAACACGCGCACGCTCGGCCCACCGTATCCCCCCACGTAGGAACGTTTCCGTTTGTCAGCGAGGTATTCAACATCCCTGAATATCCAAACCACCTTCTCGCCGTCGATGAGGTTGATCGGTGGGATATGGCCGGTCCATGCTGGGAGTCCAAGGTTTTTCTCAATCGCGTCATCTAGGCTGGTCAACAGCTTTACGCGGGTTGAGTGTTTGGCTGAGGAGTGCTTGGCAGCGCACTCATCATGTTGATCGCGGAAGAATCCTGCCCACTTTCCACAGAATCGACAAGTACTCATCACCATTCTCCATCGATGCCTTGAGGATCATATAGCGGTGATGGACGATTCGCTGATGCACCAGTATTCGCAATTGTGGGCGATCATGTGGGGCGGGAATGGGTCGACCCTGCCACTCCCATGAGATTCATCCCGCCAACGCCCGCACCGCCTCGGCAATCCGCGCCTTGAACGCGCGGTCGTTGTCCTCGAACCAGGCGCGCGCGGCGGCGCCCAGGCGTTCGAGTTCGGCGTCGGGCGTCGCCAGCAGGCGTTCGATCACGGCTTCCAGCGCGGCTTCGTCGTAGAAATACGTGGTCGCGAGGCTTTGCGTGCCGGTGCGGGAATGCGGAATCAGCGCGCCGCGTTCCGGCGTGACCATCTCGTTCATGGGTGGGGCGTCCAGCGTCACCGTGACCGCGCCGACGCCCATCGCTTCGACGAGATAGTGTCCGAAGCCTTCGGTTTCCGACGGACACAGATGGAAGCGGTGCGCGTTCTGCAGGCGCTTCAACTCGGCGTCGGGAATGTAATCGACACGATGGTCGATGTTGGCTGTGCGCACCACGGCGCGCGCAACGCGCGGGCTCTGCAGCACGGTGAGGCGCGGCCATTCGGGATGTCGCTGCCACGCGGCCAGCAAGGTGTCGGTGCCCTTGTTGGAACTGCGGCCGGCCAGGTGGAAGAACGCGCGTTCGCGCGCCACGCCGGCGTCGCGACGATCCTCGCTGGTGAAGCCGGTGTAATCGACCGCAAGATCCAGCGCTTCGAAAATCGGAACCGCGTGCCGGGTCAGCGCGAACACGCGGTCGATGCGCGGCAGCCACGCGCGGTCGCGCGGGTCGAACCATTCCGGGTGCGGCATCAGCACGTTGCGGCGCGCGGTCGCGAGGTACTCGGGACGCACACGTTCCAGCATCAAATTGACATCCCAGCGTTGCGCGCCGCGGCCGCTCAGCCGCCGCGCCAGCGTGCCGCCGCGCAACTTCAACGGGTGCAGCGCCTTGCGCAGCGCGCCGCGCCGGATGCCGCTGATCGTCACCTCGAAGCCCGCGCCGGCCAGCGCGTCGTGCAGCAGGCTCAGGTTGCGCGAAAGGCCGAAACCGTTGTCGCGCGCGATCAGGTTGACGCGGGTCATGCCCCGGCCTCCGCCGCGAGCGCACGCAAGGCGGCGTCGAGGCGTTGCGGGAAGGCTGCGCGTTCGGCCTCGTACCAGGCGCGTGCGGCGTCGCCCAACCGTTCGCAGGCGTCGTCGTCCGTCGCGATGGCGCGCGCGATCGCGGCTTCCATCGCCGCGTCGTCGAAGCGGTACGTGGTGGCGAGGTGCTGCGTGCCGGTCTGCGACCAGGGGACGAGGATGCCGCGCTCCGGCGTGATCATCTCGTGCATCGGCGGTGCGTCCAGCGTCACCACCACCGCGCGCGCGCTCATGGCCTCCACGATGTAATGCCCGAAGCCTTCGGTTTCGGAAGGGCACAAGTGGAAGCGGTGCGCGTTCTGCAGGCGCCTCAGTTCGGCATCGTCGAGGTAGCCGATGCGGTGGTCGATGTTGGCGACGGGCGCCGCCGGTTTCGCTTCACCCGGATGCTGGATCACGGTGAGCCGTGGCCATTCCGGATGCCGACGCCACAAGGCCAGCAGCGGTTCGGTGTTCTTGGTGCGGCTGGAACCGGCGAGATGGAAGAACGCGCGCTCGCGCGGCACGCCGCGATCCAGCCGGTCCTCGCTGGTGAATCCGATGCAGACGGCGCGGCAGCCGCGTGCCGTGAAGATGCGTTCGGCCTCGTGCGTCTTGGCGAGCACCAGGTCGATTCGCGGCAGCAGCTCCACGTCGCGCGGCAGCAGCCATTCCGGATGCGGCAACAGCACGCGATGGGGTGCGTCGTCCAGGAATGCCGGGGCGACGTGTTCCTCCATCAACACGAAATCGTAGGGCGATGGCAAGCCGCGGCGGCGACGGCGCGCGAGTTCCGCCGCGTGCAGCTTGCCCTTGCTGCGCTGGATCAGGCCCGGGATTCCGCCGCGCCGACGCGTGTTGGTGAAGTCCACGCGGTAGCCGCGCGCTTCCAGCGTGCCGGTGAGCAGGCGCAGGTTGCGGGTCAGCCCGACGCCGTTGTCGAAGCCCAGCAGGTGCACCGCGAGCGGCGGCGTGTCAGTCATCGTCGGGTTCATAGGCACCAAATTGTCCGGCATCTTCGGATCGGGGTGGCACGCAGCCCGGTACCACCGCGCTGCGCGTGAACAGGTACCACTCGCGGCGGTTGGCGTGGCCCACGTGGATCGCATCGCTCCTGCGCACGCACGGCGCCAGCACGCGGCCGTAGGCGAAGATCCAGCGGTGCGCGGGATCGGCTGCCTGCCACGCGAGCGCCTGCCGCAACTGGTCGTGCCAGGCCAGCTTGTAGCCGAAGTTGATGGTCTTGCGACCCAACGCGTCCAGCATCAAGAGATTCTGTTCCTTCCAGGCGACCAGCGCGATCGTGTCGTCGCGCGGCACCAGGCTCGCGGCGCGCGCCATCACTGCGCGCGAGGAGGAGTAACCGTTGAGCAACGGGTAGGCGACCAGGCCCCAAGCGCCCCATGTGACCAGCGCGAATGCGCACCAGCCCCACGCCGCATGGCGCGGCCGCGCCAGCAGCGCGATCACCACGCCAGCGGCGCCGATGCCGAGGATCATCGCGATCAGCGGTTGGGGCGAACCGTCCAGCGCCGAAGTCGCCAGCGCCAGCAGCTTGTGCAGGTGGCCCGCATGCATGCCGATGCCGGCCAGCAGCAACACCAGCGCCAGCAGCAGCGTCAGCGCCCACAATGCCCAGCGGAACGACGCGCGGCGCAGGATGTCCGGCAACAACGGCGCCAGCGCGATCGCGGTGATTGGCAGCGCGGGCAGGATGTACACGTCGCGCTTGCCGCGGCTTAGGGAAAAGAAGATCACCACCAACACCACCCATGCCAGCGGCAGCAGGGTGCGTGCGTCGCGCGCGCGCAGGGCGCGATTCCAGCCGGGAATGGCCCAGTAAATCGCCAGTGACAATGGCAGCCATTCGAACACGATCACCTGCAGGTACGACCACCACGGGTGGATGTGGTGCGTGGGCTCGGCGTAACGCGAAACCGTCTGCCCCAAAAGAATGTCGTGCGCGTAGCGCGCGTAGGCGGCGTCGCCCGCATGCACGTGCAGCGCGAACCACAGCATCGGCAGCGCCCAACCCAGGATCGGGACGAGAAACAGTAGTGCCAGCCACCAGCGCGCGTCGCGGTTTTGCGCGGGCAGCAGTCCGTTCCAGCCGCGCCAGCGCGCGAACCAGAACGGCAGGAATACCAGCAGCGCCAGCACGCCCACGCCCTTGGTGATCACGCCGAGCCCGGCCGCGAGAAAACCGACCGCATACCAGCGCCACGCCGGCCCCAGCAGCAGGTGGCGCAGCAGGCCGTACATCGCCAGCGCGATCCAGAACACTTCCACGCCGTCGATCTGCGCCGCGCGCATCTGGAAGGTGAAGTCGAAACTCACCAGCACTGCGGCGGCGGCAATCAGGCCCGCGTGGTGGCTCCACTGCCGGCGCACGAAGTCGTACACCAGCGCGACCGTGCCGAGTCCCGCCAGCAGCGACGGCAGCAGAAACCAGCCGCGCCAGCCGCCGGTGATGGCCCAGGCGCAGGCTTCCAGCCACATGAACAGCGGCGGCTTGTCGGAATACAGCTCCACGCCGCGATGCGGGAACAACCATTGCCCGCTGGCCAGCATTTCGCGTGCGACCAGCGCGAAGCGCGGTTCGTCCGACGGCCACGGATCACGCAGGCCGATGCCGAGGCCCAGCAACAGCAGCGCGAACACGAACAGCAGCGCAAGCTGCGCACGTTCGTCGCGCAGCAGCGAATAGGGATCGCGGTTCGGCATCGTGATCGGGCGTTTTGCGTCGAAGCCGCGATTGTAGGCGTGGAGCGTGTACATCACCCCCCTTCGCATGCGAAGGGCGGAGCAAAGCGAACGCGCGCGTAGCGCGGGCATGCCGAAGGCATGCGGGGGGATGGCATCATGCAGGACAAAGGCACATCCCCCGCCATGGCCTGCTTGTCGCAGGCCATGGCGACCCCTTCCTGCGGAAGGGGTGAGACAGTCAGTCTTTGGCGAGCACGGCGTAATACATGCCGTCCAGCCCGCCTTCGCCCGGCAGGATCTGCCAGCCGGCGCCGGCGGCACGGCCTGCAGGCAACGTGATCGCTTGCGTACTGGCGTCCGCGTGCGCGGCGAGGAACGCGGCAACCACGCGTTCGTTTTCCTCGCGCAGCACCGAGCACGTCGCGTATACCAGCCGCCCACCCGGCGCGAGCAGTGGCCACAGTGCGGTGAGCAGGCGTGATTGTTCATGCGCGAGCTTCGCGATGTCGCCCGCGCGCCGATGCAACTTGATGTCGGGATGCCGACGGATCACGCCGGTGGCCGAACAGGGCGCATCCAGCAGGATGCGATCGAATGTTTGGCCGTCCCACCAGCTCGTCGGATCGCCTGCATCGCCAGTGCGTACCTTGCACGACAGGCCCAGCCGCCGCAGGTTTTGCCCGATCGATGCCGCGCGCGCAGCGTCGCGTTCCAGCGCCAGCCCCCGCACGTCGGCGCGTTCCAGCATGTGACAGGCCTTGCCGCCGGGCGCGGCGCAGGCATCCAGCACGCGCAGGCCGTCGCGCAAGTCCAGCAAATCGGCGGCGATTTGCGCGGCGCCGTCCTGGACAGAGAAATGCCCAGCGACAAAACCCGGCAGTCGCGCGATATCGGTGTGCGCGGCGAGCGTCAATGCGTCGCGCAGGAACGGGTGTGGCGTGGCGGTGGTACCGGCATGCGCGAGTTCATCGGTCACGGCTTCGCGCGTCGCGCGTCGTGCGTTCACGCGCAGCATCGGTGGCGCGGGCGCATTGTCGGCGGCGAGGATCGCGTCGGCACGTTTCGGCCAGTCGCGTGTGAGCGTGTCGATCAACCAGCGCGGATGCGCCGCGCGGGTTTCCGGTTGCGAATCCAGTCGCGCGTTCAGCGCAGCGCGCTCGCGCAGCCAGCGACGCAGTACCGCGTTCACGAGTCTGGCGAATCCGCCGCGGCCCAGCGCACGGGTGGCTTCAACCGTGGCCGCGACCGCGGCGTGCGGCGGTATTTGCAGGATTTCGAGTTGCACCAGGCCCAGCACCAGCAACGCGTGCAGCACGGGTTCGCGCTTGCGCAAGGGTTGTTGCAACAGCGTGTCCAGCGCCTTGTCGTAACGCAGCCACCAGCGCGCACCTTCGCTGGCGAGTGCGGTGGCAAAGGCGCGATCGCGCGGGTCGCGCAGTTTTTCTTGAGCGGGTTGCAGGGCTTCGCGCAAGGACGTGCCGCGAACGACGGCCGCCAGTACTTCGGCGGCAAGGGCACGAGCGTCGCCCGAATCGGCGTGAGATCTGTTCTTGTTGCCGTCATTCCGGGGCCGCGCGCGGCGCGGCCCCGGAATGACGGCATTGTTTTTGCTTTTCCCTCTCAAGGTTTGCAACTCGCGGTTGCGGTCTTCAATTCCGGACGGGCGTTGAGGTAATCGGCGGCACCGATCACGCGCCCGCCCGCACGTTGCAGCTTCAGGATGCGCAGCACGCCTTCACCGCAGGCGAGGTCAACGCCGAGTTTGTTTGCTGAGATGACAGAGCCCGGACTCGGGACCCGAGACTCGGGACTCGGCAAAGCAAGAGCACCCCACACCCGCACCCGCTCACCCGCCAGCTCTGCCTCGGCCACCGGCCATGGATCGAACGCGCGTACCTTGCGTTCGAGTTCGCGTGCGGGTTGCGTGAAGTCGAGCCTGGCTTCGGCCTTGTCGAGCTTGTGCGCGTAGGTCGCGCCGGTTTCGGGTTGCGGTGTTGGGTGCAGATTTTCGCCCGCGACGACACGGCGCAACCCATCCGCCAGCACGTGCGAACCGAGTTCCGCCAGACGGTCGTGCAGCGTGCCGCCGGTGTCGTCGGCGCGGATCGGCGTGGCTTCCGAAAGCAGCACCGGGCCGGTATCGAGTCCGGCCTGCATTTGCATCAGGCACACGCCGGTTTCGGCATCGCCCGCCAGGATCGCGCGCTGGATCGGCGCGGCGCCGCGCCAGCGCGGCAACAGCGAGGCGTGCACGTTCCAGCAACCCAGACGCGGGACCGCCAACACCTTGCGCGGCAGGATCAGGCCGTAGGCGATCACCACGATCAGGTCGGGCGCGTGTTTACGCAAACGCTGTTGCGCGTCGGGTGTCTTCAGCGATTCCGGCTGTTCGACCGGAATCCCGGCCGTCTGCGCCGCCTGCTTGACCGGGCTGGGTGCGAGTTTGCGCCCGCGCCCGGCCGGGCGGTCGGGCTGGGTGTAGACCGCGACCACGCCGGCGTCGGCGGCAAGGCAGGCGCGCAGCCCCGGCAGCGCGAACTCCGGCGTGCCGGCGAACACCAGCCGCAATCGAGACGCGGGCGTCGACACCTCAGCCCGCCTTGCGCCGCTGCTTCTCCAGCTTGCGCAGCAGCAACGTGCGTTTCAGCGGCGACAGGTAATCGACGAACACCTTGCCGACAAGGTGATCCATCTCGTGCTGGATGCACACGGCCAGCAGGCCGTCGGTTTCCATCTCGAAGGTCTTGCCGGTGACGTCCTGTGCCTTCACGCGGATCCAATCCTTGCGCTGGACGTCGGCGAACACGCCCGGGAACGACAGGCAGCCTTCCTGGCAGACCTCGGTGCCGCGGGTTTCCAGCAGTTCGGGGTTGACCAGCACCAGCGGCGCGTCGTGGGTTTCGGAGATATCAAGGACCAGCAGTCGCTTCTGGACGTTGACCTGGGTCGCGGCGAGGCCGATGCCCGGCGCCGCGTACATGGTTTCCAGCATGTCGTCGGCCAGCTGCTTGAGATCGGAGTCGAAAGTCTCGACTGCCTGGGCCGTGAGGCGCAGGCGCGGGTCGGGGAATTCGAGGATGTCGAGCTTGGCCATGGGCGCGGGTGGATGATTGGGTTCGCCAAGGAAATAGGGGCGCGACCAGCGGGTTTCACGCCCCGGATAGCGTAGCAGGGCAGTCGGCCGCGCCGTGTTTCGGACACCCCGTCACCAATTGTGAAGTTTTTGCTTGCCGCAGCCACCCATTCGGGTACACTCGGCCAAACTTGTGGGGGATCGGGGGATTGCCGGTCATGTTTAAGAAACTGCTTGCGCTGAGCGCGGGTTTGCTGATTACGTTCGCCGCGTACGCGGCCGGTGCCCAGTTGCGCGCCGACCATCCGCACACCTATGTGGTGAAGAAAGGCGACACGCTGTGGGGCATTTCCGCGCGCTTCCTCAAGAAGCCGTGGCTGTGGCCGGAGATCTGGGACGTCAACCAGCAGGTGTACGACCCGCACCGGATTTACCCGGGCGACGTGCTGGACCTGGACGTCAACGGGCTGCACATCGCCAAGCGCGCCACGGTCGAGGCCAATCCGATCCCGACGGTGCCGTTGTCGGCGATCGAACCATTCCTCAAGGATTTCCGCGTCATTACCGCCGCGCAGTTGAAACAGACGCCGTACGTGGTGGCGGTCGAGGAGAACGAACCGCGCGCCACCGAGGGCATGAACCTGTACGTGCGCCAGCTCGGCGCGGCCAGCGTCGGCCAGCGCTTCGCGATCGTGCGCCCGACCCACGTCTATCGCCAGTACAACGACGGCGGCCGGATGGACGACGTCGCGCACCTGGTCAGCGACAACGTGGATCTCGCCCCCGGCCCGTGGCAGGAAGATTTTCGCAACGACGGCCATTGGGGCCGCGGCAAGGAAATCGGCACCGAGGTGCGGGTGATCGGCACCGCGCAATTGTTGAAGAACGGCGATCCGGCCACGCTGCTGCTGACCAACGCCAGCATGGAAATCCGCGCCGGCGACCGCCTGATGCCGGTCGACGACACGCCGTACGACTTCACCTATTACCCGCACCCGCCGCACAACGCGCCGACCGACGCCTACATCATGGCGCTGTCCAACGGTTACGACGGCATCTCGGTGCAGGGGCCGATGGACGTGGTGGCGCTGAACGTCGGCAGTGCCGACGGCGTCGACAACGGCACCACCTACGCGATCTACCAGCCGGGCGACACCGTGACCGATCTGGTCAAGGGCAACACCGATCGCCGCGAATTCGGACCCAAGGTGAAACTGCCCAGCGAATTCGTGGGGCACCTGATGGTGTTCCGCACCTTCCAGCACGTCAGCTATGGCCTGGTGATGGACGGCATCCGGCCGGTGAAGGTGGGCGACGTGATCAAGGCGCCCCAGTAGGCTGGATAGGGTTTTTCTTACACGACGGCGCGGCCTGGTCCGCGCCGTTCGCGTTTCCGGGGCGCCTAAACTGTCCGCATGGATGATCGCGACGAACTGCTTGCCTGGCTGACCCTGCTGCGTGAGAAGTGGCCCCGCTCGTTTGAACAGTCGAACCCGGTTCGATAAGTGGATGCCTGCTCGGTTCAAGCTGCCTTGGGTAGAGGCAGCGGTTGGTTGAAGTAGACCTGATCGGGTGTTTGC